>NZ_CAMLHX010000016.1 GCF_946479965.1 uncultured Mucilaginibacter sp. | reverse complement strand
CTGTAACTATACCAGCGCTTATTATAAAATGTGATCTGACCATCGGGTAGGTTTGTCCAGGTCATTTGCGGAATGTTATCCATTAACAATTTCAAATACTCCCTGCTGATGGTAAGATCCTTTGTGCGTGTCCTAACGGTTTCCTCTAATTCGTCATTCAGTTTTTGAGTGAGTAGCTGTGCCTCTTCCAACTGGCCAAACTGCGATTCTAATTGCTTTTGGTTTGCTTTTTGAATTGTCAGGTCTGTAATTATCACACTCAAGGCCTTTCCGCCATCAAAATCCATAGCATTGCATGATAACAAACAGGGAACCGGCTGCGCCTCATTGCCAATAGTTACTTCGGCTTTGCAATCCTGCTCCCAGCTGCTGTTCAGCATGCCCAAAAAAATCGTTTTATCACCGGCTACAAAATCAACAAAGCTAAACCCTATAACCTGCTCTAAAGGCTTACCAACCAACGCGGCAAATCGCGAGTTACTGTATAATATCAAGCCCTCCCTGTTTAGCGTTACCGCGCCCTCATTCATTTGTTCAATAAAGACACGGTAAGTTTGGTCGGCACTCTTAAGCGTATATAGTTGAGGGCCGTCTTCGTTTTTTACAATCAGGGCATCAACCTGCCCGTTACGAATGGCATCAATTGCATCATTTGCTTCTTCTAACTGCCATCGTAACTCCTTATTCTCGTTCAGCAGCTGTTGGTAGGTGGGTTGCTGTTCCATAGGTTGATCAAGGTTTTACATTAAAATATCGAAATAACTTATCTGTGTCAGACATGTCTCCTATTAATCGCCTCGTACTCTCCGGACTTTTCGTTATTAATAAAGGCAGTGCTATAATTTGCTCCGTTTCTGCAATAGTGGGCTGCTGATAAACGTCAATAACTTCCAGCGTATAATTTCCCTGCAGATTTTTTTCGCAAAAAGCGGTCAGGTTATCAACCGCACGCGTAGAGTTGGGGGATGCCCCTGTAATAAATAAACGCAATTTGTACGATACTTCATCGTCATTTCGGCTGCTACTTTCCTGTAACCACTGGTTTGCTTTCATCGGCTATGCAGGGCGAATATTTAACCCTACTAAAACTTTTTCTTCGTTAGACAGATCGCCGATAATTTTACGGATCGGCTCAGGTACCTTTCTAACTAATGTTGGTATTGCAAAAATCTGATCGCCTTCTGCCAACTGTGGCCTTTCAAGCAGATCTACTACTTCTATAACATATTGGCCCTTTAAATGTTCTTCGCAATATTTTTGAAGATTAGTTAAGGCGGTAACAGATTTTGCCGTTTTGCCGGCAACGTACAATCGTAGTTCCCAGGCTTTTTTTAATTTTGCCGCCGTCATTATTTTTTTCCTTTCTTTTTATCAGGACCCGGCGCAGATTCATTATCCTTGTTTTCGCGGCGCAGGGCCATTACTTCTCTGCGGTTTTTCTCCATTATTTCTTTTTTCAGTTCTTCTTCCAGGTAAATTCTATTTAGCTCCTCCTCAACAGATTCAAACTCGGTTTGCAGGCTTGATATCTTAGATTCTAATACCTTACGCTTGCGGGTGATCTCGCGATCTTTACGACTCAGCGCATAATCACGTAATGCATTACCGGTATGTTCTTTGAGTTGTTCAGCTTCGCGAGCCGATCCGGTAAGAACGCCGTCAGGACCTAAATAAACCTCTACAAGGCTTAACCCCTTATCGGTGATCAAAAACTCACGAACCTGGTTAGAATGCTTCATACCGCGCGATTTCATCACGTACATGCCGCGATTACGCTCGCCGTTAAATTCTATATCCCGCACCAACAGCCAGGCATCAACCAACGATGATACCCCCTCGTCAGTTTGTTCGTTTACAATGGTGTTTAACGTTAAGGCAGTAAACATAACCGTTATCTGCTGCTCCATCAGGAAATCTAACAAGCGCACCAGCATTGATTTAACTTCGCCTACCGAACCAATAGTAATAAGGTTGGTGATGGGATCCAATATAACAGTATCCGGTTTAAACATCCGGATATGTTTATGCATGGCAACAAGGTGCATCTCCAGGCCATACAGCGTTGGCCGCGATGCATGGAAATGTAATAAATTATTGTCCAGATATTTCTGCACATCCAAACCGATAGATCTCATGTTTCTGACGATCTGTTTGGGCGATTCTTCAAACGAGAAATAGATACAACGTTCGCCCCGTTTACAGGCTTCCACCGCAAAGTAGGCCGCGATACTGGTTTTTCCGGTTCCTGCTGTGCCTGATACTAATATGCTACTCCCCTTATAAAATCCTTTACCACCCAGCATCTGGTCTAATCCGGCAATACCTGTTGATATCCGTTCGGTCTGAACTTCTTTAGCCAGGTGTAATGATGTTACCGGCATTACAGAAATGCCCTCCTCATCAATTAAAAAAGGATATTCGTTGGTACCATGCACGGTACCGCGGTATTTTACAATGCGCAGCCGGCGGGTTGAGATCTGATCAATAACGCGATGATCTAACAGGATAACGCAATCTGATATATACTCCTCTAAACCGTGCCTGGTAAGTTTCCCGTCGCCTCTTTCGCCTGTTATAACGGCGGTTACACCCTTTCCTTTAAGCCAATGAAACAATCTGCCCAATTCAGCCCGAAGAATACGCTGATTGCTTAAACCTGAAAAAAGATTTTCAAGCGTATCTAGCACCACACGCTTAGCGCCGACGCTATCAATAGCATGACCTAACCTTATGAATAAACCCTCCAGATCATATTCGCCGGTCTCCTCAATTTCCGTCCGTTCAATATGAACATGGTCTATTCTAACTTTCTTATCCGTCTGTAATTTTTTTAAATCAAAGCCCAGAGAGGCAACGTTCGTGGCCAGTTCATCTGCCTTTTCTTCAAAAGCCATAAACACGCCGGGTTCATTAAACTCTATTGCTCCTCTTACAATAAACTCCATTGACATCAGCGTTTTACCGCTGCCGGCATCGCCGCATATAAGGGTTGGCCTGCCTGTCGGAAATCCGCCTCCCGTAATCTCGTCTAAACCGACAATTCCGGTGGCTGATTTAGGCAACGTACGAGACGAGGCGACCGAATTTTTCTTTAAGGATTTGCTCATGCGATATTTCTTAGAACTATAAAAATATTATTTTCTTCTATAAATAGTTAAGAAAATAACTTAAAACTATATAGGTAATTACTCCTAAGAGTTTAAACTGTTTAGTAGTCGTTAATTAAATAATACAAGCCTTCAATAAAGGCACGGATGATAAACATGAAGGTTATGATATTGTTTTTCTGTATAAAAAAATATACAAAAGATAATGAACTACACGTGATTTTGGGCTTATTATCCCCTATACAGGCGGCTTTTTTTTAAATCATAGCATATTCTTCTTCTCCCCAATTATTATAAATGCTTGTTTAAACAACCATTTGTCTTGCTATTGTAATATTGGATAATTTAATTACATGTTTAAACATATATTATTTACCTTTGTTGTATCATTTTAAAAATAAAACTCTAAATACAATGGCAACGATAACAAAATGGGTATTAGACCCAATGCACTCAGAAGTACAGTTTAAAGTAAAACACCTGGTAATATCAACCGTTACCGGTTCTTTCAAAAAATTTGAAGGCACTATGGAAATAGAAAACGAGGATTTTACAGGCGCTGATATCAACATCAGCCTTGATGTTAACAGTATCGACACCAACCAGGACCAACGCGACGGCCACTTAAAAGGCGCGGATTTTTTCGACGCTGAAAAATATCCGGCTATAATCTTCAAATCAACTTCGTTTGAAAAAGATGGCGGTGATTACACGCTTAAAGGCGATCTGACCATAAAAGGCGTAACCAAACCGGTTAAACTTGCTGCCGAATATGGCGGCGTGGCAACCGACTTTTATGGTAATACTAAAGCCGGGTTTGATGTTACAGGTAAAATTAACCGTAAAGAATTCGGCCTTACCTGGGATGGCATAACCGAAGCCGGATCAGTAGTGGTAAGCGATGAAGTTAAACTGATCTTTAACGTTCAGTTTGCAAAACAAGCTTAATTAGTGTCCCGATAGTTATCGGGTAGTGAGTGGTGATAACAGAAAAGCCATCCGCAATGCGGATGGCTTTGTTTTTTTTAACTCCTCCCCTGTTTTGCCCGTCCGTTTATTAAACGAATATTGCGGGCAAGAAGATCAATAGTTTTTTACCGGGATATTTTAACTTTTACAGCGGTTGGCCCTTTTTGACCAGGCTCTACTTCAAAAGTAACTTTGTTGTTTTCCTTTATAGGCTCGCTAAGGGCATTTGCATGCACAAAAATGCTTTCCTGGGTTTGCATGTCTTTTATAAAACCGTAACCTTTGGCTTCATTAAAAAACGCTACTATCCCGGTTCGCACAATATCCTCAACAATGGTTTCCTGTTTGGGTACAGCTATCTGTATATCCTGAGAGTTTACTTTCAATTTGCGCGATGGATCTGGTGGTGTTGACGTGATGTTACCATATTCATCAATATAGGCCATCATATCGTCAAGGCTTTTTCCTTTGGTGGAGTTTGCCTTGCGATCTTGAGCCTTCTCCTTTTTATCCAACGACTTTTTCTGACGTTTCTTTTCTCGTTCTTTTTTATTGAATGTTTCTGTTGATCTGGCCAAGGTAATTACGCTAATTTTACTTTAACCGCGCTCGGACCTTTTTTGCCGTCTTCCACTTCGTAGGTAACTGAGTCACCTTCGCGGATCTCGTCAATTAAGCCTGTTACGTGTGCAAATACTTCTTTACCGCCTGCATCCGGGGTAATAAAGCCGAAGCCTTTTGAAGTATTAAAAAATTTTACTGTTCCTGTTGCCATGATATTTTTTAAAATGTTAAGCGTGCAAGATACAGTTATTTTTGTTTGGTAGGAGCAGTAACATAAAGATTACTAATTTTTTGTGCTATTTAAGTCGTTTTTTTATCAAATAATTAATAAAACTCCCTTATTTCGTCCATTTGCGGCAGCGCGTATTCCTATATACAAGCTAAGTTTTGGCTGCTATTTCCAAATACAGTATATACACGAAATGACAAAATCGAACAACATCTGTTCGATTTTGATGCAATTTAATTTTTCAAATAATTTATATTTACCTATATATCAATTAATTACTTATTTGGTGTAACCTTTGCAGCCCTCAAGGCGTCATATAAGATATAAACCACAGCATCATGAAAAAATTTCTTACCTTTTTATTGGCAGCGGCGCTAAGCACAGCCGCGTCTGCACAAACGGACGACGCGCCGTATTTAACAAAATCATTTACCGGCACATCTGTTCAAAATGTTTTAGCACGCACCTCAGGCGGTAGCATAACCGTTAACGGCACTGCAGGCGGCGAGGCCCGTGTTGAAGTTTACATTAAAGGACAAAACAATAAAGAGCTTAGCAAAGCGCAGATTGCAGAGCGCCTTAAGGAGGATTATATATTTGATGTTTCGGCTGCTAATGGCAAGATAAGCGCTACTGCAAGTCAGAAAAGTAAACTGTTTAACTGGAAAAACGGTTTAAGTATTTCGTTTAAAATATTTGTGCCTAAAAACGTATCAACCGACCTGAATACCAGCGGTGGCAGTATAGTTATGGCCGATCTGAATGGCAACCACAATTTTTCAACCAGTGGCGGCAGCTTAAAGCTTGATCAGCTAACAGGCAATATTAACGGTAACACAAGCGGCGGAAGCATTACTATAGCTAACTCAAAAAGCCAGATAAAACTAGAGACCAGCGGCGGCAGCATTAAAGCGCAAAATTGCAGCGGCAACATCAGTCTGGAAACTTCAGGCGGATCATTAAGTCTTACCGATCTGACCGGCACCATTGAGGCTAACACCAGCGGCGGCTCTGTAAGTGCCAACAACATTACCGGCGAACTGAAAACGCATACCAGCGGCGGTAGCATGGGCCTGCAAAATATATCAGGCAGTTTAGATGCCTCAACGAGTGGCGGCAGTATGAACGTGACGCTTACTAAGGTGGGTAAATATCTTACTTTAGATAACTCAGGCGGAAGCATTAAACTAAATATGCCTAACCAGGGCCTTAACCTTAAGTTGCGTGCGCAACGTATTAAAATAAACCAGCTTACCAACTTTAACGGCAGCAAAGACGATGATAAAGTTGACGGTACCGTTAACGGAGGTGGTGCACCGGTAAAGGTGAGTACAAGCGGTAGTATTACGGTTAATTTTGGGTAAAAAGTTAATATCTCACCACAGAATTGGCAAGCTTACTCATGTTGCCCTGAAAATAAGTATTTTACATTAAATGAAAAAGCCGGTGTAATGCCGGCTTTTTTTGTTGTCAAACTTATATTATTAAGCAATAAAAAATCTTATTAAAAAAATTTGTCAAAATTTGACTTTTATATAAATTAGCGGGAAAATCCTATAATAACCTATTATGATTAAACCAGTACCCATTAAAGCAATCGCTCTGATCTTGCTATTTTTGTTGCCCATAGTTAGCTGTAAAAAAAGCAACAGCAATGAGGACGAAACACCCGAAATTATCCATCTAAATCCCGGCACAATGGGTTACGCCCCATTTGAAGTTGTGCAAATTCCGTTGCAGGAAGTAGCTATTGCACAGCAGGAAATTAATACAACCATTAACGGGAAGCCGCTAAAAATTGCTATTATAGATAACAACGCCCACTTTATTATGCCTGAACTTGATGAAGGGCAGTATACCGTAAAATTTAAGGCCACCCGCGATTTTGAGTTTTCGATATTTGTCAGAAAGGCTTCGGATCAACTTACAGCGGAAGAATACCATACTCAATACGCTCAAGGATTTGTTAATGTAATGTATGGCATTGAACAAAGATCGAAAGACGCATCGTTAGGCACTGCAGAAAAGGCCGCTTTAACCGCCGACAAGCAACGTTTTGCAGCGCTGTTCGATGAATATGAAAAAGCGTATGCCACGCTTAACGCTGATGAAAAAATGGCATTTGCACATACTATGGCAGGCAATTACTCCTGGGTATCTTTTCTTGTCAACTCTACACAAGGCATTACTAAAAACACTGTTAAAATTCAGGAACTGACCAAGGCTCCAATGGCGACAGATATTTTTGATTATGAAGCCCAGCAACAATATGCTATAACAAAGTGGCTTCAATCATCGCGAATATTAAGAGACAATATAACAAAACTTAGCGCCATGATATTGTTGGTACCCGTAACCGGTGCTATCCCAATTATTGGCACATTAGGTACAGGCATTGCTATAGGTTATCTGATTACTGAAGTTGCAGCATCCCTGAGTATAAACCTGGCCGACCTTTCAGCCCTTCTGGATATTACTTTTGCCCCTTATGACGACCTTACTTTAGATGACGCTGCATCAAAGGTATATGACCACGCGGAGGAACGTGTGCTAAGCGTACAGGCGCGTTTCAGAAACCTTTTGTCGTCTGACCAATCGGGTAGTGAAATTACAGGCACGCTTAAAAATTTCCTCACAGATCTGCTTGATTTCAGAAGCACTGTAACGAAAATTCTGGATAAGATGCCCGCCCGTTTTAAACCTACGGTACTTATCGCTTCGCTTAAAAGTAGCACAAACGCTGTAAAACGCCAGGTTAACGGTGCCTACCTAAGCATCACTAACATCAGCAATTCGCAGGTAAAAGTAGCTTTCTCTAAGCTTACCGACGGTACTTTCAAGATATTACCTACTGTAACCGGCACAACAGACCAACAGGTTAGTTTTGATGTTACCTACAGCAATCCTAATTTTAGTAGTAAGCAAATCAAAAAAACCATTTCAACTACCGTAAAATATGCAATTGACTCTACCAACCATTACAAACAATTGGTGTTGGGCAATTGGAGAGTTACCAATGTAGAAAGTGGTGAGGCTTATGACATGGTGGTACTAGCCGATGGTAAAGCGCAGTACCTGCATCAGGGCGCAACTTACAATGCAACATGGCAGATTAGCAAAGTAGGGAAGAAATATTATTTCAGGGAGTTTAATTTCTGGCATCCGGGATATAACCAGTTCAGGGTATTTAATGCAGGCTTTGCAGACGAAGGCTTAAGGACACCGCTTACAGGCTTTATGCACTATAATGATCTTGGCGGCGGCAAGGGGCCTGGGCCTGCTATCCGTTATCAAAAGAAGTAGATTGTTTAACTCGTTTAAGTCAAATAAAAGGGCTGTTTCAAATGAGACAGCCCTTTTGTTTTAGCGATGCAGGGAACGGGTGATTGAAAATTCCGATGCGCTGCCCAGGAACATTTCCAACTTCGACCAGTGAGGGAACAGCCACTGCAGCAAATTACCGGGGCAAGCCAAGCGCGTTGGACTTACCAGGCGATAAATAATTATGCGCTTCCTATCGTGTAGGAATTGCTTCGTACCTCGCAATGACGAGCGGGAAAACTTACCAACTACTGTACCCCCAACTTCACCCCCACAAACGCCGCTTTTTTAACATAATTTTTGTCAAACAGCAAAGGAATATCCGGGTTAGTTGTAGTATTTATCCAGCTATCCGTATCAGCTACGCCCCATACGGTAACACCGTAACGCTGCGCGGCGGGTACGTTTGCTATGTAAGATTGGATAACATATTTATACATATCGGCCTGGGCCGCTAAAGTGGTTGCATCAGCAGTAAACGAGCTTGATTTTGAGGTATTAGCCGCGACATCCATCTCAGAGATCTTGATCTTTAAACCTGTTGATGCCAGCTTCTGAAACGAGTAGTCGATATTGCTTTTATTGCTGTTTATGCTGATGTGCATTTGGGTACCTATACCGTCTACAAGGGCAGCACCATCCTTATTGATAAAGTTAACCAAGGCCACCAATGAGTCGGTTTTGGTGCGCGAATAATCCAGGTTGTAATCATTAATAAACCTTAAAACACTCGCGTTGGCCTGCTTGGCGTACTTAAATGCCTTTAACACATAATTATCCTGATCGTATTTTACACCTAAATACTTCCCGTAAAAAAACTGACTGCCGCCCGCGCTTGTGTTGGCATCTGTACGCATAGCAGCATTTCCGTCGGCAATAACTTCGTTCACCACATCCCATGCATTTATTTTACCGGCGTAATGCGTTATGCTGGTGGTTATATAGCGCTTCATTTCGTTATCAATTACGGCGGCGGCCTGCGCCGCAGTAGCAGGCGCTCCCCCTACTCCCGGCGTTCCCTGCGTTGGGTCGCTGGCGGTAATGTTATCAATAGCGTAGGTGCCAGCGTTAGGGAAATTTAATCTTACTGTGGCCGTCGCTTCGGCAACCTGTAAAGAAAACGTGTAAGTAGCCCAGCTGGTAGTCGGTGTTATATCATAGGCCAGGTAATTGACGTTTTGCACAACTACCCTTACTTTGCCGCCTGCCGCAGCGGCTTTAATGTCTATTGAGAAATTGATGGTACGTGCCGGCGGGGCTGAGGGGACACTCACTACCGGACCGATAGCCTGCACATCATACCCGTTTGTACCGGGTGTTGTAACCGTAACCTGTAAAGCCCTTGTTGATCCATTACCCGCAACTTCTGCGTAGCTTGCCACTGCCGTACCGCCTGTTAAAGTTTGCCAGTTGGTAAACGTATTGCCGGTGCCTTGCTGAAAATCGCCGTTTGAGGTGGCTAACAAGTTGGGGCCGGGCGTACCACCTACGCCGGGGGTTCCGGCAGCGGCAATAAGGCCGTTAAGATAGGTTGTATTTTGCTGGGAGTGCCACACTAAGGTATGACCAAAAACCTGCAAGCCGTTGGCAGCGCAAATGTTATATAAGGCGTCGGCCGTGGTATAATCGTAGCTGCCGTCGCTTTTAACTATGGAGGCTTCTTTTAGCTCGTTACCAAAAGTAACCATGTTGCCATGTCTTTTTACTGTATTGCGATAATCGGCATTGTTGTTCATCAACCCATATGTTACCGCGAAACCCATATTTGTAAACTTTGAAGCCGTTAAAACTTTAAGCACGCCTGCGGTATCTGTATAACCAGGGATGAGTGTGGTTGTTGTGCCCGGAGGCGTTGGCGTTGGATTATCGGTTTTCCCTTTTTTGCAAGAGGTAATAACTACTACAGCCGCGGCAACGCAGCACATTTTTAGTACAGAATTGTTCATTCAGGTAAATTTTCTTTTAGGCCGGATAACCGGGCTTATGTTTATAATCGGTGGCTAAATGTAATCAGTATGTTACACACCGCCAAATAATCTGTTGATTGAAAGCGTAATGGAACAAGTAATCAGCTACTTATAATTTCCATAATTGATATTTTGGGGCTTTGTAAAAGTTCACGTACCGGTGATCCACACTGATCCACACTGATCCAAAGTGATCCAAAATGATCCAAAAAAGTGTGAATTTTTCGATTTTGCAATCACTTGATTTATAATGATTTATAACTTGTTTACAGCTAAGTTTACTGACTTAAAAGTAGTTTCACTTTTTAAAAAATAATAATTGCAAATATCTAATTATCAATTAATTACAATAAACTGATCCGGATTTTTTTTGTGAGACGCATATTTTTTGGATCACCTGGTTGTAGTTGCCTTATCATTGGAAACAGGAGTTCGTGAGTAAATAGTACCAATGACTATTGACCAATGACAAATGACTAACTAACTAAATTGTAATAAGCTTAATAGCGCCACAACCATCGGGTTGTTAATGCAGTTTACTAACTTCGGATTAATTATAAACCATTTGATTGTTTGTTATGAAAGTCTGGATGTTCTCTGCCCTGTTGCTAACGACCATAAGCGCTAATGCCCAAACCAAAATCTATTTATGGCCCGGCGCAGTTCCCGGCGAAACAGAGGCTAAACACGAGCCTGTGTTATCGGCCAACCAGTCGGGTAACGTCAAGCGCACAACCAACGTAACAAATCCCGCTATTTTGGCTTTTCAGCCGCAGGCGGCGTTAAACAATGGCTACTCGGTAGTGATCTGCCCCGGCGGCGGATATGAAACCCTGGCTACTGATAAAGAAGGCTCAGAAATAGCCCAATGGTTCAATAAAATGGGTTATACCGCCTTTGTATTGGAGTACAGAACGCCCCAAAAGCGCCTGGGCGCCTTGCAGGACCTGGAGCGTGCCATGCGCGTAATAAGAAGCAATGCCGCCAAATGGAAAATTGACCCTGATAAATTGGGTGTTATAGGCTTCTCAGCAGGTGCGGATATGGCAGCTAAATTGAGCACGCAATATGATAAAAATGTCTACCCGGCTGTAGATGAACTGGATAAAATATCCATTAAACCGGCATTTGCCATGATAATTTACCCCGGCTATCTGAACGACGGCCCGGGCAAAGCGCTAACCCCCGAACTAAGTAAAATGGATGCCAATACACCCACCACCTTTGTTTTTCAGGCAGCTGATGATGGCAGCGGAGGGAGTTCGGTAACCTACGCGTTGGCCCTGCAAAAAGCTAAGGCCCCTGTCGAGTTTCATCTGGTGCCTAAGGGAGGCCACGGTTACGGCATGCGCCCCGGCAACCCCGCCGCCGAAGTTTGGCCGATCTATGCCGAGGCGTGGCTAAAGTCTAATGTGCTGGCCAAGAAGTAAAACAGATAATCTCATACGAAAAAACGCCGCTCCAAACGGAAGCGGCGTTTTTTATATAGCTCAGCTATTTATAGTTTTACCGAAGTCTTCTTGCCGGTATAGCTGACAGCTTTTGCGTTAGCGCTGTTGTAGTTTGTCCCGGCCGGGGCCACAACAACATTAAAGGTGCGGTTGGTTAACAGGCCTTTAAACTCGCCTTTTCTGTCGGCTATGCTTAGCGTCCGCTTCTTATCATCCCAATGGAACGTGACCTCGCTATACTGACCCTTCTCATAGTTGTAATTATCGTTCTCATCTTCGTAAAGCGTAAAGTCGCCATCTGCACCGGGGTATACTCTGATCTCCAGGTTATCCCATTTCTTCTCTGACGAATACTGCACTTGCGGACCAAAAGGCAAAATAGATCCGGCTTTAATATATAATGGAATGATATCCAAGGGTGTTTCCCTTGATACCTTGTTGCCCCCAGCCAGTTTCTCGCCGGTCCAGAAATCATACCATGACGCGCCTGCAGGCAGGTAGGTTTCCTGAGATTTTACCGTACTAAAGTCTTCCGCGTTGGTGGTGGCACTCAGCGCTTTGGTGTACATCCCTTTAGTTACAGGATTTACCAATATGGATTTGCCGAACATGTATTCGTTGGTTGAATCCCACACATTCTTATCAGCTGCAAAGTCCATAAACAGCGCCCGCATCATGCTCGACTGATGAGCGGTGATATCCCACGAAGCAGAATAAATATAAGGCAAAAGTCTGTAGCGTAAGTTGATAAATTTTTCAGCAGCATCGTAAACCTTATCTCCCTTTTTACCGAATTGCCAGATCTCTCTCGGAGCATCCGCCCCGTGCGACCGCATTAAAGGGGTAAAGGCGCCAAATTCCATCCAGCGGGCATAAAGTTCCCTGTAATCAGCATCCTCAAGCTTTTTGGGGTACTTTGTTAAGAAGAACCCACCGATATCAGCATTCCAATACGGGATAGCGCTCAAAGAAAAGTTTAACCCTGTGGGGATCTGCTTTGCAAGTGTTTCCCAGGAAGATGTGATGTCGCCCGACCATGTGTTAGCTGCATAACGCTGCTGACCGGCAAATGCAGAGCGGGTTAAGATAAAAACACGCTTATCTGAGCTTGTAGCGCGTTGGTGATCATAAACCCCACCAACACCTAACAATGGGTAGGCATTGCGTACTTTGCGGAAAGAACCCATATAGGTTTTTATATCAAGGTCGGCAGGTTTAAAGCTTAGGTGATCCGGCTCGGTGGAATCCATCCACCAACCGTCTATACCGAACGGAAATAAGCCTTTATTAAGATAGCTCCAATAAATATCGCGTGCCTCAGGGTTATAAACATCATAAGGTCGCACACCGGAAGGATAGTCTTGTTTCGGAGGCCATATTTCTGATCCTGACTCGGGCCAGGTATGAAAATCAAGCAGCATATTCTTTGCTTTCATGTCCTTATACGGCTTGGTTTCCGGGCCAAATGAGGACCAGATAGAGATCATCAGATGCGCGTTTAAATTATGCACCTCATTCATCATTCTCCGCGGATTTGCAAAATCAACGTTCAAAAACTCCATTGAATTCCACAAATAATTATTGCCCCAGTACTGCCAATCCTGCACAATTCCATCAAGCGGCACGCCTAATTCACGGTATTTTTTTACAACGCCAACTGTCTCGTCCTGGGTTTTATAACGTTCCTTACTTTGCCAAAAACCGAAGGTCCATAAAGGCAACATAGGCGCTTGCCCTGTAAGATCGCGCATTTGCGCAATAACGCCATCGGCGCTCTCGCCGTTTAAGAAATAGTAATCAATTCCCTCGCCTACGTCTGATGAAAAGAAGGTTTCATTCGCTGTATCGCTGAAGGTGGTGGGCGAGTAATTATCCCAAAAAATGCCGTATCCTTTTATAGATTGCAAAAAAGGTACAACATCCTCGGTATTACCCTGCATCATGTTTTTATATACCTGGTTACGCTGGTTCAGGTTACCGCGCTGATGTTGGCCTAAGCCATAAACAGCTTCATCTTTATCCAAAATAAACGACTGTGCAACGGTAAGCGTTTTGCTGCCGGCATCGTCAAATGGCTTAAAAGTAGCTCCGTCCGGTTTCTCTTTTAATAATGATGTTCCCTTACTAGAGGCGTAAGAAATAGCTCCCGTTTTGAGGTCAAGCGTTACTTTTAGTCTCGCGCTTGTAATATCAATTGCATCGCCGCGCTTACTTAGTTTTACAGGCGTTTGCCCGGGCTTTTTTATCACCGAAAGGCTTGCCTGCTTAAACGTTTGGCCGGATGGTGTTTTTGTGATCCTTACTATATCCGGACTATAAAACTGTATCTCTATTGCCTGATCTTTTATCACGGCTTTAGCGCCAAGTGGAGTTGGCTGATAGGTTTGAGCACTACAAACTATCGGGCAGGCAGCAGCAAAAACAAGGACTGCTTTAAAAACTGATCTTAACATTGGTTTGGGTGTATTGGTTGTATCCCGCTAATATACAATCAATTATTACTATTTTAACACAAATCCTCCGGGTTTTGGGCGGTCAGACTTATCGTCTGCTGGTAAAAGTTTTCAACTTTTTTCATCCGATCACTGTTCCAAAAAATATAAAGGGTGTAAAAGCTGTTGACGGTACTAAATGCTTGATTTTTAGTACTTATGTATTTTAGTGTGGAACACTTTGGAACACTTTTCGACCGTTTTTTGGGCTTTTTTTAATAGGATTTGGAACACTTTGGAACACCCAAAAAGAAAATTTGGAACAACAAAAAGGCCGCATCATATTTATCATGATACGGCCTCATCTCTATGCAATAATGTGCATTACTTTAATACAAATCCTTCGGGCTTCAACCTGTCAAATTCATCAGGTTTACCAGCCGATAACTGCAGTCCTTGGGCGTTGGATTTAACTCCACCTTTTGGCACTTCTATACCGGCCGTCCATAATATAGCGTTTAATACAAAACGGCGATAGTTTTCGTTCAATAAAGCCGAATGATAATCCATCCCACCCCAAAGCACGCCACGGGCGCCATTTTTGTCGTAAGCTGTTGCGATGCCGAGCGGATCTGAAGTGCCTTGATTGCTTTTTGTTGTTGTACCGGTTAACAGATCTGTACGATGAGGATCACCCGGATTTACAACCATTCTTGAAAATATCTCGTCCTTATAATTAAACGGACCGACGCCACGCAAAATGGGGTGATTCTTTGCTGCTTCAATAGGTTTAACCTCCCAATAACCTAGTGGATTGCGGGTATAGCCACTTAAACTTGATGAACCAAACCAGCTCAGGTAATACTGAGTAGCTTTTTGATTAGTAGTAGTAATACCCCAGTGCAACACCATAATACCCATGCCGGCTTTATGCAAACTATCTACTTGGGCTAAATAGGCAAGAGTAGGTCGGTCATAGGTCCTGGTATTATCACCGCTCGGCGGAAACAAAGGATGCGCCCGCTCCTTTGAGCTTCCCTCAGCACTGCATTCTACAATTATAGCGTCCACACCTTTCAAATCCTCAATATCTAGCGCGGTGCGCATATAGGAGAACTTAGTGATTATTTTTACGCCTGTTGCGTTGCTGATACTGTCAATACAACGCTGCATAACTAAAAGATCGCGGCGGGTTTCATGGCGTCCCGAGCCTTCCGGTCCGGCGTGGTCTTTAGGGCCTGCCAAAAAATAGATCGTTTTAGTAGGCACATTTTGCGCCGATACCTGGAAGCTAAGCAACACAAATAGCAAAAGCGTCAAAGCTGCTTTTACTACTTTCAAATACTTCTTAACTATCATAGTCTGTTAGTTTATATTGGTTTTGCTGTATTGTAAAGCCACTATTTTTTTATATCAGGCAGTGCGAAGGTGATATAACCTTTTGGCACATCTTCTTCTTTCTTGTTTCTGTCTAACAAAGCGCCGGTTGAAACCACCACCAGATATTGTTTGCCTTTAACCTGGAACATGGCCGGAATACCAGAAGGATTGGCCCGTCCCAAATTATACTCCCAAAGTACCTTACCATTATCTGCATCTATTGCACGTACTTTCCCATCGGCACAAGTTGCGAATATTAAGCCTGAGGCTGTTACTACCATGCCTTTGTTTTGTGTACCACCAGGTGTACCTAAGCCTTTAACATCCGATTTGGCATACTCACCCAATGGTATTTTCCATTTTATGGTGCCTTTATTCAGATCGTACGCGGCAATACCTGCAAATGGAGGAGCCAAAATATCAGAGATAGCGGTGCCCCAATTAGTCCTTTCAATATAGATAGATTTCGGGCCCTTGTAATCTGCGGGGTAATCGGTCATACCACCGGCAGATTCACTTGCACTGCTCGGATTTTCTATTGGAGCCCCACCTGAGGCAACTACCGGCCCCTCAGGCATAGCGTTAGATGCAGGAAAAGCGCCTGGACGGCCACCGCGGCCACCCGGGTTAAGGAAAGCATATATTGAAGTAAGTGTAGCGTCATCAATATGCGGTTGGGCAGGCATACGGCCTTTGCCATTAGTGATATATGTTTTAAACAGATCAGGTGTTACGCGAGTGCCTAAATCGGCTAAAGACACTCCTGCACCGTCAAGACCGTTACGGTCAGCGCCATGGCACGACTGGCAGTATTGAACATAGGCAGTTTGCCCGCGTAAAGCAGCGGCCGCGTTAGGATTACCTCCCCGCGCAGGCCGATCGGCCCTTTTAACCAATTGGTAAAAGCATGACATTTCCTGGTACATTACATACACCAAACCCTTATCCGGATTTGCTGCCGTGTTGCCCTGGTTAGCGCCGCCAACAGATCCAGGTAAGGCAAAAACCTCGTACTTATCAGACAATGGCTGATACATGCCTGTTTTAGCCGCTTTCATCCGCGCAATATATTGTTGCCTGGTTGCTTCGGGTAAGTAAGGGTTAATATCCGCCGCTGTAACGTTATGCCTGTTAAATGGTGGCACAACAGTAGGTATGGGCTGCGTTGGCGATGTCCACTCATCGGGCATATCACTTTTAGGAAAAGGCATTTCTTTAATAGGCCAGATAGGTTTGCCGGTAACCCGGTCAAACACATACATATATCCGTTTTTTGAAGCCTGCGCTACCGCATCAACCTTTTTACCATTATGGTTTATGGTAATCAACTGAGGAGCAGCGGTAAGGTCATAGTCCCAGATATCATGGTGTACAGTTTGAAAATGCCAAAGGCGTTTTCCGGTACGTGCATCTAAAGCTAAAAGGCAATTGCCAAATATGTTATTACCCGCGCGGTCAGCGCCATCATAATCATAAGTAGGCGATCCTAAAGGGAAGTAAGCTATCCCGCGTTTTTCATCAACCGAAATTTCTCCCCAAGTATTAGCAGCTCCCGAGTACCTCCAGGCATCTTTGGGCCAGCTTTCGTATCCATATTCTCCGGGATGAGGAATGGTATGGAACACCCATTGCATCTTTCCGGTTATTACATCATAAGCCCGTACATCGCCGGGGCCCGCAAACGGATCCTCGCCGGGAGCAGAACCTAACAAGATCAGGTTATCATAAATGTGTCCGGCGGAGGTTGATGCCATACGCCTTAACAGTTCCGGCGCACGGCCAATACCTTCCTTAAGATCTACGGAGCCGTTTTTACCAAACGTTAGTATGGATTTACCTGTGTTAGCATCTATTGCCTGCAAATAGTTACCAAGCGAGATTAGGAAGCGTTTTTGCTTTTTGTCTTTACTTTGCCAAAAATTAATGCCACGTTGAACAATACCCCTCAAATTGGCGTGTATCCAAAGTTCTTTACCGGTGGCAACATCAACAGCTACTAACGAACTGTTTTTAGCCAGTACATACATTATCCCGTCAACAATGATCGGGTTAAACCTGTATGAGCCGCCTCTTTCGTTCACCGTTGAATATATAAATGCCGGCTGCAGATTAACAACATTTTTCTTGTTGATCTGGGTAAAGTTCATGAATTTGGAATGATCAGGCCCACCGCCATAATCTTTCCATTCTGTGTGGGGTGGCGGCACAGCTGCTGCCTTCTTTTTCGGTCCATCCTCCTTATTAGAAGGAACAACAGCGGCTATAAAAGCCATACAAGCGACAGCTGACAGCACAATTTTTATACTACGGGCGTAGTACAAATTGCCAAATACAATTGGTTTCATATAATTGGTTTATTATTGGTAAACTATGTTTATTACTAAGTTAACAGTGTGCCCACCACACTGTTAAAATGTTTTATTAATGTTACATTGTTTATTTAGGGCCTACCTGCAATGTGTAGCTAAACCGTGAATTATTTGCCCAAACCTGGAATTTCTCCAACGGCCGGGGGCCGCAACTTGCTGAACCA
This sequence comes from uncultured Mucilaginibacter sp., assembly GCF_946479965.1. Next base: position 60,302 of record NZ_CAMLHX010000016.1, on the reverse strand, counting down.
ACGCCCAGGGTTTTGGTTGACAAACAAAATACGGTAGCTGTACTAGGCGGTAGATCTATTTTATACTCAACCGGGAACATCTGCTCGTCGGTGTGTGGTAATGCTGTTACCTGCATAAGGTTAGCATCGCCTTTTATTTTAAGTGCAGGTGCTTTGCTGCCCACAAACTCAACCCACCGCACTTCTTCATGGTTGCCCCTATCCATAGGTTTTTCATATTCGTATTGGTCATTAACACCTAACTCATATAAACCTACATCGGCCGAGCTTTTTCGGTCGTTATAATTTTCCAATGGCCCTCTGCCGAAATACTTCATATGGTCAAGGTCTTTATTAAGCAGCATGCGTACTCCAATGCGGCCCAGGCTGATCTGCATCCCCTCAAACTGCATATCATTATCTACATTGACAGAACCGTCTCCTTTAATTAAATAGATAGCTGTATGATAAACGCCAAAGCCTTCCTTTCCTTCGGCCCTAACGGTTGACGTAACCTTAACGGTGAACATGTCAACAGCTTGTGCCTTTATATCCACCAGCGAAAACTGCAGATTATTTACGCCGTATTTTTCCCAGGCAGAATTGGCCCACATATCATCATTACGGTGTGCAGCCCTCCACAGGTGTACTTTAGGCCCGCCATTATCGGTTAACATATTAACGCCGCCTTTAAGCAATTGGCTCATCATCCCGGTCTTTTTATCAAAGCTTATAGAAAAACCCTGACCGGTAACTTTTATTAGCTGTGGTGTTTGGCTTAAAGCAACAGGTTTGGTCGATTTAGCTTCTACCACCCTAATTGTGTTAACCGGTAATTTAAACTGATCCCAGGCAACCTCATAACCCTTATCAGCCCATAGGTTTTTTTGATTTTGTGTATACGATACGCGCAGGTAGTATTCAGCACCCGGTTTAGGGTGTTCTATTTTATACGGGATAATTGCGCGGCCTTCGCGCCGGGCTCCTACTCGTGGAACTATAAATGTCCCCTTGCTTATTTCAACTCCGTTCTCAGTTAAACTCCATGCGCCGTCAAAACCTTCCAATGCAATAAATTGGAATTTATTACGGACACGGATAGCGCCTGTAACAGCATCAGTCAGATCGGTACTTATCCATTGAAATGCTTTCTTCATTTCGGGATAGTGTGGCTTTACGGTTTTTCTGTCCCATGCAACCACACCTTTATGGATAAAGTAGTGATCGTTAGGAAACTCACCAAAGCCACCGCCATAAGCTAAAATGGGATGCTTTGGATCGCGTCTGTTCCAAAGCGCCTGATCCTGAAACTCCCAGATGGCTCCGCCTAAAATTTCGGGTGTATTGTCAAACAAGTCAGAATATGTATCCAATGATCCCATTGAATTGAACATAGCGTGTATAAACTCGCAGATGTAAAGCGGTTTAGTAAGTTCGGGATTACGAACCATCCTTAGATAATCTTCAGCAGTTCCGTACATCCTGCCATCTAGATCAGCTGGATTGTTTTTTCCCGCGCCGTAACGCTCATAATGCGTTGGGCGGGATGGATCAATAGCTTTAACAGCTGTAAGCGCGGCGCCAACGTTGGTACCACCTATACCGCCTTCATTACCCAGCGACCATATAATAACCGAAGGATGGTTTTTAAAATTTTCTACGTTGGCAACATTTCTGTCAACAATAGCAGCTTTCATGGTTGGCTCTTCGTCAAACTTCCTGTCGTATCCGTGGTATTCCATATTCGCTTCAGCAACCAGCCAAATGCCCCATTCATCGCATAGCTCGTACCAGCGCGGATCATTCGAATAATGCGAAGTGCGTATGTGATTACAATTACCTTGCTTAATTACTTCTAAGTCGCGAATCATTTGCTCCTCTGTAATAGCATGCCCAACGTCCGACCAATGCTCATGGCGGTTAACGCCTTTTAACTTGATAGGGACGCCGTTCACCATAAATACGCGGCCCTTGATCTCGATCTTGCGGAAACCAATTTTTTGAGAAATGATCTCGCCTTCGCCCGTGGTTAATACCGCAGTGTATAGGGTTGGCGTTTCTGCTGTCCATTTTGCCGGATTGGCAATGGGGAAGGTAATATTGAGTTCCTGCTCCTGCTTAGCATTTAATGCACTACCAGATACGTTACCTTTGGCAATTTCTTTGCCCGTATTGTCATAAAGCGTAGCTGTTAGTGTCTGTGCTTTTGAAGTATTGTCGCCGTAGTTTTTTATTTTGGCTGATACCTTTACTGTTGCGTCACGATAAGCTTCATCAAGTTCCGGTTTTACAAAAAAATCTCGGATGTGCGTTTGAGGCGAGCTCCATAATGTAACATTACGGAAGATGCCGTGTAAACGCCACATGTCCTGGTCTTCCAGCCACGTTCCTGATGTATATTCATAAACTTCGGCAGCAATGGCGTTTGTGCCTGGTTTTAAATATTTGGTTAAATCGAACTCGGCAGCGTTACGGCTATTTACGCTAAAACCTACCTTTTGCCCGTTCACCCAAAGGAAGAAACCTGCATCAACACCATCAAAAGTCACAAATACTCTCCTACCTGCCCATTCAGCCGGCACCTCAAAGTTTCTTTTATAACTACCCACCGGGTTGCGCTCTGTAAAAGCGGTATACCTCTTATCCGGCTCGCTCATTACATGCGGAAAATCCTTTTTTATGGTATAACCTAGGTTACGGTAAAATGGCGTGCCATAGCCCTGCACCTCCCAATTAGAAGGTACAGCTATATCCGCCCATTTGGATACATCAAAATCAGTTTTATAAAAATCAACCGGACGCTTTTCCGGACTGGCTACCCAGTTAAATTTCCATTTTCCGTTGAGGGTACGTGCAAACGATGATGCATGCCGTTTAGCCACCAATGCTTCCTGCAAGTTGGCATAAGGCATTAAAGTAGCATGGTAGGCCTCTTTGTTGATGCCTGTTATTTCCGGATTTTCTATTTCGGCAGGGAAATCAACACCGGCCCTAAGCACGGTTTGAGCGTTGCCAAGATTACTTAACGATAAAATGAACAAGCCTGATAAACAAAGGCGCTTAAATGAAAATCCAAAATGGAGCATAATATTATTTGTAGTTTATTAATGTTTTAAATTTTTACAGAAACCGGTTTACCTGTGTAAGTGATCTTTTTTGCAGGGGTGCCTTCGGCAATACCACCGCCGTTAGCATCACCCACAACTACTATATTAAATGTGCGGCTTTTTAAATAATTAGCATAAGTGCCAGTCCTTGCGCCGATAGTAAGCGTTTGGCTTTTTTGATTCCACTTAAATGGGATGTTGGTGTATGCGCCTTTTTCATAATCATATCCGTCGCCCTTGTCTTCGTATAGCGTGAACGTTCCATCGGCTCCTTTATAAACTCTTACCTCCAATACATCCAGCGATTTCTCGCCGGTATATTGCATTTGTTTAGCCATTGGTACTATTGAACCCGCCTTAACAAAAACCGGGATCTTATCCTGCGGTGCGGGCGCTTTAACAGTTTGTCCGGCAGTGTAGCGTTTGCCTGTCCAGTAGTCATACCATGCAGCGGCTTTAGGCAGGTATACATCCCACTCTGTTACACCGGCCGCCGTAATTGGCGCTACCAAAAACGATTTGCCAAACATGTATTGATACTCTTGCTGCACGGCTTTGGCATCCGCAGGGAAATCCATAACCAAAGGGCGCATCATGGTCGAGCCATGTTTAGAAACCTGCCATCCTTCTGAATAAATGTAAGGCATTAAACGATATCTCAGATTCATCATGCTACGCATGTTGCCTTCCACTTTGTCGCCATATTTCCATGGCTCAGTTTCGGTTTGGTAGCCATGTATGCGGAATATAGGATTGAACGTTCCCCACTGGAACCAGCGGGTTAATATGTCGTGATATTTGTCATCTGTATACTGCCCTCTGCCCGGACGGAAGAACCCACCGATATCGGTAGTCCAGTAAGGCATACCTGTTAAATTGTAATTCAGGCCCGCAACAATCTGACGTTTTAACACGTCCCAGTTCCAGCCAATATCACCCGACCAGTTAATGGTACCAAAGCGTTGCTGGCCCGGGAATGCCGACCGCGTTAATGTAACTACCCTTTTACTTGGATCAGCAGCGCGCTGGCCTTCATAAACCGCCTTGCTAACAAACAGCGGATAGGTAAGGCGGTAAAATTCGCCCAAACCAAAATAAGTTTGCTTGCCAACCAGAGCATCGTTCTCAGGCTCGGTAGCGTCCATCCACCACGAATCAACGCCTTTGGCAAATAAGTTGGTGTTTAGGGCGGCCCAATGTGTTTTTTGTGCTTCGGGATTATAAATGTCTATCCAGGGGCTGTTAGCTATGTATAAATTCTTTTCAAGATAAGGTTTGGCGATGTCTGATTTTTTATCCAGATTTTCCCATACAGAAACAGAGAAATGGGAATTCAGATCATGCAATTCTTTTATAAAACCTTCGGGATTTGGGTAATTGGTCTCATCAAATTTAGGTACGCCCCAACCATATTTACCCCAGTACTGCCAATCTTGCACAATCACGTCAACCGGCAAATTTCTTTTTCTAAATTCTTTAATGGTTTCAACCAGGTGTTTGCCAGAGGTATACCGCTCGCGGCATTGCCAAAAGCCATAAGCCCATAAAGGCAGCATGGGTACATTGCCGGATAGGTTGCGGTAATTAGTTATCACCTCATCGGCACCGCCGTAAAACACTACATAATCTAAAGATTTAGCATTAGGTGAACGAAATACGTTTTCATCAGCTACCGGCTTCCATGATAATTTGGGTTTATTTGCTGCTTTGCAAACCACCTGTACGGTGTGCTCGCCAGCGCTAAGATTAATGATCTTACTTGCAGCAGGTGGCAGCCATTGGTTTGATTGATCTATGCGTGCTATACCGTCTATAAGCAGCAAATGACGGCTTTCCATATCGCCCAGATCAAGCATAAACGTGTAGTCGCCAGCTTTATCCAACCTGAACTTTCCAGCATAGAGTGCCTGCTGCTGAGATACTCGTTGAGTACCTGCTGTTGTAGTTACATCTTCATAGCGCACTTGCACAGCATTGGTATCTTTTTTAGCAAGCTCAACTACATTGTCGGTTGGGTTAAACGTTGTTAAGCCGTATTGATGCCATAAAATGCCGTAGCCCTTACTTGAATAAATGAAAGGGATGGCAATTTGCGTATTAACCTGGATCAATTTGCGGGATACGTTGCGAAGGTTGTAATATCCATCCTGAAATTGGCCTAACCCAAATACGTATTCATCGGCCGGCGAATTAAATGCCTGTTCTGCTGAGTAACAAGCCTCTCCCATTACAGTACCTGATACCAACTTACGGCTATTGGCTTTTTCCCGGAGAAACACTTTACCGGCGCTGTTTGCATAGGTAAGTGTGCTGTTTTTCTTATCAAACAAAACCGTTACCGCCTTGGTGCTTAACTTTAATTGGGCCGGTGTTTCTGTCACCTTAAATGCAGGTACCGTTTGCTTGTTGATCAAAACAAATTCTTGTTTTTCCACCGGCAGGTCTTTTTGCCATTGCACACGGATAGATTTATCCGTTAACGGAGTAATATTTAAAACACCTTCTGATAGCTGAATTGACAGTTTTTCCTTGCTTGAAGTATGTTTTTTATACGTCTGACCGAAGGTTACAGCAGGAAGTAGCGCCGCAATGAAAATTAGAACTTTTTTAGTCATTTGTTTATTTATATTTAAATATCGTTAGCCGATAGTGTATCAATAATAAAGCCGCGCATCTATTGATAACGCGGCTTAACCCGCTTATACTAAAATGAAGCCTGGTGTACCCTCATTGTTTACTTACCAGGTTCGTCTTTGATGCTACCCGAAAGCTTGAATCGAACTGCATTTTTTTTATAATTAACATTTAAAAATAATATCATTTGCGAATGAATTTAGTTTAAGATCTTTTCTATTTAGAATCCACATTTATGGATTGCCGGCTACTCGCAATTGTTGATATTTAAGATTAAATTGGCATTTCGAATTAACATTTTATTACCCATTTAAAGATTAATAAAATTACCTTTTTATTAAGGAATATTACCATACTGAAAATTCACCTCTCTTAAGAAATATTGCTATAACGGTTAAAATGCCGTCGTTAGTCTGCAGATATTTTTTGTAACAAGGCAGAAACGTAGTTTAATGATTAAACTATCAAGAGGTAAGATAAGATTAAATTTATTTATCCTTTTGGGCTTTGTGGCCCTCGCGCAATACATTTATAAGCAACTCCAGCTTAACCGGTTTCGAAACATAACCATCCATGCCCGCTGCAAAGCATTCCTCGCGGTCTTCGGGCATCGCGTTAGCGGTCATAGCTACTATATATGGCTGCGTAATATTGTCCATTTTACGAATAATGCGCGTTGTTTCCAATCCATCTAACTCGGGCATCTGTATGTCCATCAGTATAATATCATGTATCTTCCTGTTAAGCTCATCCAGCACCTCACGCCCGTTATTTGTCAGTGTTGCTTCAAATCCGAGCTTCTCCAAAATCCTCATTATGAGTTTTTGATTGATCAAATTGTCCTCTGCTACCAATATACTGGCCGGGTTCTCAACAGCAAAATCAACAGATAAAACTGAAGTGGTTTTGTGCTCACTACTATCTAAATACTGTTTATGCTTAAACTCATTTTGTATGGCCATGCTTAAGTGATGCTGCTTAACAGGTTTAGTTAGCGTGGCAGCAAATAAGTTTGGATAATTTTTTTGCGATTCATTGCCTACTGAGCTTAATAAAATTACCGGAATTAGCGGATACATTTTTTTAATTATCCGGGTAAATGCAAGGCCGTCCATTTCGGGCATTTGCATATCGGTAATTATCATATCAAAAACACTTCCGGCTTTTAAAAGCGCCAGTGCTTCAGCCGCTGAGTGGGTAGAAGTGGTATTAAGATTCCATATCTCCAACTGCCCTTTTAATACTTTTAAGTTAGTTGCGTTATCATCAACTATTAATATGTTTTTATCCTTGATGTCAGGAAGTGCAGATGCCTCCAGCCGATCATGCTGCAAAGCATCACACTTTATAGTAAATTTAAATTTGGTGCCTTTATTCTCTTCGCTTTCTACCGTTATTGAGCCGCCCATTAACTGTATAAGTCGTTTGCTAATTGCCAGACCTAAACCGGTGCCGCCATATTTACGTGTTATTGACGAATCGACCTGCGTAAATGCCTCGAATAGTTGTGGTAACTTTTCCTCCGGTATACCTATACCTGTATCAACTACCTCGAAAGCCAGTTCTAATTCACTACCGGTCTGATTAACCAGTGTGACATTTAAAAAGACTTCACCTTCATGTGTAAATTTAATAGCATTGTTTATCAGGTTGATCAATATTTGCCGCAGGCGCATTCCATCAGCAATCAGTAATGATGGCAAACGATGATCAATTTGGTAAATAAGGTCGATGTTGTTTTCAGCAGTTTTTTTGGCAAACAGATCAAACACCTCTTCAATACAAATTCTTAATTCAAATTCGTGTGGATCAAGATCCATTTTACCCGATTCGATCTTTGAGAAATCGAGTATCCCATTTATAACATTCAACAGTGCCTCGCCGCTGTGGATAATGGTTTCGGCATATTCGTACTGCTCTTCGTTAAGTTTAGTTTCGCCAAGTAGTGCAGCCATTCCAATAACACCATTCATCGGCGTACGTATTTCATGGCTCATGGTGGCTAAAAATATGCTTTTGGCTTTGTTTGCCCGCTCAGCATCCAATCTAGCCTGTTCGGCACTTGCATGGGCCTTCTCCTCTTGCAGACGTTGCTCATGCAGCTCTTCATTTAGCGTTTGCAACTCTTCCGTTTGTTCTATCAGATCATTATTTAATTTTTTCAGATCCTCTGCCTGATTCAGCACTTCTTGCGTGCGACGGGTAACCTGCCTTTCCAACACAACTTTTTGGGCTTTTATAGTTTTTACCCTATAGTTATATACAACATATAATACAACCATAATAAATAAAACTACCAATGCCTTAAACCACCAGGTTAACCAAAACGGCGGCAATATTACAATTTGTAAAGCGGTGCCCTTTTCATTCCAAACCTCATCATTATTGGCTGCTTTAACCCTAAAAGTGTATGTGCCGGCATTAAGATTTGTATACGTTGTCCTATGCTGACTACCTACATAATTCCAGTCCGTTTCAAAACCCTCAAGCATATAAGCATAACTGTTGTCTTCGGGCACTGTATAGTTTAAAGCCGAAAACTCAAACGTGAATATTGATTGAGCGTGGTTTAAAGTAATAACACGTGTGTCACTAATGGACCGTTTTAAGGGAGAATTGGCCAAACCGGCTACCACAGGTTTATTAAATAGTTCAAAACCTGTTATAATTACCTTTGGAATGTTTTTATTTTCGGGTATGTATTTGGGATTAATGCGATTGAAACCATTTACGCCACCAAAGTAAATTTCGCCTGCACGCGACATTAAACCTGCGTTTAGTTTAAACTCGTGGTCTTGCAGGCCATTTTTTAATGTAAAATTTTTAAAAGTATTTTTTTTGATATCAAAACGGCTTAACCCCATGCTGGTGCTTAACCACATATAACCGTCATTATCATAAACCATACTGTAAATATTATTATTTGCCAGTCCGTTTGTGGTTGTATAGGCTATAAATTGATTTTTGCCGGGTAAAAACTTATTTAATCCGCCACCTGTTGCTACCCAAACATTGCCATTTTTATCGCCTGTGATACTAAAAATAATATTGTTTGAAAGATTACTGTTGGCCTTATTAAGCCTGCTTATAGTATGTGTTGCGGTATGGTAAACACTAATTCCGGCATTGTAAGTACCAATCCAGATGTCGCCGTTTTTATCTTCGTAAAAACAGCGTATTACGTTACTGCTTATGGTTTTATCGTTATTGTACTCGCTTTTAATTTTGGTAACTTTTTTTAGAGTGGGGTCAAGTATATTAACACCCCCACCGTTTGTACCTATCCACAAATTATTTTTACCATCCTCCATTAAAGCAAACACTCTCTCATCAGATAATTGATCGACACGATTGCCCTTTGTAAAATTGGTGAACTTGTTTTTATCAATATCAAACAGATCCAATCCGCCTGTATAACTGCCTATCCACAAACGGTTACCTGTTTTGCTTTTTAAAAGGGCAAGTACATTGTCAGCAGATATGCCGTTCTTTACATTTTCGCGGTACCGGTAATAACTAAATGTGTTATTCTTTGTATCAAATAAATTTACGCCCCCCCCGTCGGTACCTACCCAGATATTGCCGTTATCTGCGTCAGCAAAAGAAGTTACTTCTCTGCCGGACAGCCCTCTTGTATCACCATATAAATAGCGATACACTTTAAATAAAGGTAGGCTTTTGTCGTATTTACTTATTCCGGCAGAACTTGCAGCCGCCCATAATGTACCCAGATCATCCACCAATACCGCTCTTACTGATGAACCGTTTAAACTTGTATTATCGGCCGAAGAATTTTTATAAGTGGTGAATTTATCATCACCGGCGTTATAAAAATCAAGACCTTCTTCGGTACCAACCCAAAAATTACCGCCACTTGTTTTAGCAAGAGCATGAACAGTGTTGTGACTAATACTTGAAGTGTCACCTTTTTTTGCCAGGTGATGGCTAAAAATGCCGGTTTGTATATTAAATATATCCAAACCGGCATCATTGGTTCCAATAATCAACTTCCCATTGCCAGCATCGGCCATAACTTTTACGTTACCGCTGCTTATGCTATTGTTATCAAGATCGCTATGAAGATAAGTGGTGAACTTCCCGCTTTTAGCATTGAAAAGGTTCAACCCGTTGTCTGTACCAACCCATAGGCGGTGCCGGCTGTCTTTTATTATGCTGGTTACCCGCGTATTACTTAAGCTTCCCGGTTTGTTGTCTGCTAAGTAATGGGTAATTTTATTTGTCTTAGGATTTAATAAGTTAAGATTTATAAATGTGCCTATCCACATATTGCCATTTTCGCCTTCGCATATTGTGTTGATACTGGCATTTGTTAATGTATTTGGATCGGTAAGGCTGGCGTAATAGTTTATAAAAGTATTATCAATGCGATTATACTTGCTTAAACCCTCTTTTGTACCGATCCATATATTGCCTGCCCTATCTTCATAAAGCACTGTTATACTATTGCCGGCAATACTCTTCTTATCACTTAATTTATTGCGATAAATAGTAAAACGGTAGCCATCATATTTATTTAGCCCATCCTCTGTACCGAACCACATAAAACCGTACCTGTCTTTTAAAATACATGTAACTGTACTTTGCGATAGACCGTCGCTGGTGGTGATATGGGTGAACTTTACATTTTGCTTTCCGGATAAATTTTGTTGTGCATATAAATGCGTACAACAAAAAAACATCATTAAAAGTATTATCAGCCCCAGGTTATACCTGTTTTTAGGTTGTTTACACATTTTATCGGTTATAATTGGCCATATGAATTGGCCGCTGCTTTTATTTTGGCGCAATCTATAGTTTGTTAGGAATGGGTAATATACGGGTTTACGAAAACCTTATTAAATATGTTTTATAAAAAAGTAAATCCTCTCCAATGTTTTTAAGCAAAACTGCAACAATCTATTTATCAGTGCAAACTGATAACATTGCGGACCCAAGATATCAAATAATTAACAGACTAAAAGCTTTATGTAAACAGATTTAGGCAGGCATAAAATGGGGTAAAAATAAAACACCCCTTAGTTTATTACTAAGAGTGTGCCCATTTCAACTAACCTATACAGGGTTTGAAACTAAGATGGACAGCAGATCCTAACGCAGTTTGGAGAGATTGGCTTGAGAAAAACTGCCCAGCTGGCCGCGCCCGGTCGGTATCAGTTGGCCAGCCAGCACTTTCTTATCCTCCCGCAATACCACTAACTGGTTTTCTTATAATTAATAATAGCCCAGCCATTCAATACCACACCGAACATCAGAACGGCAAAGAGATGTTTTGCCACATCTGTTAATCCGCTACCTTTCAATATTACCATACGCATTACCTCTACTAAATAACTTACCGGGTTAAACCGTGCCACTGTTTTTGCCCAATCGGGCATACTGTCTGTGCTGGTAAAGAGCCCGCCCATCAACACAAAGATCATGATAAAGAAAAACATCACAAACATAGCCTGCTGCTGGGTATCGCAAAAAGTAGAAATGAGCAGGCCAAAACCTAGTACAGCCAACAGGTAGGCGGCGACAAAGCCGTATAATAGGAATATACTGCCAACCGGTGCCAGGCCATACCCTACGATGCTGACAACCAGGCCCAGGGTAAAAACCAGGTTCCCCAGTATCCAAAAAGGTATCAGTTTGCCTAAAATAAAATGATGTTTTTTTATGGGCGTAACGTTGATCTGCTCAATGGTGCCTACCTCCTTTTCTTTAACGATATTAAGGGCTGTTAAAAATCCGCCTATCATGGTCACCAGAATGGCCAGAATACCCGGCACCATATACGCACGGTAATTTAAATAGGGATTATACCAGTTGGACGAACGCACCTCGATCACCGGGTGCTGAGGCAGGCGATCATAAGGCATCAACTGCAGGCGTATTTCATCATTTTCAGCCCTGATTACCTGGTTCAAATAAGCGGCCCCAAGATTAGCTTTGGTACCATTAATGGCATTGACAGCTATAAACAATTGCTGATGATTTTCCCTCACCAGTTCCCGCTCAAAGCCATGCGGAATTTCCAGCAGCAGGTCGGCTTTGTCGGTCGCTAACTGATTCAGTGCTTTTTTATAACTAAACCCGTAAGCGCTCAATCTGAAATAACCGGACGCGGTGATCCCGGAGATCAATTTTTGTGAGTAGGATGAATGATCGTTATCAATGATCACGATGTTGACATTTTTCACTTCGTAGTTGGCTGCCAAAGGCAGCAGGATCAACTGTATCACCGGCATAACCGTCACCAACAGTAAGATGGATCTGTTTCTGAATATCTGCTTGAATTCTTTCTGCAACAGGAAATAAATAGTCCTCATGATAAACGGATTTTAAAGCTTTTTAAGCTGATGACAAGCAATACCAGCGTAATGCCGGCGAGAATAAGAGTTTCCTTCCAAATGGCGCTAAAGCCGAGGCCTTTGATCATGATGGCCTTCACAATAACATAATACCACCGGGAAGGGATGATATTACTTACCCACTGCAGGGGTAAAGGCATATTTTCAATCGGAAACATGAACCCGCTGAAAATGATGGTCGGCAGCATCATGCCCATCAGCGAAATAAGCATAGCCACCTGTTGCGAATTGGTTTTGACCGAAATAAATATGCCAAGCGTTAAACAGGTTATGATAAATAAGATGCTTTCGGCAAACAACAGCAACACGCTGCCATTTACCGGCAAGCCCAGTACAAAAACGCTTAACAGCAATATGCTGGCGACGTTAACGATAGAAAGCAGTAGATAAGGCACAGCCTTGGCAACAATTACCAGAAAAGGACTAAACGGCGATACCAGCAAAATTTCCATAGTACCCGTTTCCTTTTCTTTTACGATGGATACAGCGGTCATCATTACGCACACCAGCATCAGCACCAGCGCCATTACACCCGGTACAAAATTGGGTGCGCCTTTTAACTGGGGATTGTACAGATATCTTACTTGCGGAACAATCCGGTAAGGCAGCTGCCCGCTACTTTCTGTTTCGGTTTGATAGTCCTGTATAATAGCCGTTAAATAATTAGTAAGGGTGGTTGCCGTATTCGGATCTGACGCGTCCGCAATGATCTGCATGGTCGCTTTATTTTGATGAAGCAGGTCCGCATTAAAACCCTGCGGAAAAATAACAGCCAGCCCTGCCTCGCCGCTCTTAAAGGCAGATTCTACTTGCTTAGTGTTAATTACGGTTGCCGCCACATCAAAATACCGGCTGTTGCTGATCTTACTGATGATGCGCTTCGACGCGGCATCCCCGGCCTGATCCATGATCACGATACGGGCATTCTTCACCTCGTTGGTTAAAGCAAACCCAAAGATCAGGATCTGCACAATGGGCATCCCAAACAGAATGAGCAGTGTTTTACGGTCTCGCAATACGTGCGCGAACTCCTTTTTTATAAATACATTTAGCTGTTTCATATTATTCACTTCTTTGCGCCGTCCTGGCCAGCGCGTAAAAAACTTCATCCATGGATGCCACGCCAAAACTTTTCTTCAGGGCCGCCGGGGTATCCAATGCTTTGATCTTACCGTCAACCATAATAGAAATGCGGTTGCAATATTCGGCCTCGTCCATATAATGGGTGGTCACAAAAATGGTAATGCCACGGTCGGCTGCTTCGTATATCATATCCCAAAACTGCCTGCGGGTTACGGGGTCTACCCCGCCCGTTGGTTCATCCAGGAAAACGATCTTAGGTTCGTGCAATACAGCTACCGAAAAAGATAATTTTTGTTTCCAGCCCAAAGGCAAGGCGCCAACCAATGTGCCAGCTTCCTTTTGCAAACCTAAATTGTTAATCAATTCTGTTGACCTTGTCTTTAACTGATTATTGCTTAAGCCATAAATGCCGCCAAAAAACCGGATATTTTCCGCTACCGTCAGGTCCTCGTATAACGAAAACTTTTGACTCATATAGCCAATGTTCTTTTTGATCTGCTCGGTTTCCTTGTAAACATCTAACCCGGCAATAGTAGCACTGCCCGATGATGGAATGGACAGTCCGCAAAGCATACGCATGGCGGTGGTTTTACCCGCGCCGTTGGCGCCCAAAAAACCGAATATCTCGCCTTTATTCACCTCAAACGTAATTTCGTCGGTAGCTGTAAAATCGCCAAAGCGCTTGGTTAATTTGTCTGTTGCAATTACCGGCTCTGCCATGATCATGCTGATAAAAGGTGAATAAAACTATCTTCGATAGTTACCTCGGCGGGTAACAGTTCAATGGCGGTAAGTCCCTGACCTTCCAGTTCTGGCTGTAAAGCTTTCAGGTCCCGTTCAGGCCCGTTCAGGGTAAAGTGCGCGTATTCGCCAAAGGCGTACGAGGCAGCTACAGCGGGTGATTGCCTGAGCGCTTTTAATAGACGGTACATTTGGTCGGCTTTGGCAGCAAATAAAGGAACGGGGTAAGCGCGGGTAATATTAACAGGCGTATCGACCGAAAGTAATTTGCTATCCTGCATCAGCGCGATGCGGTCACACAGGTCAGCTTCGTCCATATAGGGCGTGGAAACTAAAATGGTAATATTTTGCGCTTTAAGCTGTTTAAGCATGGCCCAGAATTCTTTCCTCGAAACCGGATCGACACCCGTGGTAGGTTCATCCAGGAAAAGTACCGTCGGCCGGTGGATCAGCGCGCAGCAAAGCGCCAGCTTTTGTTTCATACCCCCCGACAGCTTTCCAGCCCGGCGATCTTTAAACGGTTCCAGCTGCTCGTAAATATCTTTGATCAGTTCATAATTATCAGCAACTGTAGTGTTAAAGATCGTCGCGAAAAAATTGAGATTTTCTTCCACGCTGAGATCAGGATACAGCGAAAATTTTCCGGGCATATAACCTACCGCCGCCCTTATTGCTGAATAATCGCGCACAATATCAAATCCGTCGACCGTGGCCGTACCGCCGTCGGGCAGCAGCAAGGTGGTAAGCATCCTGAAAATGGAGGTTTTACCTGCGCCATCTGGACCTATCAAACCAAATATCTCGCCTTTATTTACGCTAAAGGACACCTCGTTAACAGCAGTTTTACTACCGTACCGCTTGCTAAGTTTGTTTACAGTTATCGCTTTCATGGCTTTAGTTTGACTTCGGCATACATACCTATTTTAAGATAGCCATCGTTTTGAACTTTGATCTTAACCGCGTATACCAAATTGGCACGTTCATCTTTGGTCTGGATGGTTTTGGGGGTAAATTCAGCTTTGGCACTGATCCATTCTATAGTTCCCTGATAGGTCTTGAACGTGTCGCCGGTGTCATCCACCAGAACCTTAACCGGCTGCCCAACCTTTACATGTGGAAGTTGCCCGCCTGTTATATAAGCCCTTACGTTAATGATATTCAATGCTGCAATTTTATAAACAGGCTTTCCCGGCTGTGTTACCTCGCCAACTTCCGCGTACTTAGTTAATACGGTGCCCGCCACGGGGTTAATGATACGCGATTTCGCCAACTGATCATTCACCTGGCTGATCTGTACATCCAGCGGCACGGTTTGGTCGTTTAAGTTAGCTGTAGTAATATTTAATGACGACCGCAGGGCAGCGATCTGTTTTTTGATCACACTTACCTGAGAGGTGGCGTCGTCCAGTTGCTTTGGGGTAGCGGCATCAGCCTTTACCAAATTGGCCAACCGTTGTTGCTCACGTTGGGCTTGCTTTAATTGTTCCTGCAAGGCGGCTGTTTGGGCATCAGCATCCGGCCTGGCGCTTAAAACGGATTTTTTCTGGGCCAGCAACTGCTTCTTTTTCAGGAACAGTTGTACACTATCTATCAGGCCAACCACTTGGCCCGCTTGTAGTGTCGCTCCCTCTTCCAGGTTCAACATTTTGATACTGCCGCCTGCTTCAGCCGATACGATGGTTTCTACCGCCTCGAAAGTTCCCGAGGCATCATTTTCTGTTTTATTTTTGCTGCAAGCTGATAGCAGGCTTGTGCAAATTATAAGCATTAAGTACTTTTTCATTTTAGTAAGTTTTAGGGATGTTGCCTGTTGTATTTTGTTGATTGTATTGTGCAATGAGTAATTGTGTCTGGTGCATGAGTTTGCTTTGCACCGCTTCATTTTCGTCGTTTACCTGTTTTAAAAAGTCGTTGCCGGTTATCACGCCATTTTGCAGTTGGGCCAGAGCGGCTTCCTTTACTTTTTTTCGAAGAGAGATGATCTCGTCATCGGTTGCCAGCAGCCGGTCAAACTTGCCGATCTCCGCGTTTTGCTGTTTGATGGTTAAGCGGGTATTAAAAAGAAAGGTTTCCTTTTTTACGTCAATTTCGCGGCGGCTGATATCAACCAGGGCCCGTTGTTTTTTCAAGGTGTAAAAACTGGACGGTGACCAGTTGAGCCGGATGCCACCGATATAATAGGCTTGAAAATCATTTCTCAGCATATTAAGCCCCGGACGACCGTAACCTCCCTGAATAAATGCGCCTATCTTAGGTAAAGTACCGGCTGTAAGCAACTTGTTTTGTACGGCTAATTGTTCGCCCTGCGCTTCAAATACTTTTAATTCAGGCCGCATAATCTCATTACTTACACTGAGTCCGGCCGGGCGAACCAATTGCACGTCGGCTGTAAGTTCCAAGCCGGTAAAGAAACCAAGCATATCAGTAAGCGCCTTACGTGAGGCTGTAAGTTCAATCGCATGCTGACTGGCTTTTAATACCTCGGCGTTCAGCAAATCGGCATTGCTTCTTAAAGCAGTACCATTAGCTACGGCTGCGTTTATTTTGTTAAGGCCAAGTTTGATATCTTCAATCAAAAGCGCATTTTGCTTCAGTTGTTCATCAACCAGTAGAATGCCAAAAAACAGTTGGTTCACCCGCTCGCGGATAAGATACAGGTCGGCGGCAAGCTGCTGTTCTGCCACTATCTGCCCGGTTTTTTGAATCTCCTTCTGTTTACTGGTCGTTCCACCATCGTATATCAACTGATCAACCTGCGCGTAAGCTTTGTACTGATCTTTGCTTAATGACGGAATATCCATGCCGGGCAGTTTAATTGGTATCGCTGTCACCGCTGATTGATAACTGGCTTGTGCGCTCACCGATAATTGCGGGAGATAACCCTTTTGAATGTTATCAATAGTATAAGCGGCGGCTTTATCTATCAAGTCGTAACGCTTTATCAGCGGATAATTATCTTTTGCTTTCTGGTAACAGGTACCTATTGTCAGGGCCCCGGTGGGCTGGCTTTTGGCGCTCAGCCAAAATGCCGGGATCAGTAATATTAAAAATAGTCGTTTCATATTATTTTATTTTTTTGATTTAATCATTTGATTAAACTAAGGGCAAAAAAATGCTATTCCAGCATGCAGTTCATCCATAACGGGATCAAGGTTTTTCTTTGCTCAATGAGTTGATTAAAGGCGCTGTCGTTAAAAGCACCGCTGGTTTGAAACACCGGTTTACTAAGGAAAGGAAAAACAAGCATGCCGAGAAAAGATATGAGAAACTGAGCCGGATTGATGTCCGGTTTTCTCGCAGCGAGTTGTTTAATAAAATGCGACTTCAACACATAACTATCCAGTTGGATAATTTTATTAAATCGCTCAGGCTGGGTGCGGATCTCGCTGAGCACGAATAACGGAAGATCAGGATTAGCAAACAACATATCGATGTAGTTATTCGCTATGGTGCTTATTTTTTCCGCCAATGTCAGCTCCTCGTTATTTAAAGTTGGCGCCAGGGATGAAAAAAGCTGCTGCAGATTTTCTGTCATCACAATCTCAAAAAGCTTCTCCTTGCTTCTGAAATAATAGTTAAGCAGCGCTAAATTCAATCCCGCTTCTTCAGCAATATCACGCGTCTTGGTCGCGGCATATCCCTTTTTGGTAAATACAATGCGTGCCGCTTCTTTAAATTTTTCTTCAGTTGAAGCGCTTAATTCTGTTTTTTTCATATTTGATTAACGGCACAAAGTTAATAACAATTTTGATTTAAACAAATGATTTAATCATTTGTTTAAATCAAAGCTTCTCCTATGCAGGCTTTGCCGGCGAAAGACACTCACGAACAAACGTCTTGACCCGCTAAAAGCTTTATGAGCACACACCATATCGCACCCACCAATCACCAGGTAAGCGGAAATGAATTGAAAGCTTATATATCAAAAGATATCCGGGCCACTACCTAAAAGCGCAGGTCTTGAAATGAGTGGATATGGCTCGGACCATCCTAAATGGAAACTGTTTTCAATATTTACCGTCAGTACCCATCTTAAAAGGGTATCTTTGCGCCTTATGAGGCAATTAAAGATTACCCAATCCATTACCAACCGTGAATCACAGTCCCTGGATAAATATCTGGCCGAGATCGCAAAAGTCGACCTGATCACGGCCGACGAAGAGGTCCGCTTAACACAAAAAATCCGGGAAGGCGACCAAATGGCATTGGAACGCCTGGCTAAGGCTAACCTTCGTTTTGTAGTCTCTGTAGCCAAACAATACCAGAACCAGGGTTTGACGTTGGGCGACCTCATCAACGAAGGCAACGTTGGTTTGATTAAAGCGGCAGGACGATTTGATGAAACGAAGGGTTTTAAATTTATATCCTACGCTGTCTGGTGGATACGTCAGGCTATCCTGACCGCCGTGGCCGAACAATCCCGGATCGTACGTCTGCCCTTGAACCAGGTGGGTTCACTAAATAAGATCAGAAATTCCTCATCCAAGCTGGAACAGCGCTTCGAACGTGCACCCACGCCCGAAGAGGTGGCAGAGGACCTGGAGCTCAGTGTCGACAAGATCACCGATTCAATGGCCAATGCCGGCCGCCATATCTCAATGGACGCCCCCTTCATCCAAGGGGAAGAAAACACCTTACTGGATGTCTTACAAAATAGTGAGGCCACTACGGACAGCGAATTAATGGCAGATTCTTTGAGCCAGGAAATCAGACGTTCACTCGGTTCATTGGTAGAAAGAGAACGGGATGTGCTGATCTTATTATTTGGTTTAAACGGTGTCGCCCCGCATTCCCTGGAGGAAATAGGTGAAAAATATAACCTTACCCGCGAGCGTGTCCGTCAAATTAAAGACAAAGCACTTACGCGCTTGCGACAAGGCACTAAATCAAGACTGCTCCTATCCTACTTATAGGCGTATTCCTGCCGAATACACAAAAGTGGCTATTGATAAATTCACCGGTGGAAAACAATAAGGCGGATTAGTGTAAGCGCTATTTGTGAAGATTAGATGGTTCGACCTGCTGCTCCTCAGCTCCGATTTATGTCTTTTCTTCAGCGCCGCCATCCTCGGCGAATTCTACATTGCCATTTTGTCGCTTATCCACCCGGCATAATTGGTTTTATCCTCCAGCTACCTCCTTACACAGATAAAAATAAAAATTTACGCGCGTGTATATATAAGAGCCGACGCCCAATGAGTTAAACAAAAACGCATTACAGCATTTTATTCTTCTACTGTAAATTCCTTTTTTAACTTAATATCTTCTGATGAATGGCCTATCATCACCTGAAATTTTCCCGGTTCGACCGTCCAGTTCATATTCTTATCCAACAGGGCCAGATCATCAGGATGTAAAGTAAAATGTACCGTTTTCGTCTCACCTGGCAGGAGTGTCACCCGTTCAAATCCACGCAGGTCAAACTCATAAGTGGTAACGCTGCTTAACTCATCTTTCAAATACAATTGCACTACATCGTCACCCTTAAATTTACCAGTATTGGTTACATCAACGCTCACCTCGACGTCGGCCTGTTTGTGAATCTTTTCCAACAATTTTAAATTGCTGTAATCAAAAGTAGTGTAGCTCATGCCATAACCAAACGGATACAACGCACCATCTACGCTTGATTTCCCCCAGCCATTTGAACCACCTTGTCTTGCCTGAGAGGATGGTTTAAACGGGAAGTTCAATTCTATTTGTCCTGTAGTTTTAGGAAATGTTATAGGCAGTTTACCACCAGGATTATTATCGCCAAACAAAGTTTCGGCAATTACTTTTCCACTTTGCGGGCCCGGGAACCAGGCCTCTAAAATAGCAGGTATGTATTTATTCTCCCAGTTTATCGTTAAAGGCTGCCCGTTTATTAAAACCATTACAACCGGTTTGCCGGTAGCCTGTAGCGCTTGTATCAATCTAAGCTGCCTGCCCGGCAAATTCAGACTCGTGCGCGACAGGCTTTCGCCAACCTGGTCAACACCTTCGCCTACAACGGCAACGATTACGTCAACATCCTTAGCTTTATCCACGGCACGCCGCATATCTGCCTGTTCTTTTTCAGTTAATGGCGTTTCAATGATTTCGCTTTCGGGCCAGGTAGCATCTTTTATATCACAACCTTTGGCGCTGACTACCGTACCTTTATCACCAACATAATCCTGTATGCCTTTTAAAACACTGGTTACCGGTTGATGAGACGGACCATAACGACTGGTGGCATATTCTATATTTTCGGCGAGCGGACCGGTAACTAATATGCGCGGTGTCTTTTTTAGATCCAACGGAAGCAGATTATTGGCATTTTTAAGCAATACCATACTTTCCCGGTTCATTTGTAAAGACATTGCTTTAGCCTGTTCGTTATAAACGATCTTGTCTGCCGCCTTCGGGTCTTTTACATAAGGATCATCAAATAAACCCAACCTGAATTTTACCCGTAATACCTCCCCAACTCGTGAATCGAGCATTTTTTTAGATATTCTACCTTCGGCCAGCAGCTCGCGTAATGGTAAAATATAGGTTTGCGGCATACTAAAGTTAGTACGCACATTTAATCCTGCCTCAAATGCCTGTCGAACAGCTTCCTTACGATCACCGGCTACATGATGTTTACTAAACAAATATTCCGCGGCTTCGCTATCTGATACCACGTAGCCGCTAAAGCCGTATTGCTGACGTAAAAGTTCAGTTAAAAAATAATGGCTGCCGGTTACAGGCACCCCGTCCCAATCGTTATAGCTGCTCATTACTCCCATCGGGTGCGCCTCCTGTATCACACGTCTGAAAGGATATAAATAGAGCTGGTGCATTTCCCGCGGAGCAACATGCGGGTCGGTCCTCGCCGAACCATCTCTGCCACCTTTTGGAATACTATAAACGGCATAATGTTTTAAGGTAGATGCAACGCCCTCTTCTTGTATGCCCAGGGTCATTTCCTTACCCATTTCTGCAATATGGAACGGGTTTTCCCCATAACATTCAACTACTCTTCCCCAGCGCTGGTCCCGGGCGGGATCCAGGATAGGTGCATACACATTGGTATAACCCAAAGCTTTAGCTTCCCTGCCTACAACCTGGCCTGCTTGCCGTACTAATTGTTTATTGAAAGTACTGCCTATGTTAATTGGGGCAGGTAATGGTGTTGCCCTGTCATGGTTAAGGCCATGTATGCCTTCATTGGTAAAGTCGACAGGAATACCCATACGGGTTTCCTCTACAAACCACTTTTGTATCGTATTGATAGCATCGGCGTGTTTGCTATAGGGAAAACTATACTGGGTTGCTGCCGCGTCGGTACGCGAAGTAAGGTTATTTAATTCTTCGTCTATATTGGCAATTCCATCTTTCCATATCTCGTTTTTCCAGGACGGACTTGGCATCTCTTCTTTTAGTACCCGCTTATAACCATATAATGAAGCTAACTGACAGGTTTTTTCTTCAACGGTCATTTGGCTTAACAGATCAGTAACACGCTTTTCAATTGGCTGCGCTGGATCTTCAAAGACATCCATTTTCAGGTTTTTATTGAAATCAACCCATCCTTTATGGTAAATAGATTTTTGCTGTGCAAAAGCGGAACTGCTGCTGATCACCACGCTTACTATAAGTTTTGATAAGGACGTTCGGGAGAAAACCATATTAATGTTAATTGATAAAGACTAATCGAATTGAAACACTAAAGTAGATTAAAGATGCCGAACCCTGCAAATATTATTCATTGACTTTTCTATTAATCTTATCAGGTTAATTATATATTTCGGGTATTTGTTAAAGCCGCCCGATAACTGAATAAGCTTAAATCTTCATGGCTTTGCCGGATTGCAATAATTCCTGCGTAATAGTCCGGGTGTAGACCTTAATCTCTTCCTGAAAGTCATTGACCGAAGCGCCGCTGCGGATCTCCTCTAATCGTTTTTCCCAGTTTCCGGTAAGTTCGGCCTGCGCAATACGTTGATTTTTGACAATCTCGTAAACGGATAATCCGGTTTCTGTGGGTACTAAATTCTTCTTTTCACGGATGATATACTTCCTGGTCAACAGCGTTTCAATGATCGCGGCGCGGGTAGCCGGTGTGCCTAGGCCGCTTTCTTTCATAGCTTCCCGCAATTCCTCGTCTTCAATCTCTTTGCCGGCGGTTTCCAGCGCTTTTAATAAACTGGCTTCATTGTAAAGCGGCTTCGGCTTGGTTTGCTTTTCCAGCACCGCTTTGTTCAATATCGGCAGGTCTTCGCCTTGTATCACTTTGGGTAAAGTGGTGTTTTCCTCGTCTTGCTTTTCCTCATCCTTATCATTGAAAACTGCGCGCCAACCTGGTGTTTGAATGACGGTCCCGCTAGCCATAAATTTCGATCCTGACATAACGGTAATTTTTGTGATCTCCTTAATACAATCCTGGTGAAAGGCTTCGAGCATTCGCCCGGCCACCATATCGTAAACCGCTTGTTGATCGGGTGTCAATTGGTATGGCGCGACGCCAGTCGTCAGTACGGCATGGTGATCCGTGACTTTTTTGGCGTTTACGCTACGCTTGCTGAGTTTAGCGCCGGACAAAGCCGTTGCTTGTTTGCCAAAAGTTGGATGATCTGTTAATTTGGCAATGAGAGCCGGCACCTCTGCATATACATCATCACCTATATAACGGCTACCGGTACGTGGATAGGTGACTAATTTGCTTTCGTATAAATTCTGCAATAAGCCCAGTGTTTGGTCAGCCGTAAAGCCCTTACGCTTATTGGCTTCCTGCTGCAAACTACTCAGATCATGTAATAAAGGTGGTGGCTCTTTACGGGGTTTGGCTTCGACGTTTAAAATATTGCCGGTAGCCTCTACAACATCCAATATCGCCTGCGCTTCTTCCCTGGTTTTATAACTCTTTTCAGAAATCGCCCGAAAAGGTTGCCGATCTTTATCCGGTTGTATCGCGACCTGGTAATACAGCTGCGGAACGAAGTTCTTGTTTTCGAGATAACGAGCACAGATCATTGCCAGCGTCGGGGTTTGTACCCGTCCCAACGATAACACGCCTTTATTACCCGAGGCCAAACTCAAGGCTTGCGTCGCGTTCATACCAACCAGCCAGTCCGACTGCGAACGGCAATGCGCTGAATTGAATAAGGTATCGTAGTCACTGCCCGGTTTTAAATTCCGGAAGCCTTCTTTGATCGCTTCATCTGTTTGCGATGAAATCCACAACCGTTTAAAAGGCTTCCTACACTTTAGATAGTAATAGATATAACGAAAAATGAGTTCGCCTTCCCGCCCGGCATCCGTCGCGACGATGATCTCGGTAGCTTCATCAAATAGTTTCCTGATAATGTCCAGTTGCTTTTTAGCACCCAGATCGTCCTTCCCGTCTTTTTTACGCAATGACAATTTGAACTTGCCGGGCAACATCGGAAGGTTCTGCACACTCCAGCCATAATAACCATATTCCTGCGGAGCCGCCAATTGCAAGAGGTGGCCGAACGCCCAGGTAAAGGTATAACCCTTGCCCTCCAGGTAACCGTCATGCTTGGTGGTTGCCCCAAATACTTTTGCGATCTCGCGCCCGACGGATGGTTTCTCGGCTATAATAACTTTCATAATGGTCTTGGCGAATGTAGTGAACGTTAAGAGGTGCTGCAATGGTTGTGGATAAGTCTGTTGACCCGTGACGGCCGCTACCACATTTGGGATGTCTTCCTTGATGCGCTGGTAATTCATCAACACTTTATTGGGATTGACGTTTCTTTCGCGCGGACGGTATTTCCTATAACCTGCTTCTTCCCGAACGATGGCTTCGTGGTCATTTTGGATTTCACAATGGAAAGTTTTGAGGCCGATATTGTTCGCGGGTCATCAGCAACCATGCCGACGAATTCACCTGATGATAAACTTGCTATTTTAGACGCGGGTATTGCATAATCTAATTGTGTGGAACGGCTGACCGAAGTATCGCTGCTGGTGATAGAGACGCTTTCTTTTTGCTGGTTGATCTTGCCGAAACGTTCCGATAGCTCTTTGGGGGTATTACCGGTAACCTGGCCGCAAACAATGTTGCCGACAATATTCATGATCACTTCTGCGACTGTGATGTTTTTATCTTTTTACAGTTTTTATTGAATAAATGATTGATCACTACCAATGATCGCTTGATTTTGGTCTCCAACCTGGCACATGAACCCGTCTTTTTCCAGTTCTTTTAAGCACATATATTATTGAACTAAATAACTGTATTGCAAACTGTTAGAACATTTCGGAGACCAAAAGTAAAAACAAATTTCAGGTAGCCATTTTGGTCTCAGAAACGATATACCCAGAAGGATTATCAAAAATAAAAACCCTGTAAATAGTTGATTTACAGGGCTTTACAGAGTCAAAAATGGCATTTTGTGCGCCCACCTGGGCTCGAACCAGGGACCAAAAGATTATGAGTCTTCTACTCTAACCAACTGAGCTATAGGCGCAATGAAATCTGTTAAATTTCAGGCTGCAATTTTACGACTTTACCTTCATATTACAAAGCGTATTTATTTAAAAATTCCTTTTTTTAATGGTTCCCTCCTAACATCCACTTAATTAAATAATTATATTTTTGCGCCAAATAATACTGCTTTATTGGTAGCCTTTACTTGTTATGAATAATATAAAAAATATAATTTTTGATTACGGCAACGTCATCTACCAAATAGATTTTAACAAGGTAGCCGAAGCCTGGCAACAGCTGGGCATTACCAACGCGCACGAATTTTATGGACACCGCCAACAGGACGATGTTTTTAACGCCTTGGAACGTGGGCAGATAACACCCGAAGCCTTCAGAGACCGGATAAGGGAACTGACAAAAAAACCAGAACTCACCGACCAGCAGATTGATGATGCCTGGAACGCTATTTTTGTGGGCATTCCCAAGGGAAACCATGAGCTATTGGCGCAATTAAAGGGCAAATACCGCACTTTTTTGCTGAGTAATATTAACGCCATTCATTATGATTACGTGCACCAATATTTAAAGTCGGAGTTTGGGATGGAGAATAATGATGATCTGTTTGAAAAGCTTTACTACTCGCACCTGGTGGGTAAACGTAAACCCGATGTCGAAATATTTGAACAGATATTACAGGAAAACAACCTAAACCCTGCCGAAACACTCTTTATTGATGATAGTCCGCAGCATTTGGAAGTTGCTAAAAAATTAGGGATCCAAACGTATTTAATGACTGAGCCCGATAATATTCAACAGTTTTTTAAAGCAAATGGATTGTTGTAGTTGGCATGTAGTCAGGTCAATAGAAAAACCCTATATTGCATATAATTAAAACCTGATCATCATGAAAAGTTCTATAATTGTTGCCGCTATTAGTTGCGCAATACTCGCATCATCGTGTAAGTCAATTAATACAAATAATATTTTTGCGACACTTGATCCATCATCAATACAATACAAAAAAGAGCTGATCAGACAATTTTTGGATAAGGGTACCGTAAACCTCACTTTCAACTTTGAGGGTTTAACAACCATTGCCGACAAAAACTATATGAAAGTAGACATTAGCGGCAGTGGCATATATGCGAAAAGCTTGGTTTTGATCAATAGCTGGAATAAGTTGGAAGGAATTAAGCGCACTAAAGGCATAAGCTATCACGGTGCTGAATTGAAAGACCTGCAGCTGGATATTATTAATACCAATGGTGAACCAACGTTGGTTTACCGCGACCTGGCAAAAATAATTGATTAATTTTCTTCGTTAGCTAACACCCCTACTTCAGCACCGCATCGGTAACCTTAGTAATATCAACGCTTATCTTATTAATAAATTCCAGTTGCTCTTTAAGCAGGGCGTCGTTCACGGTACCGGGTTTTTCCTCTAAAAGCAAGGTGGTTTTATCGTCGTAAAACTCAACCTTAGTGCCCCCTAACTTTTTAACAGACTCGTTTAACAGCGCCAAACTCTTCCTTATCAATCTAAGCGCCTCGGGCCGCGCCTTGTAATCGGGCTTAATAGTAACCTCCCCTGCTACCGTGGCTATATAGGATGACAGAATATGGTTAAGCACCACAAATTTGTGCACATCCTTAATATTACGCTGCTTGCTCTTCGGTTCAGATGTCATCCGCTCAAACGCCGCCGATAGGTTGGCAGATTTTACGTACAGGTCCTTCCGGGCCAGTTTATATTCTGTCAATGGCACGGGCTTTCCCGTAAGGCTTTCCGTCGCTTTTACCAGGTACCAGGTGTTAGCGGCTATGGCAGCAGCCAGTGTTTTTTTTATTTGTTCAAACTCCCATGTAGGGAACGCAAGATAGCTGGCTATTATGGCTATACCAGAGCCAATGGCAGTATCCAGTATCCGTTCTTCTAAAATATCAAAACCACCTATCCCCAAAAATTTAAAAAGGATCAGTACATAGGGCGTCATACATATAACGCTGACTACATAATATAAGCGCATAAAGCTATATGTCCCTATCATCAGGGCAACCATTAATGCAAACTGCACATTGCTGTTGGGTATAAACATGAGTATCAATATACCGATAACGCCGCCGCCTATGGTGCCTAATAAACGCTGATAATTGCGCTGTTTAGACAGGCTGAAGCCGGGCTTCATAATCACAATAATAGTAAGTAATATCCAATAGCTGTGGTGACCCAATGGCAGCAGTTTCGCAGCAACAAAACCTATTAAACAAACTAATGATACCCTTAAAGCATGTTTAAATGCGCCTGATTGAAATGTTAGGTTATCCAAAATTATCCGTGGATCATAATCCTGGTGGGTTACAAACTTTGAATGCTCTGCAGCCGGGCGGTTTTGCTGCTCTATCAGTATTTTTGATGAGCTGGAGTTATAATAGTTCCAGATATTTTCTATTTCCTTGTTCAGATCACGCAGGTTGATCAGCACCTTCTTTAATACAAGCGTGCTTGTTTCCTTTTCATTGCCAATGGCATCAATTTTTTGTTTAAGCTGGTCAAGCTCGGGCAAAAAGTTGCGCAGGTTTTTATGCCGATTGTTGCTCAATACCATATAACCCACGTTTTGCAACTCGTCGGCCATTTCTTGTATCAACTCTGCAATATGAGGGAGTACGCCTGTATGCTCAAATTTATCGCGGATGGCCTGGTAATCATAATGTGTGGCCATTATATGGTCGAACATATCTACCAGGTCAACAAAGGTTAGCACCAATATACGGCTTGCATTGGTCGACTCGCGTACCATAACGCGGCTTTTAAACAGCAGCTCGCGCACAAGGTCCTGGTGTTCGCTAACTTTTATTTGTTGCGATATTACCTTGCGGTAGTTCTCTTCTATATCAGTTTCGTGCAGGTAAAAATCAGCCTTTAAACGTAAAAACTTCACAATATCGGCTATATTCTCGCCTAAAGCCTGTTGTGCCGCACGGTATGGCCTTATCCCGAAAAACACCAGGCTGAACACCATATACCATATACCGCCGGCCAATATATTGCCTGCGTATTTAAGTACCTGGCCAGGCTCTAAATCACGGTCTATCATAAAGATCATGATAAGCAGCGCAGCCGTACCCACAGATGCCGCGCGGTTACCATACACCGTAAACATGGAGAACAAGAAGGTAAAGAAAGTAACCTCCAACGCCAATGTATATACATTAAAGCGGGCGAAACCGGTTGCAAGCGCCACAATAAACATACAAAGGTTGCCAATGGCCATGGCATTTCGTTTATGCAGAATGGGCCCGGGACTATCAGTTACGCAAATACAAACAGCGCCTAAGGATAGGGCTATCCCCTGCTCAAACCTGTCAAACTGCAACAGGGTAAGCGCCGGGATAAGTATGCCTAATGACATACGCAGCCCATCAGAAAAGTACTGACTAAAGAAAAAACTTTTTACCTCTTTATCGGTGGTTAGCATCGGGTAAATTTCGGTAAAAAAGCCTTATATTCAAATTTACAATAATTACATCTATGTCATATTTTATTACATAGATTAATATTATTTGCTTATTATTTTTAATAATCCTTCAATTTTAATGTAATTTGACTTAAATTCACATCGATTTGGTGAGCTTGTGTTTTCGCCAATTTTTTTGTTGTTTAAAAATATCAGTATGTCGTCAACTTTGAAACTCAGCCAAAGAGAAGCAGCCTTTAACAGTGAGGTAGTTACGCGCTTTGAGTTATATAACAGCCTTTTCCAAACCCTGCCGTTTTACCAGGTAAAGGAGATAGGTATACTACTGCCCTTTTTTAGTTCGCATTGCGAAAAGGGTGCTGCAAAAGAGGAGTCGCCAACACATATAATCGAGTCATTCTTTAAAAAATATGTTCCGGATATTGACCATGTGGAGCAGCTAAACCGCTTATTTAGGTTCATTCAATATATTGAGCGGCAGGTAGTGCTTTTTGATGCGATAGAAGATTCATCATTCAGCAAACTGGGCCGTACGGACGATACAGGCACCTTACAGGGCTTACTGCAACAAGCTGCAGGCAGCGACAAACAGCGCGACAACATTAGTGACAAGCTAAAGAATTTTTCGTTAAGGATGGTGCTTACGGCCCACCCTACGCAGTTTTATCCGGGCTCGGTTCTGGGTATAATGAACGACCTGATTGAGGCCCTAAAAACCAACGATATTAAAAATATTGATGTTTTATTACAGCAGTTGGGTAAAACCCCCTTCTTTAATAAAACATCGCCCACGCCGGTTGACGAGGCCGTTAGCCTGGTTTGGTTTTTAGAGAATACCTTCTATCATGCGATAGCCGACATACAATCAAAATTAGAGGAAGAGTTTGATATTGATGAGATACGCAGAAGCCAGCTACTTGAACTGGGCTTTTGGCCGGGCGGCGACCGCGACGGGAACCCTAATGTAACTACTGATACCACGCGCGACGTAGCCAACCTGTTAAGGCAAATTATATTCCGTTGTTATTACCGCGATTTCAGGCTATTGAAACGCCGTATCACCTTCAGGGGTATTGAAAAAACCATTGCTACACTGGATACGCTGCTTTACGAAAATGCTTTTAACAAGCCCAAAGAAGATGCCCGCGATCTGCAAGGCGAAATGCTGAAGCTGTTAGGCTCTATCCGCAAAACTTTAGTAGAGAGCCATTACAGTCTGTTTGTTGATATTGTTGACGACCTGATACGTAAGATCCGCCTGTTTGGCTGTTTCTTCGCTACGCTGGATATAAGGCAGGATAGCCGCATACTGCGCGATGTTCTTAGTTATGTTACCGATAACATAGACACGGGCTTGCCACAAGGTTATGCGGAGATGGACGAGCAGCAAAAGCTGGCCGCTTTAACCTTTAACGAACGTTATTTCGTTTGCCCGGATAATGCGGACGATATGGTAAAAGATACCCTGAATACCATCAGGCTGATGAAGAAGATCCAATACGCCAATGGGCAAAAGGCCTGTCAGCGTTTTATTATCAGCAACTGCCAGCAGGCATCGGATATTTTGCAGTTGATAGACCTGTTTTTATGGAGTGGATGGAAAGCCGAAGAGCTTACCGTTGATTTTATGCCTTTGTTTGAAACAGTGAACGATCTTAAAGTTGCTGCCGAAGTAATGGAGCGCCTATATACCCATCCGTTCTATCGCGAGCACTTAAAACGCCGTGGTAACTGCCAAACCATTATGCTTGGTTTTTCTGACAGTACCAAGGATGGTGGCTACATTATGGCCAACTGGTCTATCTACAAAGCCAAGGTTGAACTTACGGCCATGGCCCGCAAGTATAAAATTGAACTGGGCTTTTTTGATGGCAGAGGTGGCCCGCCTGCACGTGGCGGCGGTAAAACCCATCGTTTTTACGCGTCAATGGGTGGCGAGATAGCTAATGAGCATATCCAATTGACTATACAGGGCCAAACCGTTAGCTCGCAATATGGCTCGGTTGAAACGGCCAGGTTCAATATAGAACAGCTGATCAATGCAGGTGTTCAATCGGCTTTAAAGCCTAAAAACAGCGATATTTTAAAGGACGATCAGAAGTCGATAATATCTGCAATGGCCGATGAAAGCTATAAAATGTTCATGGCCCTGCGTACCGATCCGCTATTTGTAGAGTATCTGGAGAAATTCAGTCCGTTAAAACTATTATCACGTATCAACATCAGCAGTCGCCCAACCAAGCGTAATGCAGATGCACCGCTTAAACTGGAAGATTTGCGTGCTATAAGCTTCGTTACATCGTGGAGCCAGCTTAAACAAAATGTGCCTGCTTTTTACGGTGTAGGTACGGCGCTTAAAAAAATGAAAGCGGAGGGCAATTGGGAGGATGTTAAAACACTATATCATACGTCGGGATTTTTCCGTACGATGATAGATAACTGCGTGATGTCTATGTCGAAATCCGACTTTAGGATAACTGCCTATCTGGAAAAAGATAAAAAGTTTGGCTCCTTTTGGAAACAGCTAAAAGACGAGTTTGAACTGACCAAAGAACTGTTGCTTGAGTTAACCGAAAGCAAAGCGCTGATGCAGGATTCGCCGGTTGACAGGCGCTCTATCGCTATCCGTGAGCGTATTGTATTGCCATTAGTTATCGTGCAGCATTATGCCTTGCAATGCTTAAATCACTCTAAAGATGCAGAGCTGAACGCGATTTACGATAAACTGATCATTCGGACTGTGTACGGCATTGTTAATGCAGGCCGTAATTTGGTTTAGCTTACAGTTAAAATATTTGTTTTTGATATAGTTTTACAAACCAACAGGTTTTACACTTGTTGTGTTGTAAAACTATATCGTTATGAAAAACCTGTTTTATTGTATATCTCTTGCTGCCTCGTTAACCCTATTTACTGCATGTGAGGACACTCCGCGGGAGGACGTTCCAAGCACCGAAACGGATGCTGATAAAAGCGGCGTAATCTTTCTCGAAAAAGGCATTCAAGGAGGAGTAGCCGAAATCACCGCAGCTCAATTGGCAAAAAATAATTCTAAAAATCCCAAGATTATAGAATTTGCTGATATGATAATCACAGATCACGACAGCATTGGAAAGGAATTGAAAAAATTAGCCGATGATAAAGATGTAGTGGTTAATAGTACTTTAAGCACAGAACATCAGGGAATGATAAACGAATTACAAAGTAAAAAAGGGCCGGCCTTCGATGCAGCGTATATGAATATGATGGTAATGGATCATGAAAAGGATATAAAGCTTTTCGAAAATGAGTCCACCAATCAAAGTGGTGATGTCCAAAAAGTTGCGGAGGGCGCATTGCCAAAACTTAAAAAGCATTTACAGGCAGTCCGCGATATCAAGGCTTCGTTAAAATAATTTTAATTGTGGTGTCACCGGCGGTTTCGCCCTGCCAAAAACAGTGCGACCGCCATATTTCCATGAGTTTTTCCGCTCCTCTTCAATTACTTTATCAAAGTCAGCATTGGGAGTAAAGCCGTCTTCTGCCCTTTGAGCTATTTGTGTCAGCCGCTTAATCGCTTCGTTTTTCTCGCTATTCCCCAATTTAGCTTTGTGAATAGCGGTTTGCAACACGCCAATGGTCTCGTCGTAAACCTTGGTTGGCACCGGGAAAGGATGCCCATCCTTACCCCCATGCGCAAATGAAAAACGGGCAGGATCCTTAAACCGCGATGGCGTGCCATGTATAACCTCGCTCACCAGCGTGAGAGATTGCAAGGTGCGCGGCCCAAGTCCTTGCAATAACAACAGGTCCTCAAAATCTTTCGGCTGTTTCTCGTGCGCCAACCATAAAACCGAGCCCAGCCTTTTCAAGTCTACATCCTCTGCCCTTACGTCATGATGGGATGGCATTACCAGCTTCTTGACTTCCTGCATCATAGCTTCCGGATGCTCGTTAGCGATCTGCATTATACCATCCCGTGACGGCGCGGCCAGTTTATCCGTCATGTTTAAAATATATCCAAGATTGGGCCCGCAAACTGCGCTGTGGGGTTCTTCAACAAACGAGCTTAACTGTTCTGAGTGCCAGTGATAGCGTCTTGCCATGCGCGAGTCGCTGTTCATCCCTTGCTGAATAACGCTCCATTGCCCGGTGCTGCTCACAATAAAATTGTGCGTATAAAGCTGAAAACCGTCCTGCACGGCGGTATTGTCAACCTTGGCGCTCAATTTACTGCATCGCACCAATTCATCGCCGTTTAGGCCTGTTTGATAACTTATTTTCAGCAGCTCATCCGGCGTTTGTTTTGAGTATTTGCCCTTGCCGCCGCATATATAAATGCCTAACTGTTTGCTATGCGGATTAACCGCGCGTTTTAAGGCGCCCATTACAGACGTTGTAATGCCCGATGAGTGCCAATCCATACCCATTACGGCACCAAGGCTCTGAAACCAAAACGGATCGCTTAGACGGCTTAAAACTTCGTTAGCGCCGTAATCCATTATGATGGTTTCCACTACCGCCAGGCCCAGTTTTGCCATACGCTCCGCCAGCCATTGCGGCACATAACCATAATGTAAGGGCAGATCAGCACGTCCGGAATGTTTCATACTAACAAAATTAGCAAAATAAAGTCATTAAACCATTTTCGATATTTTGCATCCTATCATCCAACTTTTGTAAATTATATATTGATGAAACGCTGTATAGCAGCAGCTATTTGCCAATAACCGTTTTATTAACTATAATTGGCTACCATTTATTAACACTCATGAAATTAACTCAGAAAATATTTATTGCCTCGGCATTGTCGCTTGGGGCATTAACGGCGATGAAGATTAATCCTACGCCCGTTGTTAACCCGCGTTTAGCCATAATGGCCGATTCTACCAGTGACCTTTTTGCAGAGGGAACAGTGCCTGTTCTGGTATCAGACCAGTTTGGCTTTACCGAAGGCCCGTCGCCTGATAAGAAAGGCAATGTCTTTTTTACAGATCAGGCCAACGACAAGATCTGGATGTATGGGCTTGATGGTAAGTTAACCGTATGGCTGGATAGCTCGCGCCGCGCAAACGGTACTTACTTTGATAAAAAAGGCAATTTAATTACTTGTGCCGAATTAAGAAACGAGTTGATCAGCATATCGCCCGACAAAAAAATTACCACATTGATAAAAGATATTGGCGGTAAATTTATGAACGGCCCTAACGATGTTTTTGTGACTGCTAAAGGCGATATGTATTTTTCTGACCCTTATTTTCAGCGTGGATTTTGGAAACACCGCGGTGCTCCGGGTATGCAGCTGGATGGCCAGAAAGTTTACCTGGTAAGAAAAGGTAGCACAGAAGCTGTGCCAGTAATTACTGATATGAGGGTACCTAACGGCGTTGTTGGTACTCCGGATGGAAAATACCTGTATGTTGCCGATTACGGTGGCAGAAAAACCTTCAAATATACTATTGAGAAAGACGGCAGCTTAAGTAATAAAACACCTTTTGCCGACCTGGGATCAGACGGCATTACTTTAGATAATAAAGGCAATGTTTACCTAACCGGTCGTGGCGTACAGGTTTATAATAAGGACGGAAAACGTATTGCACAAATAACAGTGCCTCAGCCCGGAACTACTAACGTATGCTTTGGAGGTAAAAATCGTGATGTTTTGTTTATAACCAATCAGAAAGGTTTATATACTATGCAAATGAAGGTAAAAGGGGTAGAATAAAAATGTCTCTCCGCTAAACAAAAATAGCGATGGGTTTAAGACCCATCGCTATTTTTTTGACCGTTATTGCCGTTTCACGCCTACCGTTTTAGCATATTTCCACTAAAACCCTCGCGTACAATTATTTAACATAAAAAATGTGAAGATAGTATTAGAATATGTGAATATAGTAGTGTTTCATTCGTTTCACCATAACAATACAACTAATTAACAAACAGAACATTACACGCTAACCGCGTTTCATCTGTTTCATTTGTTTCATATATTTTTGTGAAACACCTACCCCTCTAAACCAATTATTATTAATTTAAACTCGCGTAAAACTGCAGGCTTTCTATCAGTTCATCAGCAGTACAGATGTTATCAATACTAAACTGACCAATGCTGCTCAACAAGGTGCAGTTGATATTGCCGCCCTGGTTTTTCTTATCCTTTTTCATTATCGCTAACAGCTCGTCGTTCATTTCATCGCGAAGCTGGTAGAACGGATAAAGTTCCATAAGCACGTCTGCTATTTCGTTCAGCTCATCAAGGCTAAGTCCGGTTTTCTTATAGGATAGATAAGCCTCGCAGATCATGCCGATAGCAATTGCTTCGCCGTGCGAAAGGGAATCCTCATCATTAATAAGCGAATAGGTTTCAACCGCGTGCCCAATAGTATGCCCAAAGTTTAACGATTTGCGGATATTCCTTTCGTGCGGATCCTCTATCACCACCTTATTCTTTATAGCTACAGATTGGTATACCATATCGGCTGTAGGCTGGCTCAGGTCGCTTTCTTTTAAAAGATTCCAGTAAGCAGCGTCGCAGATCAGGCCATGCTTAAGCATTTCGGCAGTGCCGGATAGAATCTGGCGGGCAGGCAGGGTCTTTAAAAACTCATACTCAATAAAAACCGCCTTTGGCTGCGTAAATGTGCCAATTATGTTTTTTATGCTGTCGATATCAATACCAGTTTTGCCCCCTACCGAAGCATCAACCTGCGATAGCAGGGTTGTTGGCACATGCACAAAGTCGATACCACGTTTAAAGGTTGAAGCAGCAAAGCCACCCAGGTCGCTCACTACGCCGCCGCCTAAGTTTATTAAAAGACTTTTACGGTCGGCGCCAAAGTCTATTAGCATTTTCCAAACGCCTATGCAAAAATCAATATCCTTGCTTTCCTCGCCGGCGTTAATTTCTATAAGATCAAAATCAGCGTCATCACCCAATTTCTCGCGCAGCAAGGGCAGGCAGTGCGTAGCGGTATTCTCGTCTGTCAACACAAAAAACCTTGAGTATTTTCCCTGTTCAATAAAACGCGCAACTTCGGTCAAAGCATCATTAAAATATATATTGTAATTGTTGCTTTGTAAAGGTTCCATCGTATCTGCAATAAGGGTATCGTTGTAAACTTCCGTCATTTTCTTATATCACTTTTATTGTCTCTCCACCAAATTCAACTATATCGCCCGCTCTCACTTTTAGCCGTTTGCGATAGTCAACCTGGCCATTGTATTTTACTTCGCCCTCATCTACAACTATTTGCGCTTCGCCGCCGGTTTGCACCAGGTTAGTAGCCTTTAACAATTGTATCATAGGGATGAAATCGCCGGTTACTTTAAATTCAATCATGTGCCAGCAAAAATAAACTATTCGCAGAATATTGAGTTATCTAATATACATTTTATAATTTAGCGGCATTAACTGATCTGTCCATGTATTGCACCAAAAATGCAATGCAGGGCCATACTTATTATCCATGCACAAAGAACAACCTCTATCGTTCGAAAATACGGAGGTGGCATTTCGCCATGCTTCAAATTCCGACTTAAAACGCGCCTACTGGTTATTTAAGGTAATAAACAGCAATTTTTTGGTGAACATCGGTCCGCCGCTTACCGCCTTCGCGCTAAAAATAGGCTTGCCCATACAGGGCCTTATCAAAAAAACCATATTCAGGCAGTTTTGCGGTGGCGAGAACATCCGCGAATGCGAAACCACCATCCAAACACTTGCGAAAGGTGGCGTAGGCACCATTTTAGATTACTCGATAGAGGGAGAGGACGACGAAAAGGTTTTTGACGAAACCCGCGATGAGATACTACGCACTATAAGGCGGGCCGCTAAGGACCCATCAATACCCATAACCGTTTTTAAGGTAACAGGGGTGGCGAGACTCGCTTTACTGCAGAAAATGGACGAGCGCATGCCCCTTACCGACGCAGAGACGGAGGAATGGCAATGTGTAGCTGATAGGGTGTTGGCGATATGCGAAAAAGCGTACCAGGCCGGTGTACCGGTAATGATAGATGCTGAAGAAAGCTGGATACAAGATACCATTGATCTGCTTGCCATCAATATGATGCGCCGTTTTAATAAAGAGCTGGCTATTGTTTACAATACCTATCAGTTGTACAGAGCTGATAAGCTGGCATCGTTAAAGCAGGACAGCGAAACAGCCATAGCTGAGCAGTTTATTTTAGGGGCGAAGTTGGTTAGGGGCGCTTATATGGAAAAGGAACGCAACAGGGCCGATGAGCTGGGCTATCCTTCGCCTATACAACCGGATAAATTTACTACAGATAGGGATTTTAATTTCGCGTTAGATTACTGTACAGATAATATCAACACCATAGCTTTTGTTGCCGGAACCCATAATGAAGATAGCTGCCGGTTTTTAACCGACCTGCTAAGGATGAAAGAAATAGATCCAACGCATAAACACGTTTATTTTGCGCAGCTTTTGGGCATGAGCGATAACCTAAGCTTTAACCTGGCCGATGCCGGCTATAATGTAGCCAAATACGTGCCTTACGGACCGATCAAAGCTGTAATGCCTTACCTGTTTCGCCGGGCGCAGGAAAACACCGCCATATCCGGCCAAATGAGCCGTGAGCTGAGTTTGATTGTAAAGGAGATGAAAAGGAGGAAGGTGTAGTGTTACCTACCTGATAGACTTAAATTTTTGCAGTTAGTCGTTGCTAATATACTTCCTGTCTTCCTCACTTAGTGTATTAGGATCATCTTGGTCATGCTCGCCCTCGTGATATTGAGGTGCTATCTCGCGCGCTCTTTTTGGTCGCCCTACCATATAGCCCAAAACAAAACCCACCAAGGCGGTAATGGCCATTGCCGTAAGTTTTGACATCCGAACATCAGAGAACAGAATAGTGAATCGAACCGGATCAGTATTTTGCATCAGTACTACAGTTAGCAGTATTGTGATAAAGATGATAAGCATTGTGGTTATACGCATGGCGGCTTGTGGTTTATTGTTTATCCAATATCCGATTTTTATTAATGGAAAGGAAATGCAATTTGATATTGTGTGACATTAAAAAAGATCATCCTATCCAAGCCACGACTTACCCAAAGCAACTAATCCATAATTACACCTCCATGCCATTGAGGTAGCTGAGAATGATTTGAAGACGGGTTGTGTTGCTTCCTCCAAAAAATCGCTGACGCCAGGACAGGCTATTAAGAAAAATCCTATCAAAAATGACATGTAAAATTTTGCACAGCAACACACCGCGATTTTTCGCTAAATATGAAAAACGTCGTTTTGGTACACTAACTCACTCGCAACAGTATCAAATTTCCAAATGTAATTTAATTATTTATTTAAAATTAGTTATTATTCTCATTATTAATAAGTTATATCATAATATTAAGCAATTAAATCCAATTACTAAATTATTTAGTTTTTAATTCTTTAACTTAAATACCTTTATCTACAGTCATAGTTTCAATTATAGTTTTATATATATTGATTATTAAGGTTTTATAATTATAAAAATATTACAAAATACTGATGAATAAATACAAAATTTCGGCTTAAATACAGCTGAATATGCCCTTTCGATGTCATTGACCTACACAGCTATTTCATTACACAAATCGCCTTTTAAAATTTGCCCTGTAACGCGTTATATTTTTGGAAATGTATATGCAGATGATGGATTTACAGCGTGGCTTACATCGCTTTAAAATACATTTGGGAGTATTAGGATTTTGCCCCCTACCCTGCTATATGTTTACAAACTGAGAAAAACAGGAGGGGTAAATCAGCGTTGCTGACGGCTGTTGATGTGCTTGCGTGCTACCGGAAACAGAAAGATAGTAGACAAAATAATGGCCGCTCCTACCCAAAATCCGGCAGTCATTTTATCACTATCGCCAAAAAAAAGAAAGGACATTAAGATGCCATAGACGGGTTCGAGGTTGGTAATAAGCGCTACGCGAAAGGCAGAAAGTTCACGCATTACCGACACGCCGGCGACGTAGGCCAGGGATGTACAAACCGTTCCCAACAACAATAAATATCCGATATCGGCGCGGTGCAGTAGCATGTATTTATCAAAACCACCGGTAAAAACAAGGTATAGCGTTGTCCAGAAAAAGGCACCTATCAACTCGTAAAAAGCAATTACAGGAGCCTGGTATTTTTTGATCTGTATAGAGTTGGCAATGGAAAACAGTGATGCAAACAAGGCGCTGCACAGGCCGGCTATTATACCCTTAGTGTATCGTACCTCAAATTTGAAAATTATGATTATGCCGGTTATTATTAAAATCCCCGCAACTATCTCCAGCTTTGAAATTTGCTTTTTGCTGATGAGTGGATCAAGTATTGCTGTAAATAAAGTGATAGATGACAGGCATACCAGCGCCACAGGAACGTTGGCTAACTTAATAGAAGCAAAGAATAAGATCCAGTGAGCGCCCACCATTGCACCTATAAAGGCCAGTTGCAGAAAACTTTTTCGGGTTATTTTAAACGCCGTTTTATTGAATTTAAAATACAGGAACAAGGAAACGGCTGCTATAAGCACCCTATACCAAACCAGCTGTACCGCCGAAATGGAAATCAAAGCGCCTAAAATGCTTGTAAAGCCCCATATAAAAACAGTAAAATGGAGAATAAGGAGATTGTTATTAACCGCAGAATTTAATGATTCTGTACGTTTCATTATTTAGGTGCCTTATAAAGCAGGTAAAGCCCCAACAGGCCGAAAAAGCAATTGGGTATAAGTGTTGCTATAAACGGTTCAAGACCGCCCTTAATAGCGAATACCAGCGAGAATTTATCAACCACTATGTAAGCAAAGCAAAGAAACAAGCCTATCCCCAACGGCATGCCAATACCTCCTCTTACCCGCCGCGATGAAATAGACACCCCAATTGCAGTAAGAACAAAGGATGCGAACGGATAAACAAAGCGACGATATTTCTCAAAAAGCATATCCTTCAAGTCACCTGAGCCTCTTATTTTTTCCTGGTCTATCCGTTTATTCAATTCGGATAAGGCCATAGCAGAATACATGTTACTTATTACTTCAAAATCCGATGGTTGCATTTTAAGCACTGTATCCTTGTTAAGATTGTTTACTAATTTCTCCTTCAGGCCGTTTATGTAACGCACAGAATAATCGCGCATGCTCCATACATTTTTCACAGAATCATAGACAATTGTATTAGCAACTATCCTTTCCTTCATAAAATCACCATCAAATTTTTCCAGAACAAACTGGTAGCCTGTTTTTGAATATTTATCAAACGATTGCACGTAAACATAAGTGCTTTTGTCCAACTGCAGGTGCACTTCGTTCTTCACATTGTACTCTCCGTTAAATCCGTTCTCATTTTCAAAAGTCACCTTTATCTGGTTAGTATAGGGTATAATATAAACTTTGCCGATAAGCGAAACGATGAAGATTAGAGTAGCCGTAATTATGTAAGGCCTTAAAAAACGCATAAAGCTTGCCTTACTGCTCAATATCGGTACAATCTCTGTTTGGTTAGCCATTTTAGCCGTGAAGAATATCACTGCCAAAAAGGTTATCAATGGCGATAGCATGTCTACGAAGAAAGGGATGAACCCCATATAGTACCTGGCTATCTCAAAAAACGATTTGTTGTGGGTTAAAAAATTATCAAGGTGTTCTGATACATCAAACACCACAGATATGGTTATAACTATAACCAGCGTAAAAACGAACGTGCCCAGGTACTTTTTTATAATGTACCGGTCAAGTATCTTAAGGTGTCTGTATAAAAATGCCTTCATTTAAAGCCTCTGGGCCAAGCGGTTAACCATTATATTCTTCCATGCAGTAAATTCGCCCGATATGATCTTGGCACGTGCCTCTGCCATCAACCACAAATAAAAATGCAGATTATGCAATGTAGCTATTTGTGCGCCCAGCATTTCGCCCGAGTGTATTAAATGGCGTAAATAAGCTTTGGTGTACTGCTTATCTGCAAACAGGGTGCTATCGTCCTCTATCGGCGAAAAATCATCCTTCCACTTTTCATTTTTTATGTTGATAACGCCATTCCTTGTAAAAAGCATACCGTTGCGGGCATTGCGGGTAGGCATAACACAGTCAAACATATCCACACCCAAGGCAATATTCTCTAATAAGTTAACAGGCGTACCTACGCCCATTAAATAACGTGGTTTTTGCTCCGGTAATATATTGCACACCAATTCTGTCATGGCATACATTTCTTCGGCTGGCTCACCTACTGAAAGCCCGCCTATAGCGTTGCCTTCGCGCTCAAAAGAGGCAATAACTTCGGCTGAACGTACGCGCAGATCTTTATAAACTGATCCCTGCACAATAGGAAACAACGTTTGGCTATATCCGTATTTTGGCTCAGTGCTGTCAAACCTGTCGCAACAGCGTTTAAGCCAGCGGTGGGTCATTTCAATAGACTTTTTAGCGTAGTTATAGTCGCATGGATAAGGCGTGCATTCATCAAATGCCATTATAATGTCGGCACCTATTACACGCTGTATATCCATCACATTCTCGGGCGTAAACAAATGCTTCGAGCCATCAATATGCGAGCGGAAAGTAACTCCTTCTTCTTTTATCTTACGCACCTCGCTTAACGAGTAAACCTGGTAGCCGCCGCTATCGGTCAATATCGGCCCATCCCAACCGTTAAATTTATGCAGGCCGCCTGCCCGTTCAAGCACATCCAAACCCGGCCTTAAATAAAGATGGTAGGTATTACCTAAAATTATTTTGGCTTCTATATCGTCTTTCAACTCGCGTTGGTGCACAGCTTTTACAGTACCGGCGGTACCCACAGGCATAAAAATTGGAGTTGGTATAGTTCCGTGATCTGTTGTGATCTGGCCTGCGCGGGCTTTTGATAGCGGATCTTGTGCTGTTAAATTAAATTTCATTTTGCAGGGGGCAAAGTTAATGAATAGTGAGCAGTGATTGGCGGTCAGAGATCAGGAAAGTTTAATGGAGTGGGCAGCAACCGCAAACGATTAATTAAAGTAATCACCATTCTCTGATCACTATTCAACTAAAAATTCAACTAAATTTAACAACTTTGCTGCCTCATTTAAATTCAGTGTTAGATCTTTATTTACGCGTTACTTTACTGGGTATTTTTTTGCTGACGTTCGTTATTCAGTTATATTATCTGGTAGCACATCAGCGGTCGTTAGCTACTTACCAGCCTACCGAAGCGTTGCCTGAAGCCAAATTGCCTGTGTCTGTTATTATAAGCGCCCGTAATGAAGAAAATAACCTAAAGGAAAATCTGCCCGCTATATTGCAGCAGGATTACCCGGACTTTGAAGTAATTGTTGTGAATGATTGCTCGGTGGATGATTCGGACCTGGTTTTGCAAGAGTTACAAAAACGTTATCCAAACCTTAAAGTGGTTACAAAAACCGAGCACGTGCGCTTTAAAACAGGTAAAAAGTTCGCCCTTACCCTCGGCATAAAAGCGGCGACACATGAGCATTTGTTATTTACCGACGCAGACTGCAGGCCGGCATCAAAAAACTGGATAACTTATATGGCCGCTAAGTTTGAGCACCCCCAAACACAAATCGTTTTGGGATACTCGCCTTATATTGAAACAAAAAAAATCCTAAATTCGATCATCCGCTTTGAAACCTTAAAAACAGCAATAAATTATTTGTCGGCAGCTTTAAATGGTAATGCATATATGGGCATAGGCCGCAATTTGGCTTATACCAAAACTTTATTTTTTGCGAATAAGGGCTTTGCATCGCATATGCACGTACTGTCAGGCGATGACGATCTGTTTGTCAATCAAAATGCCACCCCTGTTAATACAGCCATTGAGATCCATCCCGATGCCTTTATTTATACCCAGGCCAAAACATCATTTGGCGACTTGTACCGCCAGAAAAAGCGGCATATGGGAGTAGGGAAGCTATATCGCGCCAAACACCGCCGAATGCTAAGCACTGATGCCTTGAGCGGATTGGTATTTTATGTTGTACTTGCGGCATGCCTTATTTTAAATATAGAACCTTTATGGGTTTTTGGTGTTTTTATAATGCGATGGATAATACAGCTTATAATTTATAGTAAGATATTTAAAAAATTAGCCGCTATGCCGCAGCTTTGGTATATGCCGCTGATGGATTTTGTTTACTACATTTACATAAGTGTATTTGGCCTTATCGGTACACTCGTAAAAACCAGGCAATGGAAATAAACGCCAATTTTACCGAAAATGCAAAAAACGACTTTCACCTGGTTGTGAAAGCACGTGAAGGCAATCAGAAAGCCTACGCTGATTTAATGCATCGGTACAAAGATTCCATTTATTTTATGGTGCTTAAAATGGTGAACAATAAAGAGGACGCCATGGATCTTACTGTAGAGACCTTTGCCAAGGCATTTGAAAAGTTGGAAAAATACCAGCCTGATTATGCCTTTAGCACGTGGTTGTTTAGGGTTGCTACTAACAATTGTATAGATTTTATCCGCAAAAAGAAACTGAATACGCTTTCTATCCACGGAATGATGGATGAAGATGGCGAAGAAAAGCAACTGCAGATAAAGGCAGATGTTTTGAACCCTGAGGAAACATCCATAAAAAAACAACAAACCGAAGAATTAAAGCTGCTTATACAGAGTTTACCGCAGCGATACCGTAACTTAATAACCCTCCGTTATTTTGACGAGCTATCCTACGAGGAAATCTCTCAGCAGCTGGATCTGCCATTAGGTACCGTTAAGGCACAATTGTTCAGAGCCCGATACCTGTTAGGCAACATTATAAACCGCGTTAGCAGAGATGACATCTGAGGCTTTATTTTCTTATTTTCCTGATCTTACAACAACGCAAAAACAGCAGTTTGAAAGCTTGCCCGGGCTTTATGAATTGTGGAACAACCAGATTAACGTAATCTCGCGCAAGGATATTGATCAATTATTTGAGCGGCACGTGCTTCACTCATTAGGCATAGCTAAGGTAATGCCGTTTTTACCCGGCGAAAAGGTGCTTGATGTGGGTACCGGCGGAGGCTTTCCGGGTATACCGCTGGCCATTATGTTTCCTGAAACTCAGTTCTTTTTGGTGGATTCCATAGGTAAAAAAATAAAAGTAGTGCAGGAAGTAGCCAGTGCACTTGGGCTTAAAAATGTGCGGGCCGCGCATGTACGGGCAGAGCATGTTGACGAGAAATTTGATTTTGTAGTGTCAAGAGCCGTAACACGATTAAAAGACTTCCATCCCTGGATAAAAAACAAGTATAACAAGCAATCAAAAAACGCCCTGGCCAATGGTCTTTTATATTTAAAGGGCGGTGATCTGACCGAAGAGATAGCCGAATCTGGTTTAAACGTGCAGCAATTTTACCTGAGGGATTTTTTTATGGAAGATTTTTTTGATACCAAGCAGGTTATTTACGTTAAAACCTTATAAGGCAAACCGATCCGGGAGCGGAACCGCGACCCCCTTGGTACCGCCATCCCCGAAATCGGTTGCAATTCTTTATTTATTAATATTTGTTCCGTTAAATACATTCATTAAGCTGCCGTTTGTTCGCTTTGCTGATGATCGCGAAAAAGGATATACACATCTTTGCTGCACCGCTCGCAGAAATAAACTTTAAAAGGCAAGTAAAAAAGCACATGCTTAATAAACCAGCTTCGTTTTTCGCGATGATGAAATGATGACTGGCAGGCTGGACAGATTAATGATGATCTTTTCATTTTGTTTTCCAATTGGTAATAGCAGGATCATAAATTTTTAAACAGACGCATATTTTCTTTCTTTTTTTGAAGTCATAAAACGGTAACGGACCTTTAGGCAATGAGCACAGAAGTAAGTCTTTATCGGTATAAAAAATAGTATGTTTTTAAAAAACCAATTTAGAGGTACTTTATAGTGATAAACGGTTTTGCACTTACTGCATTTAAGCAAAGGCTTCTCATTATCCGGCATAAGTTATTGTTTATTTAGGTGTTGTTAAATAACAGTACTAAAGTATAACGCTTCAAACGCCCGAGAAATACCAATTAGTAGGTATTTTATGCTTTCTCACAAAAAAAGGCCATCTCTTTTTAGGAGACGGCCTTATTCTTATTTGCTTATTTCTATTATTAGTGACTGTGATGTCCGTCTATACCGTGAGCATGGCCGTGAGACAATTCTTCGGGTGTAGCAGGTCGAACGTTAAGGATGTTTCCTTTAAAGTGCAGCTCCTGGCCCGCCATCGGATGATTAAGATCAACAACAACTGAATCTTCGGCTACTGATACTACCTGTCCTTGAAAACGGTTGCCATTATTATCCTGCAAGGGCAAAATTGAACCTATTTCGGGTACATCGGTACCGTTAAACATTTCTTTTGGCAAATTGGCTACAGCTTCGTCGTCATACTCGCCGTAAGCATCCTCTGCTGTTAGTTTAAAATCATAGTTGTCGCCGGTTGACAATGCGCTTAAGTTCTCTTCAAACTTCGGCAGCATTTGGCCAACACCAAAT
The DNA here is from genome assembly GCF_946479965.1 of uncultured Mucilaginibacter sp. Next base: position 16,032 of record NZ_CAMLHX010000016.1, on the reverse strand, counting down.
AAAAAGGTTAGCGGCTGTTCCTGGGTTGCGCTTTCTACCAGGTTTTCTGTTCCGTCCTGGTCTACATACAGATCATATGTTACTGACACTACGTGTTGCGGTTCAATTTTCATTAGTATTAAATTTACAATTTTCAATACGCCCCTCGCAGTGCTAACACTTTGAAGAACAGGTTTAATTCCTCTTCATTACAAAAAGGCAGATTTATAAATAATGTTTCAGTTGCTTATTTGTTTTAATGCACCTGCTATATCATCAGCCGGCAAACCACAGGTTTTATCTTTGCACACGAAAATTTTAGTTGTGTGCCCAAACTTACCTTGCAGCAAAGGTAAACTTCCTTTTTTACCGCCCAACATAATTTTATTAGGAATGTAATTTTTTTCCATTTCGGCGCGTAAAGCTTCTGCATTATCGCCGGTTATGGCTACTTCGTACACCCCGAACACTTCATCAGTAAGCAGCATAAACCAGTTGGAGTAAGAAGAACCAAACTTAACCATGTGCGGCATAACGTTACGCAGCAACTGGGCAGATACTTCAAGATAGTGCTCGTTGTAAAGCAATAAACCCAGCTTTTTCAGGTTGCGAGCCATTACCGAGTTGGATGCCGGTATCACACTATCCATTATTTCCGACTTTCGGGCTATCAGTTGTTCGTCGTCTGCGCCGGTATAAAAGAAGATCCCATCCACTTCGTTATAATAATATAATAACGCCCTGTCTGTTAAAAGTTTGGCGTTATCAAGCCATGTCTCATTAAAAGTAACTTCATACAAGGCTATAAATGCGTTTATCACATTGGCATAGTCATCTAAAAAAGCCACATCAGGTGCTGTGCTGCCCGGTTTTTTGTAGATACGATGCAGCCTGCCCTTCTCATCCATCAGGTTTTTCGTGATGAATTTTGCGTTCTTTAACGCCAATTCCAGGTAATAATCTTCATTAAATGCCCTGTACGCATCGCAAAGTCCTTTTAACATCAACCCGTTCCACGATGCCAGGATCTTATCGTCAAGGCCCGGCCTTATGCGGTGACTGCGGGCTTCAAAAACTTTAGCTCGGGCTGCAGATATCTTATCAAGCATCTCATCAACCGGCATACCTAAGGCCTCGGCCAGATCGCTGTCTTTACCACGTTTAAATAGCACATTGGTTTCTTCTTCGGGCCAATTGCCTTCGTCGGTTACGTGGTAATAGATACAAAACACATCTGCCTTATCACCTAAAATAGCTACAATTTCATCTTTGGTAAAGGTGTAGAACTTGCCCTCCACCCCTTCGCTGTCAGCGTCCAGTGCAGAGTAAAAGCCGCCATCGGGCGAACATAGTTCGCGTGCAGCAAACTCAACTATTTCTCTAACTGTTTGCTTATGCTGTTGGTCGGGGCGCCATGTATAAGCCTCCGAGTACAAGCTCACCAGTTGCGCATTATCATACAGCATTTTTTCAAAGTGCGGCACATGCCACAATCCATCAACCGAATAGCGGGCGAAACCGCCGCCAACATGATCATATATGCCACCTTCCGCCATTTTATGCAAGGTAAGCTGCACTGCCGAAGCAATATCCTCATCGCCGGCTAAATGGGCGTAGTGCATCAGGCTTATCCAATTGTTCGGCATCGGGAACTTGGGTGCAGTGCCCACTCCGCCTTCAACCCTGTCCAGATGTCTTTTCCATACGTTAATTATCTGCTGCAGATCGGCTTTGGTATACTCCGGCTGTTCTTCAATACGGTCCAGCGTTTCATACCGCTGTATGCCCTCTGTAAGCCTTACAGCATAGTCTTCGGCCTCTTCGGGTTTTTGTTTATATAGGTCAGCCAGGTTAAAAAGAATGCTTGTCCAGTCGTTTTTGCGGTAGTAGGTGCCGCCATAAATAGGGCGCTGATCGGGCAGGCAAATGCAGTTGAGCGGCCAGCCCCCTCTACCGGTCATTAATTGTATGGCGCTCATGTAGATCTGGTCAACATCGGGGCGTTCCTCTCTGTCAACCTTAATGCACACAAAATATTCGTTCATTACGGCGGCTACCTGTTCATCCTCAAAGCTTTCGTGCTCCATAACGTGGCACCAGTGGCAGGCCGAATAGCCAATGCTTACTATTATCAGCTTATTTTCATCCTTCGCTTTTTGCAATGCCTCTGCACCCCAAGGATACCAGTTAACCGGATTATTGGCATGTTGCAGTAAATATGGAGATGTTGAATTAGCCAGTTTATTCATAATGGTAGATATTATGCAAAGATGGCAAAAGCATTGCTAAAATATGGCCAAAAGAATAGCGTAGTGCACAATTATGCAGCGTTGAGTGTTGCAGAAATATATGCAACAAATGCAACGCCTTGCAACAGCATTTTTTTTAATAGTTTAATTATCAGGTATTTGTAATTATTGAATGTTAGAATATGCAACACTTTGCAACAGACTTATTCGTCAGTAAAATTAGCTGTAAAATGCATATAACTCAGTGATCTACAACGAATTGAAAATAGGCCAAATTTTAGTTAAATTTTTGCCGGCTGCAACACCTTTCTAAGGGCATCTACATAACGCCGGGTTTTCATCGTTATAAGGTCGTCAAAAAACTGGCAACATTATTGTATTACCCTGCTCACTATGAAAAACATCACATTTGAACACATAACCGACGCTTATCAGCTGGTAACTGGCGCGAAGATAAAGGGCAAGGATCACGACGAAATATTTGAGCTTGGCGCTTACGATGCCGATAAAAGAGGATACATTTTGTATGCTTTTGAGGATGGCGTGCGCTTTGATGATTTTAACGTTGTGATATCAGAGACCGAGCTAAAAAATCATTACCTGATTGAAAATGTTAAAGTTAGCCAAAGCTTAGCTGCGTAATTTAACAGCTGTTTTTTTCTTCTTCCGAAATTTTTAGCATCTTTGTAAAAATTTACAGAAATGCTAATTCTAAATCACTTCCGCTATATGCAACCAACGTGGCCTTGTGCGCCGCAGCGGAAGGGTTATGCATTGCCTGCTTCACTCTTCGGCAGCTTTGTTTAAGCGAAACGCTTAAGCTGCAAATCAAAATACTTTTTTATTTATGCTCAATGCCTAGCGGCATTAAGCACCTAATGCATTTTACATGGAAACTTATTACACCATAGAAGAAAAATATTTACAAGTTTTAGATGAGTTAAACTACGGCGAACGCCCTAAGGCTCTTAAATTACTTAACGAGATAATAGCAAATGACGCTACATATGCACGCGCGCACTATCAGCTTGGGCTAATGTATTACTATACTATTGAAGATTACCAGTTGGCCGGCTACCATTTTAAGCTGTGTGCCGAATTGGAACCAGATTTCCCCGAGGTTTATGAACATTATTTACGCCTGGTGATATTTTTGGGTATGGATAAAATGGTAAGTACAATTGCTGAAAAAGCGCTTAGCGTAAAAGGCGTTAACACAGCTGTTATTAATTCGTTATTGGGCCTTTTTGCTGAAAAGAAAAAGGACTGGGCCATATCTATTAGCCATTATCATGCTGCCTTGTTGGATTCGACCAATAAAGAGGAACAGGACAATGCAGAAGCGGATATAAAACGGATAAGGGAAAAGTTAAGAGTGAAAGTGAAATACAACTACCTTGTGGGTTAATAACAAAACAGGAGGATCCTCCTGTTTTGTTGCTTCCGCTCGCTTAGAAGCCTAATTTATACAAAGGTTTAATGCCTGATATTTTATTTTATATTAAGGGGTTTATAGCCATAATCGGTTAAACCCTGCTGCTTTTTCATCGTCATAAATGCAAATAAAACGAGAAGAAAATGAAAAAGTTAGCCATAATATCAGCATTAGCCCTTAGTGGTTTTGCTTTCAATAGCGCCAGTGCGCAGGTACATGTGAGTGTGGGTTTTAATTTGGGTGGCCCGGTTGTGGTACAAAGGCCGGTGGCCGTATACGACGATTATTACTACCTGCCTGAAGTTGACGCTTACTACAGCGTAGGCGAAAACCTGTACTACTATAACGATGGTTACGATTGGATATCGGCAGTTTACCTGCCAGGTGCATACCGCAACTATAACTGGCGCAACGTGCGCAGGGTTCAGATCCACGCCAACCGCCCGTATTTAAACCATACCGTTTACCGCACCAGGTACCGTGGTAACCAGTTTGACTGGAGGCGTTATGATAACCGTAACGACAACCGTAGAGATTGGGACAGAAATGCCGGCAACAACCGGTCTGACTGGAACAGAGGAAACGATAACCGCGACCGTAACAGAGGTAATGATACCCGCCCGGATTGGGCCAGAGGAAACGACAACCGCAATGATAACAGAGGCGGTGGCCAGGACCAATGGAACAATAACCGTGGGAATGATAACCGTGGAAACGGCAGGTTTGAACAACCATCGCAACCCGGACGTGGCGAAGGAAGGCCATCGCAAAATGATAACCGCGGACGCGGTAACGACAACCGCCCTAACTTTGCAAGTAACGTTGCAGGCAGACGTGGTTTAAATTAAGCGCAATTTTCCCCTATCATATATTATACCCAAAAGGCCCGCGGTGATTGACCGGGGCCTTTTTTATTAGCAGAATTTATACCACCAATGTTATTTTGCCAGCGTATATTCTCCTGAAAAGTCAGTTGAATAAAGCTGATAAAGCATATCAGGGTTTAGTCTTGAAGGATCTTTAACCATTACGCCAGCACCTTCCGCAGGAGCATTAACCTTAATGCTGTAGTTTACCGTTCCGTTGTTGTCCGCAAGAAAACTAATATATTTTAAGGGGATGGCTAACTCATAAACGTACTGTGCTTCATCACTGATCTTTGCTGCTACACGTATTCCCTGTAAATTATAAACAGGAATGGAAGTTTCACTAATATCATTCAGGCCCGATACATCCATAAGCTTGAAAGCGGTAGCCATCATTTTATTGGTAATATTTTGTACAGAGTCGCGTTTTCTCTTGTCATCCTTAAGATTATAAACCAAATGCATATGATCGTTTATCTTGTCCCTTTCATTAATTTTGCCTTTAGTAGGGTAAGTAATTACCGATGACTTTTTATCTCCTGAAGCACCTTTTGGCGGCTGTATAGTTAAGGTAATTCCGGCGCCTATAGCTTTAAAATTACCGCTTTTTTCTTCCATGCAAGCAATCAGGTACAAATTTTCGCCGTCGTTTGACAGTGTATAAAATACCCGGCTTCCGGGGTTATAAGCCTGAAACTTACCTTCCCATTCCGTGGCCTTACCGTCTATTTTAATATTGGCAGGCGCGCGCAAACTCGCCTGTTGTATTCTGGGCAGTTTTTGGGCTAAGGCATTTGTAAAAGTTAACGCGGCAATTAAAAGTAATTGTAGTTTTTTCATAGCTATTTGGCTAAAGTATACTCGCCGGTAAAATCGGTTGCAGTAGCGTACCTTGCAGCAAATTTTGCATTCATTTCTGCCACGGCCTGGGCTGCAACTTCAGGTGATACTTCGCCGCCGCCCGCCATAATAACTTTACCGGCAAAAGGTTCGTAATGCCTGATGCCGTTGATCTTCAGTTGATAGGAAAATTTCGTTTCCTTATTTGCTGACAGCCCCAGCGAGCTAAGTTTTACAGCTATTTCTAAAGTGTAGGCCTTTTTTTCATCAAGGAGCTCGTTGGCCTGGATACCTTTTTCGTTGTATAGAGATATTAATGTATCTACACCCTTAACCCCTGTAACTTTTATAAATTTGTGGTTATCCCTAAGTTTCTTATTATACTCCATAACTACAATATCTACGGGTCGTTCCGAGTCTTTAGTGTAGGTAACCTTTAAAGGAAAACTAAGGGTCTGTTTACCTTCTGTATAAGGATAGGTGATGTTTACATCATTATTAACGCCCTTTGTATTTTTAATGGTGAGGGTAATTCCGCCATCAACTATTCTGTTAATTACATCCCCGTCGCTCGCTTTAATAATGAGGTATAATTCTTCATCATTATTTGCCATGGTGTAAAGCAGATCTGTGCTGTAGTTATTGGCCTGAAACTGGTTATCCCACTCCGTCGCCTTACCATCAATTTTTACGTTTACCGGGATGCGAACGCCGGCTTCCTGTTTATTGGGCAGCTTTTGGGCGTGGGCATTTGCAAAAGCTAACGTCGCAATTAAAAGTAGGTGGAGTTGTTTCATGATAAGGTTATTTAGCTAAGGTGTATTCTCCCCAAAAATCAGTAGTGGCATATATAATATTATTTCGGTTTTGAAAATCTGTGTTGAATGCCCCGAACTGTGCATCGTTCATCTTGCTTCCGTCGGCATTGGTGCCACTAACCAGCGTAAACCCGGGCATTGACATTTTACCGGGCCCGGCGGGATTTATGGTAATGTTATAGCTAAACTTACTTGCCGCATCTGCAGTTATTCCCAACAAAGCCAGGTCTATTGCCATTTCGCAGGTATAACCCCTGGTTTGGTCAAAAGCACCCGCTGCCTGAATACCCTTATCGTTATAAACAGCAATAACACTATCGGTACCTGCCATACCTTTTGTATAAATCCATTTTACACTACTGGCTATCCTTTGATTATAAACCTTCATTATGGAGTCGCCTTGGGCTGGTGTGTTTACTTCTCCAATTTTTTTTACAGGGAAAACTATCCGGAAACCTTTTTCAAAAAAAGGAAATTTGATGCCTTTAGCGCCTTGCATGTTTTTTGAGCCATTGGATTGCACCAACAGCCTTATGCCTCCAACTGCAGCCCGGCTTGTAACTGTGCCCTGTTCAGTATGAATAACGAGATATAGCTTCTTATCATCATTAGCAATGGTGTAAAAAATATCCGTAGCGCTGTTACGGGCTTTAAATTCGCCCCACTCCTCTGTTTTGCCATCAATTTTCACATTGGCAGGTGCTCTAACGCCATCCGGCTGAACGCTTGGGAGTTTTTGGGCGCTGGCATTTGCAAATGCTAACGCGGCTACTAAAAGTAATCGCAGTTTTTTCATAGCTATTTGGCTAAAGTGTATTCTCCCCAAAAATCGGTAGTGGCCATAACGGCAGGCATATCTTTATTTTGTATGGTAACAACGCCCGGAGCCATTGAAACTAACATTTTCCCATCCGGCTGCTTCGTAATTTTAAGCCCGGAATCCCTGTCTACGTTTATTCCATTTAACACAATATGATAGGAGAATTTAGCCGAGGCTCCTCCCTTTAAGTTAAGGTATTTCAAGGGTATTGCTATCTCGTAGTTATAAACGGGTCCTTTTGTAAAAATTTCATTAGCAGTAATACCTTTTTCGTTATAAATAGACAGCATGGTATCAACATCAGCAATGCCGCTGGTGCGAATATATTTATCGTTTGCCTTTAGCTTTTTATTGGCTAACACAAGCATCGAGTCGGGATTTGAATTTATGGCTATTCGTTGCTCTGATGTTAATCCGCTGGAGTTACTAAATCTAATAAACGGCTTAGTATTATATCGCAACTCAAATACCGGGTAATTGATTGAAACTATATCCTTACCGCTTTTTTTGCCAAACGGATGGATAGTTAATAAAACCCCACAGTTGGTAATTTTGGTAAGTACGTTGGGGTCATCCGCCTGTATAGCCAAATATAAATTTCTATCATCATTGGCCAGGGTATAAAGCAGGCTTGTAGCATTATTATAGGCAGCAAATGTGCCCCACTCGGTTGGCTTGCCATCTATTTTTAAATTAGCCGGCGCACGTATGCTGGTTTGCTGCACATTGGGTAGTTTCTGGGCGTTGGCATCAAAGAATACAGCAAAACATATCAGTGTAAGCCAAAAGGTGGTACCTTTCATATCAATACTTATTTAATAAATAAAGCTACCATCCCCCTTACGTTTCAAATCCTGGCCGTTACGTTTTGGCCTGCCGCCCCATTTTTGGAAGGTTGCCCTAAGGCCCACCATAAAGTACCGGCTTAACGAGTTAGACAACGTATTGGTTACGCCCTGTGCAGTTACGCTTTGCTGTATAAAATTGTTCTGCTTTAAAATATCGTATACATTAAAGGTTAAATACAGGTTATTTTTTTTAGTTATCTGCCGCTCGGCACCCGCGTTTATTACCAGCGGATTAGTGTTAAAGTTGCTCAAACCGGTTACAAAGTTTTTTGACGCGTTGTAGCTAAACCGCCAGCCGCTGTTAAACACAAAGCGGCCATCAAGCACAAGCGATGTAGTTTGATAGAGCGTAGGCCTGTTACCTGGCAGCGAGGTAAAGGTGCGTGTAATTTGGTGCTGTATAGATGGGCTGATCTCTATAACATCATTAGGATTAATTTTCGGGCCAAAACTGTTTCTAACACCCCATGTTGTGCCGTGATACAGCACATTGTTACTCATGGCAACGTTATAGCCATAATTTACCCCGCCGCTAAACGAAAGCGTGTAACGCCTGTCTGCCAGTTGTTTTGAAAACTGGTAATTACCGCTTATAGATTTTACGCCATCAAGATTGATAAAGGTTGTCTCAAAAATTGTCCTATACCTGTTAGGGCTGGTTGATATCAACTCTGGCCGCTGGATAACATTGTACACTACCTTATTTCTAACCTCAGACGCGGTTACCGACAAACTGATATTTATTTTAGAATTGGCTATGTAATTATTGTACGACGCATTAAGCGAGTTAGTAAAGGCAGGCTTAAGATTAGGGTTACCTGTTATTATGTTGATAGGATCTGACCGGTCTGTAAATGGCTGGATCTGCTGAAACTCGGGAATGTTGGTATTGCCACTGTAGCTTATATTAAACCTTTGCGAAGTTGACCATATATAAGTAAACCGCAACACCGGTATTATCCGGAAATTGCTGAAGGACGATGACACAGGCTGATTAGTATTATTATTGATCCGCGTTCCGGTTAAAACAGTAGGCAATACTGTTCCGCCTGCCGACAAGTTTATTTTTTTGCCGTTGTAGGTGTAGTTAAGCGTTAAACGGGTTTCGTTAACAGCGTAATTAAATATATTGCTCAAGCGGGTTAGCTCCCTTAACTGTCCGTTAGCCAATACCGTGTCTGCTTTAGCCGAGTTATCAATAACGGTCCTGTTAAATCTGCCCGTAAACTCCAGTTGCGAGTTTTGCGTGAGCGGCTCTAAAAAGGTTACTGTTGTATTATATAAGGTACTGTTGCTTGTTCTGCGGGTTAATAAATGCGCTACCGAATCGCGCAGCAAAACATCCTGGGTTTCATCTTTATAAAACCTATAATCGGTGAATTTCTTTCCGTCGGCTTTATTGTCCGTGCTGTTTATACCCAGCGCCACCGAAACATTTCTGCGCGGTTTTTTAAAAATGTGCTGGTAAATAACGTTCACGCCTGCACCGCTGGTACTGGTTTTATTCTCGTTGGTGCTCTGTAGTACGCGGTGTTCAAAGCCGTAAGTAAAATTATTTATATTATCGCTTAAGGAGTTACTGCTGGTATTGCCGGTTGTATAGTTAAAAGTGGGCGACACCTGTATGTTATTATACTTATCAAAATCATAATTAAGCATCACGTTTCCTCTGTGGCCCCTGTTGCTGGTACCGCTGGTGCTTTCGCTGTTAAAAAAGCTGGTGTTTTTTACATTGGCTGTTTCCCCGTACGAATAGGTTTCGCCAAAGCTTTTATTAATAGAAGTGTTTTCTAAAAAAGTATAATTATAGCTGGATGTTACCCTTAATTTAGTCCACTGGTCGCTATAGCTTATGGAGGGATTTCCGGTTAAAGTAGTACCCGCACCACCGCCACCGCTTACACCGCTTGATACACCATTTTGACTGTTGCTTATACGCCCTATTATACCTATTTGGCGGTTCGCGTTTAAATGCGTTACGCTTAAACTGCCATTATAACGGCTATTATTCCCGGCCTGCACCGTTGGGTTCATATAGGTACCAATAGACCTTTCAGGCTTGGTGGTAACGTTTAACAATTTAGTGGGTTCGCCGCTCTTAATACCTGTTTTAGCAGCCTGATCGCCATAGTCGTCAATTACCTGCGCTTTTTCAATTATCTCGGCAGGCAGGTTCTGAATGATCTGCTTAACATCGCCGCCAATAAAATCTTTGCCGTTTAGTCTGCCCTTTTTAACCTCCTGCCCCTGGTATAACAGCGTTCCGTCCCGACCTACATCAAAGCCTTCCATTTTTTTCAGCAATTCATCCAGGGTATCACCTTCGCGCACTTTATAGTCGCTGGCTTTGTATTCAACCGTGTCCTGCTTATAAATTATGGTAGGCGCGCCATTTATGGTTACCTCCTTCAGTTCAATAGCTTTTGGTGGTTTTAACTCTATAGGATCAAGCACTATCTGCTTAGCCAAGTCGTTATTACGATACAATTTGGTGGTTGTGGGTATGCCCTGCCCGCTCACAGTAATATAAAAACCCGCGCGTTTTACCTGCTTAAATATAAATATGCCATTGCTGTTGGTGGTTGTTAAAACAGAATCTAAGGGCGATTTAAGCAGCACCACCGCACCCGGCACGGGATCATCTTTTTCATCCTTTACTATCCCACTTACATCCCTGAATTCGAGCGCAGGGGGTATCTGGTTAGCTGTTGCCGCCTTGCCTTGCCCAACAGGCGTTTGCGCCAATAATTTAAGCGATAGTAATAATATAGATAGAGTAAGATATATGCCTTTCATAGGGCTGTGGTATAATAAGGTTAGATGTTGGTCTGTTTTCGGTTTAATTGGTACCCTAACATACAAACTATTTTTTTAGTTAGCAACTAAATTAACATTTATTAACGTTTCTCACAGGTTTTTTACATAGCGTTATTTTGCTAAGTATATTTTCCCAAAAATTGTTGGTGGCGCCATTTAGTTCAGCTTCTTTATAATATATTGTGATAGTGCGCTTTACGAACGTTTCGTAAATCTACGATAATTTCGTAAAAAACCAAATATTTAACAGTTTTTAATTTTTATGCGAAACAGATTGATGCGTTAAAATTTATCACAGCCGTAGCCTCTGTATTATTTGGTTAAAGTATACTCTCCCCAAAAATCGGTGGTGGCGTAAAGTGCTTCCATTTGTTCGTTCATTCTTCGTATTCTCTCCTCATTTTGAGCAGCGAGCGCCGGGTCGCCTGCAAAAACAGCCGGGCCAAACGGTGATGCAGACTTATTGGACTCGCCGTTTACAACAATATGATAGCTGAACTTTTCGGCTTTATCTGCCTGCAATCCAAGCAACGTTAAATCAAAGCTCAATTCAAAGGTATATGTCTTTTTACTATCCGTAGCGTTGGCAGCTTGTATCCCCTTTTCGTTATAAATGGCAAGCAAGGTATCCACTCCGTCAATACCGCTGGTGTATATCCACTTGTGTTCGCGCAGTAGTATTTTGTTGTTTCTCCGCGCTAACGAGTCGCTTATTTTTTCTGCCTCTTTTGCATTTTTCGGTTCAGGTGCCCGCCGCATTCCATTCTTACCATCTTCAATTATATTAACAAAGCCGATGCTTACCCGTTTGCCTTTTTGCAAATACGGAAACTTTATAAAAGGCGCGCCGGCATCTGTTTTGGTACCGTTTTTTTGGATACTCAGCTTTATACCGCCACTGGCAATGCGGCTCATAACAATTGGCGATGTAGTTTGCGCAACCAGGTATAATTTTTTATCATCGTTAGCTAGGGTATATAGCAGGTCTGTGTTAGAATTGTTCGCTTCAAATTTGTTGCCCCAATCATTGGCCTTTCCATCAATTTTTATGTTGACCGGAGCTTTTACACTTGCCTGTTGCACATTGGGCATTTTTTGCGCGTGTAATTTAACTGCAATTAGTATTAAAAGTAATGTTGTTAACGATCTCATCATTTAGATTGGTTACGGCGAGTTTAGGTATCGCTTGCATAAATCAAACGTAAAACTAATTTTTCAGTTATACAACTGTTTTATCAGTTTTTTAACATTCTTTTAACAATTTATTCTCGAGTGGCGCAGTCAAATAGGTGATTCAAAGTGTTGCTGAACTGATCCAAAGTGATCCAAAATGATCCAAAAAACAGCCAATTTATCCATTTCACAATATTTTTATAATCAAATAGTTAAATCAATTTTACAGCTAATTATACTGACGAATAAGTAGGTGCAATTAAAAACTACAACAACCTGATAATTAATTAATTACAGTTTTTAAAAAACGGTAACGCATATTTTTTGGATCACCCGCATAATCAATTGTTATCTTTACCCTTAATGACACCCGATCTGAAAATAGTTGCCACCGCCGACGGCTCCAACACCATATTTAATCCACAGGTTGGCGAGAATTATCACTCACGCCATGGTGCATTGCAAGAGAGCAGGCACGTGTTCCTAAAGGCTGGGTTGGAGTACTTTATCAGCGAAACCGGGGCAACTGCAGTCTCTGTCTTGGAGGTGGGCCTGGGTACCGGCCTTAATTTTCTGCTCACCGCTGATCATTGCACCAAAAACCAGATACAGCTAAATTATACCGGCATTGAGGCCTACCCGCTAAGCGAAGAAATGATAAGCAGTACAGGTTATCAGCAATATGTGCAACCTGAAATTTGGGATGTTTTTATTGGTAGTTATACAGCATCATTACAACAATCTGTACAGATCAACTCCCACTGCCAACTGCAAACTGCCCACTGCCAACTATTGGATTATAAATCTGAAGTACAATTCGATGTCATTTATTTTGATGCCTTCGCAGCTGCTCACCAACCCGAAATGTGGAACGAGGAAGCCATTGGTCATACTATACAATTTCTGAAACCGGGCGGGGTATTTGTTACTTATGCCATAACCGGCAACCTTAAGCGCATGCTAAAATCCATAGGGCTGCAGGTACAAAAAGTGCCTGGTGCGCCGGGAAAAAGAGAGATGCTGAGGGCAGTGCGATATGCGGATGTGCAAATGTGAAGATGTGCAGATGAGTACTTACATACATTTGGCCATAATCCAATAAAATCCGCACATTTGCATATCCGCACATTTGCACATTAAAAACATGCCACTAATACCTCCTGTTACCGCTTCAACACCAGCTACTGCTTTTGAGCGCCTGCTTGCCATAATGGATGATCTTCGCCTTAACTGCCCATGGGACCGGAAGCAAACCTTAGAGAGCCTGCGCCATTTAACTATTGAAGAGGTTTATGAGCTATCTGATTCGATATTGGCAGGCGATATGCCCGAGATTAAGAAGGAATTGGGCGATATTATGCTGCACCTGGTGTTCTATACCAAAATAGCATCAGAAGGCAACCACTTTGATATTACAGGCGTATTGAATGGAATATGCGATAAGCTGATAAACCGCCACCCACACATTTATAGCGACGTAGAGGTAAATGACGAGAACGACGTAAAACGCAACTGGGAGCAGATAAAGCTTAAAGAGGGCAATAAATCGGTATTAGGGGGCGTTCCTGCATCACTGCCCGCGTTGGTAAAGGCATCGCGAATACAAGAGAAGGCCCGCGGCGTTGGGTTTGACTGGGAGGAGAAAAGCCAGGTTTGGGCCAAGGTAGAAGAGGAAATGCAGGAGTTTAAAAACGAATTTAATGCCGAAGACAACAGTACAATAGACCATGACAAAGCCGAAAGTGAATTTGGCGATCTGCTGTTCTCGCTGATTAATTATGCCCGCTTTATTAACATAAATCCGGAAGACGCGTTGGAGAAAACGAACCGTAAGTTTATTAAACGGTTTCAGTACCTGGAGAGCAAAGCCACAGAAAACGGCAGGCAGCTACAGGATATGAGCCTTGCCGAAATGGATGTTTTTTGGGAAGAAGCCAAGAAACAATAATTGTTTAACTTTATAAGTTACTAATAAAAACGACATGAAGAAGCTAATTTATTTACTGCCTTTATTGATGTTGATTGCAGGATGTGTTAAAACAGACATCGGCCAGCCGCCTACACCATTGGTACCATACGGTACTTTTAAAGGTAAATTTACGCGGACCTATGTACCAACAGGTACAAACACCAAAACCACAGCTACAACAAACGTTAAATTGGTGATGACCACTTCGGGGTTTTCAGTTATAAGTGATGCTGATGCGATACATGCCAATAGTACAGGAGAGTTCCTGGGAAATGAGTTATCTATTGAATTTGGAGATACAACCTATCCCACAGCAGGGCCGCCAAATGGAAAATCATATTTACACGGGGTATATAGCTATGGTTATGATGGCGCTAATTTCAGATTAAGCAGACAGTCAGGGGATGATATTTATGACTACCAGCTACTTAAACAGTAAAAGTTCGTAGTCTTTTTATTTAAATCGTATAGCTTTAACCGGCGTAATACGAGCAATAAGCATTGATGGAATTATAAGCACCACAAGGCATACTACCATAGTACCGATATTGAGCAGTACAACATCCAATACGGTTATCTCTACCGGAATGAAAGTCATGTAATAAGAGTTGGGATCCAACTTAAAGAAGTGGGTAATATCCTGAAAAAGTCCTAATCCTATGCCAAAAATATTGCCTAGCAGTAAACCGATACTAATAAGGTAAGAGGCGTTGTATAAAAATATTTTCTGTATAGCCCAGTTGGTAGTACCCATTGCCTTCATAATACCTATCATTGATGTGCGCTCCAGTATCATTATCAGCAAGGCCGATATCATATTAATTACGGCTACCAGCAACATCAGCACCAACATAACCTGCGCATTAACATCCAATATCTGCAGCCAATCGAATATGTTTGCATAGTTCTCGGTAATGGTGGTAAGTTTCAGGTTAATAGGTAAGGCACTGTTGATCTGGCCGGCAACAGTATCCAGTTTATCAAAATCTTTTATCCTGAGCTCATATCCCCCTATTTCATCGGGTTGTTGGTCGTTAAGCCGCTGTATTACGGAAAGGTCGCCTATAACATAGGTTTTATCTACCTCCTGAATACTGGTGTCGTAAATACCTACAATTTTAAACGGGCGAGGCCTTGGCGGATCCTGCATAAAATATATTATCACCTTATCCCCTACCTTTAGTCGTAAACGGTGGGCCGTGGTTTGCGATATCATTAACTGTCTACGGGCAGCTGTAGAATCAGTAAAATCGATTATATCGCCGGCTACTAAACAGCTCTTAATAAACTTCCAGTTATAAGTTTTGTCAACCCCTTTTAATATAACCCCTTCAATCTCGCCCGAGAATTTGATGATACCCGGCTTGGTTGCATACGGAGCTATGTACTCAACAGGACTTGTTCTAAGGATCTTTCGTTCTAAAAGCCTATCCCTAAAAAACGGCGAATTTTCAAATGAGGTGTTCAGATCGTATTTTATCACCTTCATATCGCCATCAAAACCCCTCACCTTTTCGCGTATCTCGCGCTTAAAGCCCCGCACTACCGCTAACGATAGTATCATCACCCCTAAACCCAACATAATGCCAATAATCGCTATGCGCACAATCAGTTTTGAAAATGTACGTTTTGATTTAAAGGTTATTCGCCCCGCTATGAATGATGCAAAACTCAAGGAAAAGTATTTTTTTGTAACTTCGCAAATATGCGGTTTTTACCGCCTAAAATGGTACTTTTAAATGGCGCAGGTATATATTTTTATGAAAAGGATAAAATCATTTTTTCGATTAACATTCCCCGCCGCCCTGCTGCTTTTCATGGCAACACTGCAAATTAACTGCACATTTGCGGGAAAATCTGTAAAACCAGATACTACAAAAAAAATTATTACCGGAGCCGACCGCATTCCGCTGTATTTTCCCTATATTAAGGCAAAAAATATCGGCATGGTGGTTAATCAAACATCGGTTATTGGTACGCGCCAAACAACTACGGTTGACAGCCTGCTGACCCTTGGTATTAAGATAAAAAAGATCTTCGGTCCGGAACACGGATTTAGGGGAAACGCCAGCAACGGCGCTATTGTTGGGGATGATGTGGATGCCAAAACCGGCCTGCCTGTTATATCGCTCTATGGCAAGCATTATAAACCAACTCCGGCTGATTTAAAAGGGCTTGATCTTTTAGTTTTTGATATTCAGGATGTTGGCGCAAGATT
>NZ_CAMLHX010000015.1 GCF_946479965.1 uncultured Mucilaginibacter sp. | reverse complement strand
CTATTGCATGTTTAAACCTGCAACACTTTGCAACAGACTTATTCGTCAGAAAATTTAGCTGTAAAAACTATCCAACGACTTGATTTGCAATATGTTATAAAATAATATTTTCTTCTGATCTCGTGCAACAGCAAACATGGCACATTTGCTGATGTCCCCTTTAATTGGTAAACCCCTCGCGATACATCAATTCACCCGGTCCTGTCTACTCTGCGCCTACTTAATCCGCTTGTAAAACCCCTCCTTAAACGTATCAGACACAGGTATTAATTCACTTCCTATCCTAATCCTGTCCCGTTCAACATGTTCAATTTTATCAATTGCTACGATGTAGGATTTATGAACCCTGCAAAACCTTGCCGCAGGCAACTCTTGCTCCAACTCGCTGAAAGTTTGTAGGGTCATGATGCTTTTACCAGACAGGCGGATGCAGCGGTAATCGCGCATGCCTTCAATAAATAGTATGTCATTGAGCATTATTTTCTCCAACCGATATTCCGTTTTAACGAATATTATTTCCT
Organism: uncultured Mucilaginibacter sp.; assembly: GCF_946479965.1. The sequence goes on along the minus strand of NZ_CAMLHX010000015.1, from coordinate 79,772 downwards.
TGCCGCTTTCTGCCGGTATAAGCCTGTCGTAAACGCGGGTTACGGCCTGCATAAAGCGCTCAAAAGTGAATGGCTTTAACAGGTAGTCGGTAACATTCAAGTCAAAACCTTTAAGGGCGTATTGGTCAAACGCGGTGGTAATTATAACCTCAGGGCGCTTTTGAAGCGACTCCAATAACTGTAGTCCCGTAAAGCCATCCATTTGTATATCCAGGAACAACAGGTCTATCTTATTAGCCTTTATAAAGCTGATGGCGGCTATGGCGTTATCAAAACAAGCCAGTAAGTTTAAACCCGGCACCTTAAGCACAAAGCTTTTAATGCGCTCCATGGCCAGAGGCTCATCTTCTATAATAAGGCAGTTTATGATCATGCAATTGTTATAGTCAAATTTACTATAAAACGTTCAGCAGTTTTGTTAATTTCTAATTGATGGTTCTCCGGGTATAGCAGCTCCAAACGTTCCCTCATAATGGTTAGCCCTAAGCCGCCTTCCCCGGCAATTTGCTCATTAGCATCATAAATATTGCTGCAATTAAACGTAATGGTATTATCTGTAGTAGCTACAATAATTGCAATACCATTATCAATTTTTTTATTGGTGCTGTACTTAAAAGCATTTTCAATAAAAGGAATAAACAGCATGGGGGGTATATGCTTATTACCGTCGGCGCTGCTAAAATCAAACGTCACAAAATGCGGGTTACTCGTGCGGATCTTTTGAAGGTCTATATACTGTAAAATATAATCCAGTTCCCTTTTAAGCGGTATAGTATCTGAGGGGCTTTCGTATAAGGTAAAGCGGAGAATATCTGATAATTTTTTTAAGTATACGGATGCCGCTGCCGCGTCTTTTTCTATCAACACATCAATGTTATTTAAGGTATTGAACAGAAAGTGGGGGTTGATCTTGGCTTTCAGCAGTTCCAGATTGGTTGCTACGTTTTGCTTCTCTAATTGCTCTTTATAACCTATCTCGGTAAACCTGGTAATAAACCCTCTCATTACGCAAGCCGCCACAGCTGCGCTTAATACCTTTGTTGCTATAGTCGTTATCATAGTATGCATTCCGGCGTTAAGGAGGTTTTTATTAAATATCTGCTGCCCATACTTGTATCGCACGTAAAGAGTAACGTACAAGCAGCCAATGCCTACCGCAACAACTATAGTTATTAAGCTCCATAAAGCAAATTTCATCCATTGGGGCTTGTTTAAAAAACGCGGAAACAGGAAAAAATAAAACAAATAAAAAATTATGAAAGACAGCAAACCAGAAGCCTGCGCGCTCATACCGGCTATCTCGAAATCTATATCTGTGCCGGTTACCATTATCCAAAATAAGGGTATGATCGGCGCCAGCCAGAAAGCCAGGTGCATCAAAACAATAAGTACAGTTGATTTTTTCATGTGATAAGGTTTAAATTAAACATGCATAAAAATCGTTCTGTACATCGGGCCGGTATAATAACTTCTGCAAGCAGGTGGGTTTGGCCGGCAAAATGGCAATAATATACCGTAAGTAAAAACAAGGTTATTACTTCCTTATCTCAATGCAGGAGGGTAACACTGGATTTTCAACGATCAATCATTCCGGATGATTAGTCGCTAATTAATGGAAGGATTGCTTTAAGGCTTTTATTCCCGTTTAAGCTGTTGTTATTTTATAGAATACTCCGTCAGCTTAAGAATTGACGGACCAGTGCTGTCATTCACATCAATAATACCAATGCCTTTAGCTATATAATAATTAATAGTTTGCGCATCACTGTATACTGTTGAGCCCGAAGGACTTGATTGAATTAAGAGTTGCGTGTGAATTACGTTATTGTACGTTTTGCCCAATACAACATGGGTGATGTTTTTTTCTATAATTTTCCCAACATTTCTTACTTTAATACCATTGTAAGCGGCCACATCCTGTATCCAGGTATCGCCTACGGCTGCGTTTTCTTTAAGATGCAGCGCTTCGTTTTCACCAACAACGGGTTCAACACTAAATATAAAATAGTCGGCATTTTGTTGGCCGTAATAAGCTACAGACGCGTCCTTGTAGTTATATTCAGCCGTAAACTTATAATATGTTTTGCCTTTAAAAACCGCTGTTTCACCCGTCATGGTGCGTACCGATGTACCCGAGGCCGTGGTGTATTTCCAATAGGTCCCTTTGGTTACAGGCTGATAACTGTCGCCTAACTTTTCGGGTTGTTGGTTGTCGCTTTTTTTGCAGCTAAATAATGTCGCGGTAAGGATAATTAAGAAAGATAAAGCCTTTTTCATGGTGCCGGTATAGGTTGGAAACATATGAATTAAAGTTGCGAAAATATAATTTTACTTCCTTATTTCAATAGGGATAGTGCGATATTGATACTTCATAATGGTATCTAAATGGTTATTTGCTATAGCTATACAACCATTCGTCCAGTCTTTTAATTTACTCCGCGCCGGGCTGGTGCCGTGTATCATTATATCGCCACCGGGCTTAACACCTTGTTTTTTAGCGCGGGCAATATCATCGGCATTGGGGTACGAAATATGGAAACCCAGGTGATACGATGCTTCTACATTAATATTGTAATCCAAATAATATAGCCCTTCCGGCGTGCGCCCATCCCCTTCCTTTAATTTATGCCCCACCGGCGATTTGCCCAGGTTTATCGGGAAATCAAATAAGCGTTTGCCATTTCGCTCTATATATAGTCTGCGTTTGGCTTTTTCTACAATAATTCTGTCGGCCCTGTTCATCCAGTTAACTATCGCGTTGTTGGTAGTAATACTATCTCTGGTAAAATATGCAAGCCCCTGCCCTTCAAGCCCTCCTATCCACCTTTTCCCGCTATCCATGCGCACCACGTATTTACCTGTTAGCAGGATGGGCATATATTGGTAATATCTTAAAGGTCGCTTATTCTGGTAAACTATAATGTTGGTATCTAATTGACTTAACGATTTCATGGCTGGTTTATACAACATTTGCTCAATGCGTTTGTCTATAGATGCGGCATCCATACTTGCATTTTTTAGCCATTTATCATCCAATTTTCTCAGCTCTTTGTTCCCTTCTTCTACACGCCCTTCATTAAAGTTAAACCGGCTGCTTATGGCGTACACCCCTGTTTTAAGATATTTTATGTATTGATAATAGCGTAGGGGCTTGCCCTCAAACCAAACAACTATGTTGGTATCAATTCCGGCTGGTTTGGATTTTAAGGACATAGCTGTATGGCTGGTATGTTTAATACCTGGCACAGCTTTAAGCGCGCCAACAAAAGCGAAAGGAACAAGTAGTATAAAAAACAATATCGATCGCATAATTAGTGCAAGGTTTATACAGCTAAAATGAGAAAATAAATTGGCCCAAACTATCTTTTTAGTAATCCTGTTAATTATAAATTTTATATCATTCTTGTTACAAAAACTACGATATTGCGTTGTGCTTTAATACGCACACAGAACTAAACACACGCCTATGAGTTTTCACGATCAGATCACCTCCATTTTTGTTGAGGAGGACCACATACCCGAACAGTTCAGGATAGAAGAGATACACCAGCGCGAATACCTGTGCAATGGAGAAATGAAGCCCTGGGATGGCCCTATGGCAGATGTATATTCGCCGGTTTGTATTCCCGGTCCGGATGGGTTAAAACCTAAGTATATAGGCAGCTACCCCGTTTGTACAGAAAAGGAAGCCACCGAGGCCATGGAAGCAGCCATCGGCGCTTACAACAATGGTCGCGGCGAATGGCCCACCATGAGTGTGGACGATCGCATTAAATGCCTGGAACGCTTTGTTTTTAAAATGAGTGAACAGCGCAGTTTGGTTATCAAATTGATCATGTGGGAGATCGGCAAATCGCACGCCGACTCAGCCAAGGAGTTTGACCGCACCGTTGAATATATTAACGCGACAATAGACGAGCTGAAGGATATCGACCGCCTGTCGTCGCGCTTTCAAATTGCTGATGGCGTTATCGCGCAGGTAAGGCGTTCGCCGCTGGGCGTGGTGCTGTGTATGGGGCCGTTCAACTATCCCCTTAACGAAACCTTTACCACGCTTATACCCGCCCTTATAATGGGCAACACGCTGCTATTTAAACCACCTAAACACGGCACGTTGCTGCACTACCCGTTGCTAAAGGCTTTCCAGGAATCATTCCCTAAGGGCGTGGTAAATACCATTTACGGACGGGGCGCAACAGTTACACCCGGACTAATGGCCACAGGCAACATTAATGTGCTGGCGTTTATAGGTTCGAGCAAAGTGGCTAATGATCTGAAAAAGCGTCACCCTAAAATAAACCGCCTGCGTGCGGTTTTAAGTTTGGATGCCAAGAACCTGGCTATTGTTACCAAACACGCCGACCTGCAACTGGCGGTTAGCGAATGTATTTTGGGTGCCTTGTCATTCAACGGGCAGCGTTGCACAGCTATAAAGATCATTTATGTACATAAAGAAGTAGCCGATGAGTTTTTGAAATTATTAAGCGATGCCGTGGCCAAACTACCTTTTGGTATGCCCTGGGATAAAGACGTTAAACTAACGCCCCTGCCCGAACCACATAAACCAGCCTTTTTAAAAGATACCATTGCCGATGCAGTGGCCAACGGCGCGCAGGTGGTTAACCCTAACGGCGGCGATAATGTAGCATCGTTTGTATATCCGGCCATTTTGTATCCGGTTAATGATAAAATGAAGATCTTCCGCGAGGAGCAGTTTGGCCCGGTTATTCCCGTTGTGCCGTTTACTGATATTGAAGAGGCCGTTGCCTACCAGATAGATTCGCCGCACGGGCAGCAGGTAAGTATTTTTAGTGATGACGCCGATGAGATAGCGTCATTGATAGATCCGTTTGTTAACCTGGTTAGCCGCGTAAACGTTAACAGCCAGTGCCAGCGCGGCCCCGATGTGTTTCCGTTCACCGGCCGCAAAGACAGCGCCGAAGGTACACTTTCTGTGCACGATGCCTTGCGGTCCTTCTCTATCCGCTCACTGGTGGCTACTAAACTGAACGAGACCAATAAGCACCTGTTTAATGATATTGTGCAGGACCAGTCGTCTAACTTTTTGAGTACGAAGTTTATTTTTTAGAGGAAGATAGAAAAATAAAAGCCCTTCGATATTTAATTAGACCATTTGGTACAACGGCTTATAAAAAACTTCTGTTTGAATTAAATGTTGCTACGGAAATATCTAAACGTAAGATATCAATACTTGGATGACCAAACAGTGTCGAAGTTGAGATCAAATTGTAATTTTGGGATAAAATCAGGATCAAGAAACAAGAGTCAAGATATATGAGCCATTCCGCAAGGGGTGGCTTTTTTGTTTAAGATATTTTTAAGTAAATTTGTTTATGAGCACGTTTGTAATACATCCAACAGAGGAACAGGAAAAAGTGGTGAAAGCATTTTTAGAAGCTTTAGATATACCGTTCGCAAAAGATGATGAGGAACTTCCGCCACACGTTTTAAAGGGTATAAAGAAAGGCCAGGATGATATAGCGGCAGGACATTTTTTTACACATGACGAATTTAAAAGGCGAATCGGCGTGCAATAAATGGTCTATTTATTAAAATATTCTCCCGTAGCCTTAGATACTTTTGATGAAATTGCAGAGCAGCTGCGTAATAGATGGGGAGACAAATACGTGGGTGAGTTTAAACAACGAACGGTAAAAGTCATAGAAACCATCCGTGCATCGCCTCTTATTTTTCAATCAATTGAATCGAACACCAATGTGCGAAGAGGCTTCATTCATAAAAACTGTTCGGTTTTTTACTTGGTAAACGAGACTACTATTGAGATTTTATTTTTCTGGGATAACAGGCAAGATACGATGTTATAGTATATAAGCAACCCGCAGATAGGGGCTTTTATTGCGCCGTCTGCGACGAATGCTTAAAATGGAGATTGCATCGCAAACCGCGCTTGTTATGGACACCGAATTACTACTTCAAAACACATTTTTACACTATGCTGACTAAAATCCCCATTTAGTCAAAAATTAAAATATTGATAATCAATCGATTGATTAATCGTGACTTTTGCCTGATAAATCGTATATAAATTGTTGCTTTAATTTGCCCCGTGTTACAAAAACACATCACAACAATTAATATAAAATACCATGAAAAGTACATTAAAAATTTCAGCATTAGTTGTGGCATTTGCTGGTCTTACCTTTGCCGCAAAAGCACAAACCGCCCCTACATCTACCAATGCAAATGGCGTACGTTTAAGTATCGGTGTAGAAACCGGTATCCCTACAGGCAAATTAAATGATGCCTATAACTGGAACCTGGGCGGATCGGTACAAGCCGATATCCCTGTTGCCAGCCAGTTGTTTGTTACCGTTAACGCGGGTTATAACAACATCTTCGGTAAAACCGTTGGAGCTGTATCAGCAACTGATATTCAATTGCTGCCGGTTAAAGCAGGTTTAAAATTCTTCCCTGTAAGTAACTTCTACATCCAGGGTGAAGCCGGTGCCGGTATAGCTTTAAACAAAAAAGACCTGGGTTTTGATAAGTCAGCTGCTTTTATCTGGGCACCACAAGTAGGTATCCAGTTCCCGGTAGGTAACAAAAGCTACATTGATGCCGGTGTGCGTTATGAGGCCAGCACCAAATTTAACAGCCTGGTTAGCGATAGCAAGATCAACTTTTTAGGTCTGCGTCTGGCTTATGCGTTTGATACCAAGTAATTACAATCACAACATTTGTAAAAGAAGGGGAATGTAGATTTGCATTCCCCTTTTTATTTTCCCCGCTTTTTTGGATATATTTTGTCCCGCAAAATTTTTTTTCGTTATTTGAAATGATTACTATTAATATTTTTGTGTAATTTAACGGCTTGGGTACATCTGCCTGGTAATTCTAAACGCTTATATGAAAAAAATACTCATCATAGACGATGAAGTTAACGTTGCCTTATTGTTGTCGAAGTTTTTAACCCGTAATGGCTTTGATGTAAATACAGCGTCAAGCGGTAACAGTGGTATGGAAATTCTCAAAACCGAGGCGTTTGACCTTGTTTTATGCGATTTCAGACTGGAAGACACCGATGGCCGCGAAATGCTGAAGAAGATCAAGACCCAATACCCAAAAACAGGCGTAATTATCATCACCGGCTATTCTGATATAAAGATGGCGGTTGAGCTGATCAAAATGGGCGCCTATGATTATATCACCAAGCCGCTCTATCCCGACGAAATATTAAATACCATAACCAAGGCCATTGAAACGCACCATGCTTTGGTTGAGGATGAAGAAGATACTCCTATTGTTTTAAAAGCCGGCAAAAGGCAAAATCTTTCGGGTTTTGTGGTGGGTACCAGCCGGGCGTCAAAAGAACTGCACAGGCAGATAGAATTAGTAGCACCAACCAATTACAGCGTAATTATTTTAGGCGAAAGCGGTACAGGTAAAGAGGAAGTTGCTAAAAGCATCCACCTGCACAGCAACAGGCACAACCAACCGTTTATAGCTATGGACTGCGGATCGTTAACCAAAGAACTAGCCGCAAGCGAGTTTTTCGGGCACGAAAAGGGTTCTTTCACCGGGGCTTTTGCTACCAAAATAGGCCACTTTGAAATGGCTAACGGTGGTACCTTGTTTTTGGATGAGGTGGGCAACCTATCCTACGAGATACAGGCCGCTTTGCTTAGAACCGTGCAGGAACGTAAGGTTAAAAGAATTGGCAGCACAAAAGAGATAGACCTGGATGTACGCATTATTGTGGCAACCAACGAGAACCTGCAGGAAGGCATACAGAAAGGCCGTTTCCGCGAGGATCTTTACCATCGCTTTAATGAGTTTAGTATCTATATGCCGCCATTGCGCGAGCGTGGAAACGATATTTTTTTATTGGCAGAATACTTTTTAGAGGAAGCGAACAAAGAACTGGGCAGGAATGTAACCACCTTCGCGCCCGAAACGATTGAATGCTTTAAGAACTATCGTTGGCCGGGTAACGTACGCGAGCTGAAAAATATAGTGCGCCGCGCAGCGTTGATAAGCGAGGGTAGCGAGATCACCACCAAATCGTTGCCGTTAGAAATATCAAACCACAGGATGCCGGCAATCGATCATTCGCAAGGTAAGACAACCGATCAACCGACTGCGCAAGCGGCACCATACCACGATTTGAAGAACGCTGCGCTTGAGGCTGAATATGAAACAATATTGAAGGTATTGCGCGAAGTGAACTTTAATAAAACTAAGGCAGCAGAAATTTTGCAGATAGACAGGAAAACCCTTTATAATAAAATGAAGGCCATCAATCTTAAATAAATGGAGAGTAAACAGGTTGACATGAAGACGCTACGTTTAATTAAACATGATATAAAAAATCAGCTTTCCAACATTCAACTTGCTTTAGAAACCATTAAACACGAAGTAAGCAACCCCACCAACGACGTTAAATTTTGTATTGATACCATTGCAGACAGCGCTTCAAAAATTGATGCCCTGGTGAAAGAAATGCCATAGGCTGGTTCAAAAAATATTTAATAATTATAGGCTAAAACTTTTCTGCGCATTTTTGTTGTGCTTATATATTTTACTGCATGTCAATTTTTAACTATAAGCAACGCAACACAATAATTCTGGTCAGTATAGTAATATTGGGCTGTTTTATAACGTATGCGTTAAGCGGGTTGTTCAGCGCTATACTGGGGGCCATTGTGCTCTTCACCATTTTCAGGCCATTTTATTTATACATGGTTGATAAAAAGGGATGGAACCGGTCGCTGGTGGCCGTTATGATCATCCTTTTTTCGTTTGTGGTTATAGTACTGCCTTTCCTGGCGCTCAGCCTTATGGTGATAGGCAAAATATCCGACCTGAACAGCAAAAACTTTCCTATACAGGAGTGGCTGGTTAAAATAGACGAGTTTGCCGGCAAAACAATTGGCAAACCTCATTTTGCCGAAGAAAGTATTCAAAAATTAGGCACAACGGCAACCGAGCTTTTTCCATCTCTCATTGGCAGTGTGGTTAATATTGTGTTAATGCTGCTGGTTTGTTATTTTTTGATGTACTTTATGTTTGTACAGATAAAACAATTTGAGGCGGGCTTATTAAAATATGCCCCGTTCCGCGAGCAATATGCCTTAAAATTTGCCGAGGAGCTGCGCAATTCTACCTATTCAAACGTATTGGGCCAGGGCCTTATAGCCGTAGTGCAGGGCGCTTTACTGGCTAATGGCTTTTGGCTGGCAGGTATCCCCGATCCTCTTTTTTGGGGCGTTATAGGCGCTTTTATTTCGTTTTTACCTGTTGTTGGTGCGCCTACCCTAACCATACCGGCCGCGGCTATTTTATACGCCCAGGGGCACCCCTTAAAAGGGCTGATATTATTGTTATACGGCGTCCTTTTTATAGGCAATATTGATAATGTATTACGGATGATCATCAACAAACGTGTATCCAATACTCACCCCATTATAACCGTAATAGGCGTATTTATTGGCTTACCGCTATTTGGTATATTAGGTTTGGTTTTTGGTCCGCTTTTGTTTTCGTACTTTTTATTGTTGATTGAGATATACGAAACTAACCGCCTTGCTGCCGACAGGCTGGAGCGGATCCAATCTGTACACGAAGAAGTCTGACCTGACACATGGACAGTTTTCTGAACAATAATTTGATCTTTTTAATATAAAAAAAGGCGATTTTTGTTTAAATTCAAATAAAATCTACCGGCTTATATATTTGGCAAGATATTTAGTCGTTATAAATAGAAAGTTCAACTTAAAAAACCATTATTATGAAAGATAACACAAAAGTAGTTGTTGCGCTGCTTGCCGGCTTGGCGGCAGGTGCTGCCCTTGGAATATTGTTTGCCCCCAGCAAAGGCGATGAAACCCGCGATAAACTGGCCGAATCATTAAAAAACCTTGGCGACTCTATCAAAGAAACCGCCGCTGCCGAAATTGATAACCTGGTAGGCTTTAAAGACAAGATAGTTGACAACATCAAAACTAAGATTAAAGGTGCGGAAGAAGAATACCAGGACGATCTGGAACACGCATAAAAATACCTGAGGTTTAAATGCAAGCCCGGTGGGCTTTATAATCCCAAAAGCCTGGTTATACACCGGCTAACATAATATTATGGAAGACCAAAAAGATCCGCAACCTCAATCTCTTATTGATCAGATAAAAGAATACATTGAGCTACAGATAAAAATTGCCAAATACAAGGCAATTGACGGCAGCTCCGGTGTAATAGCATCTGCAATAGTGGGTACTGTACTTGCGCTCTTAGCCGTATTTTTAATCCTGTTTGCAAGTATGGCGTTAGGCTTTTACTTGTCAGACGTGCTTCAATCTTTCTGGGCGGGATTTGGCTGCGTTGCCGGATTATATTTTGTTTTGGTGCTGATACTTTTGTTAAGCAGCAAAGCCATCAAAACTTCAATTGCCGACAAGATGATCCGCAAAATATTTAATGATTAAGCTATGAATACGCTGATAAGAAACAGAAGTGATCTGAGGACTGAGATATTCAGGCTGCAACAGGCAAAATTAGAGAAAGAGATAACGTTGAAACAACATTTCAGCAGCCCGGGTGCTATTTTATCTACGGTTTATGGCTTAATAACGAGCTCTTCAAAATCTGACGATAAAGACGAGCCCAAGCAAGATTGGGTAGGCTTTATATCCCGTTTTATTATACCGCTTACATTAAATAAAACACTATTTCGCGGCTCAGGCTTTTTAATGAAGGCTTTGGTGGGTATTGCATCGCAAAAAGCAGCTAATTATGTTTCAACTGATACCGTTACCGGCATTTGGGATAAGGCTAAGGGATTGGTTGGGGGGTTATTCAGCAAAAAACCGAAACCCGCGCCATCTTACAGAAAAATAAAAAAGGATTAATGACTTGATGCACGTTTGTGCAACCATGTATAAAGGTATGTTTTAGCGCAAGCTAATAACATACCTTTTTTGTTTCTACATCAGGTCAAGGCTATTCCGTCAATGGGAAACAGTAATGATATGTTTTTTATATCCCAATTGACCAGCCATATCGGTGCCCTCTAAAAGCACGGTATAATTAGCCGCTTTATCGGCGCTGTAAAAAGAAACCACAGCCTTGCCATCTTTATCCGTAGTAACATTTGCATCCCAAAAAATAGTTGAACGCAGATCTGTTCCTGCCGCAATGCTTTTGTTTTTAAGTGTGTATTTAGGGCTGTAAAATTGTTTTGCCACAGAAAATGGAAACGTTTTGTACAAATAAGTACCGGGCGTTACCTGCATAAACGGGCCTTTTTTAGCGCGGGTGGTAACTTCTAAATAAGTATAAGGCAATAAAGGATTCGGTTCTGCCCTAATATCCTCGCCCGAAGCAACATAGGCAACAATATAGTCTACGGCATACTTCACGTTAAACATCAATTCTATTCCTGTAATGTCTTCAGCTGTAAAATAATCCATGTAAGTCTTCATATATAAGTATCGCTCTCTTTCCGTCTTGCCCGTATAAAAACTGTTAAGATTGTATCCGTCTATTATTAAAAACAACCTTTTACCATTGATATAATATGCTTTTGGCTGGTATTTAGCCGGCCACCAAACGGTAAACCCCTTTACTTTTTTTAGTAACAGCTCCTCCAAGGTCATCTTGTCGGCTTTTTTAAGTTCTTCTTCATCAATTATCAGGTCGGCCTCACCTGCCCCGTTCAGATTTTTTGAGCCAGGTATTATTTTTTTTGCTTTAATGTTCGCCTCTTTAAGCACGTTTCCTTCGCCTCTGTAACTAGACAACGCCCTTTCTTCAGCTATTCTGGCTTTTGAGTTGTTGATTAAAATACTATCGGTATTGAGGTACCAGGGATTGGTTAATGGGTTGGGGTTAAACGCCGGCGGTTTAAACTCTTCCATTTCAATCTTCACGTTCATCTCCTTTCCCTTCTTGTTCCGCGCCTGTAATTTGAATATGGCCGTATCAACAGGAAACAAGCCTTTAAAAATAAAGCGCCCTGTATTGTCTGTTAGTGTATCCTTAAAAATAAGCGGGTGGTTAGCCACCAATACTACGTTTGATTTTTCTATCGGGCTGCCAAAAGCTGTTGTAACTTTTCCGGTTACAACAAACTCTTTTTCAGGTTTGTAGGCATAAGGCAGTTTAGGATAAAAAACCTCCTGCCAGTTGTACCCCACCCAGCCCTGCGTGAGCAGTAAGTTGTCAATACCGTCTTCTTTTCCCGGAGTAAAATAGTAACCGGGTCCCTCTATGTCGCCTTTCAGATCAGACGTAAGCAACAGATTATTCAGAATATTGTTACCTAAACTATCCAATTTAATTTGGCTGTTGTCGGTTACAGCTAAAGAGAAATTGCCCTGTACCGGGTTGCCGTCCTTGTCTTTTACTGTGATATTCAGCGCTATGCTATCTCTTGTGGTGTAAGTCGCCTTATTTGTATTAACGTTGATATTTAAGTTATCATGATTATCAATAAAAACGATCCGCTCATTAAGCGGCTGATAATTGTTAAACAGTGTAAAGCGAGCTATTCCTGTAGGAAAGAGTTTCTTGTCGACGGAGATTTTTGTGCTTTTATCAACATCCATCGTTTTGGCAAAACAAACTATGCCATTTGCCTGGGCTACTAAACTGTAAATTCCCCTTGCATCCGACGTAGCGGATACGACTACCTGTACTGAATCCTTTGTTTGTTTAACCGCTAAAGCGGTACCGCTTAACTTAACATCTGGCAAAGCGTAGGTTTTAACAATGCCGTCCACCTTTGCCGAATAAACCTCGCCTGCCTCAGGCGTAAACTCAAAACTGCCCATGCCTGCATGGGCGGAAGTAAACACGGCTACTTGCTTACCTTTATTATCAACCACTTTACCTGATACAAAAACACTTTTGCCGTCTTCGCCAACTGCTTTAAACCCAATCTTAACAGGCAAGCCCGCTACCAACTGCCCACCTTCGGGCATAAACTGCACATCCGTATTTTCTTTACGGTTGATAAGCACAGGGATATTCAACAATCCACTTCCTGTCGTTGTGGCCTGAATGCTTAACGCCTTTTCTCCTTCGGGCAGGGTAAAGTTTACTTTAACAGAACCATCAGCGCTTGTTATCACTTTGTCCTTCGACAGGTTACGTTTACCATTCATAACTTTTAGTTCCACATCCCTAAAAGCCTGTATCCTGCCATCAAGCAGGCTGAATAATAATTCTCCTTCCACTTTATTACCAACCTGTTTAAAATTCGCTTTAACCAGTAAAGGGTTATCGGCGCTTTTCGATACCGTGATGGTTTTTCTAAAAATATAATCTTCGCCAAAGTTGCGCATCCAGTTGGTATAGGCACGTAATGTATAATTGCCATCAGGCACCTCGGCGCTGTCCAGAGTCATGTCGCCCCATGCCATACCGCTTATTACAGGCACCATTATACGCTTGGCGCTTTTGCCCTGTTCGTTGTCTAGCTCAACATAAAGCAAACCTGTGCGAAGGGATGGTGTAAGGTAATCGGCATTCAATAGATACCCTTTAAAGCGCAGCGTATCGCCAACGCTATAGTATGGTTTATCTGTTTGCAGGTACAGTTTTTCAACAGGCTTTAGCTCGCGGATGTTGGTTAGGGCAGTTGCGTAACTTTTCAACTTAGTGACGGGAAGTTGCTGAGCATCAACTTTATAAAAGCCAAAGCCAATAATGACAGTTAAAATCCAGATCTTAAATACTGTTAACTTCATAATTGGACGATATGGCTAAAAAGGCAACAGCCTTAATAAGGTTGCAATTGGTAATAGTCGAAATTAACTAAAAGATTAGTCAATTTAAAATGCCCGGCAAATATTTTTACCGGGGAATATTGCGTATAAACAAAAATAGCGATGGTTTTAAACCCCATCGCTATTTTCCTGTTGGTATATTCTATGATCTTATCCTAATTCAAAAGGCAGCTTACGATACCGTTTACCCGTTGCGGCAAAAATAGCATTACCTACAGCAGGTGCTATCGGCGGTAAGCCGGGCTCGCCTAAACCTGTTGGTGGATCTTCTGACGGTACAAACTTCACTATCACCTCTATAGGCGCATCCTTCATGCGCATAAAGCGGTAGGTGTGGAAGTTGGTTTGTTCTACAGCTCCTTTATCAAAAGTAACCTTGCTAAATAACGCGTGACTTAAACCATCAACAATTGCACCTTCTACCTGGTTTTCGGCACCGCTTTGGTTAACTACACGACCGCAGTTAATAGCACTGTAAACTTTTGTTACGCGCAGTTGGCCATTGGGCATTTTGGTTACTTCGGCAACATGTGCAGCGTAGGTAGAAAACGAGTAATGCGAAGCAAAGCCTTGAAAAACATTAGGTTTTTTGGTTTTGCCCCAACCGCTCATTTGCACCACAAGATCAATAACACTCTTGTATTTAACCGGATCATAACTTAGCGCACGCCCTACAGGTTGGGCTTTTCCCTTCTCTATAAGTTCCAGGCGTAGCGCTACCGGATCTTTCTTCATCTGATGGGCCAGCTCATCTATAAAACTTTCATCAGCAAAAGCTACAGAGTTGGCTGTTGGTGCACGCCATGCGCCGGTTTGTATATTGGTAGGCAAATTTTGATTATCTACTCTAAAATTATTGATGCTGGCTGCCGGAAACGCATTAGCAGCTGCCGCTCCGCCACCGCTTAACACAGCTGCATTTAAATGCCATGCAGCAATTTCATTATTCGGGCCAATGGCAGCACGGTATTTAAACATCGATGCCGGGCGGTAAAAGTCTCCCTGCATATCATCCTCACGCATCCAAAGCATTTGTACAGGCACTTTAGCTGCTTGCGATATCAGTGCTGCCTCAACACCGTTATCAGGTTTTAACTTTCTGCCGAAACCTCCGCCCTGCCTCGGCATTGCCAAAGTAACATTGGCTTCGGGAATACCTAATGCACGTGCAACTTCTGTACGCAAGCTGCCTGGTACTTGTGTTGGGCCATATAACTCTGCTTTATCGCCTTTTACATCCGCAAAAAAGTTAAGCGGCTCCATATTAGCATGTGACAATGCCGGCGTTTCATAAACCGCTTCAATAATTTTATTGCTGCTGTCTTTTAAGGCAGCTTCTACATCCCCGTCGTTACGCGCGGCGCGTTCAGGCGTTTTGCTTAACAATTCCGCAAATGCCGCGTTATGCTCAGTAGTGCTTTCTAACTTGCTTTTATCTTCCCACTCCACCTTAAGTGCCAGCTTGCCCTTTTTAGCTGCCCATGTAGAAGTAGCTAATACAGCAACCACGTTACCTGCTTTTACCACATTTTTTACGCCGGTAACCTTACGCGCTTCGGTATCATCAAAAGATTTTAACGCTTTACCAAATGCAGGCGGGCGGGCCACAGCTGCAAACAGCATCCCCTCACGGCGGGTATCAATACCGTATAAGGGCTGACCGGTTACAATTTTATGGTTATCTATATTTGCTACACGTGTACCAATGATCTTGAAATCCTTCGGATCTTTTAATTTAACATCAGTTGGCACCGGCAATAAAGCAGCTTTAGCGGCCAAATCGCCATAAGATAATTTACGCTTGCTTGGTTTATGAATTACCGTAGCATTCTCTGCGTAACACTCTTCAGCAGGTACGCCCCATTGTTGAGCGGCTGCCGTAACCAGCATTGTTTTCGCTGTAGCTCCGGCGGTGCGAATAGGCATATACCGGGTTCTCACCGCGCCACTGCCACCAGCAATTTGCGAGCCGTATTTCTTTTGGTCAAGCGGAGCCATTTCAACTTCCACATCATCCCATTTAACTTCAAGCTCTTCTGCAAGGATCATAGGTAGCGCGGTTTTAACGCCCTGCCCTATCTCCGGGTTAGGCGACATCAACGTTACCACACCCTTTGAACTGATAGAAACATAGGCATTCGGCGCGAAAACTGCATCAGCAGCATTGCCCAAAGCCGAATCGGCTATCATATTAAAGCCAACCAGCATACCGCCACCGGCTATTGACGTGATCTTTAAAAAGTTCCGTCTTGATGTTGATTGATCTATCATTTCGCTACTCCTCCTTTCTCAGCAGCCAAATGGATGGCTTTTCGGATGCGGTA
Organism: uncultured Mucilaginibacter sp.; assembly: GCF_946479965.1. Next base: position 63,685 of record NZ_CAMLHX010000015.1, on the reverse strand, counting down.
ATGTGTGCCACAACGGCATATATTATTCATAGCCGCGTCAATATCCGCATCGGTTGGTTTTGGTTTTGTTTTTAATAACGAAGCCGCTGCCATTATTTGGCCGGCCTGGCAATAACCGCACTGTGCAACATCAATTTCTTCCCATGCTTTTTGTAAAGGATGGTTCCCGTCCGGACTAAGTCCCTCTATAGTGGTTATCTTATTTTTGCCCACCGATGCCACCTGTAACTGGCATGAGCGTGTTGCAGTTCCATTAACATGAATGGTACAGGCGCCGCATTGTGCAATACCGCAACCAAACTTAGTGCCTACTAAGTTTAAATGATCACGCAATACCCATAACATTGGGGTATCCGGATCAGCTTCAACGGTCATGGTCTTGCCGTTGACATTAAGGTTATAACTGGCCATATCATTAAGTTTATTCCCAAATATAAAAATTTACGGCCTTAGTTATCAAGAACTATCCGTTTTCGTAACTAAAATGCTACGATTAATGGGCCGCCCTGCTGTCTAATAAATAAGTTAGTTTAAAATACTGATATTGAGTATAAATACCATTGTTTCAGCAATTAAAATCAGGCTCAAATGCTAATGCCTGTGGCTTTTTTTAAGTGTTAAAAACACATGTAAAGATTTATATTTGTTTTACAGACTATAAACCAAAAAGACTCCTAATAAACAGCCAATAACAATGAAGAAGAATCGTTTGATAGCGCTTTCCGCATGTGCGTTAACATTACCCGTTGGATTACTAATAATGGCCATGACCGGGCCAAAAGATGCCATACCGCAGCGGCCCGAAGGAACTTGTGATATTTATGCTAAAGGGGGCACACCCTGCGTTACTGCGCATAGCACTACACGTGCCTTATACAAAAGCTACAACGGCCCGCTTTATCGGGTTATGCGCGAAAGCGACAAACAGATATTAGATATAGGCGTGGTTAAACCTAGCGAAGACGATGCCGGCGGATACGCCAACGCTGCCGCCCAGGACGCTTTTTGCGCCGGTTCGCTTTGCCGTATCACAACGGTATATGATCAGTCCGGCAAAAAAAATCATCTTACCGAGGCCCCTCCGGGCACGTTTAAAGGACCTGAAAAAGGCGCCTATGATGCTTTACCAATAGCCGACATGGCGCCGGTAACCATCAGCGGGCATAAGGCTTATGGTGTTTTTATAATGCCGGGGATGGGTTTACGTAACAACAACGCCCGCGACCTTGCTATAAATGATGAGCCCGAAGGTATTTACTACGTGATTAACGGTAAGCATTTTGACAGCGGCTGCTGTTTTGATTATGGCAACTCATCAACAAACAGCCGGGCTGTAGGCACGGGTACTATGGAAACCACTTATTATGGCACATCAACCGCATGGGGAAGTGGTAATGGCGCCGGTCCCTGGATAATGGTTGATATGGAGGCTGGTTTATTCTCAGGCTTTAACGCAAAAAAGAATGACGTACCCAGCATTGATTCGTGGCGGTTTGTAAGCGCCTTTACTGACGGCGGCGGCGGTAACAAGTGGGACCTACGCGGCGGCAACGCGCAGGAAGGCAAGTTAACAACTTATTATGATGGCGTTCGCCCCGGCACACCGGGCAGCAGCGCTTATTACCCAATGCACAGAAAAGGCGGCGTATTATTAGGTAACGGAGGCGATAACGGCGCAGGTTCATCAGGCACATTTTACGAGGGGGTAATGACAGTTGGCTATCCTACTTTTGCCACTACCGATGCTGTGCAGGCCAATATAGTAGCTGCTAAATATGATGTTGAAAGGTTAAGTGTTTCGCGCATTAAAACTTTTACACCTAAAGCATCGCAGGATGTGACTGTAAAGTTTACCAATACTACCGGCGCAACGGCCAATGGCGTTAAGCTAAGCATATTGCCACGCAATGGCTGGACAGCCGCAGTTGACGGAGGTACAGCCGCATCAAAATCATTTACTTACCCTATTCCGGCAGGAGCTTCGGTCAGCGTTACCTTCAAAGTAACCGCGCCCGCCAATACCGAAGGCGGATTTTTAACCGCCAAGGCCGAGTGGAAAGGCGCTAACAAGGCGGTGGTTCAATCAGATATAAGTACACAACGGGTACGCAACGTTTTACCTGTAAAAATAAACGAGGTGCGTTTTGGTACCGGCAACAACCTTACTAATCAGTTTGTTGAACTTTACAATCCGGGGTCATCAGCTGTAGATATTTCTAAGTGGACCATAATGAATACCCGCAGCGAATGGGGTACTATTAAACTGGGCACCATCCCGGCAGGTACAAAAATTGCCGCTAAAGGTTTTTATGTGCTGGGGCTTTCAACATCGGGCCTTGTGGCACCTGCCAAGGCAGGCGATGGGGTTATCCATGTTCAAAGTATAGATGGTTTAGCCGAAGGACAAATATTGGATGTAGACGGCGAAACACGCAGGATAACTAAATTAGGTACTGCGGCAGCGCCTGCCACTACCGTATATATCCCCGTTTCTACATCGTCAAGGTTAACCATTCCGGCCGGGTCAACCAATATACCGGTTACCAGCGCGGCGGGTTTTGTAGTGGGCGAGAAAATAGGTATTGATATGGGAGGTAATTATGAGATAGCGACGGTTACCGCAGTTGGAAAAGCAGGCACACAGGCCAATCTTGCGGTAGCAGCCAAAGCGGGAGAAACTGTTATTAAAGTGACCGACAACGCTAACATTATAGTAGGTGACATATTATCCATTAACACAGGAGCCCGCCTTGAAAAAGTTAAGGTAAAAAGAATTATCAGCACATATACTGCTCCAGCCCGTGGAGCCGCTCCGGGAGCGGGTGGCGAGATAGAGTTGGAAGCGCCATTAAAGCGTGATCATATGTTGGACGTTGATGTATTTGGGCAGGGTGCGGGCATCAGCTTTACGCCGGCCACACGTTTCGCGCATAAAAGCGCTGATCTGGTACAGGCATTGGGCAGTGGCATTACATTAAATAACAACCTGACCAGCACACATCAGGAAGGCGCGCCGGTACACCACGCCGGCGATGCATCCTTTGGTTATCAGGGTCAGCCTAACCAATGGTTCGGTATTCCGCTTTCGGCCAACGCAGGCTCAATAGCGCTGATGGATGCCACCGGGAAAGTGCTGGTAGATGGCATGGTATACGGATCGCAGCAGGGTAACTCGAGCGCTAACGGTACTATAGCCAGCACAGAGATAGCTACGTTAGAAGGAGAACAAGGTCAGGGAGGATGCATTGTTGCATTACCTTGGGCAACCGCGCGGCCCCAACCGCAAAGAGCATCAGCTACCGACCTTACCAACCGCAGTGTAGGTCGTTACCCCGACGGTTATGACAGCGACAGTAATTGCAGTGATTTTAACGTGCAAAATACAGTGAACATTGTAGCACTTGTAGCGGCAGGTTCCAATAATATTAAAGTGGCAAGCGTGGCTAATCTTTCAGCGGGTCAGAAGCTTATTATTGGCTCCGGCGCTAATGCCGAGAATATTGTGATAAGCAACGTTGGCACAACAGGCGCTACCACAACCAATGCAGCAATCAATGCCGGCGAAACCGTTATACCGGTTGGCAGCGTGGCGGGCTTTGCGGTTGGGCAAACCATAACTATTGGTAGTGGTGCCGGTACAGAAACTGTTGTAATTGCCACCGTTACGGCGGCACGCCGTGGCTTTGGCGGTCCACCGCCGGCGGCTAACGCGCCTGCAGCGCCCGGTAATTCAATTACTTTAACTGCGCCGCTTAAAAACGCGCAGGCGGCAGGTGTGCAGGTATCGGGCAGTGGTGTTACGCTTGCAGCGGCATTAACTAAAGCGCATGATGCGGGTACACAGGTAGCAAGTGCCGGGCCTACGCCTGGGGCGGCTAATGTTTATACGGTGAAGAAGTAGCAGAAAGAATATTTATATAACCAAAACACCCCGCAGTTGGAAAGCTGCGGGGTGTTTTGGTTTTGGCCAGCACGGAATATTAAACAGATAACCGCCCCACCGCTTCCTCTTTCGACACCAGAAAATTAACAAGTTTCCCCTTATTACTCTCGCGGATAAAGTCTTGCAGGCTTTTGCTTTCAACTTTACTAAAATCACCCAAAACAACCAGCCTAACCCGGTAGTTAGAAAACTTCTGGAGTATTTCGCCGGCCAGTTTGGTTTTTAGGTCGAAGAAATCAGGAGTGATGTTATCCTTGCAAATAATTAGTTTTTCATAGCCCTGGTAATAGGCGTTTCCTACCAGGTCTGTTCCGTCGTCTACAGTATTGATCACTATACCCGCTGCAATTATTTCTATTATTCCCGTATCTGCTATCTCGCGAAATTCCATCTCATTTGTTTAGATCTGCATAATAGTAAATTATTCCGTCCCTAAGAAGTCGCATTTTAAAATGCATAACTAAACGCATTATTTTTTTAACTAAATTCCACTATTATTACAAAGGCAAATACAACCGGCCGTTGTAACACTATCACAATTAAAAAACCTAAAAATGGAATCAAAAAACCAATTAACCGAGCCTACAAGAGTAATTATCCCGGTACAAACCGCCATAGAAAGAACTACACACTGGCGGAATTTCATGAAAAAAAATACCGCTGCTGAAGATGTCCGGAGGATCCCCAAAGCTGTATATCTCTCCAGAACGGATATAATAGATATGGCCAAACAATGCGAGGCTGATGATAGCATTGCAGGTATGCGTGCCTACTTTACACTTAACAATGAGTTTACCGAGACCGTAAAAAACGAAGTTAAGTTTGTAATGGTATTGGTAAGAATAAGCGACACCAAGCCATTTGGCGAAGATGTGCTTTATGCGCCCGGATATACAGCAGACAATAATGTGGGTGGCGGATCAAATGTGTACGACTATTCTAAACCTTGTCCTGATTGCTGCGATACAAGCAGTCCGCTTTATACAGGAGATTAAACGTCGAACTAAAAATGGACCCTTTTTCTTCGTTTTATTTGGGATATTTTGTACCTGCGGCTAACCTGATCCCTGTTGTAGCGGGCTTTATTTTTTATAAGCGGCTAAATAAACCCCTGCGTACAATTCTGTTTTTTTTATCTGCTTCATTTATTTTTAATGTGATTGGCAGTGCACTGGCCGGGTATGGTATAAATAATCTGCCCGGGCTGCATTTATATACCATTGTTGAGCTGGTTACGGTAATGCTGTATTATCTATACGCTTTTGACAAGGGCGATATTAGCAAGTGGATAAAGGCGGTAATGGTAATATTCCCTGTTATCTGTGTAATAAATTCCTGTTTCATCCAGAGCATTTATACGTTTAATACTTTTACAAGGCCGCTGGGGGCAATAATTATTATACTGTTTACAAGCGCTTACCTGGCTACGCAAAGCAGTTTTAAGAATCGCGAATTGATAACCAGGTCGGGTAGGTTGGTGGCAGCAGGCTTTATGATCTATTTTTGCAGTTCACTGTTTCAGTTTATCTTTTCAAACATCGTAAGCAAAAGTGTAAGCATAGGTATTAAAATTTTAATATGGGATATGCATGGTACTTTTGTGCTGATTATGTACCTGTTAATTTTCTGGGCAATTATTTATGAACGAGGTAAAAGAAAATATTGATGTAATGGTGATTGTGGCCATGATGTGCTCATTCACCATCGTTATTTGTTTTCTGATAGTTATATACCGCAAACAATTAGACGCTTTCAGGCATAAGAACGCCAACGAGGCTAAAAGCGTTTTTTTAGCCACCATGAGCCATGAGATCCGTACGCCTATGAACGGCGTATTAGGTATGGCCGCCCTGCTTAAAGAAACCGACCTGGACGACGAGCAAAAGGAGTATGCCCAGGCTATTATACAGAGTGGCGAGGCTTTATTAAGCGTAATTGATGATGTGCTCGACATTTCGAAAATTGAATCGGGTAAGATGGTGCTTGACAGTCATGAGTTCTCCTTGCGTAATTGTGTGGAAGATCTGTTGGCCATATTTTCTGTAAAACTGGCCAACAGCAATGTTGAATTACTTTATAAAATTGATGAGCAATTGCCTGAATATTTACTGGGCGACAGCATGCGTTTACGCCAGGTGCTTATCAATTTAATAGGTAACGCCGCAAAATTTACGCATCAGGGCGAAATATTTATAAATGTAGAACTTAAAGCAGCCCATGGCGATAAAATTGAGCTTGGGTTTGAAGTAAGCGATACCGGCATAGGTGTATCGGCTGATAAGCTGCCCCATTTATTTGACCCTTATACACAGGCGGATGCTTCAACGGCGCGCAAGTACGGCGGATCTGGCCTGGGTTTGATGATATGTAAGCAGATAGTAAACCTTATGGGTGGTGATATCTCAGTTAAAAGTCAACCGCAAATAGGCACCACTTTTAGTTTCACAATTAATTGCGCAATTGCCCGCGATGCGCAGCAGGTTGACGATCACCAGGATACGGTTCAATTGCAAGGCTTACATATACTGGTAGTTGACGATAACGATACTGCGCTGCAATTGCTGTGCGCAAAACTAAGGGCGTGGGAAGTAACCGTTACGGGTGTAAACAATGCGTGGGCAGCCATCGATCTGGTAAACATTGGCCAGCGTTTTAACATTATTATAACTGACGCCGGCCTGCCCGAATCCGGCGAAGAACTGCTTTTTACAGCTGCTAAAGCCGCCGATGCAGCCGTACCGGTGGTGTTAATGGTAAAAGCCGGTGCAGAATTTGAAAGAAGTGCAAAGCAAAAATTTTCGGCAGTATTAACCAAACCTGTTAAGCAACAGGCATTGGCTCATACTTTGTTATCGGCGCTTAGTTTGCGCACTGCCGCCGCACCAAAAACAAATAGCCTGTTAAATAAAGAATTTGCTACCGCGCATCCCTTAAATATTATTGTGGCAGAAGATAATAAGATAAACCAGCTGCTTATTTTAAAGATCCTTGATCGTTTTGGTTATTCGCCGGTGCTAGCCCAAAACGGTCTCGAAGTGATTGAGTTACTTAACCAGCAACCTTACGACCTGGTGCTGATGGACATTGAAATGCCTGAAATGGATGGCCTGACCGCCTGTCGCCAAATACGTAAAAACAACGCTTTTCAGCCGCACATTGTAGCTATGACGGCTAACGTGATTGCCGAACAGCAGCAGGAATGCCTTGATGCCGGAATGAATGGCTTTTTGGGTAAGCCTATAAAGATAGATCTGTTGCACGCGATGTTGAAGAAGACGGCGGAGGGGTTAACTAAGATCGAATAACATAAGCCGGTCTTCTATGGCAAATTCATTTGCTACTATTTACACGCCCTGTCTTAGCACCACCATAAAAAGTCCGGAAACGGTAGCGTATATAACGGTCAACATAATTAAATTTGACACATCAACTCCAATTATATTATGTCGTTTCAAGGATATTTAAAAACCATCAAAGAGAAAACCGGTAAAGACGCTGGCGATTTCAGAACTTTAGCCGAGCAAAAAGGCTTTACAAAAAATGGGGAGCTAACGGCAAAAGCCGGCGATGTAACCAACTGGCTAAAAGAGGAATTTGACCTTGGGCATGGGCACGGTATGGCCATTTTCGCGTTGTTAAAAGGCATTAAAGACGAAAACAGTATTTGAATAGAGTATAATTAAGGTATAATATTGTCAATAATTTACATTAGCTTTTTGATAATCTCACACATATGAATCACGAACCGGAAAGACATGCAATTGCGACATTAAGTTCTTGCGCATTAATATTACTTCTCGTGTTTACATGTAGCCAGGCATTTGCACAAAAGCCAAATGTTTTATGGTATAACAAGCCCGCTACCCATTTTGAAGAAGCTTTGGTATTGGGCAATGGCAAAACAGGCGCAACTGTTTTTGGCGGCGTATTGGCCGATCAGGTATATCTTAATGATGCAACGCTATGGTCGGGAGAGCCGGTTGATGCCAATATAAACCCTGAAGCATACAAGCATATCCCCGAAATTCGTGAAGCGTTAAGTAAGGAGGATTACCGCCTGGCGGATAAGTTAAATAAAAATATCCAGGGCAAGTTTTCCGAATCATACGCGCCTTTGGGTACCATGACCATTACGTTTAAGCAACAGGGCGATTATCAAAACTATCGCCGCGAATTGGACATCAGTAAAGCCACAGCAACGGTTAATTATGATCTGAATAATGTTCATTACACCCGCGAATACTTTGTATCACATCCTGATAAGGCCATGGTGATCAGGTTATCGGCCAACAAAAAAGGTGCTTTAAACTTCAGGGTGTCATTTAAAAGTTTGTTAAAGTATTCTTCATCCGCAGTAAACAATACGCTGCAGGTTAACGGCTACGCACCCTACCACGTTGCCCCGGATTATTGGCGTGAGGCGCAGCCGGTTAAATTTGATGAAAACCGTGGAACCAGGTTTTCGACTTATTTTAAAGCACTAAATAAGGGCGGGCAGGTTACCCTGTCTGACAGCACACTTGATGTAAGCAATGCGGATGAAGTGGTGCTATTTGTTTCAACCGCAACCAGTTTTAACGGCTTTGATAAGGACCCGGCAAAAAATGGCCTGAACAATAAAGCCTTAGCCAAAAAACAACTGGACGATGCTTTTAAAATAACTTATTCCGTGCTGAAGGAAAGACATCTGAAAGATTATCAATCATTTTTTAAGCGGGTAAATCTTAGTCTTGATCAAAACGCCGTATCTAATTTGCCGACGGATGAGCGGCTGAAAAGTTATGGTAAAGGGGCGGATGATAAAAACCTCGAAGTGCTGTATTTTCAATATGGGCGATATTTATTGATCTCGAGTTCGAGGGTGGCAGGTGTCCCGGCCAATTTGCAGGGGATATGGAACCCTTATATCCGCCCACCGTGGAGTTCTAACTATACCATGAACATTAATGCAGAAGAGAATTACTGGATGGCAGAATCGGCCAATTTGCCGGAAATGCACATGCCTTTTCTCACATTTATAGGTAACCTGGCAAAAACCGGGAAGAATACAGCTAAAAATTTTTACGGAATTAACCGCGGCTGGGCAGCGGCGCATAACTCTGATATTTGGGCCATGAGTAACCCGGTGGGTGAGTTTGGAAAAGGCGATCCGGTGTGGGCCAACTGGAACATGAGCGGCACCTGGGCCGTTACCCATCTTTGGGACCATTATTTGTATACAGGCGACAAAACTTTCTTAAAAAACCATGCTTACCCGTTGATGAAAGGCGCCGCCCTATTTTGCCTGGACTGGCTGGTGAAAGATAAACAAGGTTACCTGGTAACATCGCCATCAACATCCCCGGAAAACGTTTATTTAACACCCGACGGCTATAAAGGTGCTACGCTTTATGGCTCTACTGCTGATCTGGCCATGATAAGGGAATGTTTTAAACAAACCATAAAGGCCGCCGAAGATCTCAATATCGATGTAACATTCAGAGACAGTGTAAAAAATGCGCTTGATAAACTATATCCTTACCAGGTAGGAAAAAATGGCAACCTGCAGGAATGGTATCACGACTGGAAAGATCCCGATCCACAGCACCGGCACCAAAGTCACTTATATGGCTTGTATCCCGGCCACCAGATAACGCCGGCGGAAACTCCGCAACTTGCCGCGGCAGCTAAAAAAACACTGGAGATACGGGGCGACAATACCACGGGATGGTCTAAAGGCTGGCGCATTAATCTTTGGGCCAGGCTTAACGATGGCAATCATGCTTATAAAATGTTTAGAGAGCTGCTTAACTACGTTGAACCCGACGGAGCCAAAAACATTAACTATGGAGGCGGCGGTGGCACTTATCCCAATTTATTGGACGCTCATCCGCCTTTTCAGATAGATGGAAATTTTGGTGGAGCAGCCGGAATAATAGAAATGCTTTTGCAATCTGACGATGAAAATGTTTACTTACTGCCTGCACTGCCCGACAAATGGCAAAGCGGTACCGTATCCGGCATATGCGCCCGCGGTGGATTTGAACTTTCGATAAAGTGGCAAAACGGAAAATTGATGAGTGCTGAAATACTTTCAAAGAATGGAAAAAAGGGCCGATTGCATTACAATGGTAAAACATTAGCCATCAACATAAAAAAGGGAAGTCGTTTAAAAATTAACGCTGATCTTGTTTCGGCCCGCCGGTAGCAAACTAAAAACCCGGATCTTTCGGGCACATGTAAATGCCATGTGCCTGACTGTTCCAAATTCAAATTTTACTGTTCCAAAGTGTTCCACTTTTAATCGAAAATCGAAAAACCTCACAAGCTGGTTATTATCAGCGACTTGCGGGTAATTTACAGCTAATTTTACTGACTTATAAGTAGTTTCAAAGTGTTCCAAAGTGTTTCGGGGCAAAAAGTTAATTACCTTAAAATCAATAGTTTAATACCGTCAGTGTCTTTAAATGTAATTTGAGGCTTTATATTTTTTGGAACAGCGCGCGGCGGTAGTTTACTACAACGTTTTCTTAAAAATAACGCCGAAATTTTGCCACATATAGCATCTGAAGGGTATGACTTAATATAATTATTGTTATAATTACAATTAATAATTATAACCAATTATGAAGATATTACGTTTCGTTTTTAAACGAAGTCAACCGGCTTTGTTTGTTGCAGTTGCGTGCATACTTGGCGTTACAAAAACAAACGCTCAAAACGGCGCTGCCGGTGCTGCCAGATTAAAAGTGTCCGAAAGATTTATCCACACAAAAGCGGGTAACCCCTACCTGCCGTTGTGGGAACACGTTCCGGATGGCGAGCCCCGCGTTTTTGAAGATCCTGATAAGCCGGGAAAATACCGCGCTTACATTATAGGATCACATGATCTGAGGCTTACCAGCTATTGCGGACCAGACATCAGGGCGTGGTCTGCTCCTGTTGAAGACCTGACCAAATGGCGCGATGAGGGGCCTATTTTTACCTACTTTATTGACAACCAATGGGACGTTATGTACGCCCCGGATCTGGTTGAAGTAAAAAGAAAGAACGGTAAAAAAGAGTACTACCTGTACCCACACAGCCGTGGCCGTAACAGGGAGGCAATGGTATGCAAATCCGACCGCCCAGATGGACCGTTTAAACCTGTTAACGTTACCGAGGATGGAAAAGGTACCGTGCCGGGCAGCATTTTAGGTTTTGACCCGGCTGTGTATATAGAATACGTAACCGATCCGAAGGACCCTGATTTTAACATTGGGTTCCGTGCTTATGGATTTTGGGGATTCCAAAAATCATCAGCCGCACAGTTAGACCAAAATACAATGTACTCTTTGCGCCCCGGTACGCAGCCTATTAATTTGCTTATACCTGCCAGCTCACGCTATGGCGTTTTGCGCGAACCAACCGCTGTATATCCAAACATTTATCCTGGCGAAGACCTGGGAACATTTAATTTCTTTGAAGCTTCATCCATCCGCAAGGTTGGCAATAAATATGTAACCGTGTTTAGCGGCTACTCGGGCCCTGAATATGGCGTGGGCAGCTCCAACTCTACCCTGCGTTATGCCGTGGGCGACTCACCGTTGGGACCATGGAAAAGTGGTGGTGTAGTAGTTGATTCGCGCGCGCCGGTATTGAACCAGGACGGAACAGCTTTGCAAACCACTAACTCCGGCCATAATACGCATGGCAGTTTACAAGACATAAACGGGCAATGGTATGTGTTTTACCACAGGCCGCCGCGCGGATTTGGCTTTGCCCGCCAGCCGGTGGTAGCTCCGGTAACCATAAAGTGGGATCAAAAACCTGTATCAGAAGGTGGTACCGTTACTATCAGAGCTTATGATCCGTACGCCAAGGATGGCATATGGTCTGCCAAAGACAGCCAGGGCAGAGAATACAAAGGCGGCGAAGTTACATCAGAGGGGTTCCATATTTTTGGGCTTGATCCTTATCAGTACTATTCTGCCGGTTATGCTTCTTATCTCTCTAATGGCAGCATTCAGCAGGATTCATGGGATATCTGGGATAACCATATGCCTATAGAGAAAGCGAAAAATGGTAACATCATCGGCTATAAATATTTCGGCTTTGGTGGCCTTAAAACTGCTCAAAAAGGACTGAAACCTTTTGCGGGCACTAAACCAGGCAACGGCACTAAATTTAACCTATGGCTTACACCAAAAACCGACAAAGCTTTTAAAGTTAACGTTTGGTTGGATGGCCCCTGGGACAATGCCACCTGGAAAGGCAAAAAAATAGCCGAGATAGTTGTCCCTGCCAATTCAAAACAGGAAGTGACACAATTTACAGCAGACGTTGCCAAAATTGTAGATAACATGGGTAAAAAGCATGCTATCTATTTGGTAGCGGAAGGCGAAGGAACAGATGCGCTTTTTGATCTGATGGGACTTGGATTCAGTTCAAAAACCAAGAAAATTGCTCGCCCAGTTGTGCCGACTGTAAATATAGCTGTTGATGGACAAGCAGTAACTATTCCGGCTACTCCGCTACGGTCAACCAATGCCAACGGAATTACAGGGTATGATATCTACGAAGCTACGTATAAATATACCGCAGGCACAAAGGCACCTGTTATTACTGCATCATCAAATAATCCTGCCGTTAAAATAAGCATTACCCAGCCTGAAACACCTAAAAGTACGGCAGTGGTGAAGTTTGATTACAAGGGTATGGTTAAAACGTATAATGTTATATTAGCTCCGCAATAAAGGCAGTCGGCAGGTAACCTATAATTTAGTAGTAAAAAGGCAGGGTCACATTAAATGGCCCCGCCTTTTTTTATGCATGTTGCATGCCCACAGTTTTTGCATAGGACACTGACAAGATATTGCGGGTGGCTCACGGGGGCTCACAGGGCTCACCCCGGCTCTGAGCCACCCTCCTTTCGCTATCTAATTAAAACACACTACCTGTTCTTTTGTATACTCTGTAATATGGCAGCAACAGATAATGATTTAAACTCCCTTTCCCGGCAACAGTTGATGGAAGAGATAATAAAACTCCGGGACGGCATCCGCAAGCACCGTGATAGTACGGGGCATGAACTATGCTGGCACCACCCTGATCTGTGGGCGCTGCTGCCCGAAAAAACGGAACCGCAAATTGCTGTGCCGGAGTGGCCGGTGTTTCTAAAAGGTTGCATACGTTACCGCTCATCGTTAGATGAGCAGCAACCCGAAGCGCCACGAACAAATGAGAAATTCAAAAAGTAATGGCATGCAGGCTACAATTTCACTTTGGTGATCCTTTTATTTGAGCAAAATATTTTATTACGTGGTAGCAAATTGGTCTGTCGATGAAAGCTTTGCTAATGAATATGCAGCAATAGCCATTACAATATCCCGCACTGCAACATCAAGGTATTTGCCCGAGCTGATCAATGTCAGCGCGATAAGTATCAGCCAGGCACTAACTATGTACGCGCCGATCTTCGGCTTTGCCAAAACTATAATACCGGCAACTATTTCAATAACACCAACTATCATCATAAAAACATGCGCGCCGAAGGGAAGCAAGTTTTTCAATGCTGGATTTAAGTATTGTTCCCAGTTGGTTAACAAGTTTGTAAATTTGTCGGCACCTGCCACAATGGGTACTAATCCAAAAGTAAACTTGAGCAGGGTTTGCACGTCACTAACGTTTTTTGAGTTTGTTTGCATAATTCTTTTGATTAAATACTTATTAGAGTCTCCCCGTTAAAAAAGGGTTACAAAAGTTAAATACCCTATTGATATTTGTAACCCTTTACTATTTAGATACTCTATTTAAATAAGCAGAACAAGCATGGACTATCCTACAGTAAATAGTTTGAATGATGAAGAACTCGTTGCGAGAATAGTTAACGGTGAGCTTCATCTTTATGAGCACCTGATGCGTAGGTATAATTCAAGAATGTATCGCATCAGCATGTCTATTGTTAACGACAACGCCGAGGCAGAAGATATTATGCAGATCGCTTATATAAACGCCTACCGGCAGTTGAGCAATTACAGGCAGCAGTCCAGCTTTGGCACCTGGCTTACCCGCATTTTGATTAATGAAAGTTTATTGCATAAAAAACGAATAACAAAAAAAGAAAAATTGCTAATGGAAACGCAGTTTGATGAAGAGCACAATGACACCCCGTTAAATGGCTTAATGAATAAAGAGTTAAAGCTGATATTAGAAGAGGCTGTTGCCGCTCTGCCCGAAAAGTACAGACTGGTTTTTGTTATGCGCGAAGTGCAGGGCATGAGTACAAACGAAACAATGGACGCATTGTCATTAGGAGAATCAAACGTCAAGATTCGTTTGGCCCGTGCTAAGGAAATGCTGAAAACAGAACTTAATAAAAAATGGAAACCGGAGCAGATATATGAATTTAACCTAACCCGCTGCGATATAGTCGTCAATTACACCATGTCCCAACTATTGCAATAAGTGGTCGCGGTATCTTACCGTCCCTACCCCCATGCCATTCGCCGTTGCTTTTTCAAAAAGCCCCTTAAACTTGTTTTTTAGGCTAACATAACTTTTTATTTTACGTATAAAAGTACAGGAACCCTGCTAAGTGATTCTGAGTGGACATCATTTTTTGACTTGATATCCATTATATTAAGCCAAAAAAAACAAGTAAGAAATGTCTGACTTTTTAATGATTGATTTAGGTAACTTTAAATAATACCCCTTTTCATAATTTTACTATGCGTGTAAGCCAGAAGCCGATCACCGGCGAGCAACAGCTCTATACAAAAAGAATTACTGAAAATGGCCTTTTTCGTAAATTGATCGAAAACAGTCATGAGGGTATTAGTTTACTTAACAACAAGTTTGAAGTTATTTTTCGCAGCCCTTCAGCAGAACGAATGAGCGGCTGGATAGATACCGAACTATCTTTTTTAGCTTCTCCACAACTCATTCATCCTGAAGATTGGCCTCAAGTTAATTTATTACGGGAAAGGGTAGCAAAGCAACCGGACACAGCGGAGACTATTAGCTTCCGTTCTAAACGTTACGATGGAAATTATATGTGGCTGGAGTGCACGTACACCAACGCACTGCATCAACCCGGTATTGAAGCCATCATCTGTAATTTTAGAGACATTACCGAGAAGAAGCGATCAGAAGAGGTGTACCAGCAAACCATGCAGGAATTGCTGGCCTATAAATATGCGCTTGATGAGTCGGCTATTGTAGCCATTACTGACCAACGAGGCGTGATAAACCACGTTAATGATAACTTTTGCCGCATATCCAAGTACTCGGTTGATGAGTTGATCGGTCAGGATCATCGCATTATTAATTCCTCTTTTCACGAAAAGACCTTTATTCGCGCATTATGGCGGACCATTGCCAGCGGTAAGATATGGAAGGGTGAGCTAAAGAATAAAGCTAAAGACGGTACACATTATTGGGTTGATACCACTATTGTACCTTTTTTAGACGAGAAGGGAAAACCTTACCAATACGTAGCCATACGATCAGACATTACCGAGCGTAAACATTCAGAGATACAACTGCATACCCTCAATGACAATTTGCAAAAACACACCAAGGAACTTGCGATGTCAAATGATGAACTGGAGCAGTTTGCCTACGTCGCCTCGCATGATTTGCAGGAACCGTTGCGTATGGTGACCAGTTTTTTAACATTGCTTGAGAGTAAATACACCGCTGCAATTGACGAAAAGGGCCGGCAATATATTCACTTCGCGGTAGATGGTGCCAAGCGTATGCGCCAGATCATTCTTGACCTGCTTGAATATTCAAGAGTAGGCCGTAAGGAAGAGAAAACGGAAGAAGTTGACATGAACCAATTGTTTATTGAAACGCTCAACCTCTTAAGCAAACAAATAGAAGAACAGGGAGCGCAGGTAAAATGTCAGCATTTACCCGTACTAAATACCTACAAAGCTCCGCTTAGGCAAGTTCTTCAAAATCTGATAGGTAATGCGCTGAAATACCAGCGGGCAGATGCTACCCCTATTATTACTGTTGATTGTAAAGACGTGGGACACCATTGGCAAATAGCAGTGCAGGATAACGGCATTGGGATGGAGCAGGAATATTACGACAAAATATTTATCATTTTTCAGCGGCTACACAGTAAAGACGAATACTCGGGCACAGGCATGGGCCTGGCCGTTACCAAAAAGATCATAGAGAATTTAGGAGGGAGAATTTGGGTAGAGTCAACTCCCGGCGAAGGCAGCATCTTTTATTTCACCTTATTAAAAAACAAATTATGAAACCTGTACAAATACTATTGATAGAGGATAATGAGGGCGATATCCTATTAACCAGCGAAGCGCTTGCGGAAAGTCGTATTACAAATAAGGTAAGCGTGATAAAAGATGGCAAGGCGGCTATTAATTTTTTTGAATCGCTGACGGATAAAAAATCAATGCCGGATTTGATGCTGTTAGATATTAACCTGCCTAAAAAAAGCGGGCACGAAGTGTTGCATTATATTAAGAATAATGATGACTTTAGACATATCCCCGTAATTATGCTTACAACATCGTCATCTGAGAAAGACATTCTGAATTCATACCAAAACCATGTTAATTGTTATATAACCAAACCTATTGATCTGCATGATTTTATGCATGCCGTAACGCAGATCGAAGACTTTTGGGTTAGTGTAGTATCTATTCCCCGCAACTAATGAACAGCAGTGCTTTAAAAATTTTGGTAATTGAGGACAATCCCGGCGACTTCGCGCTGGTTGAAGACTTTTTGAATGACCAAATTAAAGCAGCAACCATTAAACACGCTCCTAACTTTAAGTCGGCCATGGCCGAACTTACAAAACCTGATGCTGATTTTGATATTGTACTACTTGATATTACCCTGCCCGACAATGCCGGCGAGCCACTTATTGAAGCCATTGTAAAGGCTTGTCCCAATGCGCCCGTGATTGTATTAACGGGTTATGCTGATTTTGCCTTTAGTGTAAGATCTCTGTCGTTAGGCGTAGCCGATTATCTGCTAAAAGACGAGCTTACATCGCTCTCTTTATACAAAAGCATTATTTACAGCTCTGAGCGGAGGCGACAAAGTGATGAATTGGCGGCTTCACAGTTAAAATACAGTGAGCTTTTTCAGCTTAGCCCCTTGCCTATGTGGGTATTTGAGGTGGCTACGCTTCGTTTTCTTGATGTAAATGATGCTGCCGTAGAACATTATGGCTACTCGCGCGAAGAATTTCTCGCAATGACGATTCTGGACATTCGTCCCGTAACCGAGATCCATGCCATTGATGATATCATCAACAAACCACATAACGTTAATCGCTTTATTAAACAGGGTATTTTTCTTCACCAAAAGAAAAATGGCGACCTTATTCAGGTTGAAATTCAAAGCAATACCGTTGATTACAAGGGGAAAGCTGCGAAAATTATTTTGGCCAATGACATTACTGAACGGCTAAATTATATCAGCGAAATAGAAACGCAGAATAAAACTTTAAAAGAGATTTCCTGGATGCAATCGCACGTCATTCGTGCACCATTAACCAGAATAATGGGATTGGTGGCTTTAATACAGGATCTAAAGGAAAAAATGGTTGATTTCCCTGTAGCAATGGCACAAATGTTTGAATATCTGATGATCTCTGCACAAGAACTTGATGAGGTTATAAAAGATATCACAGATAAAACGCGCACCGGACATAACAAAGAATAAAATAACTTTTGTTGGCAGGTTACGTAAAAGATGTCATGAGAAAATACCTTACCGGGATCTGGCTTTTATTTTTGACAATTGCCGCCGGTACAATGTTTTGGTATACCAGTTGGCAATACAGCAAGCCTGCGCCCGAGTCTGAGGGTTATAAAATTCTTCGAGGCGGAGAATTGAACCGCAAGTCCATTGCCAACGCTCATCCTGTGCAGTTTATCCAAACGCAAAAAATACATTCCAACTTAAAATGAGCCAGGCAAATAATTATGCTATGCTATTGGGCGTTAAAGAACGTTCAGACCGATTGATGAATTATTTTCTCATCGGGTATTTTTTTATTGGTTGCGGTTTTGCATTTTTTTATGATACCTGGCCCACTGCAATTGGCATTGGTAGCATTTGCCTCTTGGCTTATTACTCTGTAAAGCGCATGCTGCCAGAGTCTGATCTTTACCAATACGTGCTTAGCGCCGTTTACGGCGTATTTATGGCACAGTTTATTTATCAGCTGCATGGTTTGTTCGAAATGCATTTTTTTGCTTTTATAGGCAGTGCATTACTTATTACCTATCAAAACTGGCGATTACAAATCCCGATCTTAGTTGTTGTTATGCTCCACCACGCGGTGTTCGGCTATTTACAAAATGCCGGATTTTCTGAAATATATTTTACCCGGCTTGAGTATTTTGATGTATCCACCTTTATTATCCACATAAGTTTGGCCGCGGCAATTTTTCTGATATGCGGATTATGGTCATACCAGCTTAAAAAATATAGTGAGCTGTACTTACAGCAAGCCCTGCATGTGGCTGAATTGGAAAAAGAAGCGCTACTATCAGATGAACGCCTTATACGCAAGGCCGAATTAAAGATATTAAATGAAATGTTGGAGCAGAAAGCCAAGGAATTGGCCATTTCAAACGCCGACCTTGAGCAATTTGCATATGTGGCCTCGCATGACCTGCAGGAGCCTTTGCGTATGGTTACCGGCTTTTTAGGGCAGATCAACAAAAAGTATGGCGATCTGTTTGACGACAAAGGCAAACAGTATATGTATTATGCAGTTGATGGAGCCACCCGGATGCGCCAGATAATACTTGATTTGTTGCATTACTCGCGTGTTGGGCGTATGGATGATAAACGGGAAACGGTAGATCTGCAGGCGTTGGTTTTGGAGATAACCGGTTTATTTAGAAAGCAGGTGGAAGAACTTATGGCTAATATTGAGGTGGAGCAATTACCTGCTTTAAATACTTTTAGAGGGCCCGTACGACAGATATTTCAAAACCTTATTGGTAACGCTTTAAAGTACCATCATGCGGGTAGCGCACCCGCTGTTAAAGTATCTGTTGAGGATAAGGGCGATTACTGGAAATTTGCTGTAACAGATAATGGCATAGGGATAGCCCCTGCTCATCTCAA
This sequence comes from uncultured Mucilaginibacter sp., assembly GCF_946479965.1. The sequence continues at coordinate 44,652 of NZ_CAMLHX010000015.1, read as the reverse complement.
AGAAATTTTTCTCCCTTTTAAACGCTTACATACCCGCGAAGAATATCCCGGTACCGGTATGGGGCTTGCAATTACAAAAAAAATCGTTGAAAATCTGTGTGGCAGTATTTCTGTTAAATCTTTAGAGGGGAGCGGAAGTACGTTTTGTTTTACACTACCCAAAACCTAAAAAGGGTCCGCATATTCAAACTAATTAATAATTTGCCCTTTGTTATTGGCTAGTCTTTCGCGCCATTTTTGTAAATCTTGGGGTGTTTGTCTCGCCCAATCTGTTGCTTCGCCAACTATCTTTAAAGGCTCCAGGGTTCTATACGAGCGGGTGGGGTTGCCCGGAAATTTTTTGTCGGTAACGTTTGGATCATTTTCAAAATCTCCTGTCGGTTCAACTATATAAACACGTTCACGTCCATCGCCTTTAGCCAGTGCAGCAGCAAGGCCGGCTCCATTAGCCACAGCGGTGAAGTATATATGATTCATTTGGAGCTCCTCTTTATAATTAGATAGGTATCCCGGCGTTAAAAAATCACCAACCTTCAAGTCTGCTCTGGTACCATGATAAAATGGACCCTTATCCGTTGGCGCGGTACTGAAAGAGGTGGCTAATGCCTCATTCTTTTTCGCGTTGTCGAAGTCGCCCATGTCTTCGTAGCATTTGGCAATATTTAAATATAACGAAGCATAAGCGCCTTTAACAGCGTCATTATTTACCCTTAACGCAAACTCCAAAGCTGTTTGATACCATTTTAACCTGTCGGCAGTTGTTTTTTGATGCCGGGCCACATAATGAGCTGCAATAAATTTTTCAAAATCGTTTGTCGCTTCATTCCAAGCCTTAACAAACAGTTCGTTTGCTTCTTCGGGTTTACCTTTTTCTTCCATGGCCATGCCTTGGATACAAAGTTGAATAACGTTGCTGTTTGGGTTAAATTCCATATTACTATTAAAATAAATTCTAGCTAATCTGCAGTTATAACGGCAAATGTTTGGCCTGCCGCATATCATCTTACAAAAATAATTATCTGCATTAAACCATCTAAGCTTAAAGCACTCTATTATAATAACACCGCAATTGCCATGATGGTGATAAAGTGATAGTATAGTTTTTAGGTTATAATTTAGTTTTGACCGCTCCGAATTTCGGGGCGGTTTTTTTTGTTACATTTGCCGTCCGATATTTAACCAGGAGAGGTGTCTGAGTGGTCGAAAGAGCACGCCTGGAAAGTGTGTATACGCCAAAAGTGTATCGAGGGTTCGAATCCCTCCCTCTCCGCACAAATTGAAAATGCTGCCAATTTTAGGCAGCATTTTTTTGTTAGATATAAATATCATCTTGAAACTCAATGGCAGTTAACTGCAATTGAGTAAACAAAACTGTATTTTTCGTTTATAAATAATGTTGTGCAAGCTGTATCTTGCAGCACATGCAAACTTTTAAAGCTAAGCTAGATATCATCGGAATAAACCCTTTCGTTTTTGTCCCGCAGGCTATACTAGCAGCATTATTTAAAGATGCCGGAAAAGAGAAGGGGCATATTCCGGTGTGCGGATTGGTAAACGGAAAACCATACGAACAGACATTGTTACGTTACCAGGGAGAATGGCGTTTATACATTAACACCACTATGCTACCCAATTCGCCCAAAAAGATAGGCGAAATTATAGAAGTATCGATCGAGTTTGATCGGCGTGATCGTACGCTGCACCCCCATCCCGATCTTATAAAAGCACTGGCTCAAAACAAAGAAGCACACGCCATCTTTCATGGATTACCACCTTCCAGGCAGAAGGAGATCATTCGTTATATAGCTAATTTAAAGACAGTTGAAACCCGGAAGAAAAATATAAAGCTGGCTATAGGTTTCCTGCTTGGTAAGAACAGGTTTATGGCGCGGGACAAGCCCTGAAACAAACAAGCCTGCAATGAAAATGCAGGCTTGCTCGCCTTCGTTGTTTAATTATTCTGATGGAGCAATTTACTTTGCCACCAACGTATAGGTTTTGCCTGCTGTTGTTGGCAGGTCATAAACCATAGTCTCTTTCAATGTCAGTGGAGTGATAGTTGCCTTTTCAGATATGATCGCTGCAGGCGTTTCCTCAACCTGGAAAAACACATTTGAGTTTTTGCCTGCTGCCTTTTTCAACGGCGTTCCCGCAGCTACTTTGATCGCGTTAGGTGCCCGTAATCTTAAATTACCGCCCAACGTAGATTTGATAACCGCCTTTACCAGCTTTGAATCCTTCCATTCTAAACTTACAATTTGGAAACCGCCCATAGCACGGATGCCGCTAATGCTACCATTTTGCCAAACATCCGGAAGCGCCGGAAGTAAATGCACTTCGCCGTTTTCGCTTTGCATCAGCATTTCTGTAATACCCGATGTACAGCCAAAGTTACCATCTATCTGGAATGGCGGGTGGGCATCAAATAGGTTATTATAAGTACCACCGCTGCCACGGCCACCAGAACCAACCGGTGTAAGCTGGTTTTGAATTAGTTTATAAGCGTGATTGCCATCCAGCATTTTTGCCCACCAGTTTACTTTCCAGCCCATGCTCCACCCGGTAGATACATCACCACGATGCGTTAGCGTAGTTTTAGCAGCGCTGGCCAATTCTGGTGTGCGAAGAGGCGAGATCTGGTTGGATGGAAATAAACCATACAAATGAGAGATATGGCGGTGATTATCTTTTGGATCGTCTACATCATCCAGCCACTCTTGTAACTGGCCATATTGTCCAATGTGCATAGGCGGCAGGCGTTTTCTTATCGCCTTTAAAGTATCAATAAACTTGGCATCTTTCTTCAAAGCCTCTGCCGCTTTTATGGTAGAGCTTAGCAATTCAAAAACTATTTGGTTGGTCATGGTTACCCCCGCATCAACCGCAGAGTTCTGGTGTTGCTTTGATGGGTTCTCGGGCGACTCATCCGGAGCAACAACCAGCCATTTGTATTGCGGGTGCTCCACCAAATAATCAACATAAAAAGTTGCTGCACCCTTCATTACCGGGTATATAGACGCCAGATAAGCCTTATCACCACTATATAAATAATGCTCCCAAAGGTGCTGGCTGGTCCAACCGCCGGTACCGTTCCATAAGCCATAGGTAGCGCCATCAATTGCGCCGGTAGCACGCCAAATATCTGTATTATGGTGAGCCACCCAACCACGGGCGCCATACATATCCTTCGCTGTTTTTTGGCCGGCTATTGACATGTCTTTCACCATCTCAATAAATGGCAAATGCATTTCGGGCAGGTTTGTTTTCTCTGCGGGCCAGTAGTTCATTTCTGCGTTAATGTTAACAGTGTACTTGCTATCCCATGATGCTTTGAGCTTATCATTCCATATACCCTGCAAGTTAGCTGCCTGTCCGCCGGGCTGCGAAGAAGAGATCAAAAGATAACGGCCAAATTGATAATAAAGCGCTGCAAAAGATTGATCGTTGGTTGTGTTAAAATTCTTCAGCCTTTCATCCGTAGGCAAAGCGGCCGCTGCCGCATCACTAACGCCCAAATTAAGTTTTACCCTGTTAAAATATTTTTGATAAGCTGCTACATGGGCGGGTAACATAGCTGCAAAGGACTTTACATAAGCCTTGTTCAAATAATCCAACGCTCTTTTGTCCTGATCGCCGCTAACATCATGGTAGTTATTAAAGTTAGTAGCAATAGAAATATAGATAGTTACCGCATTCGCATTTTTTACTGTGAGCGAAGTATCATTTGATGCCAGGTCGCCACCCTCCAGTTTCATTCTTACAATACCTTTGTAATTCACCATGCCTTTAACCGTTTCATGGTCAGAAGTAACCCCGAAAATGGTCAGTTCTTTGGCGGGTGTTGTTTTAATGGTCGCTCTTGTTTGGGGCGTGGTAAAACTAGCCGTAAAAGAAAGTTTGCCCGGCTTGCTTGCCGTTAATCGCATTGCAACAACGCGGTCTGGAAACGATGCTATCGCTTCGCGGGTATAGGTTACATCATCAACCGTGTATGACGTTTTTGTAACAGCTCTTTCAATATCTAACTCCCTGTAATAATTTGAAAACTTATCATGTCCGGCAAAAGCTAATTGAAGACTCCCTACCGGTTCAAATTTTTGGCCATGAGACAGTTTTGTAATAATGGCTTTGCCCGCGGTTTTCTCCGCCTCTTTTCGTTTCCCTTCAAATATATATTTCCGTATCAGGGCCAATGAATCTAATGCCATCGGGTTATCATTACGGTTGGGGCCACCGCTCCAAACCGTGTGCTCATTAAGCTGGATAGTTTCCTTTTCGACATTTCCATAGATCATGGCACCTTGATGGCCATTCCCAATAGGCAAAGCGTTTTCCCAGGTTTTGCCGGCAGGCGTTTTATACCAGAGCTTCATGCTCTGCTTTGTTTGCGCAAAGCCAATGGTCGATATAATTAATAGTGGTAGTAAGAATAACTTCTTCATTTTATTACTAATTGGTTGTTGGAATCAAAAATTGGTGGCCCCAAATTACTTATTTTTCGAGCAATTAGCTTAAAAATCTATTAAGCAGAATATTCCATATTGGATATGTAAAATACACAGAGCCGATCAGCAACAAAAGAAGAGCCATATCTCCGGCATAAAATTTATTCCGTATAAAGTATCAGCGTCTTGATCTTCCTGCGGGCTTTGGTAACGCTAAACCCGATATCATCTATTGATTTATGGACGCCCTCCTGGCTGCGTAATTCTATATTGGTCTTAATATCGTATAGGCCCTCCAAACCAGTTTCATTTATTACAGGCAGGTCAAACTCATTGCTGAGATATGCGTCGGCAAACTGATTTAATGTAATGCCTTTCCCGTCAAAACCGCGGCCGTCAAACTCGTAGACAAGCATTGCCTGTTTTGATTTTGGGACTATTATCTTGCCGGCATCTTTTAGCTTTAAAATATAAACATCCACGTCGCGCATTTCAATTCGGCCTTTCACAGGCATCTCGGCTTGAAGCTTTTGCTGCATGATGATGTGCAGGTTATCCTTTTGAGCAGGGGTAACTAACAGGTCAAAACAATATAAAAGGTCTTTATTTTTATAGTCGGAATATTTTTTAGCGCGCCCTTCATAAACTACTTGTTTTTCAGAGACAATGCCGTAAGCATCTTTATATAATACCTCTACGTTGATATTAAAATAACTAACCCTACGGCCGCCATAAATCCCATTTGCATACCTCCGGCCCATTGTTCCCTGATCTTTCATATAACCCCGGACGGTAAAATTACTGGTCAGCAAACTATCTACCCCAAACGGATCTTTATTGGTAACGTTAAGCCGATTCTTTGTTTCGCCATTTGATTTAACTTTTTCTCCCTTTATAAGCCGACTGATGGTTTTAGCATTCACCGACTCTGATTGCAGCAGAGCCACAATTTCGTGTTTGCTATTTATCACTATACACTGCCCAACACTTGCCAAATTAAGCATTTGATACAGCAGTGAAGAAGTATCAGAAGCCAGCCATATTTTGGATGGTTTTTTAGCTAAATATTTCTTTAGCTTGTTGATAGGGTCATCGGATAAACCGATTATTTGAATCTGTCCCTTAAATTGAGCTTGAAGTTTCGCCAACGAATCCATTTCAGGAAGGCAGGGACTACACCATGTTCCCCAAAAGTTAATGATGAAAAGTTTATTGGATGGATGCGTGCTTAAGTTCAGCTGCGTAACAGGCGCGTTGATTATCGGCCCGATAATAACGCCGGGAAATTTATCACCGGGTTTAAGAATGTAATTTTGAGCACCTGCTTTACATGTGATAAGCAAGAGGGTAATAATGATAAGTTTTTTCATGATGAGTTTTTTTAATGATGTAAAACTCCTCATCTAAAAAACAAAACCATGTTATTGAGCGGGTTAAATTAGGTTATATTATGTTAACGCGAAGATCAAATAGCCATCAAGACTATATATTTGGATAGTATGAAAAAAAGCACCCGCTATTTATTGGTTCTTTGCGTTGCTGCAGTAGCGGGGGTGTTTGCATTGCAGTTATATTGGATAAAAAACTATTACAAACTAAACAAGCTGAATTTAGAAAAAGAGGTAAATCTGGCTATGGAAGACGCCGTAAAAAAGGAATTTTCGGTGCGTTGTGATACCATACAGCAGCATATTTTCCAGACACTGATGGACAGCACGAATTACTCATTGACAGTAAAGTATAACGAAAAGGTAAAGACCACCATTTTTAACGTCGCAAACGCTAATAATTTAAAAGAGGGATATTCTTTTCATAGTGATAGCCTGGATGTGCAGCAAAAAGGAGAAACCGACCTGGCATACAGAACCAAATTGGCTCGTTTTTTTGCTAAGCATTACCGCAATAACGAATTAGAGGAGCATTCTGTAATGTATTATACCCAAACAATGGGCGCTTTTGTTTCGCAACAGACTCAAAAATATGATTTTGATACCGCCCGCCTAGGTCCTATTTTAAAAACCCGGCTAGCCGAAAGAGGTATCCATGTGCCTTTTAAATTTTATCTGCGATCGAAAGACAGCACATTTAACAAAAGCAATTTTGCGCCGTCGCTATTGGCTGCCTACCCCGTTATCAGTAAAGCATTCGCTACCTATAAACGAAGCAAAACAGATCACTATATAAGGGCCATGTTCCGTGATCCGTTTCCATACATTGCCAGGCAAATGGCCTTGTTAGTCGCCGGGTCGGTAATGTTGTTAGCGGGGGTGGCTTTTAGTTTGTTTTACCTGTTAAGGACTGTGTTTAGGGAGAAAAAAATCTCGGCTATTAAGAACGATTTCATTGCTAATATTACCCATGAGTTTAAAACGCCCATTGCCACGGTATCTGCTGCAGTTGAAGCCTTATTGAGCTTTGACGTTTTAGATGACCGCGCCAAAACACAGCGATACCTCACCCACTCAAAAAATGAATTAGCCAGGCTATCGGCACTGGTAGATAAGGTGCTTAACATATCCCTGTATGAGAATCAGCAGTTTGACATTAAGCCGGAAGAAATTAATGTTGATGAAACGATTGGGGCCATTTTAAATGAGAGTACGCTCGCCAGCCAAAAACATGCTAATATCAGTTATGTCAACCGTTCCGGATTAAGCGTCATTTACGCAGATCGGCTTTACTTCCAGCACACCATGATCAACGTAATAGATAATGCCATTAAGTATTCTGAAAACCATACCGATATTAAAATAGAATGCACCAACCGCCAAAACCATCTGGTTATTGCCGTGAGCGACAAAGGTGCCGGTATCAGCGCGGCACATTTACCCTACATTTTCGAGAAGTTTTATCGCGTACCGTCCAAACGCCATAACATTAAGGGCCATGGTTTGGGCCTCAGTTATGTAAAAAGCATCATCGAAAAACATAAGGGTTGGTGCAAGATGGAAAGTGAATTGGGAAAAGGAAGTACCTTATATTTAGCCTGGCCCCTATGACATTAACAAGGGTTTTACTGATAGAGGACGAATTAGTGCTGGCCGAGATCGTTCGGGAAAGTTTGCAATCAAGAGGTTTTGCAGTAGCACATGCGGCAACCGTTAAGGATGCATTGCAACTTTATAGCGAACATACCCCGGAAATTATTATACTGGATGTGATGCTGCCCGATGGCGACGGTTTTAGTTTTGCCAAACGTATCAGAAATACAGATATAGACATCCCTATTATTTTTCTCACGTCGCGCTCGTTGCCGGAGGACGTGGTGGAAGGCTTTGAAAGCGGGGGTAATGATTATTTAAAAAAACCCTTTAGCCTTGAAGAACTGATCATTAGGATGAAGGCGCTCCTCAGTAAAAATCGGTTAGCTATCAATATTAACCCCGAAAGTCGTAATACTAAAATTGGCGATTATTTATTCCAATACCCCAAAGGTGTTTTAAGTTTCAAAGGGGTCCAAAGAGCGCTAACAACACGCGAATGCGAGATATTACAATTACTCATTCTTAATCGCAACCAAATTTTAAGCCGACAAACTTTACTCCTGACTTTTTGGGACAATGACGATTATTTTTCGGGCCGCAGCCTGGATGTGTTTATTACCAAATTGCGTAATTATTTAAAGCACGATCCCGGCGTGAGCATTTTAAATATTCGCGGGCAGGGGTATAAATTAATATGTACCATAGGTAATGACTAATTGTCGATCTTAAATAGACCTTGGTTTTTGCCTTAGTTATTTGCTTAACAACAACTAAAACATTACTGGTATTACTACAGATAGCGTTTTTTACCTTATGTTTGTTACGGCATAACAGCCATTAACACGTAAGGCCTGTGTAATTTTTAGATGCTGAGTATTAACGACATAAAACAACCTATTGCCGCTGATATTGACGTTTTTGAGGAACGATTCAAGGCCTCTATGCAAAGTTCGGTGCCACTGCTGGACCGCATTACCCATTACATAGTTAAACGCAAAGGCAAACAAATACGGCCTATGTTCGTATTTTTTTCTGCCGGTGTTTGCGGTGGCATAACCGATGCTACCCACCGTGGCGCGGCCTTAGTTGAGCTACTACACACCGCTTCGCTGGTGCATGATGACGTGGTAGATAACTCTTACCAGCGCCGCGGCTTCTTCTCTATCAACGCTTTATGGAAAAACAAGATCGCTGTTTTAGTGGGCGATTTCCTGTTGTCAAAAGGCCTGTTGCTATCAGTTGAACATAATGATTTTGATTTGCTCAAGATCGTATCAGAGGCCGTACGCCAAATGAGCGAAGGCGAATTGCTGCAGATAGAAAAAGTGCGGCGAATGGATATTAGCGAAGAGGTGTATTACGATGTAATTCGACAAAAAACAGCATCGCTTTTAGCTTCCTGCTGTGCCAGTGGTGCCTCTTCGGCAGGTGCCGGTGCCGAAACCGTTGAAAAGATGCGGTTGTTTGGCGAAAAAACAGGCATCGCCTTCCAGATAAAGGATGATATGTTTGATTTTGGCACAGATGATGTAGGTAAACCGGTCGGAATTGATATTAAAGAGAAAAAGGTTACCCTGCCGCTTATTTACGCTTTAAATAACTGCGATAAAGCGGAAAAGAAAAAGATGATCAGCCTTGTAAAAAATCATAATGACGACCCGGAAAAGATCTCGGCCATTATAGCGTTTGTTAACCAGCGTGGCGGGCTGCAATATGCCGAAACACAGATGAAAAAATACCAGGATGAAGCCTTTGCCATTTTAAATACCTTTCCGGATAGCGACGCCAGGCGCGGCCTCGAGCAATTGGTGCGTTTTACTACTGAACGGAAAAAATAATGTCTACAGAATTTCTTTTTATTGCCGGTTTTATAATGTTCATCGGCCTGATGATGGCTATTGACCTTGGCCTGTTTGGCAAAGCCAGCAAACCGGTAAGCCTTAAACAAGCCGGCATTATGAGCGCCGTGTGGGTAACGCTGGCCCTGGCTTTTTACCTGCTGATATTAAACTTCGGCCATCATTTGCATGATGTTAATACGCTGGCAAAACTGCGGGAGGTCAATCAAAAGCATTTTCACCGCCTTGCAATTGATAATCATAACTTAATTACCAGCCTGCAGGCCTACCGTAAAACACTTGGCCTGGAGTTTTTAACCGGTTATGTAGTAGAGTACGCGCTATCAGTAGATAACATATTTGTAATGGTGCTTATTTTCACCGCTTTTGGCGTTGCACCTAAAAATTATCATACTGTTTTGCTGTGGGGCATTATTGGCGCTATTGTGATGCGTTTTATGTTCATATTTCTGGGCGCGGCGCTTATTGAACGTTTCCACTGGATCTTGTATGTGTTCGGCGCCTTCCTGGTTTATACGGGCATTAGTATGTTTGTTAACCGGAATAAAGAAGAAAAAATCGATCCGGAAAACCATCCTGTAGTTAAGTTTGCTGCGCGATTTTTCGCCGTTCACCCACATTTTGTGAGCAATAAGTTTGTGGTGAAAATAGAGGGCAAAAAAATGATAACGCCGCTGTTCCTGGTACTGCTAATCATTGAAACCACCGACCTTATTTTCGCTGTAGATTCTATCCCTGCTATTTTCTCCATCACCAAAGACCCTTATATCGTATTCTTCTCTAATATATTCGCCATACTTGGTTTGCGCTCTATGTTCTTTTTATTGGTGAATATCATCGAGAAGTTCCATTACCTTAAAGTTGGTTTGGCTGCGCTGTTGGCCTTTATTGGCTTGAAAATGCTTGCTTCGCACTATGCCGAGCAGATTGGTTTAACAACAGCAAATTCGCTGCTTATTATACTTTCTATCTTGGGCATTAGCGTGGTGGCATCGCTGCTTTTCCCTAAAAAGAAACTGGTATAAACTTTATTCTGCTAAATTTACCGTAACATTTAGCCTTATGGAAAACACTAACGCACAACAAATTCCCTCTTTATTTGAATGGGCCGGAGGTATGCCGGCGTTCGAAAAGCTTTTTGCTCAATTTTACGATAAAGTTTTAGCCGACGAGATACTGGAGCCGGTATTCAAACACATGTCGCCCGAACACCGTCTGCATGTTGCCCAATTTGTGGCTGAAGTATTGGGCGGACCAAAGCTTTACAGTGATGAAGGCGGCAGTCATTTTAAAATGATCCAAAAGCACCTGTCCAAACATTTAACCGAGCAGCACCGCAAGCGCTGGGTCGAACTTTTACTGCAAACCGCCGATGAGTTGGAGCTGCCTGACGATCCCGAATTCCGCTCTGCATTTGTGGCCTATTTGGAATGGGGAACACGCATTGCGGTGATCAATTCAAACACCGACGAAATTGATAGCCCACCCGATATCCCGATGCCCAAATGGGGCTGGGGCGTTCCCGGCGGGCCTTACCTGGGCTAAATGCCGCCCGCTCAAAACGTTTTAAGTTTAAAGTGTTAACTTAGTAAAATGCAATTACGCGATCTTTCCTCGTTCATGCCCTCATTTATTGATGTGGTTGATGTATTGCTGGTAGCATTTATTATCTATCACATTTACAACTTAATTAGAGGTACCATAGCAGCCAATATATTAGTAGGCCTGCTTATTTTATATGCCCTGGGTTTTGTGGTAGAGAAGCTGCACATGCAATTGCTGTCGCGCATATTGGGATACTTTACCAGCGGTGGCATAGTAATAATTGTGGTTGTTTTTCAGCAAGAGATACGGCGTTTTTTGCTGTTGGCGGGTAAAAATGCCTCGCTGCAGCGCAATAAGGCGTGGTGGCAGTACTTTTTTGGTAAAGCCGAAGCTGAAAAGAACAACTACGCCCGCATAAAGCCCATTATTGATGCGTGCAAAAGCTTTAAACAAACCCGCACAGGCGCGCTGATAGTCTTTGCCAAGTATTATGATGAACAGTTTTACCAAAACAGCTGCGAACTGATGGAAGCTAAAATATCCAAACGGTTGTTGGAAAGCATCTTCCAAAAAAACAGTCCGCTGCATGATGGGGCGGTGGTGATTGCTGATAACAAGATAAAATCGGCCAGTTGCATTTTACCGCTTACTGATAAACAGGATCTGCCCGCGCAGTTTGGTCTGCGTCACCGGGCGGGTATAGGTGTTACCGAGGCTAATGAAGCCACGGCCATCATCGTGTCGGAAGAAACCGGCGAGATATCCTACGCCAAACAGGGCCGGGTAAAAATGAGCATCAGCTTTGTTGAATTGGAAAAACTGCTGAATAAAGATTTCTAACCTGTCGTCATAATTACAATAATTAATCGTTAATTAAAAATACGGGTATAGTTTTGTACCTTTGCAGCGTTTACATGGAGATATTCAACGCGATATACAAATGGTGGGTGGCCCTGGCGCCGCCAATTTTACTTACCCTGCATTTTATGCTGATAGCCGGCGGACTGTTTATGGTATTTTATGTTTGGAAGAAAGCCAAATTACTCTACCTTAAGATCCAACAGCGTTTTCCGTCAAAAAAGGATGTTATACGCGAGATAAAATATTCCATTTCCACCTCCATCATTTTCAGCGTAGTTATTGTATTGGTAATGTGGGCCAGCGCGGAGGATATCACCCTCGTGTACCGCCCTATTGACAAGTACGGCTGGGGCTACTTTGTGTTCAGCGTATTCCTGATGATATTGATACACGACGCTTACTTTTACTGGACGCACCGTTTACTACACTGGAAACCGCTGTTTAAACGCGTGCATGTGGTGCATCACATGTCGTTAAATCCTACGCCATTTTCTGCTTATGCATTTCATCCTGTTGAAGCTTTGGTTGAGGTGGGGATAGTGCCTGTTATTGTTTTCATTGTGCCTTACCACTACTTAGCGCTTACCATTTTTTCGGGTTATGCTTTGATCATGAATATAATGGGGCACATGGGTTATGAGTTTTTCCCGAAGAGCTTTGCCCGCAACAAAGCCGCCAACTGGCATAACAGCGCCACGCATCATAACATGCACCACAGGTATGTTAAATATAACTTCGGACTATATTTTAATTTGTGGGACCGCTGGATGAAAACCAATCACCCTAAATACGAGGAAGTATTTGAACAGGTGGTTGACCAGCGCGCAGCCGTAAAAAGCAACCCTGACACCACTGGCATTGATGTCGAAAAATCACCGGTACTGGTGAGCTCAGAAGTTAAACTGATGAACGAACAGGTATAATCGCGCCGCTATTTGTTTTTATTATCTGCCGGTGGCGTGTCGTTTGGATATTTCTTAAATTCGTAATAAACAGGTGGTTTCCCTCCTAAAAATGGCAGTTGAGGTGTCGCGCCACTTTGTAACGCCTGTGTTTTATTGCCTAACGCACCTACCACAGGCATATTATAAGCGGTTCTATCGGTTTGTACTATAGGCATGTTAGAATTTCCCTGCGTACGCACTATGGGCATATTGTCAATATTGGCATTGCCTAATACATTAATCTTAACTACAGGTTTTGCGTGCAGGCTATCCAATGGTTTAAACGAAAATTTATTACCGGCTATACTATCAGGCAATATTCTAAACTGTTTTAAAGGCTGCTGGTTGGGTAATAAAGGCCGCTGCTGCGCGTTTACACTAAAGGCAAAACCGAGTATTACTAATGTGATGATGATCGTCTTCATAAAGCATGAAATTGGTTAATCTAATTTAAATACTTGTGCCTAAACAAAGCAAATTATTTAACATTTTTAACAAATTGGGTTGCGCGTTGTTTTTTTAATAATTTTTAGTTAAATTGCCAATAGCAAAAACCCCTTAGGCTATGAAAACACTGAATCCTTTTTTTGTGATCGGAACTATAGGATTAATAGTTACCGCGATACTTCATATTTTTACGGCGATATTGATTAATTCATCCGCAATAAACCGCGTTTTTATGTTGTTATACCCTATTTTCGCGGCATTGCTAACTATTGGCGGCATGCAAATTCTGACCGAGAAAAAGATGGTTAAGCTACGTGTTCGCGCAAAAAACAGACGCTAATTTTATCCTGCAAAAAATATTTTACCAAAACTTTATAACAAAGGCGGCCCGAAATTCGAGCCGCCTTTATTATTTAATCGCTTTTTATTGGGCTAAATAACAGTGCCATGTGGTATAACAGCCCGCTTTTTAACCACTACAATACCATCCTGAACGGTGTGCGTACCATAATCGCCATCGGCAAGCGGTTCGCCGCAATTAATGCATACATCGTTACCAATGTAGGTGTTCTTGTCAATAATGGCGTTCTTGATTTTACACCTGTCGCCAATGCCCATAATAGGGGTGCCATCGGCTATAGATTCATCAATCTGATCCAGCGTTTGGTAGTTATCGCTACCCATAACATAGCAATTCTCGATATCGGTATCAAAACCTATGCGGGTACGTATACCGATCACCGAGCGTTTAATGTGGCTGGCATTAACTATACAACCATCAGCAATAATAACTTTCTCCATGTGCGTGCCCGATATTTTTGAAGGCGGAAGCATCCGCGCACGGGTAAATATGTAGTTCTTATCAAACAAGTTAAATTGCGGGATGTCATCAGTAAGACCCAAATTGGCATCAAAGAAAGAAGGTATAGTACCAATATCCGTCCAGTAACCTTCGTACTGATAGCTTAGTACTTTGCTTTTATGGATAGCCGCAGGGATGATCTCCTTACCAAAATCAGGATGCTCATTACTTTGCAAAGTATCATACAAAAGCTTGCGGTTAAACAGGTATATCCCCATTGAAGCCAGGTAATGCCGTCCTTGCTCCTTCATCTCATCGCTCACCTCTGATACCAGCTTATCAAACCCACTTTTTGGTTTCTCAACAAAATCCGTAATAAAACTATTCTCATCCGTTTTAAGGATCCCAAAGCCCGGCACATCATTAGCATGCACCGGTATGGTTGCTATTGATATCTCCGCACCTTTGCTAATGTGGTTGGCTATCATCTCCTCAAAATCCATCTGGTACAACTGGTCGCCTGATAGTATTAACACATGGTCAAACTCGTGCACGGCCAAATGGTGCAAGCTTTGCCTTACCGCATCGGCCGTTCCCTGGTACCAGCCACCGCTCATGGGCGTTTGCTCGGCAGCCAGAATATCAACAAAAGCCTCGCTGAAACTGCTAAAATGGTAAGTGTTTTTTATGTGCTTGTTAAGCGATGCCGAGTTAAACTGCGTTAACACGTATATACGCGTTATGCCCGAGTGCAGGCAGTTAGAGATAGGAATATCAACCAACCGGTATTTACCGGCAATTGGCACTGCGGGTTTTGAGCGCGATGCCGTTAGAGGAGAAAGCCGGCTGCCCTGCCCGCCGCCTAACACTATGCAAATTACATTTGATGTCATAACAGTTTATGGAGTTGTTGTTGGAATTAGGGATTTATAAAGATCAATATATTGTTTGGCAGATACGTCCCACGAAAAATCAAGACCCATCATGCGTTTACGCAGTTGCTGTAAATGTTTGTTGTTTTTATATAGCGCCAGCGCACGGCTAATGGCATATTCAATATCGGGCACGCTGGTTTCGTCATACCGGATGCCGTAACCGCCTTCATCGCCGAAATCAATAACGGTATCTTTCAATCCGCCGGTGCTGCGTACCATGGGTACGGTACCGTAACGTATGGCATAAAGCTGATTCAGTCCGCAAGGCTCCACGCGCGATGGCATCAGCAAAAAGTCTGACCCTGCGTAAACCAAATGCGCCAGCTCTTCATTATAGCCAATGAACACGTTGCAGTCATTCGGGAATTTCTCTTTTAGCTCCTGCAACTGCACTTCCACTTCGGGCTCGCCTGTACCTAATAGTACAAAGTTTACCTTTCCGCTAAGTGTTTCCAAGCTATCAGCAATGGCCTGGGCCATTACATCAGCGCCTTTCTCGTACACCAACCTGCCGATAAATGAAATCAGCGGTTTTTCTACCGATAGATTAAACCGGGCGCAGAGTGCCGTTTTATTAGCCAGTTTGCCCGCCGCTACTTTAACCGCATTATAGCCCGAAGCTATCATCGGGTCGGTTTGCGGATCCCAAACCTGGGTATCAATACCGTTTACTATGCCCACGCCCCTGGCCCGCTCCATAAAGAACAGGTATTCTAATCCGTTAGAGCTAACCAGCAGTTCTTCCAGATAACTTGGCGAAACGGTGGTATATTTTGAGCAGCAGCGCACTGCCGAAGCCAGCGGGTTAATACCGCCACTCCAATCCAGCAGACCGGTTTTGCTCAGGTCTATCTCGGGCAGGTAGGATAACTTATCCCAGCCGAAAGCGCCATGATATTGCCCGTTATGGATGGTAAACACCGTTGGCGTTTTAGCCAACCGGGTATATAGTTTAGAGTATTTTAACAGGAAAGGCACCAGGCCCGAATGGTGATCATGACAATGAATAATATCCGGACTTTGCTGCGAATAGTTTAACCAATCTAAAAAAGCTATCTGGTAGGCGATGAACTGTTCCGTTTCGTCGGGGTAGCAATATACATTCTCGCGGTCTATCAACCCGGGGATCTTTACCAGGTATAGCTCAAAGCCCAAAACATTATCCCGCTCCTTCAGTATCTCAAAATAAAGCCTACGACTGCCCAACAGCGTAGCGCTCTGAAAAACCACATCAAAGGTATGCTCGCGCACAAATTTACGGTCGTAATAAGGCAGTACAACGGCGGCGTCTAAACCCGCCTGCACCTGGTATTTGGGCAGCGCGCCCACCACATCGCCCAGACCGCCAACCTTGGCAACCGGATAACATTCGGCACTTAAATGGTATATTCTCATGTAGTATAGTAACAGCGATTAAGGTACTAAACATTTACCCAATAGAACAAGCGTATAATTTAAAAAATGTGTTGCAAAAAATTGCGATTTTGAAACAAAGGGTATGTTTTTTTGTCAAACGCGTAGAAATACGATTTTACAAGCCATTTCATTTGTCAAATTGGCAATTCACCAATGGCTATGTCAAAAATTGTTAATCTGTTATACGCTGCTAATAATCTGTTATCTTCGTTAATCCAACCAAAAATCCATGAGACCTATCCAAATCCTTTTTACAGCCCTGCTTTTTACATGCTGCATTAATAAAATATACGCACAGGTTGATATTAATGGCGACCTCGAAAAGATCAATAAATCTACCCGTCTACCTTCGGGATGGAACTACATGTCGCCCGCAATGACAGCCAGCTATAACTTTGAACTGGATAGCGTAGAAAAACAACACGGCAAATATGCCATGCAGATAAGCAGTAAGGCTGCCGATGCTGTTTACGCGAGCTTAAATTTTAACATCGCCAAAAAATTTAAGGGCGGCGAAATAGAATTACGCGGCTTTTTAAAAACAGAAAATGTAGAAGGTGTAGCCGGTTTATGGATGGGTGTAGACGGAACCACGGCGTTTGACAATATGCAGAACCGGAACATCCGCGGTACTACCCCTTGGACCGAATACAGTGTGAAACTACCTTATGACGACGACAAAGCCGTTAACATACGCGCCGGTGCCATATTGCAGGGAAAAGGTAAAATATGGTTTGATAACGTACGCATGTTTATTGACGGCAAGCCTATTGAGGAAGCAAAAATTAAAACAATTGCATTAGCAAAAGCCGAAACAGATACCGCGTTTATAAATGGTTCGGGCATTACAAGTATACCACTTAGTGTTCAAACAATAAAAAACCTAACAATGCTGGGCCAGGTGTGGGGCTTTGTTAAATATCATCATTTTGAGGTGGCAAAAGGCAACGTTAATATGGATGCCGAACTGTTTAGGGTATTGCCCGCTGTGTTGCTAGCCAAAGACAATATCGCGTTAAGCAACGCATTAGAACGCTGGGTTGATAAGCTTGGCGCAGCGCCCGCTTGCAACAATTGCAAACCGTATAATTACAAAGACGCTAAACTCAACCCCGACTATGGGAATATTTTTGATGGCAGCGTTTTAACAAAAGCTTTTACCACCAAGCTTACCAATGTGCTGAATAACAGACACAGGTCTAACTATTACGTGGGCATGACACCGGGCGCGGGCAATCCCATTTTTGACCACGAACAAAGTTACAACAATGTGAAACTTATGGATGCGGGCTGCCGGCTGCTAAGCCTGTTCAGATACTGGAACATGATACAATATTTTTATCCAAACCGCCACCTGATTGGTGACTGGAAGGAGGTTCTGCCCGAATTTATTCCGCGTTTTTTGCATGATTCAAGTCCGAAAAACTACATGGAAGCTGTAGTGCAACTGGTAAGTCGTATACATGATACGCATGGCTTCGTCCCGGCATTAAGCGGGCCTTATGCTGCCCCATTTCAGGCTAAATTTATAGAAGATCAGCTGGTAGTTACAGCATACCTTAAAGATTCACTCACCGTAAAAAGCTTAGTAAAAAAAGGCGATGTTATTAAGGCAATTAATGGCGTGCTTGTAGAACAACTGATAAAAAAGTATTTGCCGCTAACATCGGCATCCAACTATCCAACGTCACTGCGCGATATGCCGATGAATTACCTTTTGCGCAGCGAAACCGATAAGATCAGTCTTTCTATATTAAGAGATGGCAAAGTAGTACAAGCCAACGTTAATGCCGTTAGATATAACATCGCCGAGTTTAGGGCTATTGGCGAACCAGACCCATCCGCTCGGGGATACCGCTTGCTCAATAAAGATATTGGCTATATCTATCCTGCCCGATACAGCAATAAGGACCTGCCCGCGATAAAAAAATTGTTTGCCGAAACCAAAGGCATTATAGTAGATATGCGCTGCTACCCATCGGACTTTATGCCCTTTACCTTTGGCGAATTTATAAAACAGGGCGACGCGCCTTTTGTAAAGTTTACCCAGGGGAGTGTAGAAGCACCAGGCTACTTTCATCCCGGACCGATGCTCACCGTTAAAGGCGACGGAGCTTACAAAGGCAAAGTAGTAGTTATAGTAAACGAAAGAGCCCAAAGTCAGGCCGAATATACCACCATGGCATTTCAAAGTTCGCCCAACGTAACGGTTATTGGCAGCACCACTGCCGGTGCCGATGGCAATGTTTCTACCATTATGTTGCCCGGCGGCATACAAACGGCCATATCAGGTATCGGCGTGTTGTATCCTGATGGTACCGAAAGCCAGCGGGTTGGTGTTAAGATTGATAAGCAGGTTAAGCCAACTATTGCCGGTGTTAAAGTGGGTAAAGACGAGTTGTTGGAGGAAGCGGTTAGGGTGATTGAGGACGGGAAATAAGATTACTCATCGCTCGGTAAATCCTTTCGCGCTTGGCTTGCCCCGCTCTCCCGATAGCTATCGGGATGCCGCGGAGGCCTGTTACTTTTATCTTGATACAAAAGTAACCAAAAACTAAGCGCAGCGACCTCATGAGTGCCATAATAAAACAAACAAATACGAATAAATCAAGCCAAGCTGATCGCTGCCACTTCACAGGCCAGACTCCCGGCCGCGCACCTTGGCAGGCCCTTGCGCTTCTTTTTTTATAGCAGCAATTTTTAATGAAGCACAAACGTCAGCAGGTCAGCTTCGGGCGAAATCAGGTAAAACTGGTGGCCCGTGCGTAGGCAGGGGCATAGTAATTTTTTGCTGAAGCGTAGGCCATGTGCGAGCGACAGCGGCGCAAAATTTTACAGCCCGCGGTTTTACCTGACTTGCAGGGCAAAGGCCCCGCGCGCAAAGAAGCATTTCCTGCTGACTTGATTTTTGTTTCTTTTTATCAAGAAAAAGAAAAAAGGCCTCCGCGGCCATAGCGGGGCAAGCCAAGCGCGAAAGGATTTACCAAGCGATAACCCACCAATTTTTTGTTCCACCACTGAAACAAAAATCACCAATTTCACAACCATACTGACAACCAAAAAGTTACCACAAATCCACAGCAAAATTTCCTGACGAATAAGTAGTTTCATCTTGTTTCACTTTTAAACACAAAGCGTTAATAATAAATCACTTATCAAATTTTCTGTTTCACTGCGTTTCCCCTGTTTCATATATTCCTGAAACGGAACACCACCTAGTAAAGCCCTAAAATATTATATTTACCCCGCTATGGATACACCACAAACCTTACCTGTTTTAGACGCTGCCGAACTGCGTGTGCTGGGCTCGTTAATAGAGAAAAGCCGCACCACCCCCGACTACTACCCCATGACGCTGAACGGCCTAACCACCGCCTGCAACCAGAAAACATCGCGCAACCCCGTGGTGCAATACGAGGAAGCAACCGTAATGGACGCCCTCAACTCCCTCAAAAAACGCGGACTGATCTCAACCGCCACAGGAGGATCAAGCAGGGCCATCAAGTTTAAGCACAACTTCGCCATAGTATACCCGCTCATCCCGCAAGAACTGGCGCTGCTGTGCCTGCTCATGCTGCGCGGCCCTCTAACACCGGGAGAACTGAACACCAACTCGGCCCGCCTGTACGAGTTTGAGACCATAGAAGAAGTGCAGGAGTACCTGGATAAACTGGCCACCGGTCAGCCCCAATTTATAACCCAGCTACCCAAACGCCCCGGCCAAAAGGAAGCCCGCTACGCCCACCTCCTATCCGGCGAACCCCAAATATCAGACGACTGGAACGATGAGCCCGCCCCTACCCGCAGCACTGGCGGATTAGAAGCCCGCGTAACCCAACTGGAAGAAGAGCTAGCCACCCTTCGCGAAGCCTTTGATAGTTTAGTAAAAGAGTTGAAGGGGTAGCGAATTGGAGTACTGCTATCTCAACCTGTCAGCAGAGCGCACCAGCTTTTCGTCTTTTTGAATGGATTTCTGCGCGATTATGATCAGAACTATAGCTAATGAAAGCAGAATGATGCCAATGCCATAATTAGACATCTGCAAATCGGCCCCACCAATTGCATTTTTCACAGTGGTTGACACCCAGTAGCTGTAAGCCAAAATAACACCCATTGCACCATAACACAGCATTATTTGCCTTTTGCGGTCGCGATACATAAAGATGATGATAACCGGTATTAACGCCACAACAACCGTAGCGATAGTCAACGGCATAAAAGCCTGCACCTGCTGGGCTTGCCCGTTTACATAAGTGTAAATGCCCATAACATTTATGGTAACAGATTGCCCGTCGACATATACATCATGCACCAACGGAAAAACAAACAAGGCCGCTATAACCAGCGCGGCAAAAAGAAGATATATACTTTGTATTCTTTGCAACATAAGGCGTCAATTTTATTGTAGGACAAATATAAATTATTTGCCATAGCATCAGTCCATTATTATTATTGGTCAGGTGTAGATTATGACATACAAATAATAGTGTTAAATTTAGGCATCCGATTTATCGCTATGACAGAAAACCCAAACGACCCCCAAACCCCTAAAGACGTTGTAATAAAAGACGCGCACCTTAAACGCATGTTTTTAGAACATCTTAACAACATATATTTTGGCAAACAGCACCTGCTTGATTTTTTAGGCGAAGTGGTAGAGATAGCATCATTGCAACAACTTAAACTGGCCATACTCGAATGCCAGGACGACACCGTAACACAGACACAGCAATTGGATGCTATTTATAACACCATAAACGAACAGCCGTCAAAAATTAGTATTTTGGGAATGAAGGGCATGACGCTGGAGGCTTATCTATCAGTAATCAAATCGGGCAAAACACCACTTGAGCGCGATGTATTCATTTTATTTTATTTGCAGATAATAGAGGGGATTGAAGTTACCTACTTTAAAGTACTTAAAAACCTGGCTACGGCTATTGGCTACGACAACAGCTTTTTAAACCAGCCTTTTGATACCGCTGTAGAGAACAAGGTATTGTTTGATGCGATTTATAAGGAGTACATTAGTTGAGTTGTGTCCCGATAGCTATCGGGAGGTTGTTAAAGATTAGTTCCATGTCGTTAACTAATCACTAAATTCGCAGCTTGAACACGCAACGCTATTTCATTGAACTATCTTACGATGGCAGCCATTACCATGGCTGGCAGCTTCAACCCAACGCGGTCAGTATTCAGGAGGTTTTAAATAAAGCGTTTTCCACTATTTTAAGACAACCCATTTACACAACCGGCTGCGGCCGCACCGATGCCGGGGTTCACGCCACACAGTTTTTTGCGCACTTTGATGTAAAGTCTATAGACGATGAACCATGGACCATGGACTACGAAAAAGTACTACGGAGTATAAATTATCTCCTTCCAACAGATATCGCTATAAAACAAATTTTCCCCGTCGCGGCTGATGCCAATGCGCGGTTTGATGCCACGCAGCGTTCGTACCAATATCATATACATTTTCATAAAGATCCTTTTAAAGCAGGCTACTCCTGGCTGCTGCGCGACACGCCGGATATTGATTTAATGAACCAAGCAGCTGATATTATAAAGGAATACACTGATTTTAGCTGCTTTAGCAAATCAAACACACAGGTTAAAACCAACAACTGCAAAATAACAAGGGCAGAGTGGGTAGAAGCCGAAAATGGAATTGTGTTCCATATCTCGGCCGACAGGTTTTTACGCAACATGGTACGGGCCATTGTGGGTACCCTAATAATGGTAGGCCGTAAACAAATTGAGCCGGACGCTGTACGCGACATTATAGCAAGTAAAAACCGAGGTAATGCCGGAACATCTGTGCCTGCGGATGGTTTGTTTTTAACGGAGGTAAGGTATTAGCCCCCTACCCCCCTAAAGGGGGAACTATAGTGGATATTTTATTTTAGCTTAACAATGCTTTACATTTGAAAAAGTGAGTACTGATAAAAATAATGAGCAACAAAAGGAGACTTCAAAGGCTCCCCCTTCAGGAGGCGGGGGAGGTATTACCGGTAAAGCGTTCGACTGGCAGTTGCTCAAGCGGATCATGCGCTATGTACGGCCATATCGCTCAATCTTTGTTATATCTGCTTTTCTGACCGTTTTTTTGGCGGTAAGTGCCTTGGCTTTGCCACTGCTTATCCAAAAAACATTGGACGATTACATCATGGTGAATAACTATGATGGCCTGCTGCTGATGGTGGAAATTATGCTCGCCTTGCTTGTTATTCAAACCGTGGCTCAATATTATCAAACCTATCTAACAAATACTTTGGGCCAGTCTGTTATCCGCGACTTGCGGATAAATGTATTCAATCACATTACCAGCCTGCGTTTAAAATATTTTGATCGTACGCCTATTGGCATGCTTATAACCCGTACGGTGTCTGATCTGGAAACCATTGCCGATATTTTTGCGGAAGGTTTGATCTCTATAATTGGCGACCTTTTATTAGTGGTGGCTATTGTGGCAGCCATGCTATTTAAAGATTGGAAACTGGCATTGATAACTTTAATACCAATGCCCTTGCTTTTTGCTTCCACTTATGTTTTTAAAGAGGCTATAAAGTCTTCTTTCCAGGAAGTGCGCACGCAGGTGGCTCGCCTAAATACTTTTTTAGCAGAGCATATATCAGGCATCAGCATAATACAAAACTTTGCCCGCGAAGAGCAGGAAATGCGCAAGTTCAGAGCGGTTAACTTAAAATACCGCGATGCCAACATTCGCTCTAACTGGTATTACTCTATATTCTTCCCGGTGGTTGAGATTTTGTTTGCGATATGCATGGGTTTGCTGGTATGGTATGGCTGCAAGCGGATCCTTACAGATCAACAACTTACAGCTATTTCATCTACGGGCAAACCGGTAACAGCGGGTGTTATTTTAGAGTTCATAATATTGCTCAACTTACTGTTTCGCCCTATACGCCAACTGGCGGATAAGTTTAATACCCTGCAAATGGGCATGGTAGGCGCCGACAGAATATTTAAAGTATTAGACACCGACGAAGTGGCTGTAAACACCGGACAACTACAGACGGGCCGACTAAACGGTGAAATTGAATTTAAGGATGTTTGGTTTGCTTATAATGACGAGAACTGGGTATTAAAAAACATCAATTTTAAAGTTAAACCGGGCGAAAAACTGGCCTTAGTGGGTGCAACCGGAGCAGGTAAATCATCAACTATAAACATATTGAATCGCTTTTATGAGATCGGCAAAGGCGAGGTGACTATTGACGGGCATTCCATCCACGATTATGATGTTAACTACCTGCGCTCGCAGATAGCGACGGTAATACAAGATGTGTTTTTGTTTAGCGATACTATAGCGAATAACATAAGTCTTAATAATGAGATCATCACCCGCGAGCAGATCATCGCGGCAGCAAAAGATGTAGGTGCCCATGACTTTATTATGCGCCTGCCGGGTGGTTATGATTATAATGTGATGGAACGCGGCGCTACATTATCAGCAGGGCAGGCACAACTTATCTCCTTTATTCGTGCATTGGTTTATGATCCTGCCATATTGGTATTGGATGAGGCTACATCGTCTGTTGATACCGAAACAGAAATACTGATACAAAAAGCGATTGACAAGCTAATGGAGGGCCGCACAGCAATTGTTATTGCGCACCGCCTATCCACCATACAAAACGCCGATAAAATTATAGTGCTTGATCACGGCGAAATAAAAGAAGAAGGAACCCATCAGGAACTTTTACGTATAGAAGATGGTTATTACCGTAAATTGTACGATCTGCAATTTAATTCGGCAGGAATAACACGATAAACACCTAACAACATATTAAAAAACTACACAACGCATCCAAATGGTAATCATTAACAATTACGCCGAATTTGAAGCTCTTTTAGGAAAAGAGATCGGCACATCAGGTTGGCACACCATCACGCAACAACAAATAAATCAGTTTGCCGAGGCTACAATTGATCACCAGTGGATACATACAGACGAAGAGCGTGCTAAAAATGAAGGTCCGTTTGGTGCGACAATAGCACACGGTTATTTAACAGTATCGCTATTGCCTTATTTCTGGCACCAGATAGCCGATGTGCAGAACCTTAAAATGGAGATCAATTACTCTATTGAAAACATAAGGTTTGCCCAGCCTGTAAAGGTAAACAGCAGGGTAAGGCTTATCGCTACATTGGCTTCAATTGTTAATTTACGCGGTATTACCAAAGCTGCTATTGGTGTTACTATGGAGATAGAAGGCGAGAAAAAACCCGCATACAAAGGCGAGGTTGTATTCCTGTATCATTTTAAGGATTAAAACTGGTGATTAGTGACTGGCGATCAGTTATAATTAGCGGTTTTTGCCTATCTTTAAGCAATGAAAAAGACCTTATCACTTCTCGTCATTGCTTTAGTTATTTGCGCGACCGGCTGTAAGCTTGATACACCTGTCTTTCCGGAAGGAACCCCAAAATCTGATAGCTACCAGCCGGTAACTAAAGGCAGCTACTGGAAGTACAACGCCATTAGTTCGGGCTTAACGCTGACGCAAACCACCACCATGACTGGTGCTACCCAAACTATTAACGGCAAGTTATATTACACTGCCAATACTACGACGGGAACACAAAGCGAGAACTCGTATTACTACCATGGGAATGGAAAGTATACATTTCGCAGCACAACCTTAATGAATGGCATAACACTTGAATTTACTTACCTGACAGATAACATGGCCGTAGGCCAAAAATGGACCGCTCCGGTAACAGACGACGGGACTGTAAACTCTTTTCCTGCTCAACTTGTTGGCGAAGTAATGGAAAGAGGCATTAGCAAGGTGGTATCGGGTAAAACCTTTACCGATGTTGTGCACACCAAACTCTTGCTGCAATACAACATTACCGGCGCAATGGAAACCTGGGTAACATATGAGTTTTACACAGCAAAGGGTGTGGGTTTGATTCAGTTGGATAGTTCTTCTCTATTCGGTTTCTCATCGTCTACAACAATAAGCAGCTATCTTATTAAATAAAACATCTGTAACCCCAATGCCATAAAATTGGGTAGAACATAAAGGCATAATCGGTAACCTTACCTTTGCATTCATTATAATATGGAAGCAAAAAAATTAAGGCTAAGCGTTTTAGATCAATCGCCCGTGCGTAAAGGCGTTACTGCTGAGCAAGCCGTGCAGGAGACCATCGCGTTAGCAAAATATACCGAAGAACTAGGCTACACCCGCTTTTGGGTATCAGAACATCATAATACGGGCAGCCTGGCGGGCTCAACGCCTGAAGTTTTAATAGCCTACCTGGCATCGCAAACCAAAACTATCCGGGTGGGTTCAGGCGGGGTAATGATGCCCAACCACAGCGCATTAAAAGTTGCCGAAAATTTCAGGATGCTGGAAGCACTGGCACCGGGGCGGATTGATCTGGGCATGGGCCGTGCGCCTGGTACCGACCGATTAACAGCTTCCCTTTTAAATCCCTCCAACCATTTCAGTGAGCAGGATTTTATGGAGCAGCTTACCGACCTCCAAAACTACTTTCATGATACCGGCGAGCCGGGTACACCGCAGGGGCGTATCAGAGCCATTCCACAGGTGAAAACGGTACCGGATATGTGGCTGCTTAGTTCAAGCGGACAAAGCGGGTTGTTTGCCGCACATTTTGGCATGGGTTTCTCGTTTGCGCATTTTATAAACCCTGTTGGCGGACCGCAGGCTGTGCATCAGTATAAAGAGCGGTTTAAGCCATCACTTGACCTGGATCAGCCGCAAGCCAACATGGCCATATTTGTTTTCTGCTCAGAAGATGAAGAAAAAATAGCGCAACACAAAGCAGTAATGGATCATCGCTTTATTCAGTTGGAACGCGGCGGCGGTATATCTGCTTTGGGTTATGAAGACGTTAAAGACATGCAATATACTTTGCAGGAACAAGACAGGATACGTTATAACCGCCAGCGGGTGGTAGCGGGAACGCCTAAGATGGTAAAAGAACGCATTACTATACTCGCAGAAAGCTACAGCATTGACGAAATTATAGCCGTTACCATTGCCGAAGATTTTGATGACAGGCTGTTATCCTACAAACATTTAGCAGAGCTGTTCGAGCTGGAAAGAACAAAATGATATTAGTCATAATTTGATTTACTTTAATTGAGGTAAAACTATAATCGTATCTTTGCCGTTAATTATAATACAATCAATACAATTACTTTGGCTATCTTACTATTCTTTATAGGGCACTGGTTCCTATCCCTCTTTTTCCAAACATTTTTCCTGCACCGTTACGCATCGCATAAAATGTTCAGCACTTCTAAGTTTAACGAGCGCTTGTTTCACCTGCTTACGTTTATTTGCCAGGGTTCGTCGTACTTAAATCCGCGTGCTTATGCTATAATGCACCGCGAGCACCATGCTTATAGTGATACCGAAAAAGATCCGCACTCACCGCACTTCTTCACCGATGTTTTTCAAATGATGTGGAGAACTGCGCAGAGTTATAAATTGTACGAAAAACGTCTTAAAGAGCCTGATGCACAATTCGGCGGATCATACCCTGAATGGCGTGCGCTAGATTACTGGGGCTCTACTTACGCGTCGCGTATACTATTCGGTATTGGGTATGTAGCCTTTTACGTTGCATTTGCTACCCATTGGTGGATGTTCTTATTACTACCTATCCATTTTGTAATGGGCCCGCTACATGGCGCTATTGTTAACTGGTGCGGCCATAAATATGGTTATGCCAATTTTGACAACGGCGATAAATCAAAAAACTCTATCCCTCTCGACTTTTTAATGCTTGGCGAATTGTTTCAAAACAATCACCATAAGCGCCCAAATAGTTCCAATTTCGCTGCTAAATGGTACGAGATTGATCCCGTTTACCCGGTAATGAAATTTATGCACTGGGTGCGTATTATCAGGTTGCGGAAGCCGTTGGCGGGATAATATTAGCTCTGAAAGCGAAAAGCTGAAAGACCAAAGCTGAAAGCAACCCTTTCAGCTTTTTTTATATATAATGGCTGAAAAGCTTTTTGCTTTAGTCTTTTAGCTTTCAGCTTAAAAAAAACCTTTTAGCTTTGTGCTTTATCCTTTGAGCATACAAAAAATGAAAGTATCTGCATTAGCGGAGAACCTGCGCGGTTCTGAGATCATTAAAATAGCCGGCGAAATAAACGAATTAAAACGCCAGGGCCAGAATATTGCTAACCTTACCATCGGCGATTACGATTCTAACATATACCCTATTCCCGATGAGTTAAAGCAAGGCATTGTTGAGGCTTACGCTGCCAATCAAACCAACTACCCCCCTGCTGATGGTGTGTTGGCGCTGCGCGAAAGTGTATCGGTATTTTTAAAGAACCGTTTGGGTTTGGATTATAAACCTAATCAGATATTAATATCAGGCGGATCACGCCCGTTGATCTATTCTACCTTTTTAGCTGTGGTTGATCCCGGCGACAAGGTAGTTTTCCCCGCACCATCATGGAACAATAATCACTACTGCGACTTGCTGAAGGCAGAGAGCATTATGGTGCAAACGCGTGCAGAACACAACTTTATGCCTACGGCTGATGAGCTGCGCCCGCATATAAAAGGCGCTGCCCTGCTGGCACTGTGCTCGCCGCTTAACCCTACGGGTACCATGTTCGGTAAAAAGGACCTGGAAGAGATTTGCGACCTGGTGATAGCCGAGAACAAAAGCCGTGCTGCCGGCGAAAAACCACTCTACTTTTTATACGATCAGATCTATTCGCAATTAACTTTTGGCGATAACCAGCATTTTGACCCGGTTACTTTAAGACCTGAGTTGAAGGATTACGTGATATTTATTGACGGCGCATCAAAATGCTTTGCCGCTACAGGCGTGCGTGTTGGCTGGGGTTTCGGTCCCGAAGGTGTTATCAATAACATGAAAGCCATTGTAGGCCATATGGGCGCATGGTCGCCAAAGGCAGAACAAGTTGCCATGGCAAAGTATATAATGGACGACACGGCAGTAAACAGCTACCTGGACAACTTAAAAGCCCGGGTACAACAAAGCCTTACCACATTACACGAAGGTTTTCAGCAATTAAAAGCGGATGACTTTAGTGTTGACTCCATTGCGCCAATGGGAGCCATCTACCTCACCATCAAAATTGATTATAAAGGCAAAACAACACCAGACGGATCGGTATTAGAAACCTCTGCTGATATTAACTTCTACCTGATAAAAGAAGCGAAGATTGCTTTTGTTCCCTTTGCAGCTTTTGGCACCGGCGATGAAGTTACCTGGTTCAGGGCATCAGTTGGGGCGTGTGGATATGAGGAGATAGCTGCCGCTATTCCACGTGTGCGCGAGGCTTTGGCTAAGTTGAAATAAGATCTTGTCATTGCGTGGCACGAAGCAATCGTGAGCTTGGCATAGTCCGCTTTTCTCCGTGCGATTGCTTCGTACCTCGCAATGACAATGAAATAAACGCGTGCTTGGGTTTATTTGGTTACCCTGAACGATGTTTCGCCATAGATAACGTCGTTGTCCGTTATGCCTTGCACAATAACTTTAAAGGGCCCGGTAATATCGCCGGTATAAAAAGAAACCTCGTGCGCCTCGCCTTTTTTAAGGAGTAGCTGGTTTTTCCAATATAGGGTTGATATATACTCAGGTTGCGATGGGCTTACCTCTGAGTAATCAGCAGGATAAAACTCCTGAGCGGCATTTATGCCTTTAAATTGGATTGAGTTTGGCTTGGGTTTAAGGGGCAACGGAGGCACATACCCTGCTCTGCATTCCGGCGGCACATGGTTTGGACAATTCACTATACCGTTATGGCATACATAAGGTCCGCAAGGATTAAATGACAAGTCCTTAATATTGTTAGCATTGTTGTAAAATGAATTATCTTTTTTTTCCTTAATAACGGCTTCCTTTAAAAGGATAGCCCGCTCTGTTCCCTGCAATTTTAAATCATTTGAACTCTCCTGAACAGTCAGGTAGTAAACATCAGGCTTTATTATTGTGGCCAGTTTTTTATTTACACTATCGTAAGGGTTTACCAATTGTATTTTATAATCAGAAGGTGTCCCGTTAGCTACCATTGCTGTTATTTTTTTCCCGGGCTCCGTTACTATACCGCTATCCGGCAGTAAAAACGCGCCATTAATATCTGTATTATAAGTACCTGTAGGATTGAATGTCACTAAAGGCACGGCCTCCTTAAACTTCCCTGTGTACTTTGTCACTCTTCCGTTAAAAACCAGTTCCCGGGCATCGCGTAAAGTGTCCGCTGTTTTAACTTTCAACACATCCGTCCACTTATACCTGCTCCAGCCTCTAATTAATAATACGTTTTCCAGGTCGCGCTTGTCCAGCTCAACGTTGCTGAAATAACTATTCTTTACAGGCACCTCGCTTAGTTCACTTTTTAAATAAATGTAGTTCTCAATGTTAGCGCTGTTTTTGAGTTCTATCCTATTTTCCTGCACAACGGCTACAGATACCGCCCCATTTGTCGCCTCACCATTAAGTTTTATGCTTAATTTAACTTTTTTACGCTTTGCATAATCAGCATTGTCTGTGCTTACCTCTAACTTAGCCTTATTGGCGTAATGCGCAAATACCACCCGCTCTGCATAAGGGCGGCCAAGGCTATCAACCAGCGTTAACTGCATAATACCCCGGGGCACATCAGTCAATATTACTTTAAGCCTTTGATTTAAAGATCGGCCAACAGATGTTTCAAAAAAAGATCGCCGATAATTATGCCCCACCAGGTAAAGCTTCCTCAGCGGGTCATCGTTATACACATCCACCAGCAGGGTATCATTAACAATAGCCTTTTTTACAGACAGAGCCGGTCCGGCCAGGGCATCGGGTAAACTATAATCTTTTGCGTTGCCTGTATTAAGTTGTACCCGGTATTTTTTCCCCGGTTTGGGTATAATAACAAATTTCCCTAACCCATTGCCATTGGTAATTGCGGTGGTAATAACCTGCTCACCTTCATAAATCGTAGCTTCTGTACTAAGCGGCGCTCCGCCGGCAGTTTTTGCTTCCAGGCCAACAATATTAACAACACCATTTATTAGGTTACCACCTTCGGGGTAAAAATGCACTTGCGCAGGCTGCGGCGGTACGGGCAGCGCTATGCTGATATCCTGCACCTCAGTTTTATACTTTACCTGCACGTTAAGCTTGTTATTAGCTGCGCTTAATAAATTAGATGGGATATTAAAGATGTACTGACCCAGAGCTGTTTTTACGGCCCCTGTGGTTACAGGCTTACGTGCATCGCCAACATAATAGGTAACGGGAACAGACGACGGCGGCGACTTCTCATTCATAAAATTCACCAGCAGCATTACCTTTTGGTTGGCTACTGTTGCCCCTGTATCCAAGGGGTTAAGCGACGCGTTAAATGTTTGCTGGTTGCCGGTTTTAATGGTTACCTGCTGCGTAAAAATAATATCGGGCTGGTTATTTTCTAAGCGATTACCATAAGCAACAAAGGTATAAGTACCGGCCCTTACAGAATCGGGGATGTTGGTGTTGCCAAAGCAAAATCCGTTTGCTACCACAAACCTGTCCTCCATTAAAACACTTCTATCATCATCTTTAACAAGCGCCAACGACAGCGTTTTGTATTTAGAATTATCAATATTATCAAGCAAATATCCTGTAAACCAAACGTTCTCATTGTTAGAATAAACGTTTTTGTCAAAGTGCATAAATAACAAGGGCGAGCGGTGTTTAGCCGCATACAAATTGAGTAGCGAATCAAACATGGGCCGTTTTGCCGGCGGTTCGTCTATTATTTCAGGTTGGCTTTCATTACCAGGTATGTATTCAAAAGGGAGCAATTGCGCCATACGCTGCCCGGCCATTCCGCCACCCCAAAAAAACTCAGGGTCGTAAAAACCGTCGCTATCTATAATGCCCGCCGCTTTTCCGGCAGTCAATTTTAGTGCTGT
This sequence comes from uncultured Mucilaginibacter sp., assembly GCF_946479965.1. The sequence goes on along the minus strand of NZ_CAMLHX010000015.1, from coordinate 13,466 downwards.
TGCGTCGCTGGTCTTATTGCGGTAAACAATATATATTGTATTGGCGTAGGTAAAGTATTTTTGGTTTTGATAAGTAGAAACAACTAACTCAGCGGGGATTGCAGTATTTCCATAATACAAGTTATTATATAATTCAAATTTGTTCTTCTTCAGGTTACCTTGCCAAAGCGAACGGATAAAATGCATTTTCGACCCGTAATAATACTTCTCCCGGTTTTTATAGATCTTGCGCAGCTCTGCCTGCTTATAGCCGGCTGTATCCTCCGCAAAAAAATAGTTGCCCAGTATACGGGTGGTGTCGCCATGCGTAAAGGTCTTCAAAAAGTACGTTAGCTTATAGCCGGTCCGTTTGTTAGTTATCAGTAGCGGCTTTTCTGCCGTGGCGCGTAACCTGTTTGCCTTTTTGCTATAACTAAAATTAAGGTCATCGGTATTGCTTATTGTACACTCATCGGCAGGCTCACCTAAAAATTCCTTTAAAAACATAGCCAGCATCTTTTCGCGCGGCATGCCGCCAATGGTTACTTCTTTTAACATCATTGCCCGGTGCGCTAAGCGCACCACCAATGACTGACTGCCATATTTTGTTATCGTTTCAGACTCATAACCTATGCAGCTAACTATTAAGGGTAGATTGCCTGCTTTAGCACGTAGTGTAAACTCGCCCTGCTCATTGGTTGTAGTACCGGTTGATGATCCATTTAAATAAACACTTGCATTGGATATGGGCCTGCTACTTGCAGAATCGATAACCCTGCCGGTAATGGTTTGCGCAAATGATAACCCACCGCATGTTATAAAAAGCAGCAACAAAAGGCAGCAACGCTGATAGGATTTAAGTGTGCGGGGCATTGGCAAATTTAGCCCTGGTTTATAAGCTAATTGTTAATGCAATATACTAACTAAGTTTTTAATTATAGATAATGCTTTTTCGACAAATTTTAAGTTTTCATTTTTTATAAGTAACAGCAACCTGGCTGTTAATAGCAAGAATATCGCTTATAAACTCAGCTTTGTTTTTAGGTGATATAACCACGCTATCGTACTTATTGTAGGTAATTTCAAGCCTGTCTAACGAAGTAGCCGGAGCGCTCAATATGCTGTCGGTTTCGCTAATGGCTTTAATGGTCATTATATCTACAGAGATATTTATAATAAATCCGGCTTTGACCTTTAATGTGGTTCCGGTGATGGTATACCTGGTACCGGTTAAAATATGTATAATAAAAGCCGCAATGGGTGTCAGGATCAATGCGCCTTTCCAGTCTCCCTTCACCATTATCCCAATAGTTATCGACAATAAAATAACCGATATGATAACTACCAATCGACCGTCAATACCTGAGTTGTATGTTTTGCTTGTTTGCATGGTGTAAGTTAACAAATACTAATAAAAAGGATTTGCCCACATTGCTATTAAATAGCTGATTTTTATTTATTTTCATCCCAACATGTTGCAGAAACCTTTTTCACTTTTTTATAGCCTTTTAGCGGTAGTGCTGTTCTGTGCAAACCTTACATGGGCTGCAACACCAAGCGTTCACATCTCGCCAAAACCCAATTGGTTAAACCATTGTCCGCAATACGATAAGGCGATAGCCCAGCGCAATATTGAGAATGGTTATTTCTACAGGCTGATGGAAGAACAGATAAACGTTGAAAAAAAGGCTCATTATGTACACATTGAACGGCAAATAGTATCAGAAGCAGGGATACAAAACGGATCTGAGATAAGCATTGGCTTTGACCCGAGTTATGAACGGCTTGACCTGCACGAAATAATAATTTGGCGCAACAATAAACCGCAAAGGCGCTTATCGGCAAGTTTATTTAAAGTAATAGCTGACGAGAAAGACCTTTCAAAATTTATTTACCAGGGAACTTTTTCTGCTTATTGCATATTGGATGATATACGGAAAGGCGACCGGATTGAATATGCCTATACCTTAACCGGGCGCAATCCCATTTTCGGCGATCATTTTTCTGAAAATATTTACCTGCAGGTATCGCAGCCTGTGGCGCATTTATACAAGGCCATACTTGCCGCGCCTACGCGCAAGTTAAATTTTAAAAGCTTTAACAAAGTACCCGCAACCAAAACTTATAGTAAAAACGGGGTAACATGTTATGAATGGGAAAACTTTCAGGTACCGGCTGCAACTGATTACGACAACCAGCCGGGATGGTATACCAGCTACGGCTATGTACAGGTAAGCGATTATAAAGACTGGGCAGAAGTTGCCGCCTGGGGTTTAAAAATAAACCAGCCACGAGCGCTTACCGGCAAACTAGCCGAACGGGTAGCCGCAATTAAAGCATCAACAAAAAACAAAGGGGATTACTTTAGGGCCGCTGTAAAACTGGTGCAGGACGAAGTGAGATATATGGGTGTAGAAATTGGCGAATACTCGCACCGCGCCAATGATCCCGAAAAGGTTTATAACCAACGCTATGGCGATTGTAAAGACAAATCATTACTGCTGGTATCTATTTTAAATGCCGCCGGTATAGAAGCCAATATGGCGCTTATAAGCACCTATGCGGGTATCAAAACAGATCAGTATCTGCCCTCGCCATCTGTATTTAACCATGCTGTGGTTAGGGCCGTTGTAAATCAAATACCTGTTTGGGTTGATGCTACCATAGCGTATCAGCGTGGTACAGGCACAAAAATATACTTTCCGCAATACGGGCAGGGGCTTATTTTACAGCCGGGCAGTAATGCCATTGCCAATATCCCTGCCGCAACAACCGGTCAGATAACTTACCTGGAAGAATATTACATCCCGAGAGATACAAGTAAGGTAGCACTGGATGTGCGGACTGCTTATACCCTGAATGAGGCCGACAACATGAGGAGCATACTGGCGGGCAGCAGTATGGCCGAAACCGAAAAGAATTACCTGGACTACTATGCGCGCATCTATCCTAAAATAGAATCGGCAGACTCAGTAATGGTTTATGACAGCGAAGACGCGAATGAGATAGTAGTAATTGAACATTATTTGCTGCCTGATTTTGCCGCCAAAAATAAGGAAAGCGGCAGGCTGGAAGCAGGGCTTTATGCTAATTTCATCAGCAATCAGCTGACAAGCACAAATGTTAAAAACAAATACCCCCGAACGGTAAACTTTCCCTGCAAAATTGATTACACCATACGCGTAACCCTGCCTTCGGGATGGAATGTGACTGATTATACTAAAGAAATAAAAGCAGATGCCTACAATTTTCAATCGCATATAAGCGCGGCTAAGGATACGTTGGTTTTAAATTACCGTTTCAGCTATTTGAAGAATTATATTCCGGTTGAACAATTAGATCAGTACAATGCTGATGTTAAAAACATAAAGGATAACGAGCTCAGCTACTCGTTTAATTACCTGCCGGGAGATGTTAGTTCTACTTACAACACTAACTATTGGACGGTACTGTTGGTTGTAGCTTTCGGGCTGGCAGCAGCAGGCATCTTCTTCTACATTTATCATATAAAAACCCCCGAGGTAGTTTTTGAAACGGGAGCAACATTTGTACCGCTTGGCGGCTGGCTTATAATAGTGGCTATTGGTTTAGGCGCAAACGCCGTTTTAGCACTTGGGACGCTAATAGATGCCCGCTATTTCAACCTGGATCTGTGGCAAGGCCTTAACGGCGCCAAAAATGAATTTTGGATCAAATTTTTGGTGGTTTTTGAGACCATATTTAACACCATATTACTGTGTTACACCGTATTTTGTTTGATACTATTACTCAATAAGCGCGACATATTGCCCAAATATATTACGTGGTTCTTTCTGGCATCGGCAGCATTTATGGCATTTGATGCAGGTGCCGCTTACCTTATCGCCAATAAATTGGACGAAAATGTGGTGCGAAGTGTTATCCGGTCTATAATAGCGGCCGCAATATGGATACCCTATTTTAAAATGTCATCGCGGGTGCGCGAAACATTTATTGTGCCCTATCCGCATGGTAACTACAGCTACGAAGAGTGGGGTGCCGTGAAAGTAAATGCCGGAGAAAAAGATCAGGAAGAGCTGCCCGTTGTTTAGCCGATTGTTAAGACATAATAAATTAACATTAATATAACGTTAAAGTTAAAAGAACTGTCGATTTTGTGACGAATATATACGTTAAAGCTTATGGAAACAGCTATAAATTATTGGTGGGTAGTGCCGGTTTTGATACTTCTGCTGATTTTGGTGGGATGGATGATAAGGCGGAATGTTAAAGACGAAAAGAAGTACGAAAAAGACTTTATGCAGTCAGAAATAAAACCCCGCAAGCACGATGAGCACGGAGGCGAGGCTCCTTAGCATTACCGGCTACGCCTGATTCAACGAAATAATCTGACTGGTACCGGCCTGAAAAAAGCTTACACTTTACACAAATTAGTGTTGCGGCTTAACCATAAAATTTATCACCTCATAATATAATTGAAAATCAAAGAATTAACTAAAATTTACAGCTAATCTTGCTGACGAATAAGTGTGTTGCAAAGTGTTGCATGTTCAAACACTAAATAATTGTAAAACATTAACAGTAAATACTTTATAAAAAGTGGTGTTGCAAAGTGTTGCTTTTGTTGCATATATTTTCTGCAACAGAAGCAACCCATTAACGCTTACTCATCCTCTTAAAAACTTACTTCTTCAAACTAATGCTTGGGTGGTGTAAAAGCGTAAATCCAGCCGCGTTATCTGTTTGTTGCCGGCCTGTTTGGGTGTTTAATTTGAGGGGCTTTTGCATCAGGTTGTCGCCGGCAATTAAAAACTGCAGGCCCAGGGTATCCTGCATACCTTCCTGCATAAAGGTCCAAATGGCGTAAACGGTATCGCCTTTCAGCGTTCCGTTCAATGCGCCCTTACGGCTATCCTTCTCAAAAGGGTGCCAGTACATCTGCCCGGTTACGTTATTATCCTTAATAACCAGTTCAATACTGGTGGTATCCTTATTGTCTTTCCCCTCGGTCCGCAAAAAACACATGGAAGTTGCCTCAACCTCAGTTGGTTTAGCAAGGGTATCGGCGTTAACCACGGTGTCGCCAATGCTCTGCTTGTCCTCCCGCGACGTGCATGCTGCCAGGGTAATAGCAATTACCGAGGGTATTATAAGGCTTTTAATTCTCATGTCTTATTGGCTTTCAAAGCGCATTAATTTGCACGATGTTATGTATCAAACATGTTTGGCATTAGAATGTTTATTAAAACATTCACCCTTTAAACCGAAACGGCTAACCCTACCATGCCACAAACGTCATCCGCTTATCTGCCGCGCATTAGCCAGGTGCTGTTTATTATCATTGCAGGTACGGCAGTGCTGTATGTAGCCAAGCCGGTATTAGTGCCGTTGGCCTTCGCATTTGTATTAGCCATGTTGTTGATCCCCGTATGCCGCCGCATGGAGAAAGCAGGCGTTAACCGTGCAGTGGCCGTTATTGCCTGTATTTTACTGTTGCTGTTAACCATTGCCGCAATAGTTGGCCTGCTGTCCTGGCAGCTCTCGTCATTAATGGATGACATGAATAATATTGAAGAACGGATAATGAACATGACGCGCAAGCTTCAATATTTCATCAGCTCGCACACGGGCATAAACAGAAATCAGCAGAACGAGATCGTAGAACAGGTTAATCAGGAAGGGTCCGGGGGGCTGATAAGCCAGGTCACCGGTTTTATAACCAGTGTATTGTTAAATGGCATATTGGTGCTGGTATATATCTTTTTACTGATGTTTTTCAGAGATCACCTTATGCAGTTCCTCAAAAAGGCGGTTCCGGCATCGCAACGCAGCAATTTTGCCGATATGGCGCATTGTGCCGGCGAGGTGTCGCAGCAATACCTTACCGGCCTAACGAAAATGATACTTACGTTGTGGATAATGTATTCCATCGGCTTCTCTATAGTTGGGGTTAAATACGCCATTTTTTTTGCCATCCTCTGCGGCACACTGGAAATAATACCTTTTGTGGGCAACTTAACCGGCACCGCCATCACAGTTTTAATGGGCGTTGTACAAGGCGGCGATTTAGGGCTAATAGCCGGTATTGTCTTTACCTACGGCTTGGTACAGTTTATACAATCGTATGTATTAGAGCCGCTGGTGGTGGGCAGAGGTGTTAACTTAAATCCGTTGTTTACCATCCTTGCTATCGTTATTGGCGAAGCGGTATGGGGGCTGCCCGGCATGGTGCTCGCGGTGCCTATTTTCGGGATGATCAAAATATTTTGTGATCATTTTGAGGTACTCAAACCCTATGGCTTTTTGCTGGGCTGCGGCGACGAAAAAACTGAAACCGATGGGCTGATGGAAAAGTTGCGTAGCATATTTAAGCACAAATAGGCACTTTTATTTTAATAAGTACGATGGTTTTTGTGATGTTTATTATACTTGCAGATAGTTTTTCCATAACATCACATTATGAAATTTAGGTTACTATTGTGCATTGTATTTTTTCAGTTAGCTGCCGTTGGCATCGCAAATGCGCAAACCAATGAGCTTTCGGGCTGGGTTGGCTGGTTTCACACACAAAGATTCGACAAGCACTGGGGAGCGTCTTTTGACGGACATCTGCGCTCTGGTAATCATGTGGACTATCTTAAAACAGTTTTATTGAGGCCTTCTATCAATTATTACTTTGACAATAAAAATGTAGCCGTAGGCTATGCTTATATAGGCACCAGCGGCCGATCTGGTGATGTTAAAACATTCCGACCCGAAAATCGGGCATTTGAACAATTAACAATTGTGCAACCTACGGGCGTTAATACACAAATAACACATCGTTTTAGGCTTGAACAGCGGTTTTTAGGCGAAACCGCGACACAGCAAAGCGTATTTTCTCAACGTTTCAGATATTTTATAAGAGCGGCAATTCCTATCAATAGTAACGAGAAGCCTTTTACACATGGAACTTATCTTGCATTAGCCAACGAAGTATTTGTAAATGTGCAAAACAAGGAAAAGGTAAACAATCACTTTTTTGATCAAAACCGGGCGTTTATTGGAATAGGACGCCGCTTTAGCAAAAAAGTTGACGTAGAGGCGGGCTATCTAAACCAGTATTCGCAACAGGCGAAAGCATATATTATTAACAATGTTATGCAGGTTACCTTATTTACCCGGTTCGGCAACAGCAAATAGCATATGGATAATGTATTAAACAACCCGGTATGGCATGCGCTCAACTCAGGCAATTACCATCTTGGCGAGGGCAATGACAGGGTGAAATATTTCAATAGCGAGGTGTCGCCTTTTGTTGCGTTGCGTGAAAGTACTGCAGATAGTTTTATTGAGTTATACGAAATGCTATCCGACAAAAGAATAAGTTTTTTTGCCACCCCAATACAGCTTGACATACCTGCGCCGTGGAAAATTATAGCCTGTGTACATGGTTTGCAACTGGTTCACAATAGCATTCCAGTAAAAGACGATCATATTCACACAACTATTGCGCTATCAACTGCTTATTGCGCAGACATGGTAAATTTGGCAAAACTCACCAATCCCGGTCCGTTTAACATGCGTACTATTGAGTTTGGTCACTATCAGGGGGTTTTTAAAAATAGCAAACTAATAGCTATGGCGGGACAACGCATGCACGCTTTTAATTATGCCGAAGTGAGTGCTGTTTGTACGCATCCCGATCAAATAGGTAAAGGTTATGCCCGGCAATTACTTACCAAACAGATCAATCGAATTTTAGCGGCGTCTGATATACCTTACCTACATGTAAAACACGATAATAACCGTGCAATTGATCTGTACAAGTCACTCGGTTTTTCTGTCCGATCAGACATGTTCTTCTATATCCTGAAAAACTAAATTTTACTTTGGGCCAGTTTATTGATATCTGAAATCTCTAATGTACCCTTCGGATATCCATTTATTACGCTTTTTATCATAGAGCGGCCTACATCGGCAAGTGTACTTGCTCCGTTTGGTGCAATTGACTTTATCAACGGAAAAAGCCACGAGAGATACTTGTAAATAGCCGGAAGATTCTTCTGTCCCTGCGTCGCGCGCATAAGTCCGGGGCGAAAATTGTAAACGCGTTTGAAAGGTAATCGGGCAAGATCATTTTCCGTACGACCCTTTACGCGGGCCCACATTATGCGCCCCACTTCGGTGCTGTCCGTATGCGATCCGGAAACATAAATAAATGTCATTTGCGGATTAACTGTCACCAATGTTTTGGCAAAATTAAGTGTCAAATCATACGTAATGTGTGTATACTCCAGCTCTTTAAGGCCTAATGAACTTACTCCCGCGCAAAAAAAACAGGCATCATAACCAGTTAGTTTATAATCTACGTCACTTAGGTCAAACATATCAGGCACTATAAGCTGTTCTAACTTCGGATGGCTTATATTGTAAAGTCTCCGGCTAACTGCTAGTACTTCACTCACAGCATCATTTTGCAGGCACTCCAACAGAACACCTTCGCCCACCATTCCGGTAGCCCCTGTAATTATAACTTTAATACGTCTTGCTTGCGCCATCGCAGTTTAAATAATCTTACATATGCAGACGACCAACAAGATAAAACATTTTAAGTTTATAGATCAGGCTGCAATTTTTTTAACAAAAAAAGGGGCTGCTTTAAAAAAGCAGCCCCGCCCAGTGGATCAGTTAAATAAATTATTAGTAACCGGGATTTTGTTGAGTTTTCAGTTTTGGATTAACGTCAATAACCGACTGTGGTACAGGGTTCATGTACATTTTATCACTAAATACGTGAGGCTGGGCATTTGTGCCAAGGTCAACATATTCATATTTCCAAACCCCACTGTTGTTAGCAGGCACAGTATTGGTAATTTTCATACCATGAAGTTCAGCATTCAAAACAGTTTTAGCTATTTTCCAGCGCATGATGTCATAAAAACGTTTTGCTTCGAAAGCGAACTCTATACGACGTTGATCTCTGATCTCTTGACGCATTTCATCCTGAGTTAAACCAGCCGCAAGTGCCGGAAGATCTGTACCAGGACGTTGTCTGATTGCGTTAACAGCTGCATAAACAGATGCATCAGGACCAACAGCTTCGTTTTGAGCTTCAGCATATCCTAACAACACCTCGGCATAACGATAATAAACATAGTTTTGACCACTTTGGTTACCACCTTCTGGTGCCAGGTTGTTTAATTTCTTACGGAAATAGTAACCGGTATTTGTAACGTCAGTTGACCCAAAGTCGATCTCGTTTTTAGACGGATTTACTTTATCAATACGTGTGTAGATAATGTCTGTAGTAGGCATCCAATCTTGCTTGTACGAAGCACCGTCATACACAATAAAGTCGTAAAAACGTTTTTCACGGTTAACGTAAGGTTTTTGCGGATCATAACCTGAGGTTGGATCGGTTATGCGTTTACCGTTTGCCATTCTGTAATCATCAACCAACTCCTGAGTAGGGTTATAGTTACCCCAGGTGTGATATACACCTAAGATATAAACCGGGCCGCCGTATTGATCAACGTTGTTTTGCATTTGGCCACCGGCACCTGAAACTTGTTGCCTGTCCCAGATTACTTCAGAATTATACTCATTTTTTTCCCACCAAAACTCACTCATTTTAGGGAATAAGCTATACTGTGTATAAGTATCCATAAACTTTTTGAAAGTTGCAGCCGCAGTAGCCCAACGTGTAGGACTTGCTGTTGCAAAGTGTACAAAGTTGCTCGGATCTGCCAGTACATACGCGCCTGAGTTAAACAGCGGGCTTGCAGCATATAATTGCAGCCAACCCTTTACCATTAACGCGGCACCTAAAGTTGCACGGCCTGCATCAGTAGCACCGGCATTGTACTTAACAGCTAGTTTGTTGTTAGCTATAATGGCATCCATTTCGCTTACAATAAAGTTCAGGGTTTCTTCAAAAGTACTACGGGCGTAGTATATTTCAGAACCATCACTATTGTTAAGCGTCTTTGTTATAATTGGCAGGCCACCTACGTGTTGAAATAACATGCCATACCAGTAGGCTCTTAAAAATCTAGCCTCGTCAATGCGTTTTGCTGCCCAGCTGGCGCCAAAAACGCCGCCTTTATTTTCCTTCACCTTCTCCATAAACAAATTACATCTTCTTATACGCGTGTATGCGTTAGCCCAATGAGCATAAGAACCGTTAGTTTGTCCACCAGGAGCTCCCTGGCCATCACCTTGCGGTATTCCACCGTTAAAGGTCGGATCGCAAGTACCTTGTCTCCACGGATATGAGCGCCAGTAATTACCGCCGTCATTATCGTCAGTAAAGCTGTCTAAATAATCAGGCGTGTTGTGCATAGGGGCAAGCTGCCCGTAAACCGAATTTAAAAATATATCCGCGTTACCTTCTGATGCCCATTGAATATCCTCGCCGATGGCGTTTTTGTTAATATTTTCATTAAGATACTTCTTACATGAAAATGTTGTGGCTAACACCGTAACCAGGGCTATTTTTAATAAAAATCTTGTACTTCTCATTTCTTTTTTAATTTAATAGTCTATTAAAAAGTTGCGTTTAAACCAAAGGTCCACATTCTCTGTATTGGCCATAAAACATCTGAGTTAGTTCCTGATCCTGTTCCACCGGCTAATTCCGGATCAACAAAATCAAGCTTGCTGAATGTTAATAAGTTTTGGCCTGTTACGTAGAATCTAACTGACTTGATTTTAAGTGCTTTAACTACTAATGAAGGAACAGTATAACCTAAAGTAGCTGTTCTTAATCTTAAGTAGCTTGCATCCTTTACCCAGAAATCAGATCCTTGCGTATCATTAGAAAAAGGTGACGAAGCTGCGCGTGGGTACTTGGCATTCATATCGTTTTGAGGGGTCCAACGGTTGTTGAAGTACTCATAACCGGTGTTACTGCTGTTGTTACTGAACGGAACAGTTAAGAAACCTTGTGTACCAATAGCAGATTTTGCAGCACCCTGGAAGAATACGCTCAAATCAAAGCCTTTCCAGTTAGCTCCAAATGTAAAGCCGTAGGTAATTAGCGGGCTAGGATTGTAACCAATAAAGGTTTCGTCGTTAGCATCTATTTTACCATCAGGTACACCATTAGGGCCAGAAAGGTCGGCATATTTTATATTACCCGGTTTTAAAGTACCAAACTGAGCTATATTGTAGCCGTCAGTACCATTGATAACACCGTCGCCATTTTTGTCATCAGATAAGTGGAACAAACCTAAAGATTTGTAACCAAACTGTGCGTTATTTTGACGCCCTGTTCTACGGCGGTTAGGGTTGTTATAAGTGGCCGCGCTCTCAAATATTTGTATGGTTTTGTTATTAGCATAGGTAAAGTTACCGTTTAAGCTAAGTTGCAAACCGTTTGCAAACCTGTGCTGTGTACCGGCGCTAATTTCTATACCACTACTTTCCATTGATGCAGCGTTAACCTGTGACAAACCTACACCATACTCTTGTGATACAGTTGTAGTTGGGTTAGCCAACATGTTAGAACGTTTTTGCTTGTACAATCCAACGTCTAAGTTCAGTTTTCCTTTGAATAATACAGCTTCAAAACCTACGTCAGTTTTCTCAGCAACTTCCCATGTAATAACAGGGTTAGGTTGGTTGTTCGGAGATGAACCTTGCACTGTAACACCGTTACCAAATGCATAAGCATTACCCTGTAAACCGTATGAGTTTTGATACTGGAATGCACTACCAGCTAGATTTCCTGTTTTACCCCATGAACCTCTTAGCTTTAAGTAATTTACCCAGCCAACATTCTTCATAAAATCTTCGTTGCTAAGTATCCAACCGGCAGAAAAAGCAGGGAAATACGCATATTGTTTACCCGGAGCGAAGTAATAGTGACCATCATAACGACCAGAAACCTCAAGGGTATATTTGTTGTCATAAGTATCGCTAACACGGTAAACATAACCAACCTGGCTGGAGGTGTTTGAGTTACCACCTATGCTATAGTCAAGTTTGTTTGAGCTACCAAAGCTAAACTCATCCGCATCTAACGCGTAGTTGTTAATACGTGCGTTAAATTGGTTGCCTTTAGTATTTCTGGCTTCCGCTACAACCAAACCGGTTACTTCGTGCTTGCCAAAAGTGCCATGATAGTTCAAGTAACCCTGGTAAGTAAAGTTTTGGGCGCGGTCATAGTTTTCCTGCAAATAAGTGTAGTTAACTAAACCTTCAGATGTTGATGCTGCCTTGCTGTAAACGTAAGGTGTAACATTTAAATTTACGGTGTAGTATGTAAATGGTTTGTGGTATGCCTTACGGTACCAGTTGTTAGGGTCATAACTAACAACACCTTTAATACTTAAACCTTTTATAGGCAGTTTTTGATCAATACTGGCCGTCATAAACTGCTGGTTATAGTAACTTCTTGAGTAACCACCAGAATTTAGCGTAGAAAGAGGACTTAAACCGTTAGAAGCGCCATACAATCCATTGCTGAATCTATAAGGATCCATTGGAATATACTTATACGTTGAACGCAAAAGGTTTTGCGGGCCGTGACCAGGGTCAAGACCACGATCCACTTCGGCTGATCCACTTAAAGACATTTGGAAGGTTGTGGTATTTGTAACCTTAGCCTCTAAGTTCATGTTGTATGAGTAACGGGTATAGTCAATCTGCGGGAACATACCGTTTTGGTTAAAGAAACCTAAGTTGGTATAATACTTAATTCTATCGCTACCACCACTTACCTGTACGTTATGGCTTTGTTGCGGCGCATCTTTTTTAATGATATCGCCAGGAGTGTTAACTGGATAACGGTCAGGATCTGTCTTGTTCCTGGCAGCCCAGTTATCGATCTTATCAGCAGAATGGATAATTGCACCTCCACCATTTATCGACGCCTCGTTAACTAAACGCATATAATCCTCTACCTTCAAAACATCAGGAAGGTAAGTAGGGTTTTGTATACCATACCATGAGTTTAATGAAATAGTTGGAGCGCCTGTTTTACCTTGCTTGGTAGTAATTAAAATTACACCATTTGCACCACCTAAACCGTAGGGAGCGGTGGCAGCCGCATCTTTAAGCACGGTTACAGTTTCAATGGCGTTAGGGTCAACCTGGTTAATGTTGTTACGACGAACGTTATCAACAATAATCAACGGGCTGTTATCGCCAATGGTATTAACACCACGAATTTGCAGTGAGCTATTACCATTGCTACCAGGCTGGCCACCGTTTGACTGACGACCAACAACACCGGTAACCCTACCTAAAATTGAATTGGTAATGTTAGGAACAGGTGCTTGTATTAATTCCGCACCTTTAACACTGCTAATGGCACCGGTTACCGAAGCACGTTTTTGCGTACCGTAACCTACAACCACAACCTCATTTAAGGTAGCATTTTCTTCTACCAATGAAGCATTAATAGAAGATTGTGTGCCTACAGGGAACTCCTGTGTAACAAAGCCTACATAACGTATCACCACAACAGAGCTTCTGTCGGCAACGTTGATGGTATAGTTACCATCACCGTCAGTAACTACAGC
>NZ_CAMLHX010000014.1 GCF_946479965.1 uncultured Mucilaginibacter sp. | reverse complement strand
TAATATTCAAAATTTACCTTAAGCTTTTCTTTGCTGCTCTTGGTATATTTTCTGTTCAATTTTTGTTAAGCCTGCTTTGGTCAGATTTTTTAAAGCCCATGGGCATAGGCTTTGTGTGTACCATTGCCGGCGTAATATTCGCTTCGGCGCGATGGAAATATGCTTACCTGATAGTGTACTCGCATCCGGTGCTTGCAATTGAAAATTTGGTGCCACGCTTTCAAAAAGGAGTAATACCGCAAATAACTGTAGACCTTTTTACCAAAGGCACCTATGTAAGCCTTATAGTATTTGTCGCAGTGTTTATAGCGGGATTTTTTATAGTGCAGAAGCGAAGTGTAAAGTAATTCACGTTTAAATAAAAAATAGCGATGGGTTTTAAACCCATCGCTATTTTGGAATTGCAGGATTCTTCACCCAACGTCATATTTTATTTATTAGCCCGTCCTGTTAATGTCTATGCCGTAAATTTGCGGCACAGCTATGTCAGACACAGAATCCCTTCCGCTACCAAAAAACGATCCCTTTGCCGCTTTGCGTTATAAAGACTTCCGGTCTTACCTCGGGATGCGCTTTTTCTTCACCTTTGCTTACCAGATGCAAGCCGTAATACTGGGCTTTTACATTTACCATCTTACAAAAAGCGCTTTTGCTTTAGGGCTTATCGGCTTAAGCGAGGCCATTCCGGCTTTAGGTTTAGGTTTATTTGGCGGATACATTGCCGATAAAAGCGAAAAAAGAAAAATGCTTTTGTTGATCTTCCTTTTGGTTTTCTTTTCATCGGCGGTGGTATTTACTGTTACCCTTAAGAATGTAACGGGCCTTATTCATCAGGACTGGGTGGTTCGTATTATCTACACGATGGTTTTTTGCAACGGCATTGCCCGCGCCTTTTATGGCCCTGCTGCTTTTACGGTATTGGGACACAGCGTACCTAAAGAGCTTTATCCTAACTCAAGTACCTGGAGTAGTTCCGGCTTTCAAATTGCCTCAATTTTAGGTCCGGCAGCCGGTGGGTTGATTTATGGCTTTTACGGCATAACGGCTGCTTATACGGTTATCCTGCTGTTCTTGTTAGTTGCTTTAATATGTGTTTTCTTTTTAAGGCGATACCCTCCTATTTATATACTTAAAGAGAGTGTATGGAAAAGTTTATCAGAAGGATTGTACTTCGTTTTCCGCAACAAAATGATGATCAGCGCTATGAGCCTTGATCTTTTCTCGGTATTTTTTGGTGGCGCGGTGGCTTTGCTGCCTGTTTTTGCCAACGAGATATTGAAGGTGGGAGCAGAGGGACTGGGCATTATGCGCGCAGTTTCATCAACCGGCGCAGTGGTAGTGATGCTGGCCATGGCCCGTATATCGCCTATGGGTAAACCCTGGCGCAATTTACTGGTAGCTGTTGGGGGTTTTGGATTGTCCATTATAGGATTCGCCCTGTCGCGCAATTTCTACCTGTCGTTATTTTTCCTTTTTGCCGAAGGTGGATTTGACAGCGTGAGCGTGTTAATAAGGGGGACCATTATGCAATTGCTCACGCCCGATCATATGCGTGGCAGGGTATCATCGGTTAGTCAAATGTTTATTGGCTCATCTAACGAGATAGGTGCCTTTGAATCAGGAACGGCAGCTAAGCTGATGGGAACGGTACCGTCAGTAATTTTTGGCGGGAGCATGACGCTGATAATAGTGATGGTAACTTTCTTCAAAACCAAAAGACTGGTTCCATTATCGCTTAATGAGATCCATACGCCGCAGCATAGCGATCCGCCGTTTAAAGAGTAATCTTTTCACTTGGTCCTGAAATAGGTTTATACCTGATCCAAAGGTGATCCAAAGTGATCCACATCAAAATAGGTGATTTGGCAATTATCTGAAATACAGATGGTTAAAAATTTTTGACTGAGGAGATTTGATCCAAAATTAGCACCGGCCGATGGTATGTTAAATATCTTATTTCCAATGGGTTATATTCAAAATGTGAATATTGTATTATAAAATGCGAATATAGTATTGTTCCAACTGTTTCATCAGTTATAAGAAACGCATTGATAACCAATTATTTGCGAAAAGATCTGTTTCACTTGTTTTTTCTGTTTCGCATATTTTTTGGATCACCCCGATATTTTAGATCTGATCTTCCTCTACCGTTACTTTTTCGCCGATCTGCTGGCGCCACATAGCGTAGTACAAGCCCTTTTGCAGCAACAATTCTGTATGTCCGCCTGATTCAATTATCCTGCCTTTCTCCAGCACATAGATCCTGTCGGCATGCATAATGGTTGACAGGCGGTGGGCTATCAGAATGGTAATATGATCGTTGTATACCGAAACGTCTTTAATGGTCTCGGTTATTTCCTCCTCAGTAAGCGAATCAAGGGAAGAGGTGGCCTCATCAAACACTAACAAGTCCGGACGACGTAATAGCGCCCGCGCTATAGAAAGACGCTGCTTTTCCCCTCCGGATACTTTAACGCCACCTTCGCCGATAACCGTATCCAAACCATTGCTGGCGCGGGCCAGTAAACCTTGGCAAGCAGCGCGGTGCAACACCGTCATACATTCCTCGTCGGTAGCATTAGGGCGAACGAACAGCAGATTCTCGCGTATAGTGCCCGAAAACAATTGCGTATCCTGGGTTACAAAGCCAACACGCTCACGCAGTTGGTCAAGATCTATCTCTTTGCTCAATATGCCATTGTAAAGAATATCGCCCTCAAGGGGCTGATATAAACCCACCAGCAGTTTTACCAATGTAGTTTTACCGGAACCCGACGGCCCAACAAACGCAATGGTCTCGCCTGTGCTGGTCTCAAAGCTGATGTGATTAAGCGCGTTGCGATTGGCCGTTAAGTGTTTAAAGCTTACGTTATCAAAGGTTAGCTTTTTAATTTTTTCAACCAGGACGGGTTTTTCAGGTTTAACATCGATAGGGGTATTGATTATCCGCTCAAAGTTAGCCAGCGATACCTGGGCCTCGCGCCAGGATAGTATTACGTTACCTAGCTCCTGCAAAGGGTTAAATAAGAAGAATGAGTAGAATAAAAAGGTAAAGTACTGTCCCGGGGATATGGTATTCTTGAAGATAAGCAGTAATAGTACCACCACCATAACACTACGCACAAAGTTCACAGTAGTGCCTTGTACAAAACTCATGCTACGTACATATTTAACTTTGCGCAGTTCAAGGTCCAGTATTTTATAGGTGGTTTGATTAAGGCGTTCTATTTCTTGCTTAGCCAGACCCAAACTCTTAACCAACTCTATATTTCTCAATGATTCTGTCGTTGAGCCTGCCAAACCAGTAGTCTCGGCAACAATGCTCTTTTGTATCCTCTTGATGCGGCGGCTCATGGCCATGCTTACAAAGGTAATTACAGGTATAGCGGCAAAATACACCAGCGTTACCTGGTAGCTTACCTTGAAGGAATAGACGATCACGAAAATCATCCCCACAATACTTACAAATAGTATGCTGATGAATTGGGTAATGAACTTTTCGCTGTCAAGACGCACTTTTTGTAGTATGCCCAATGTTTCGCCGCTGCGCTGATCCTCAAACACCTGGTAAGGTAGTTCAAGCGAATGCCTTAGTCCATCGGCATACATTTCCGCACCCACCTTTTGGGTTATAATGTTGGTAAAGTAGTCCTGAAAGTTTTTAGCTATGCGCGATACCATGGCCACACCAATTGCATAGGCAACTAATCTTAATACGATGTTAAGATATTCTCCATAAAGCAGTTTCTCCCTTTGTTCAATAGCAAGGTCGACAATACGGCCGGTGATATATGGGTCAAGTAGTGAAAAGCCGATGTTAACGCCAGCTAACAAAAGGGCCAGCACAACCACCATCTGGTGTTTCTTGAGGTATGATAAAAGTATATTCATAATTATATGTGCAAACATAAAAAAAGGGAACGGCTAAGTAGCTCATTCCCTTTTAATTTGACAATGTAGTTAAACTACACGGTCATGATATCTTTCTCTTTAGCATCAGACAGCTGATCTACTTTAATTATGAAAGCATCGGTCAGCTTTTGTATCTCTCCCTCACCTGTTTTCATCTCATCTTCGGATACACCTTCTGATTTTAATTTCCTTATTTTCTCGTTAGCATCTTTACGGATGTTGCGGATAGCAATTTTACCGTTTTCTGCCTCACCTTTCGCTTTTTTAACCAAATCACGGCGGCGTTCTTCTGTTAATGGCGGTACGTTAATACGGATAATAATACCATCATTCTGCGGATTTACACCCAAATTAGCCTCCATAATGGCTTTTTCAATAGGTACTAATAGGGATTTCTCCCATGGTTGTACAACAATAGTACGTGCATCAGGCGTGTTAACACTACCCACCTGACTAAGCGGAGTAGGTGTACCGTAATATTCCACCATAATATCATCCAGCATAGATGGGCTGGCTTTACCTGCGCGTATCTTGTTTAGCTCGTTATCGGTATGGTCAATGGCCTTCTCCATAGAAGCCTTTGCGTCGGTTATCTGCTTTTTAATGAGTTCGCTCATTGTTGTTTTATTGAAAATTTCGTCAAAAATATGAATTTATGTTAGAGTCAGGAAACAAGAGTCAAGAATCAAGACAATTTAGCTTAGATTTTCATCTTGATTCTGCAGTCTATTTCACTAATGTACCAATCGGCTCGCCGCTGGCTATTTTCATAAAGTTGCCTTCTTTGTTCATATCAAAAACTATAATAGGCAGTTTGTTTTCCTGGCAAAGTGTAATGGCAGTCATGTCCATTACGTTAAGACCTTTATCATATACTTCCTGGAAACTTATTTCGTCAAAGCGCGTGGCTGTTGGGTCTTTCTCCGGATCGGCGGTATAAATGCCATCAACACGGGTGCCTTTTAAAACTACGTCGGCCTTAATTTCAATTGCGCGTAATGATGCGGCAGTGTCTGTAGTGAAATACGGGTTACCGGTACCGGCACCAAATATTACAATTTTTCCCAGTTCAAGATGGTGCATAGCGCGGCGGCGTATGTAAGGCTCGCATATCTGTTCCATTTTAATTGCAGACTGCAGGCGGGTTTCAACCCCAACCGTTTCCAATGCGTTTTGCAGCGCCATACAGTTTATTACGGTAGCCAACATGCCCATATAATCGGCCTGTGCACGTTCCATCCCCGATTTCTCTGCACTTAAACCCCTGAAAATATTACCGCCTCCTACTACTATCGCTATCTCTATTCCTTTATCATGTACATCTTTTATGTCCTGCGCGTATTGCAATACTTGTTTGTTATCTATTCCGTATTGCTTATCGCCCATTAACGACTCGCCGCTAAGTTTTAGTAGGATTCTTTTATATTTCATATAGATGCTGGGTTTACCAAAAATATAGAATTAAAGTTACTGTTAAAATTTTATGTGCTATTTGTTAAAAACACTTACTTGCTATTGCCCAGCGAAGCTCGGTAAGCAACCAAATAATTTTTAGACAAAAAAAATCCCCCTCGTGTAAACGAGGGGGATAAAATATTTAAGCTCCTAAAGCTACCCGCTTAAAGGCGGTTACCGTAAGGCCCTTATCAATGCTGCTTAAAAACTGAGCAACATTTTTTGATGAATCTTTAACAAACTCCTGGTTTAAAAGAGTTGAGTCTTTGTAGAACTTGTTCAATTTACCGGCTGCAATCTTTTCAACCATTTCTTCCGGTTTACCTTCAGCACGAATTTGTTCCTTAGCGATCTCTAACTCGCGCTCAATAACAGTTGAGTCAACGCCGTCTTTATCAACAGCAACAGGGTTCATTGCAGCAATTTGCATAGCAACGTCTTTACCGGCTTCGTCAGCACCTGCAACTGCAGCACTTAAGCCAACCAATACACCTAAACGGAAGTTACCGTGTATATAAGCTACAACTTTTTCGCCTTCAATAACTTCGTATTTTGATACGCCGATCTTCTCGCCAATTTTACCTGTTTTTTCAATACAAGCTTCGGCAATAGTAGGGCGTGAGTTTTCAATATCGATAGACAATTGGTTTAACTCTTCTAATGACTGTGGATTTTGCTCTACCGCTTCGTTTGCAATCGCGTTAGCAAAAGCAACAAATTCCGCATTTTTAGCAACAAAGTCTGTTTCGCAGTTCAACTCAATAATAACACCGCGTTTTCCATCAGCAGACGTGCGTGCAATTACAACACCCTCGTTTGATTCACGATCCTGACGGCTGGCAGCTACTTTAGCGCCTTTTTTTCTTAAAAAGTCAATGGCCGCTTCAAAGTCGCCGTTAGTTTCGGTCAAAGCTTTTTTGCAATCCATCATACCGGCACCGGTTTGCTGGCGTAATTTGTTTACATCAGCGGCAGATATTTGTACTGTAGACATTTTGTATTTATGTTTTAAAAGTTGAAAGTTGCAAGTTGTAAGCGTCAGTTGTAAAACTTACAACCCACAACTCACAACCTACAACTCTTTAATAATTATTCTTCAGAACCTTCAGCAGCAGGTGCTTCGTCTTCTACTGCGGCAGTGGCTTCAACAGCAGTTTTACGTGCTCTTTTACCTTCGCTTGCAGCGGCAGATCTGTCAGCAACTTCAGGAGCGTCAGCTTTCGCTTTAGCTTGTGCTGCTTCTTTTTCAGCTTCGTCGTCTTTCTCGCGTTTGCGTTCGTCTAAACCTTCTTCAATAGCTTTGATTATGATACCTGTGATCAATGAAATTGATTTGGTAGCGTCATCATTAGCCGGGATAGGGAAGTCGATGTTTGAAGGATCAGAGTTAGTATCAACCATTGCAAAGGTTGGGATATTTAACTTTAACGCTTCAGATACTGCGATGTGCTCTTTTTTAACGTCGATCAAGAAAAGCGCAGCCGGTAAACGGTTCAGGTCGGCAATACCGCCTAATAAAGTTTCCAGTTTAATACGCTCACGCTGTATCATCAGTCTTTCCTTTTTAGAAAGGTTGCTGTAAGTACCGTCTTTAGTCAATTTATCGATGTTTGACATCTTTTTGATTGACTTACGTACAGTTGCAAAGTTAGTTAACATACCACCTAACCAACGCTCGGTTATGAAAGGCATGTTTACACCTTTTGCATATTCAGCAACAATATCTTTCGCTTGTTTCTTTGTAGCTACGAATAATACCTTGCGGCCTGATTTTACAATTTGTTTTATAGCTGCAGCAGCTTCTTCAACCTTTGATAAGGTTTTATTTAAATCGATAATGTGTATACCGTTGCGCTCCATGAAAATGTACTGTGACATTTTCGGATCCCATTTGCGGGTAAGGTGACCAAAGTGTACACCAGCATCCAGTAACTCGTCATATGTTGTTCTTGCCATTGTGTTGTTCTCCTTAAAATTTTAACGTTTACTGAATTGGAATCTCTTACGTGCTTTCTTGCGTCCTGGTTTTTTACGCTCAACCATACGCATATCGCGTGTCATTAAGCCCTTGGCGCGTAGCGAAGGTTTCTTATCAGCATCAAGTTCAACAATAGCTTTAGCAATAGCTAAACGAACGGCTTCTGCCTGTCCTTTAACACCACCACCTGCTACATTTACTTTAACATCATATAATCCGGCAGAACCAGATACTTCTGTTGATTGAGTAACAATGTATTGCAATGGCAATGTTGGGAAATATTCTTTGTAATCTTTACCGTTAACGGTAATAGCACCGCTACCATCAGTAAGGTAGATACGTGCAACGGCGGTTTTTCTTCTGCCTGAAGTGTTAGTTGTTGGCATTTTTCTTTTTCCTTAGTTAATGATTAAATAGCTTTTGGGTTTTGTGCTGCATGAGGATGCTCGGCACCGGCATATACATGCAGATTGCCAAATAATGCTTTGCCCAAACGATTTTTAGGTAACATACCACGCACTGCTTTTTCAATTACACGTGTTGGATGTTTTGCCATTAACTCCTTAGGAGAAATGAAACGCTGACCGCCCGGGTAACCGGTGTAAGAAACATATTGTTTATCGCTAAACTTGTTTCCGGTAAGCTTTACCTTGTCTGCGTTGATAACTATTACATTATCTCCACAGTCTACGTTTGGGGTAAATTCCGGCTTGTTTTTTCCACGAATGATCATTGCGATCTTTGTAGACAAGCGCCCCAAGATCTCGCCTTCAGCGTCAACAACAACCCATTGTTTGTTAACGGTTTTTTTGTTGGCAGAGACAGTTTTGTAACTTAACGTATTCACTTGCTTTAAATTAATTTAATAAAATGTTTATTTCACCCTACTTTTTAGGGACTGCAAAGATACAGTTTAAAGTTTTATTTGCAAGCGAGATTTGTGGATATTTTATAGAAAAGTTATAGCGGACTATCGGTACTTAATTAGATAATATCTTTTCCACAACCATGCAAATCCAGTAACCTTTATCTATTGATCCCCTCATCACGTAACAGGCCACAGTTTTACCATCTGCGGCCCAAGTATAAGTATCGTTTTCAACCGAGGGGGCAAAACCAAATTCCTGGGCCCTTTTATCTATTATTGTCTTCACATCTAATTCGGTTTGCTGGTAGGTTTTTTTGCTAAACGATTTATTTTCATTGTAAAGTTGTTTTAAATACCCCTTAACAACGCCGTCCTTGGTCAACACACCAAATACATTTGTTATCATATAATTACTGGGAATATACCCCGCCTTGCTGTAAAAATCTATGAAATTATGATGGTTCAAAATGATCCCGTTGTTTTCAACACGCTGCTTTGTTTTCTTTTTAAATATCAAAGAGTCTTTGTGCGAAGCAGTCAGCTCGACGAAGCTGCCGCCAAGCGGCCAGTTTTCGAAGGAATAATTAGCCAAACGCAGTTTGCCGGCCTCTGCTTTTGCCCGCGTTTCATTTGCAGTTTCTAATTCCTTTTCGTGATCATCGGCCAGTTGCATTTTTATTTTAACCACCTCCAGCACTTTTTCCTCGTTAAAGTCCTTTATGTCTGGTGCTGATTGAAAATCTGCTATAGTTTTCATCAAAGCAGCATAGTGCGACTTGTCCGACTTAAACAGTTCGCTTTCAATCTGCACCTCTAGATATAGCATTTTGCTGTTAGCTACTCCCAGGCTTTTCTTCGCATTGTTCAACAACCGTAAGGCGGCTTTATAATCGCCTTTGCCATAGTTTTCCTCGGCGAGCAAATAAGCCGCTTTAGCCTCGGTGACATTAGTTTGCGATCGGGCAGACAGGCTAAATAACAACAAAACGCCAATAATATATTTTACCATAATTAATTAAGAAGCCAAAAGCTATTTATAAATTACACACAAACTGCCCGAAACAAGCCACGGTACTGCTCTGAATGTTGGCCCAAAAGTGTGTTCCATAACAATTATTTTTTCAGCCGATTCCCAAACAAAGTCTTCGCTTTGATAAAAGCCCTTACCCGGTCGCAGCACCCGTTTAGGTTGCATACCAAAAAGGTCACTATAATAATTTACATAAGCGTCAAACTCCTTAGTGGCAGTAGCATATGATTTGCTTCCGCCCTCGTGCAGATGAAAATCAAGGCATGCATATCCTTTTACAATCTCGTCTTTAATAAAAATGCCATATATCTCCAGGGCGGGGCTAAAATCAAAAAAACCACTATTAATCGGCACCCGATAATTTGGCCATTGCAATAATTTGTATTTCGACGGGTAATACATCACTAAGTTGTACTTGTCGTCCTTTTCGTTTTTCAACTTCCCTGTCAGCAGAGGATCTTGCGGGTATTTTAACTTTAATTCAGCTAATGGAATATTTACGGGCCTGTTATAGGGCGAAAAGGTTGCAAACTTTTTTAATGCATCCGCTTTTTTTACTGCTGCCGCTTCCTTCAGTTGTTCGTCACGTTTCAGTTCGTTTTTTAGCTGAAGTTTGATCTTGCTAACTTCAAGGGATTTCTCCTCGGTAAAGTCTTTATAATCCGGTGCTGCTTCAATTTCGGCAATACTTTGTATGGCTTTGTTTAAATAAGCCTTGTCTGCCTTAAATAGCTCCATTTGAATTTGTATCTGCAGATACAATATTTTGCTATTTGCGGCCCCAAGGCTTTTTTTGGCTTCTTCAAGATAGTTTAATGCGGTTTTATAATCACTTTTTGAATAGCTCTCTTCAGCTAGCAAATAAGCGGCCTTTGCCTCATTTTCATTAGTTTGTGCTACAGTCAATCCGACTTTTAAAGTGAGAATTATTAAAAATAAAATTAGGCGTTTTTTCATTGCGGGCTATTTGTATCTTATCTCGCTTACTACGGATTGTATCCAAAAGGTAGGGCGTACGTAGCGGTGTAAATGATAAAGGGTAAAAATTTTATTCCCGTGTGTCCACGTATATTGGTCATAATTGGCGTTTTCGTTCTCCACTTTAAAAAGAGGTTTTTCATAAAGGGCATCGGTCACACCCTGAATGTAGCCTTTAATTAATTTGCCGCCCTCGTTATAATTAACACCTGTTTGCTGATCTGCATGGTAGCGCACACGGCGATAGCCTTTAACTGTATCCGCTTTGACGAGAACGCCAAAAATATTATTGCCGACATAAATATCAGGAACCACACTGCTGCCGGAAAATGAGGCTGCCGGGGTACTGTACAGGGTAAGTCCGGTTTCTTTTTCAAAACGTTCCTTAGGTTTTTTTTCAAAAAGGATACTGTCTTTGTGTGAAATTTTAAGCTGGGTAAAACTTGTCTGAAACGGCCAATTTGGATAGGTAACCGCCTCAAAATTCTGCCTGCCTTTAGCAACTGCATTTGCTGCTTTTTTTTCCTTTTCAGCCAGCTCCTCATTCTTTGCTTTAAGCTCAAGCTTCATTTTGAGCACCTCCATTACTTTGTCTTCATTAAAGGTTTTAATGTCGGGTGCTGCTTCAAATGCCGTTATTGTTTGAAGTACGTTACTTGTTAATTTCGCATCTGTTTTGGCCATTTCTGCCTGGGCCTGTATTTGCAGGTACAATATTTTGCTATTGGCCCCGCCCAGGCTTTTTTTTGCGCTTTCTAAAAAATTCAAAGTAGCGGGGTAATCACTTTTTGCATAGCTTTCTTCGGCGAGGAGGTAGGCAGCTTTAGCCTCGTTTGCATTGGTTTGAGATCTCGCTGAGGCGCTGACGATAAAAAACAAAAATGAAAGCAGCAGGCTTCTATACATAATCACTTTATTGAATTATCTGTTATGTCGCTTAAGGCATTTGAGTACCCCTTTTGATAAACGTCAAAATAAGAAACCATAAGGAGTATAGTTTTATCCCCATCCTTCCAAATATAGCTTTCGGTGTGAAGTTTGCCGTTTTGAGGCTGATCTACTATTTCGGGAATGGGAAGATACCCGAATTTTTTTCGAAAGTTTTCTAAAACAGAGGCAAATGTGGCTTTGCCTTTGGTATGCTCAAGGTCATCATCTTTATAGTCAAAATATTTTTCCTGATACCTAAATAAGCGGTCGTTGCGAAAACTAAATACCGACGTACCCTGTGTGGCGTTAATATTGACATAATGGGCACCCTGATCGTTATTAATTACTGTAAATGTTCTAAATAAATCGCTATGCTGGTTCTTTATCGTCTTGGTCGGGGCTCCTAACGGCCAGTCAGGATGCTCGCTTTCATACAGCTTTATACCGGCGGCTGCCATTGCTGCGGCGTCTTTTGCCGAAGGGATTCTAGCCAATTCCTTTTTTAACTCCAGCTTTATCTTCATTATTTCCAAAGCCTTCTCTTCGTTAAAAGCTTTTGCGTCGGGGCTGTTTTGAAAAAGCGCTATAGTAGAATCAAGTTTGGTAAGATATCTTTGGTCTTTATTAGCCAATTCCCTTTGGGCCATTATTTTTAAATACAAGATCTTAGCATTGGCCGAGCCCAGTTTGCCCGCAGCCTCATCCAGATATTCTAAGGTTGCTTTCATGTCGCCCTTACCATATTTTTCTTCGGCGAGTAAATAAGCGGCCTTCGCCTCCAGATCGGCTTGCGCATAGGTTTTAAACGAAAGGGCCAGTAGTAACAGCCAAAATAAGTAGCATTTTTTCATCTATGTTTAAAGATCAGTTATTCCAGAAATCAGATTTCTTTTCAGTGGCGGGAGTACTAGCGGGAGTTTTTTTTCCTGTCTCCCAAAAATCACCGGGTACTGCTGATTTGCCGGAAGAGCCGGTTGAGACCGATTTTAATGCAAAAGTCTTAACTCCTAATTCGCTTTTAGCAGCCAGGTTAAGGAATGAATTTCGCATTTCTTCGGCCCGTGTTTTATCGCCATAATAACCTACCAATACAACTTCGCCGGGGGCGTATCCCCTCAACTTGCCGGCAACAGTAGTTTTATACGGGAAAGTACCATCAGAGTATTGCGCTACCGGGAACACGCTGCTTACTGATACAGTAGCCTGGTCATTATTAAAGGAGGCTTTGTCGGTTATATAAGCAAACATGTAAACTTCGGGCAATGTTATTTTATGTGATGTAATTGGAGTACCGCCATCAGGAAAACTCTTCACCAGTTTATTACGCATCTCGGTTCTGGCTTGTTGCTTTTTTAATTTAATCTCAGCAATCTGCCTTGCGCGTTCGGCTTCTAATGCTGCACGGGCTTCCTTCGCCTCTTTATCAGCCTTTAAACTGTTAACAAAGCCGCCTATCAGGTTCATGCCTTGCCCAATGGCTTGTTCTGTACTGCTGCCGTTAAAGTTAGCAGCTGTAGCATTTGCTAATCTTGCGTTGCGAGCCTGCTCCAGGTTATTTACTTCAGCTTGAATTGAGTTGTATTTTTGATTAAAATCGGCTTCCAGTTCCTGCACAGATCCGTAGTCGCCGTTAAGCTTGCTCAAGGCCGCAAGGCTTTCTTTGCCGTTTCGTATCGCTTCCGAATAATAAAAGCTTTGCCGCCATGCGTCAACTGTTCGCTCTATATTTTGGGTGATAGCAGTATTGCGCGCCTCCGCATCAGTAAACATTTTGTTTACCGCGTTACGCACTTCCTCCGATGTCATTTTCTGCTGTTCTGGCTGTTGCTGTACGGTTCGTGATGCCGACGCGGCTTTTTTTGCTTCTTGATATTCTTGTTCGGTAACCTGCCTGAACTTGCCATCGGTACCTTTATGGAAATATCCGCCATCGGTAGTTCTTACAAAGTCGGGCAAATTTTTATGTATGGCTTGTTCAGGAATTACATTCCCTACTTCCGATTTTTTAGTAGGACCATTATCTGACCAAAAACTATTGTCTGTTTTGGCGGCAGAAGATGAATTGGTAGGTGTTTGAGCGGATTGCGTGTTAGCAGCAGGTTTTGTTGCCGGCTGTTGCGCGGTTGTAAGTCTGGGATCAGCCTGTTTCATGCCCACTGCGGGTGCTGTATTTTGAGCGCTCGCTTTAGCCTTCGCTTCAATATTTCTAATGGCTTGTTCAATTGCTTCTGTTCCTTTGTAAGAAACTTCAGTCAATGCTTCCACGCGCGCGGTGAACCCATCGGCGTTTATATCTTTTGGAAATATTCCGAGATCGAATTTTTCCATTACATCTACAAATTCAATTTGCCTGCTATAATTGTCAGCCCGCATTACCCTCACACTAAAAACAGCCCTGCCAAGTTTAACAGGATAAAAAGGCTGCAGCCCAACATCATTATCTGTATAAACTTTGCCGTGATATAAATAGCGGTAGGAGAAAGGAGCTACCGGGTTTTGAGCCGTGCCCATAGTTATTGACATCTGCAGATGAACGTGAACCTCGTTCCCTAAACGCACCACTACAAATTTTGGAACGATATTAAAACCTGGAGTTACCAATCCTCGCTCATCTCCTTGCGGCATAGGCCAGTCACGCACGCTTCTGAACGATTGCGCCAAAGAGAAATTGGCGATTATAAAAAGTAGGAGTGTTAGTTTATATGCTTTATTCACTGCGAAAACGATCGAACAGAAGATAAAAATAATCCTCATACCGATTAATAGCAAATATTTTAAAAGAAAAATACAGCGTCAATAACTTGTCAGTAAAGATTAATTCTGATTTCCGGCTGCTTAAAACAACTGTGCTACAATATCATCAGTGGTAAGGCCTTCGGCCTCGGCATGGTAGCTGCGTACTATACGATGACCTAAAATAGGTTTAGCCACAGCTTGTACATCTTCAATATCCGGCGAGTATTTGCCGTTGATTACCGCATGGCATTTGGCTCCTAATATCAAAAATTGCGAAGCCCGCGGACCTGCACCCCAGTTTAGCAAACGCTGTACTTGTGGCGCTGCAAATTCGCCACCGGGGCGGGTTTTGGCAACCAGTTTTACAGCATACTCCAGTACATTATCCGCAACAGGTATGTTACGCACTAATTGCTGAAAGTAGATGATCTGTTCCGCATTTAGTTGCTTGGTTACTTCCTGGGTTAAGGTGCTGGTGGTATTACGTACCACTTGTATTTCTTCGGCGAATGTTGGATAATCAAGAGATATCTTAAACATAAACCTGTCCAATTGTGCCTCGGGCAGTGGATAGGTTCCTTCCTGCTCGATTGGATTTTGAGTTGCCAGTACAAAAAATGGTTTGGCTAATTTATGTGTAACCCCTGCTGCTGTTACAGACTTCTCCTGCATGGCCTCTAATAAAGCTGCCTGAGTTTTCGGCGGCGTACGGTTTATCTCATCAGCCAGTATGATGTTTGAAAACACCGGGCCCGGAATAAATTTAAAATTCCGGTCTTCGCCTAAAATTTCGGCACCTATAATGTCTGATGGCATTAAGTCGGGCGTAAACTGGATCCGGTTAAAATCCAGGTCGAGTACTTGCGATACCGTTTGAACCAGCAAGGTTTTTGCTAAGCCGGGTACACCCACTAACAAACAATGCCCGTTGCTAAAAATAGAGATCAGTATAAACTTAATAACCTCATCCTGTCCCACTATAACTTTACCTATCTCTGCTCGTATTTGCTGGTACGCTTGTTTTAGGGCATCGGCGGCCTCTACGTCAGATCGGTGTTGCATAATGTTACGGGTTTTTTGGTTATTTGATTGAAGCTGTTACGGTTGACCAGCCTTGCAATTGAGGGCACTGCTGGTATTCTTTTCCTATTTTAATATAATTTTCTTTTCTTTTTTTCTCAAACCACTCGCTCATAATACGGTTCATTTTGTTGGAATTAGCCATGGCCTTAATTTTCGGATAATCCTGTTCTAAATTGGCCTTATGAGCATCGGTTACTGATTTTAGGTAATAAAGGCGATAAGAAGTTTTACCGGTATTGGGATCTTTGTATAATTGCGCTTTTGAAATTTGTCCCACTTTCATGGTATCAATAACCACAGCAACCTGAGGGTCAAGCCTGTTGGTTGGTATAAAAGTAGTACGCACCTCCACATTATCCGGATTCAACAACATACCGCCGTTATATTTGGTTTCCTTGTCGTCAGAAAACACACTTGCCGCGCTCGCAAAGAATTCACCTTTACCTTTAGTGTCCATTATAACTTTGTAAATAGAATCTGCCTTGCTTTCAGCTCGTTTAACACTTGCATCTGTTATTTTCGGCATTATCAAGATATGTCGCGCACGGACATTCTCGCCTCTGCGCTCAATCACCTGCAAAAAGTGAAATCCAAATTCGCTTTCAAATACCGGCGATATCTGACCTGCTTTAAGTTTGAATGCCCAGGCCGAAAACTCTTTTACATAGCTGTTACGATCACCCAAACCCAGATCCCCGCCTTCTCTTGCAGAAACAACATCCTGCGAGTAAAGCTTGGCAAGGGTGGCAAAGTCATCGCCTTTGTTTATTCTGTCTAACAGATCCTGCGCTTTTTTACGAGATTCTTCCTTTTCTTCTTTTGAAAGCTTTGGCTCAAAAACTATTTGCCCAACTTCTACCTCTTTATTGAAAGTTGGCAAGCTATCTTTGGGTACAGCGTCAAAAAACTTCTTTATATCTTGCGGAGTGGTATTTATTTTCTCGGTTATTTTAGAACGCATACGTTCGGCCAGCATACCCTCTTTGATATCGCCACGAAGTTCATCCTTATATTGAACCAATGATTTGTTAAGGAACTTTTCTAAAGCTTCTTCTCCGCCGGCTTGCTGTATGCTACGGCGCATACGGCGGTCTATTTCATTATCCACCTCATCGGGTTTTACTTCAATACTATCTATTTGCGCCTGGTGGTTAAGCAACTTTTGCGAAATGATCTGCTGTAAAATCATACACTTTATATCCTCATTAGGCGGATTGCCCTGAGACAGGTAAAGTGAATACTGAAGATCTAAGTCAGATTTTAAAATAATATTGCTTCCAACAGTGGCCACTATTTTATCCAGTACCTGCTTTTGCGCGCTGGCGGCTGTGGTAAACAAAACAAAACTTATAATAACTAATGCTATCTTTCTCATGTAAAAATTAATATGTACCTACTGCAACAAATCCGTTTAACAAACGCCAATTTTTGGCAAATCTTATCCACTATAAAACGCTCAAACGGAGCGCAAAGATAATGCAGATTTATAATTGTGCGAATATGCCGATAAAGCTTCAAACACTTTAACTATTTTTGGTTAAAATTTGTTAAAAGTGAAAGTAGAAGATCCTGCCGCGTTTCGGTTCATAATAAACGAAGATATCTATTTGCTACCCCACGATAAAGAGCTTCAAAGTAAAAAAGTTGTTAAGGAAGCTGAAAGTGTGCCTTTTAGCTTCAACTATGAGGGAAAGAATAAAAAGAAATTTTTGATTTTGACGTATTATCCCGATCACGAGGCTATTTATGCCCCGCATTTTACCGCTTTAGAGGCCATTCTTGCGCGTAAGGGCTATCAGCCGGATGACGTTGCGATACTGAATTTGGCGAAGAATGTTGCTGATATTAGCGTGATAACGCAATACTTTACGCCCGAAAAGTTGCTCATACTTGGCGAAAAAGCGATACCTGAAGGCATGCAAGTGCCGGATTTTAACCGTTTGCAGTTGGTGGCAGACTGCAATACTTTATTGAGTTTTTGTTTTGAGGACATGATGGAAAGCACCGATAGCAAACGCGCTTTTTGGGAACAAATGAAAAACCTTTAATATGCAGCAATTAGTATTTGCTACCAACAACGCCCATAAACTTACAGAGGTGCAGGCGGCAGTAGCCGGTAAAATTAAATTGCTGAGCCTTAATGATATTAGCTGCCACGATGATATTGCCGAAACCGGATCAACATTTAAGGAAAACGCTTCTATTAAAAGCCATTTCATATACAGTAAATACCACCTTAGCTGTTTTGGCGACGATAGTGGGCTTGAAATTGAGGCACTAAATGGCGAGCCAGGCGTTTACTCTGCGCGATATGCGGGTGAGCATGGTAACCATGCCGCTAACAATAGAAAGGTGCTTGAGCAATTGAAAGATGTTACCAACCGCAAGGCAAGGTTCATTACCGTTATTTCGTTGATATGGGAAGGGCAGGAGTATTTTTTTGAAGGGACGGTAAACGGCACCATTCGTACAGAATTGTCAGGCAGCGATGGTTTTGGGTACGACCCCATTTTTCAGCCGGACGGGTTTGATGTTACTTTTGCAGAGATGAGCCTGGCACAAAAGAACGCCATAAGCCACAGGGGTAGGGCGGTTGAAAAGCTGGTTAAGTTTTTGAACGAGCACGCCTGACAGAACGGTGTAATTAAGAACGAAGTGTTGCAGAAAAATATAGCAACAGCTGCAACACTTGCAACAGTACTTTTATGTAAGTGATTAATATATAATACCTTATGTATTTTCACTGCAACAGTTTGCAACAGACTTATAAGTCAGAAAAATTAGCTGTAAATGTGGACTAACATATTGATTATAAGTGTATTGTATAGCATAAAAATTTACATTTTTTTGCAACAGCATTTGGGGCTTACCGCAACCATCGGCACAATAAACGGCCAATAACTTCAAAGTCTCCCTACCGGGGTGGGTCCGATAGTAATCGGATTAGAGGGGGCTTACCTCAATTACTAATTATCGTCTCATACACCACAGATTTTGGAGGCGGTGGATCCCCCTTAGCAGGTGCTGTACCCGGCTTATCTGTAGCGGGTTTGGCTGGCACATCTTTAACATTGCCTTTATTTGCCGCGCCGGCTGATGCTGCTCCCTTTTTATCAGGTGGTTTAACAGCTACCGCAGTTGCTTTCTGTTTGTTGCCAAAGCCCGTAATGTCTTCTTTTGTTTGTGGGCGTTCTTTAGGTTTCCAGATAAATCCCTTTAAAATTTTATCATCATCCTTTACCTTGTTTATCGGGTTTACCTTGTTTTCGGTACTTCCGTAGGTATTGGCGCGACTTATCCTGCCGTTTTTAAATGTGGCCTTCATTATATTACCCAATGATCGGGACATCTCTGTAACCACATTTTTAACTGTATCCCGGTTAAAATAAATGGTCTCGGCATTACCGGTTACTTCCATTGTGTTAAGGCGGTTGTCCTTAAAAGTACCATGTATCTTTTTACCGCCAACCTGGTTAAAGTGCAGCGAGTCATTTTTTTCAATATTCACAATAAAGCCATTCGGAAACTGGTCGATATTGTCAATCTTTTTGTTCTTCATTTGCAGGGCAATGGTATCGCCGGTCAGTTGCGATCCCTGCGTCCATATAATGGGCGTAACGTACATGCGTATGGTTGAATCGCTTGCGCTATAATACATGGAGTCGGCTTTGGCCTGCAGGTCAGACTTAAAGATCTTAGCGGCGTGATAACCAATTATGATCCTGATCCTCGCGGTATCGCTTAGCATTTTGGCTTTTAGCGCAGCCGAATCAATTTTAGCTGTATTGGTTTTTTTATCAGCAGGTTTAGCAATAGACGGCGCTTTCGGCGGCGCTGCTTTTGCCACGGGCTTAGGCGCGGGTTTACGCGAAGGGCCAAAAAAATCAGGATGTATAAAACTGGTATCTTTTGGAAAAGGCGGAGGTGTTATTTTTAAAACTTTAGGCAGTGTGGCCTTCGTTAGCATGACAGATTTTGGCCTTTTGGCAGCGGTAGTATCCCGGTTATCCAGCAAATAACGCGCTAGTTTCATTTCCTTTTCCTGCTTTACGGTGATAACACGCGTAACAATGGTATCGGCACCCATATACATAGAGTCTACTTTCACATTGGATCGTTGTGTAACCGTGTCCTTTAATGCGGGCATCTGTGCAACCTGCTTTTGCACCGGCGCTGCTTTAATATTTTGCGTATTGGCCTTTTGTTGCGCCGTTTTCATTACCGTATCTGTTATCCCCTTTAAAGTGGGCTTAACTACTGCAGGCGTAACCGGCTGTATCGTTACAGGTTTTGAATTTGAGGGCTTACCCGCAGAGTTTTGAACTGCCGTCGGTTTTGAATTTGATACAGCCATTGCCGGTTTTTTTACAACGGTGTCTTTTTTTGCGATAGACGAAGCGTCTTTGCCGGTAATTTTAACGATAGAATCCGCCTCCGTTTTACTTTTAGAACTATCCTGCGTTACAAAAATAACATAGGGGTTTTGCGTAATAATTGCAGTTTCTTTGTCTTTATAATACTCGCCCAAATGGCCCTTTACCGTGGCCCGTTGCTCCTTATCATCAAATACCACATTTTTAACGGCCCGGCCATAGCCTTTCAATCTATCATAAAAAAGACTATCACCCTTTAACGACTTACTTCCCTGCGTGTAGAGATTTTTTTTACCAAAAAACGCCTGTTCCGGCACGGTTTCATAACGGCCATTTTCGGTATACAACACATCTTTGTCTTTAGTGCCATAAATATTGGTGGGCCCGTAAAACCAGGAAATCCGGCTGCCGGAGTTATATCGCAGTGTATCTGTTTTTATAATGGCATCGGCAGTAGTAAAAACCACGTTGTACCTAAAATAGGCGTCGCGGGTACCCGCAAAATAGTAGCCGTTTTTGCTGGTTAGTGTATTCTCTTTATTAAATAATTTACCGCCGCCGGTATATATACCAATTTTGGTAGCTGTGTTATAAGTAAAGTATTCAGTTAGCAAAGTGGCGTCTTTATCAACCATTTTAACGTTGCCGGTTAAAGTGGCCAGTTTGGTATTGCCATCATAATGCAGCTTATCCGAAAAAATGTGCAGCGTGTCGCCCTGGTTAATTACCACATGGCCATAGGAATCAACCATGTTAGCGTCCGAGAAAAAAAGCGAGCTATCAGCGGTTAGTGTGGAGTAATCTTGCTGAAAAACACCTTTGCGCGTTTTCCAGACCGATTTTGTTTTATCAAAAATGGCCACTTCCGAATTGGTAAGCTTCACTCTTGATTTACCTGGTTGCTGTGCCAATGTAGCGCCGGTTATCAGGACGAAAAAAAGACTTAAAACGTATTTATTCACAGCGGCAAAATTAGTTTTTTGCAGGGGGTTATTAAATTAATAATTTTGATGCATGCTGCCATTGAAAAAATTCACAGATTTTATTGACCAAAACAGCCTTTTTAACCTCAGCAGCAATCTGCTTGTTGCTGTTAGCGGCGGTATTGATTCTGTGGCAATGGTGCATTTGCTTAAAGCAGCGGGCTATAAATTTACCATAGCACACTGCAATTTTCAACTAAGGCCAGAGGCCGACGCTGATGAAGCGTTTTGCGCTCAGTTAGCTCACCAATATCAGACACCGTTTTGCAGTACAAGGTTTAATACACAACATTACGCCGCTAGGCGCAAAATTTCTATACAAATGGCAGCCCGCGAGCTGCGCTATGAATTTTTTGAACAAACAGCCCGCCAATATCAACACAGCTGCATTGTGTTAGCGCATCACCAAAACGATACAATTGAAACTATATTGTTAAACCTGGTACGCGGTACTGGTATTGCCGGTATGCACGGCATTTTACCCAAAAATGGCAACCTGGTACGCCCCATGCTTTGCTTTACCCGGAAAGATATTGAAGAGATAGTTGCCGAAAACAAATTGGCTTATGTTGAAGATAGCTCTAATGCGTCAGTAAAATATGCGCGAAACAAAATACGGCATCAGGTTGTGCCAAAGTTAAAAGAACTTAACCCTTCGCTTGAGCAAACGTTTGAGAACAACCTGAAACATTTTAGGGAATTGGAACAGTTGTTGGAAATTAAGGTTGAAGAGGTAAGAGAAAAATTGTTTTCCTATCACGGCACCGAGATCCACATACCGGTTGAAGAGGTTAAGCAATTAGTACCGCAACGGCTGTTACTATTTAAACTATTGCAGCCTTATGGGTTTAGCGAGCACGATGTTGATGATATAATTACAAGCCTTAGCAAGCATGCTGGAAGAAAATTTGAAGTTACTTTCGGTTATCTTTTACTGCTTGATCGTGGCAAGTTGATACTTACCAAAAAAATTCAGGAAACACCTTCGCTTCTGATTGCAGATTCTGATAGCACTTTAACGCACGGTACATTTAAATTGAATATTACAAAAAGCGACGAGCCGGTTATATTTAAAAATAACCCCATGGCTGTTTCCGTTGACAGTGAGAAACTCGAATTTCCGTTATTATTACGTTATTGGAAACAAAGCGATCATTTTTATCCGTTGGGTATGAAGGGAAAGAAAAAGGTGAGCGATTTTTTTGTAGACATAAAGATTCCGCTGCATCTAAAAAAAACTATTCCGTTATTAGTAAATGCAAATGGCGATATAATATGGATAGGAGGCTACCGCCCGGACGAGCGATATAAAGTGACCGATAACACTAAAAAAGTAACTATATTCGAATTGTTGCCCGTGGGTGAGAGCGAAAGTATAATTTAAGACATTAAGAATTAAAATGAGCGAGAAAGCTGCATTTACAGAGAAGCAATATTTAGGGCGGGAATTTATCCCGATAACCATACGTTTGGTACTGGCCATGTTTTGCTTTGCCGCCTATGTTTTTACAGACGAACGTGAAAATACCGGCAACCTGCTGGCTGTTGTTGGCTTCGCTATAATAATCATATCTATTATTATGGGCTTTTTGCTTCATTTCAGAACAAGGGTGCAAAATAAAAGTGTGCTGCTTAACGGCTTGTGGACAACACGCCTGGTTAAAATAGATCTGAATAGCATTGTTAAGATAGAGAAAGCACCGTACAGCAGGTATCTGTTCAATAACCCGGTTTATAATCTGCACTCAAAAGGTTTCATCCGGTTTTATGCTGCGGGCAGGGATGCCATTTATCTGACAGATAGAGACGGCCTTGTTTATATCATCGGCTCGCAACATCCTAACGAACTCTTAAGGGCTATCCAAGAAGAGATGAAGTAAAATACCCGCTGTTATGCTGCATAAAACCAGGGGCATTGTTTTAAAAACCACCGACTACGGCGAAAGCAGCGTTATTGTACAGGTCTTTACTGAAAAATTCGGACTGCAATCATACATCGTTAACGGGGTGAAAAAGGCTAAGGCCAAAATAAGCCGCAACATGCTGCAGCCGCTGCATTTGCTTGATATGGTGGTGTATCATAAAAACACTGGTGGCATACAACGCATAACCGAATTAAAGAACTCGCCCTTGCTGCAAACTATACCTTATGATATTGTAAAAAGTAGCATTGTAATGTTTTTAAATGAGGTGATCTATAAAACTGTAAAACAACAGACAGCCGATGAAAATTTATTCGATTTTTTGTTTAGCGCAATAGAGTGGCTGGATCATCAAACCGAAGGACTGGCTAATTTCCATTTGTTATTTTTGATCAATTTAACCCGCTACCTTGGTTTTTTTCCCGACAGATACCTGGCAGGTGAGGCGGATTATTTTGATCTGAAAAACGGGACCTTCAACAAATACAAACCAGAAGGCTTGCAATACATTTCGCAGCCTTATACACAAATATTTAGCAGTCTGTTGCAAGGTGGATTTAATAGCGCGGCGACCTTAAAAATTAATAATGAAGACCGCCGCCACTTAATTACAAAACTATTGGATTATTATGCTCTGCATACCGAGAGTTTCGGCACTGTAAGGTCGCACGAGGTATTGGAAGAGGTATTATCCTGAAAAGCTTTAGCTATGGCCTAATACCTGCTTTTTAATATAATCAACGCTTGACTGAGGCAGGTCTGCCCCTCCAACTTTTGTAACTGAACCGTCAGCATTTATCTTTAATTCAGTATTCAGGTTTTCATCAATAATTACGTGTAGCATATCATGCTCTTTTTCTACCTGGCAGCTTACTTCGCGTTCTGAATAACTAATTGTAAACTTATATTTACCATCCCTTTCGGAAGGTACGATGTCTGATGAGTTTGTCATAGGTGTTTAATTTCTAATATAACACCGCAGGAGCCAGTATGTTTACTACACAGAACTTTTTTAAAAGCAAAAAGAGAAAGCGGTGGGGCTTTCTCTTTCGTATTAACTATCTCATTAATTGTTATAAAGAACAATTGGTTGAGTTCTGTAATAACAATAAACAAATATAAAAATATGTTACGCGGGTCAAAATGTTTTAACCTGTTTTAACAAAATACTTATCCACATTAATGTTACAGTGCCTTAAGCGCAGCGGTTTTGCGGGCGGCAGCCTCAACAGCTTCCGAGTAGCGCAACTCCGGCTTTATAACTAAAGGTTTGCTGGTGCTAAGGGCAATAAGGCGTTTATCAATTTCTATAACATCGGCTTTAAGTCCGTTGGCATTAGCCAGCATACGCGCTTCCTGAAGGTCTGTTTTAGCCATTAAAACTTCGCCCAGATCGGTTTTAATGCCGGCAAGCGTTAATAGGTTTGATAATTTAAGTTTAGCATCGTGGGATAGGGATATGCTTTGCAGCAAATACCATTTTGCTTCAGAAAACCTGTTGTGCAATAGATATAACCCAGCCAAATCTGTAAAGTTAAAACTGGCTTCCTGGTACTCACGGTACCGCATATTGCGTTTAGCTAGTTTTAGTATAGCCTGTTCTTCCTTGTCAAAATCAAACACAGGGGCTATTATAATTTTTTTATATGATACGTTGTTTTTTATAACCAGTGAAGCTGTGTTAAATTTTGGCATTGAGAATGCATCCACCTGTTCAATAGCAGAGAATCTTACTACCTTTTTTTTCCAAAATTGAGCTGATGTGTTAAGGCTTATTGCGCAGCACGCAAGCAGTAAAAAAAATCTCATTTAAAATATATGTCCCCTTAAATTCAAATTGCTTTTAAATACAAATATACACATAATGTTATATAAAGCTTATTGTAATACAATGGCTTACATTTTATAACATAGGCAATATGTTATGTTGCTTTAGGGAAATTAAGGTAAAATGTGGTTCCCTGGCCGGTTTTTGTCTCAAACCAAACCTTACCGCCTGCGTTTTCAATCGAATTTTTTACAAACGCCAGACCCAAACCCGTACCCGAACTTTTTGTAGTGAAGTTAGGTTCAAATATTTTTTCGCGCATATTCTCAGGGATACCGTTGCCATTATCCTTTATCATAAACAGTATATTCTTATCACCGGTTTCGTAGTTTATCTCAACAAGGCCTGATCTGTCTGACGGGGTAGCTTCAATTGAGTTTTTAAGCAAATTGTTAAAGCAGCGCAATAATTGGTCGCGATCAGCAAATACGATGAATGGATCTTCGGGCGAATTATATCTTATGGTGAAATTGTCCATTTGCTTAAAAATGACAACCGCCTGGTTCAAAACGTCAAAAATATTGAACCTTTGCATTCGGGTGTCGGGCATTTTGGCGAAAGCAGAAAACTCTGATGCTATGGAAGACAAGCTCTCTATCTGCTCAACAAACGATTTACTGAAACGCTCAAATTTTTGGTCAAACCGAGGGTCCTTTTCGCGCCATGATTTCTCCAATAATTGAAGCCCGAGTTTAAGGGGTGTTAAAGGGTTTTTAATTTCGTGGGCAACCTGCTTGGCCATTTCGCGCCAGGCGCTTTCCCTTTCAGATTGTGCCAGCTTTTGCGCACTTTGTTCAAGTGCCGATATCATTTTATTGTATTCACTTACCAACGCGCCTATCTCATCATCGCGGCTCCATTGTATAGGCTCATTTTTTTGGCCATAGATGGTTTTACTTAAACTTTGCTGTATAAAGTTTAAGGGATAGGTTATCTGCCGGGCAATAACAACAGCAAAGAAACCAATTGCTATAAATATCAGCGCGTAAATATTGATCATTACATTAAGTAAAGACCCTATACGCTCGCGGTAATCTACTTCATTTGCAAAATAGGGTAACTGCAGATAGGCGACTGTTTCATTTCTATTGTTTTTTCTAATCGGGGCGTATACGGCTTTGTATTTAAATTGGCCAATAGTTTCTTCGTTTATATATTCAGAGCGTTGCAACTTATTAAGGTGGATATAAGCCCTGGCGTCCATCCTGTCCGCTATTAGTCCTGCCTCGTAAATGCGTGGCTGCGTAGTTACTTCAACTTCTCCGTTTGGTTTAAAGATGGTCAAATCTGTAGCGTATGATTCGGCGAGGCCATCAAGCGCTATTTGCGTTTTTTCCTTGTTGTTGTCGTCGATGTAGTCTTCGCCGGAATTTTCAATGGTGTTAGTTATACGGATTATTTTATCCCGTATCATTTTTTCCTGCTGACTTTGGTACTGCGCGCTAATAGATGCGTACGTAACCGCGCCCACCAGTATCAGTGTTACAACAACTGCTGATACCATGGATAACTGAATGCGCGTTTTATAAAGCACTTTGTCAAAACTGAGGCGCAGCCCCCACTTTATGCGATCATTGGTTATGGTTAATATTTTAATACGTGTCCAGGCCCAAACTGATAAGACAACAATCACACTAAACACCAGCAATATAATAAAGAAAAAAGTGAGGGATGTAATAATATTAAATACCGGCCTTTCTTCTTTACTTACAACTATAATCTCGCGCTCATTTTTGTTATAAACCATGTGGCTGTAGTTGTCAATAGGATCATACCAGGTATTATTTATCACCGTAGAGCTGTGTTCCTTAGATTCTTTTGGAGCCCCCTTAAAACCGGATATGGTATCGTTTACGAGGTTGTAAACATAGGGGCCATTCTGCGAGATCAGTTTATTGTCCGAATAAAAGGCATAAGAGTAATTTTTAAAATCGTCGTCGGCAGCAAAGTTGCCATCGGCCAGCAAAGCCGGGAAATAATCTGTGTTATAGGTGTTTGCGCCAAACTGGACGACTATTGTACCAAGGTGCTCATCCTTATTAACTATAGGTAAAATCGCAAAGTACTCCAGCACTCCGGGCGTTGCCGTTTGCCGGTAAAAATAGTTTGACACTTTAATGGAGCTATACTGCACCATATATGCAAAAACGTCAAAGGTAAAGCTTGTATCGCCTGTAATAGGTTTCCCTTTAGTATCAAACGCGCGTATGGTCAGGTCATATTTTGATAGGTAGCTATCAAAATAGCGTTTCTTAAAATAATTTTTAATGTGCTCATTATCGGGGTGATCCTTCGAGAAAAAGTCGACTATAACTTGATCTTTGATAATTTTGTTTTCAATTTTTCTAAATGCCGTATCGGCTTTAGCATCATCAGGAATTTCCAGTTTTCTTATCAGCATTTTCCTGGTGACGCGCTCTTTTTCTTTCTCGAATCCCGTAAGCGAAATCGCCGATATAAGCGAACATATTAATATTATTACCGCTAACGACCGGTAGTTCAAACCGCCTTGCTGATAATAATAGGCATATCCGCGGGCCAGGACAATCCCCGTCCACAAAAAATAAAAAAGAGTGAATTCGTGATAAAACACTGCCCAGGCAATGGTGCAACAAAACGTGCCTGCTATTACAAAAAGCAACTGCTGCCTGCGGGGTATTGGTAATTGCACGCAAATGCTTAAAGCCACCTCTATCAGCAGCATAAATGTTAAAAAGCTAAAACAAAGCATAAGCAACCCACACAAACTGAATATGGATAGGTTAAGCACATTATTAACATCAAAACTGATGTCTGAGTTGATAACCAGGCCAGCAAATAAGTGATAAAGGGTCGTTGAAGTAATGATCAATACAACGAGGCATCCCGCAAGTATAACATAACCCGAAAAGATGCCGGGTATAAATTTGAGCAGCTTGTTACGAAGCTGATATAGAAAAGCCGCGAACCAACACATACACAGTATGTTTATGCTAAGGTCGCCTAATGATGGAAATATAGGTCCCGCGGAAAAAAGTGTAGGATTAAAAATGCCGAGATTATACGTACAGTTGGGCCAGTTATAATAAAGGTTTAGTCCGCGAATACCAACAATGAATAACGCCAGGAGTGTTAGGGCTAGGAAGGGAAGTTCTTTGCGGGCAAAGTAGTTACAGGTGTTTTGAACAAAGATGCTCATCACCATAAATGCCAGCAGCCAAAGCGTTACCTCTGAGTAGTAGAAACGCGAGTTAACTTGTTTAGGTTTAGCCTTAACAGAAAAAAGGTATGCCTTATTTACATCGCGAATTACATAGGTGTCTTTGTCTGTAAAATCGGCAATTTCTATATTTTTTTCATCTACAAGATTATACGAAAAAGTATTTTGCAGGTACTGATTTTGAAAAGCATACATCCTTTTTATGGGGATGAAAAAGATAACCGAAAAATCTCCGTCAGTTTTTTTAATGGCCTCGTAATAACCGTTTGCTTCTTTTATGAATGATACGCCCTCTTTTATTCTGGAGGGGAAGGGAGGTATAACGTCAAC
The DNA here is from genome assembly GCF_946479965.1 of uncultured Mucilaginibacter sp. The sequence continues at coordinate 55,515 of NZ_CAMLHX010000014.1, read as the reverse complement.
ACCGCTCCAAAAAGATATGGCGTTATTTTTTACCGTTAAAAACCTGATGTCGTTTTCGGTTGTAAACTGTTTGATCAGCTTCAGGGCATCTTTTTCGTTTTGAGCTACTTGCCGTAAACTATTAAAATTGGGTTTGCTGTTGATGAAGTTGTAAATGTACGACTCCTTTTTATGCAGATTGCTTTCCAGCTCCCGTGCGCTTTCGCGCATACTGGCATCGGACGTATAGGTACGATGTACAATTAGCGCTGTAAGCAGCAAGCTAGCCGCCAGCAATAACAGCATTAATCGTATTTTTCCGGAATAGCTCAAGAGGTAAAAATTGATATGTAAACTTACACACTTAAATAAAAAAAAGCCGCTTTAGTTTGCGGCTTGTTTAATTTATTGTGCTATTTCTGCGCTTTCAGTCGGTATTTGCCGGTTCACTTTTTTAACCAGCCCTTGCAATACACTTCCCGGTCCTACCTCGGTAAATGATGTCGCACCATCTTCAAGCATGTGCATAACAGTCTGCGTCCATCGTACCGCGCCCGTAAGCTGGGCATTTAAGTTATGTTTTATCTGTTCCGGATCTGTATATGGTTTGGCATCTATATTTTGATATACGGGACAAATTGGCTTATTGATGGTAGTATGCACAATTGCATGTTCCAGCTCAACGCGTGCAGCTTCCATTAACGGTGAGTGGAAAGCGCCGCCCACATTTAGTTTTATAGCTCTTTTAGCGCCTGCTTCGGTCATCAACTCGCAGGCCTTGTCAACACCGGCTATTGAACCTGATATTACCAATTGGCCCGGGCAGTTATAGTTGGCAGGGACTACTACATCACTTATACGTTGACAAATATCCTCAACCGTAAAATCATCCAACCCTAAAATAGCCGCCATGGTTGATGGCTGGATCTCGCAGGCTTTTTGCATAGCATTGGCACGCGCCGCAACCAATCTTAAACCATCCTCAAAAGACAAAGCGTTTGCCGAAACCAAGGCCGAAAATTCGCCCAATGAGTGCCCGGCTACCATATCAGGTTTAAAATCATCGCCCAATACTTTAGCAAGGATAACCGAATGCAGAAATATAGCAGGCTGCGTTACCCTGGTTTGTTTCAGGTCCTCGTCGGTACCGTTAAACATTACATCGGTAATGCGGAAACCCAGAATAGTATTAGCCTGCTCAAATAATTCGCGTGCTTTTTCTGATCTATCGTACAGGTCCTTGCCCATACCTACAAATTGGGCGCCCTGCCCCGGAAAAATGTATGCTTTCATTGGTTTGGTTAAGTGGTTTATTAAGTTGATTGTGAGAGTGGTTTTAAATAAAGAGGGTTATTAATTATATTGTGTATTGATCAACAGTTGATTAAGCCGCACAACCACTCACTTAATCAACACAATCAACTTAATTTCGAAGATATCAAATGTAAAAACTCTGCCCTTGTTTTTTCTTGCAGAAAGCCGCCCGTAAAGGCCGATGTGGTAGTTACAGAGTTTTGTTTTTGTACACCACGCATACACATACAAAGGTGGCGGCACTCAATTACCACCCCAACGCCAATAGGCTGCAATGTTTCCTGTATACAATCACGTATCTCGTTGGTTAAACGTTCCTGTACCTGTAAACGGCGGGCGTAGGCATCAACCACGCGTGGTATTTTACTTAAGCCAACCACGTAGCCATTGGGTATATATGCTATATGCGCTTTGCCAAAAAAAGGCAGCATGTGGTGCTCACACATAGAATATACTTCAATGTCCTTCACTACCACCATCTGGCTGTATTCTTCCTTAAACAAAGCTGATCCTAAAATTTCCTTAGCGTCCAGATCATAGCCGTGGGTAAGGTAAAGCATGGCTTTGGCAATGCGCTCCGGGGTTTTTAATAAACCTTCGCGTTCAGGATTTTCGCCTATTTGCTTCAGCACTTCTTTGTAATGGGCAGACAAGCTGGCTATCAGTTCGGGGTTGTAACGGTCTACCTTTTCGTAACCGTTTATATCATCATCCCTATCGGGGATATTGTTATTATCAATCATTTTTCAGATTTAATCACCAAAATATTCAGCCGAGTTATTCTCGGTCTCAAACAACCTAACCGAGTGCAAAAATACACCCTCGTAGGCTTCGATAGGCGCTTTCAACTGGTTGAAAATTTCAATGCACAACAACTCTGTTGATGCCATCTTACCTTTCATAAAATCAACATCCAGATTAAGGTTTTTATGATCCAGCTTCTCAATAACGTATTCGTTAATGATCTCTTTTAACTCTTTAAGGTCAATTAAATAACCTGTAGCATGGGTTATCTGCCCTTTAACGGTTACAAAAAGATTATAGTTATGCCCGTGCCAGTTTGGGTTGGCGCACTTACCAAAAACCTCAGCATTTTTCTCAGCGCTCCACTCCTCACGGTACATTCTGTGTGCTGCATTAAAATGTTCCCTGCGCGTTATGTGTATCATCATAATTTTAATGGGTGCAAATATACTAATTTTGATTTGGCGTTTTTTGTTTTAGTAGTAGTTTCAAGTTTTGCCGTCGACAGTTTTTTAGTGGCAGCGGCAGTAGCAGTTAAATGGGGTGATTTGATTTCTGGCCGCTATCAAATAAAACTGCTACTGCCTTCTGCTACTGCAACTTCAAAGAACTGCAAACTAAAAAAAGCTATATTAGCATAAAAACAAGGCCTATGCGCATTTTGATTGTAGCTGCAACGCAGCCCGAAGTTGAGCCGTTAATACAAGGGTTAGGTTTGCAGGTAAAAGATGAACCTGATCTGTTTTTACCCCGCCATGCTTCGGTAGCTAACTGCTCGGTTCTTATAACCGGCGCAGGCATGGTGCCTACCGCTTTTGCTTTAGGGAAACATCTGCCGCATAACGTGTATAACCTTGTAATTAACGTAGGAATTGCAGGTAGTTTCGATCGTAACATCCCTTTGGGCAGTGTAGTCAATATAACGCAAGACACTTTTGCCGAGTTGGGGGCCGAGGATGATACTCGTTTTATCAGCATTGAACAATTGGGTTTAGGAGCCGGCATTTTTAACCCTACGAGTTCCATCAGTTATTTCACGCAAAAAATAAATCCGCCTAAAGCAACCGCCATAACGGTGAATAAAGTGCACGGCAATGAAGCATCTATAGCTGCAATTACTGACAGACTTAAGCCACAACTGGAAAGCATGGAAGGCGCAGCATTTTTTTATGCCTGCCATCAGTTAAAGGTGCCTTGCGTGCAGATCAGGGCAGTGTCAAATTATGTTGAAAAACGCAACCGCGACAACTGGGAGATAGGACTTGCTGTAAAAAATCTGAATACATTTGCGTTGGAGCTGATCAAAGAATTATAATTCTACCTAATTTTTTGACCGGAAGTAAAAAAGTTCATCACAAATAATATGTTACAGGAAAACTTACGAGCTCTTTTTAAGAGAGACCTTACCAAACTTAAAGAGGAAATTGAAGCGTACCGTACCGAAAGCGCAATATGGGCTGTTGAAGCGGAAATTGCCAATTCTGCGGGTAACCTTTGCCTGCATTTGGTGGGCAACCTTAATACCTACATTGGTGCAGCAATTGGTAACACAGGTTACATAAGGCAACGCGACCTTGAGTTTTCGTTAAAAAATACCCCCCGGCCCGAGCTGGTGCAGAAAATAGAAGATACAATTGTCATGATCGACCAGGTTATGAGCAGTTTTAAAACGGAAAAATTTGAAGAGGAATACCCGCTGGAAGTTTTAGGCGGTAAGATGACAACAGGATATTTTTTATTGCACCTGGTAACGCATCTTAGCTACCATTTGGGCCAGGTAAATTACCACAGAAGATTATTAGATAAATGAAACTAACGCTCGGCTTTTCGCCTTGTCCTAACGATACTTTTATTTTCGACGCGCTTATTCATCATAAAATAGATACCGAAGGACTGGAGTTTGAGGTTTTTTATGATGATGTGGAAACGCTTAACCAAAAAGCATTTCGCGGCGAGTTGGATATTACCAAGCTAAGCTATCATGCTTTTGCCTATGTGGCCCATCAATATGTTTTGTTGGATGCAGGCAGCGCGCTGGGTTTTGGGGTGGGGCCGCTTTTGATTTCGAATGTCGAAATTTCGATCTCTGACTTACAAAGTAATCAAATCCGAAATCGAACATCCGAAATCCGAAATCCTCTAATCGGCATTCCCGGCAAATACACTACCGCTAATTTTTTATTGGGATTGGCTTTTCCTGAAGCCACCAATAAAGTTGAACTGGTATTCTCGGATATTGAGAATGCAGTTTTAGAGGGTAGGGTAGATATAGGCCTCATCATCCACGAAAACCGTTTCACCTACCAGGACAAAGGCCTCAAAAAGATAATCGACCTCGGCGATTTTTGGGAGAAGAAAACCGGCTGTGCTATCCCTTTAGGGGGCATAGTTGCCAACCGTAATTTACCTGTGGATGTTCAGCATAAAATAAACAGAGTGTTGCGCAAATCGGTTGAGTTTGCTTTCGCTAATCCAAAATCGGGTTTAGAATTCATTCGCCAACACGCGCAGGAAATGAGTGAAGAGGTGATGTATAAGCACATTGAACTGTATGTAAACAAATACTCCGTTGATCTGGGCGAGGAGGGAAAGAAGGCGATTAAATTATTGTTTGATACAGCCTTGGAGAAGGGGATTATCCCGGAGATACGGGAAAGAATATTTCTTACCGTCTAAAGGGGAAATGAATAGCGGTTAATAAAATGCGATATTCATAAATTCAACCGCATCATTTACTTCTATCAATTTTAAGCCGTGAAACAGTAGTGTTTTATTTAGGGTTTCTATGTCGCTGATGTCCAGAGATAGATCATACCCGTTATCGTCGGGTATATTGGCGGTGATTAACTTTTTTGTGATGTTTTCTAATTGTGTAGCAATATCATTCAACGTATAATTCACTATTTCAAACTTAGGAAGATGGGAATCATCAAAACCACTATGCCAAATACCCTGCCTAGACTGCATATCCATAAAGGAATGTAATTTGACAGTATCTGCAACTACCAATTCATAGTGTTTTTGGCGCTGGCTGGTTACTGTCGTATTGAATTTTAAAGCGTTTCCTAAAAGAGAAATCACAAAATTTTTGTTTGGCTCATTTTTAATAATAGTATTGGCATAACCTTTAAAAAGAGAGGTATCTGACCCTAAATTATACTTGATGTCAATAAGTTGATTAATTTTTTTCTCATCGTTGGAAATAATTCTGGTAGATTTACTAAAACCGGTTAATGACTCAAGTATAGCACCTACTGATTCATTTGAACTGGAAAGCTCACCACGCCCCCAGGATTGACTACCTCCTGAACGGAAATTTACTGTATCAGATTTAGCTACCATAAAAGAAAAAGATGCCCGCTCTTCTATGGGCTTATTGCGGGGTTTAGTTGGTAGCCGCCTTGGTTTATTAACTGTAATAATTGATTGTTTTTTAATAATCTTATCAAGAATTTTTTCGGTCAAATCACCGCTCTCACCTTCCCATACCACTATATTATTGGCGTTAATCACCACACAATGCGGAATAGATGTAATATTAAAAGCATGCTCTGTTTTAGAAGTTGTATCAATTAATTTTAATGCAACAAGTTGCTTTTGTGTGCGCTTAAAGAATTTTTGAGCAATTTCTTTGCGGTCATCGGTTAAAGCGGCAAATAAAACATCCTTACTTCCAAATTTATTTGATAAGACGTTAAAGTGAGGAAACCCGGCAATGCACGGAGCGCACCAGGTAGCCCAAAAGTCGATCACCAATATTTTACCTTTATAAAAATCCGGCGCAAGCTTTTTATCAAGGCAATCCTGAAATGTGACAGACGGAGCTTTATGATTTACTAATGATTTTTTATTCTGCGCATGTACTTTGCAAAAACACGCAGAAAGAAAAACCAAAAAAATAAAAAGTTTTAACTTGAGGTTATCGGGCATAGCGTCTAATAATGTCTTTCACAAAACTATGTTACAGCTTCACAATATAACATCATCCGCTCTTCGGTTTTGTTCGGGCTTTTATAGACTGAATGTATAACTTATTCTCCCAATTATAAAACTATTTTTTTGGTTATTTAATGGGGATGGCATATGGATACCTTTTCGTATGTATCCCTTTGAGGTATTCGTAAAGCATCGCCCTCAACTCCTCAATATTCTCTATGCTATCTCTCAGAATGACAGTTTGTGTTAAATAAAGTTAAATACTTATTAGCTAATGGATTGTAGACAAAAACTTTGCTAGTTTTCGACGGTTATCTCCAAAAAGCACATTATGAAATCGCTGTTCAACATCATTGCCATCCTCCTTTTGTCCGGTGCCATAGTTTCTTGTAATCAATCTGAAAGGAAAACCGATGCAGGTCAGCCCGACACGCTTGCCATTGACACACCGGTTGCTATAAACAACAATGGTGTTAGTATAGCCTACACCGATACCGGCAGGAGCGATACCACAATATTTTTTATACATGGTTGGGCCATTAACAAAGGCTACTGGACCGACCAGGTTTCGTACTTCGGTAAAAAATACCGGGTTGTAACCATGGATCTGCCGGGCTTTGGGCAATCGGGAAAAAACCGCGATAAATGGGATACTAAAACTTATGCCGGCGATGTGAATGCTGTTATCGGTGCGCTCGGTTTAAAGAATGTTATCCTGATAGGGCATTCTATGTCGGGCGATATTGCCTTGCAGGCAGTTGTTGACAATCCCGGACCGATTATCGGCTTAGTGGGTATAGATAACTTTAAAAACGTTGGCGAGCCGAAAAACCCTAACGCGGCAAAAGAATACGCCGCTGCCATTGCCGAGATGAAGCGCAATTTTAAAAAGATAGCTTTTCAATATTTTGAACAGTCGTTGTTTTCTAAAACAACGTCGGCAGATATAAAAAAGAGAATATTAAATGATGTGGCGCAAACAGACAGCGCTATAGCCATTGCCAGTATGGAGCAGCAAGACTTAAGTTTTGATGAAGCGGCCAAATTAAAACAGGCGGGTAAAAAGCTATACCTCATCAACAGCGATGTAACGCCGACAATTACCAAATACATGACGGCTAAAAATATCCCTTTCCAGATATACTACACCAAAGGCACAGGGCATTATGCAATGATAGAAAACCCGAAAGAATTTAATGGATTGTTGGATGAGGTGATAGCAGATATAAAAAGGCCGTGAAATCAAAAAAGCGACAGGTAAAACCCATCGCTCTCTTGCATCTTGATTCTTAACTCTTGATTCTATTAATCAATACAGCAAGTTATCATACGGATACCTATTCGTATGTATATCCTTAACATGTTCATATATCAAACTTCTAAACTCATCAATATTCTCCCGCTCGGTTGCTGATATAAATATTGCCGGGTTGTTGTTCTTTGCCATCCAGCTATGTTTAAAATCCTCCAGCGTCATGGTGTGTAATTCATCTTCGCTGTGTGTTTGTACCGGCTGATAGGCGTCTATCTTGTTAAACACCATAATGGTTTGTTTATCCAATGCGCCCAGCTCTCTCAGGGTATCATTTACAGCGCGTATATGGTCCTCAAAACTTGGGTGCGATACATCAACAACGTGGATTAAAATGTCAGCCTCGCGTACTTCATCTAAGGTAGATTTGAAACACTCCACCAGGTCATGCGGCAACTTGCGGATGAATCCAACTGTATCTGATAACAGGAAAGGCACATTTTCAATTACTACCTTACGTACCGTTGTATCCAGTGTAGCAAACAACTTATTCTCGGCAAATACATCCGATTTGGATAGCATATTCATAATAGTAGATTTACCCACGTTAGTATAACCCACCAGTGCCACGCGTATCATTTGCTGCCTGTTTTTGCGCTGCGTTTCGTTCTGTTTATCAATAGCCTTTAGCTTGTCCTTCAACAGGTCAATTTTATTCAGGATCAAACGCCTGTCCGTCTCAATTTGCGATTCACCCGGTCCGCGCATACCTATACCACCTTTTTGCCGCTCCAAGTGCGTCCATAAACGGGTAAGGCGTGGCAGCAGGTATTGCAGTTGCGCCAGTTCAACCTGTGTTTTTGCCTGTGCTGTTTTAGCGCGATTGGCAAAAATATCCAGTATCAGGTTGTTACGGTCTAATATCTTAACCTGTAGCTCATTCTCAATATTGCGCAGTTGCGATGGCGTTAACTCATCGTCAAACACCACCATGTCAATCTCTTCCTCTATTACAAAAGCTTTAATATCCTCTAAACGGCCCGAGCCTACAAACGTGGCACGGTCTGGCTTTTGCAGTTTCTGCGTAAACACCTTCACGGTTTCAGCTCCGGCTGTTTCCACTAAAAACTCCAGCTCCTCTAAATATTCTTTAGCACGTTCGTCGCTTTCGTTGGCGGTAATAACACCAACAAGCACAGCGCGCTCCTGCTTTATAGCAGTGTCATAAAATTTCTTTCTCATTCAGTAATGATCCTATCAATGGGAATGCCAATTAGCAAAGCCACATCTTGCGACAAAAATACACAAGTGCACAGCCATAGCCGACAAACATTCAATAATAAACTTAATTAATTAAAAATGGGATACTCCGATCCGGCTATTTGAGAATAGCTTGCCTTGGGGCCAAAGTATTAAACTATTGCAGTAATATTCATGATGGTGCAAAGATAAGGAATTATTGCGAAATTTGAAAAACAGAGCAGCCACACAGCATTTGAATATGAACGTAGAAAACGAGATCCACGACTATATTAAGAGTCAACCTGAAGCAAAGCGCATTGATATGCAAGACCTGCACCAGTATATACTTGATGTTTTGCCGGGTTGTAAATTATGGTTTGATAATGGCAAAAACAACGAAAACAAAACTGTTAGCAACCCCAATATAGGCTATGGATGTTACACCATAAAATATGCTGATGGAAAGACCAGGGATTTTTTTCAGATTGGTTTAAGCGCAAACACAAGCGGCCTTTCTGTGTATATCCTTGGTATAAAAGATAAGACTTACTTGCCTCAAACGTTTGGAAAGGAAATAGGTAAGGCTAGCGTAACCAGTTACTGTATTAAGTTTAAAAAACTAAAAGATATAAACCTTGAAGTGCTTAAAGCAGCCATACGCTTTGGCGTTGAAGCCACCGCTGAAAAATAAATATCAGATTTTCAATTTCAAATGATATAAATCCGAAATCGAAAATCCGATATCCGAAATTATTTCTTCTTATCCATCTGCTGCATTACATTCAAGCTCATCAGTTGTTTCATGGTTTGCTGCATGGAGTCGGTTGAGCCGTCCAGGAATATAACATTGCCCTCAGAGTTTTCCGCAAAATGCTTGATGGATTCTGTCCACATGGTAAATAGTATTACCGAGGTGTCCATGTGTGCCTGCTCCATTTCTTTAGCGGCTGCACTCATACCTTTGGCAACTTCCTGACGGAAAAGCGCCACGCCCTGCCCGCGCAATTGCGACGCCTGGCGCTCGGCCTCGGCAGATATCTTGATGGCGTTACCCTCGGCTTCGGCGGCTTTGGTTTTGGTGATCAATAAAGCCTGACCCTCGTTTTCGGCAGCTGCCTTTAGATTGTTTGATGCTACCACCTGGCTCATCGATTTCATAATCACCTCGTCAAAAGTAATATCGTTTAATTGCAGATCCTGCAAATGATAACCCCAGCCTTCCAGTATCAAATCCAGTTGCTCTTTAACGTGTTCAACAATATCACGGCGCAGTATCAATACTTCCGACTGGCGTTTGGTTGCCACAAAGGCACGGATAGAACCTTCTACAGTACGGATAAGTGCCTGCATTAAATTGCGCTCGTCGACAAACTTAAAGGCAACGTTCTTTATGGTTTCTTCCTGCTGATCCAGCACAGAGAACAGTATCATCGCTTTAAAATATACGTTGGCCTGGTCAAACGTAACAGCCTGGAACTCCAGCTCGACTGATCGATTCTGTATAGATATTTTAGAGTAGATGGCCTCTATAAGGGGGATCTTGAAATTAAGGCCCGGCGTTAGTATTCTACGGTATTTGCCAAATACGGTAATTACTGCAATAGTGCCCTGTTTTACAGTCACAAACGAAGAAAAAAGTATTATCAATATGATAAATACTAATATAAAAGTTACTATCTGGCCTTGCATTTATATATGTTTTAAGTACTAGGTTAGGTTATTTAGATTAATTGGATTGTAATTTGTTTCTAAAAATAATGAATAATTTTTAGATGTAACCTATGAACGTAAAACGAACTTTTGGCACAATACTATCAGTATTAGGCATTATTGGCCTTATTTATACCGGCGTTATGATTATACAACGCGACGGTGATGTTGTTAACCTTACTGTGATAGGGGTAATAAGTTTGATCTTTTTTTTGACGGGGATAGGCTTAGTGCGCAACACCAAAGACGAGGCTTAGCTTTTACCTTACAATTGTGAGCATGCCTGTTTCTGATATAGCCAATTTGCTATCGGGAAAGTCAGCAGCAGTAAGCCATTTTATGCGTTTAGCAGCCCGGTGCAATGTATCGGGCTCAACACGCCTTTCCCTGCTTTGCTTAGCCGAAATGATGTTACCGCTTAAAAATTCGCCTTTGCGGTTAACATAAACTTTTAACAGCGGCGCAATGCCTGAAACACCATCAATGCCTACACCACGGTAAGTGCAAAAATTACCCAGGCTATAGGCTATCAGTCTGTCTTTATAAATTTCCATTGCCCTGCTTACATGCGGGCCATGACCCAATATTATATCAGCTCCACTATCAATGGCGTTATGCGCAAAAGCGCGCAGATCTCCGCGCCGCTCACCAAAGTAAGATTCGCCGGCAGCTGCCACATGTTCAAACTCCGGCCCTTCAGCTCCGCCGTGAAACGATACGATCACTACATTGCAACGCTGTTTCAAATTGCTGATGATCTTGGCAGCACCTTTCATATCAAGAATTGATAGGGTGTGACTGTTAGGTGCAAATGCGCAGAACCCATATTTTACACCCTTTATTTCAAACTCGGTTGAAGGATGTTCTAACAAGCCCGCATGATGTATGCCGCAGCTGTCTAAAGCATTTACGGTGCTATTACGTCCCGCTTGTGCAAAGTCGCCAATGTGATTGTTAGCAAGGCTCAATACATCAAATCCTGCTTCCTTTAAAATCCCGCAATATTTAGCCGGCATCCTAAATAAATACGCTTTGCTTTTTAAATGCAGTTTATAATGTGCAGGTTGGCCGCCGTCAAGCAAGGTGCCTTCAAGATTACCAAAAGCAACATCAGCATTTTGCAAATGTTGCTTTACATAATTAAAACTATTTAAGGCGCTATCAGGGGATAAAGTGTTATTGTCGGGATATGAGGTCCCCAGCATTATATCGCCAACAGCGGCAATGCAAACAGAATCGGGCAATTTTAGGGGTGGGGGTGTTTGTGCCGCAATTTGAGCTGTCGATACGCTTTCTTTCACTATCGGCTGTGCCGCTTCGCAGCCCAGAATGAGGCATGTACAACCCATAATAGCAATAAAAAGATTTAGGCGACTTGTCATATGGGCAAAAAAAATCCTTTCACTAAAAAGCGAAAGGATATATCAATATTAACGATACAATATACTATTGTACTTGATCTTCGGTAATTTCTAATTCTTTTTTGAAAGACGCTAATAAACGACCGCCTTTATAAAAGTAACGGCTGTAATAATTATCATCAAGGCTGCTAATTGCCACACCGCGCGAAGAGGCGTGTGCAAAACGGTTATCACCTAAATAAATACCAACGTGCGATATGCTGCGGCTATGTATTTTGAAGAAAACCAGGTCACCTTCTTTCAACTCAGTTTTTTTAACCGGGCTAACCATGCTGAAAATATCACGTGAGTTACGTTTTATATCCAGGTTAAAAACCTGATCATATAGTTGCTTTGTAAAAGCAGAACAGTCAATTCCTTTTTTAGTAGCTCCGCCAAAACGGTAAGGGGTACCTATCCAATCATACACAAAGTTAAACAGCTTCATGTTTGATGTTGCATTAAGCGCAACACCCATAATTTGCGATAAATAATCTTTTGCTAAACTTTCTTGCTCTTCCGGAGCCTTTTCCGTTGCCTGACTTGGAACGGTTTTTGTCTGTGCCTGAACGGCTAAAACGCTGAAAAGTAGGGCAATCGCCAGTAATGTTTTCTTCATTTAGTCCTTGTTTCGTTTTGTTTTTTAATGATTTTGTTCATTAAATGATACACTCCGGATCAGGTTGCCCACAAAACTATTCATATTTTTCAAAAAACCAAATACTTTATTGCTTATTTAACAAAAAATTAACTTTCAACAATTGTTAAAATGCAAAAGTTATAATACTGTCAGGTTTGTATTAGCTCGCCCAATTTGCAATCAATTTTGAATGATTCGGCAAATAAAAGTGCCGATATTATATTGTTACCTAAACTATAACGTTTAAGCAAATCAAAAGCAATCTTTTTACGTGTCGTTTTCGGTTTTTTGGGATATATAATTAGATTTGCGCATTAATCTGCAAACGGAAGATTTATAAATGAGTTCAATCGAAATAACTAAAGACACTTATCTGATGTGGTACGAAGCTATGCTGTTAATGCGTAGGTTCGAAGAAAAGGCAGGACAACTATACGGTCAGCAAAAAATCAGAGGCTTTTGCCATTTGTACATAGGTCAGGAAGCCGTTTTGGCCGGGGCCATGTCTGTAATGAAAAAGGGGGATAGTATGATCACCGCCTACCGCGATCATGCGCATGCTATTGCCCAGGGCATAAGCTGCAACGCTATAATGGCCGAGCTGTATGGCAAAGCAACCGGATGCTCAAAAGGTAAAGGTGGCTCCATGCACATGTTTAGTAAAGAGCATCATTTTTATGGTGGCCATGGTATAGTTGGCGGCCAAATACCACTAGGTGCAGGTGTTGCCTTTGCAGAAAAATTTAAAGGTACCGACTTTGTTAACGTTGCTTACATGGGTGACGGCGCGGTGCGCCAGGGCGCATTGAACGAAACCTTTAACATGGCTGCCCTTTGGAAGCTGCCCGTTATATTTATTTGCGAGAACAATGGTTACGCAATGGGTACTTCAGTACAGCGTACCACTATACAAACTGATATATACAAACTGGGCTTGCCTTACGGTATCCCGTCATCAGCTGTTGATGGTATGGACCCTATTGCTGTACATGCGGCAATGGATGAGGCTGTTTCCCGTGCCCGTGCCGGCGAAGGCCCTACATTCCTGGAGATGCGTACCTACCGTTATAAAGGTCACTCTATGTCTGATCCGCAGAAATATCGTACTAAAGAGGAATTGGAAAGCTATAAAGCGAAAGATCCTATTGAAACGGTTAAAGCAGCTATTGAAAAGAACAAGTATGCTGATGAGAAGTGGTTTGAGGATATGGACGCGAAAATAAAAGCTGAGGTTGACGAAGCTGTAAAATTTGCAGAAGAGTCGCCATGGCCTGAAGCAACGGAGCTTTATACCGACGTTTACGTACAAAAAGATTACCCATACATTAAAGACTAAGCTAATTATTGAATTAATGGATTATTGATTTGTTGAATTTTAAATCAATTAAAACATTATTCAATATCATTTTGCTAATCACTAATTCAATAACTCACTAATTCAATAATTATACAATGGCCGAAGTAGTTAAAATGCCGAAAATGAGCGACACCATGACTGAGGGTGTTTTAGCAAAATGGCATAAAAAAGTTGGCGACAAGGTAAAATCGGGCGATGTGCTGGCCGAAATAGAGACTGATAAAGCCACAATGGATTTTGAATCATACCAGGACGGCAGCCTTTTATACATTGGTATTGAAGAAGGACAAGCGGCGCCTGTTGATACCGTTATAGCTGTAATAGGCAAAGAGGGCGAGGATTATAAAGCATTGCTTGAAGGTGCTGCTGCCCCTGCCGAGAAAAAAGAAGAAGAAAAAGCCCCTGCGGCTACAGCTGATAAAGCGCTTGCTGCTACACCTGCACCTGCTGCTAAAGTTGATCTTTCAAGCATCCCTGCAACTGTTATCCGTATGCCTGCCTTGAGCGATACAATGACAGAAGGTGTTATCAATAAATGGAACTTTAAGGTTGGCGATAAGGTAAAATCAGACGATTCATTGGCTGATGTTGAAACTGATAAGGCCACCATGGAAGTAGTTGGTTACGAAAGTGGTACACTATTATACATTGGCCCTAAAGAGGGTGAAGCTGCTCCAGTTAATGGCATTATAGCTATTGTAGGTAAAGAGGGTACTGATATTACGCCGCTATTGCAAGATAGTGGCAGCGCTTCTGCTGCTGAAACTAAACCAGCCGAAGGCGCTGAAGCACCTGCTGCGGAAAGTGCTCAAGCTGCTGAAGAAGCTTCTGAGGGTTCTGACGATAGCCGCGTAAAAGCATCGCCATTGGCCCGCAAAATGGCTAAGGACAAAGGCATCGATCTTACTGCTGTTAAAGGCAGCGCAGAGGGTGGCCGTATTGTTAAAAAAGATATAGAAGACTTTAAACCGGGCGAAGGGAAAGCCGCTGCTCCTGCAGCTGCATCGGCTCCTGCTGAGGCCGCACCTGCTGCTAAACCAGCCGCGGCACCTATAACTTTACCAACCTTTACCGGCGAAGAGAAATTTACCGAAAGACCGGTTACACAAATGCGCAAAGCAATCAGCCGCCGCTTAAGCGAGAGCTTATTTACCGCGCCGCATTTTTATGTAACCATGTCTATTGATATGGATCAGGCTATTGAGGCCCGTACCAAGATCAACGCGGTTGCCCCTGTTAAGATCTCATTTAACGATTTTGTGGTTAAAGCCTGTGCCGTTGCCTTAAAACAACACCCGGCAATTAACTCAGCTTTCCAGGGTGATAAGATCCGCACTAACGAGCACGTTCATATTGGCGTAGCTGTTGCAGTTGACGAAGGCTTGCTGGTTCCGGTTATTAAATTTGCTGATGGTAAATCTTTAACCCATATATCTTTAGAGGTTAAGGATCTGGCCGGTAAATCAAAAAGTAAAAAATTACAGCCTGCCGAAATGGAGGGCTCAACGTTTACCATATCTAACCTAGGTATGTTTGGTGTTGACGAGTTTACGGCTATCATTAACACACCTAACGCGTGTATTCTTGCGGTAAGCGGTATACAGGCTGTACCGGTTGTTAAAAACGGCGCTGTTGTACCAGGCAATGTTATGAAAGTAACCTTAAGCAGTGATCACCGTGTGGTTGACGGCGCTTTGGCAGCCGCATTCCTGCAAACTCTGAAATCATTGTTAGAAGAGCCGGTTCGGTTACTGATATAAGTTAGAGAATCAAGAAACAAGAGTCAAGAATCAAGATAGGGATAGCGGTGGGTTTTAACTCATCGCTATTTTGTTTTAGAGCGAAATTACATGGAAATACACGACGATAAAATTTTCAACAGCCAAAGCTTCGCAGGGCAAACTACCCGTGGCGGCGAGTTCAATAACTGCACTTTTAAAAAATGCGACCTTAAAGAAAGTGAATTTGCACAGGCAAAGTTTATTGATTGTGTTTTTGAAGATTGCGACCTGTCAATGATGAAGTGGGACCGATCAACGCTTAACAATGCTGTATTTAAGAGGTGTAAAATACTAGGTGTAAACTTTAGCCAATGTGCCGATTTTCTGTTCGCGGTTGAATTTGATGCCTGCATTTTAGATTACTCGTCGTTTATGGGCAAAAAGATGCTGAAGACAAAGTTTGTAACATCGTCATTAAAAGAAACCACCTTTACGCAAGCAGATCTGAGCGGGTCTGTATTTGATGAATGCAATTTGTTGGATACCGTTTTCAGGCAAACCAATCTCACTTCGGTTAACTTCAGCACCGCTTATGATTTTATAATTGAGCCTGAACTGAACACCTTAAACAAAGCCATTTTCGCCACCCATAGCTTGCCGGGATTGCTGCATAAGTATAATTTGAAGATTGTCTAACCCATTTTTGAACGCGCTGCCCTCATTTCATAAATCCCCCAAAAACAGTTAGTTTTGTTAATCCGTGAAGTTTTTTACCAAACCAGTTAGGCCTGATGATGCAGATGATAACGAGCTGCTAAACCGATATCGCGAAAGCGGCGATCTGGCTGTGTTAGGTAGGTTGTATCAAAAATATATGCAGCTTGTTTATGGGGTTTGTTTAAAATACCTGCAGGACGAAGAACCATCAAAAGATGCAGTAATGGCAATTTTTGAAGAGCTGGTAACCAAGGTAAAACAGCATGAGGTGAAGCAGTTCAGGAGCTGGTTATATGTGTTGGCGCGTAATTATTGTTTAATGCAATTACGCTCCGGCAAAAAAATGGAAACAGTTGGTTTGGATGACTTTATGGAATTTAACCCTGTTTTGCATCCTGAAGATAACAACAGGGAAGAAGCGCTTACCGCTTTAGAAAAATGCATGGATAAATTGATCCCCGCGCAAAAACAAAGCGTTGATCTGTTTTATTTAAAAGAGAAATGCTATAAAGAAATAGCCGACTTAACCGGTTTTACACTTAACGAGGTTAAAAGCTATATACAAAACGGTAAACGCAACCTTAAAATTTGTTTAGAGAGAAGCAGTGGATAGCAGGAACGCCGACATATTGCAAATTAAAAAGTACCTGGAAGGGAAGCTGGATACGCGTGCGATGTACGAGCTGGAACGCCGCGCCCTTGACGATCCCTTTTTGATGGATGCGATGGAGGGTTATGAAACTGCCGGGAACCAAAGCAAGGCTTCTGCAGATCTTTCTGCTACTTTGCAGCATCGTTTACAAAAGCCAAAAGGGCGTATCATTTCTTTAAGTACGCTGGCTATGGCAGCTTCGGTTATAGCGGTGTTGGGTGTTGGCGGTTGGTGGATAATGTCGCGCCCGGCGATAGATAAGGCTCAGATTGCCGCGCATGTAGAAACTGATCATACCTCGGTTACTCCATCTCCGCTTGTTAATGAACCGCAGATCGTCATCAATAAAGATTCCCTTTTAGCTTCGAATAACAGGCCTAAAGCGATATTAAGATCCCCAGTACAATCACTGCAACGTACCTATTATAACAAATCCGAAGGAAACGCCTACGATGTGCCGGTAACCTCCGACGAAACAGCTGAAATTGCTTCATCTGGTGTACGGGACAATAACCTGTTTGAAGACGCTCAGGCGCCGGTAAGTGCCCGCGCAAAGAAAGATTCAGTGCCGTTTAACGAAATGGTTGTGATGGGCTATGCTAAGCAACGCAGCAAAGCGCAAACTGATGTTTTAAAAGAGCAAACAATTGCGGCGGCAAAAGCTGCGCCTTCTACAGTTGTATCGGCCACCATAAAGGGAAAAGTATTAAGCGAGGACGGCCAGCCATTGCCTGGTGTTTCCGTTAGGGCGGGGAACAATGCCAGCTCCACGTTTACCGATAAAGATGGCGCGTATACACTAAATATTGACAGCCTTAATACAAATATTAGCTATAATTATATAGGTTACCGTGCGCGGACCGTAGATGCTAAAGATGCGCCGGCTAAAGTGATGCTTGAGCCGGAACAGATGACGTTAAACGAAGTGGTGATAGCCAGGCCGGAAGGAACACAGCCGGATGCACAACCTAAATATGGTTGGGACAACTTTCAAAAATATCTAAATGCCAATTCAGTATTACCTAACGGAAAAACAGCCAGTTCAAGGGTTAGTTTCACCGTTCAAAAGGACGGCTCACTAAGTAACTTCGAGATCAATAAAGCGGATAATGATATCGCGGGGCAAAAAGCCATCCAGCTCATAAAAAACGGTCCTGAATGGGTGGGAAGTCCGAAGGGACAGCCGAAGAAAATAACCGTAACGGTTAAATTCCACAAACCCGAAAAATGATAGATTACATTGTGCGTTTGTTTCTATCAGCGTAGCCAAATACTTTTTGCAGTAAAGGCGTTGTACGGAAACTAATGTTCTGGCGTATTTTAAGTTCTTCCTGCGCTATCTGGTAAAACACTCCCTCAACGGCTTTCTGCGTAACATATTCGCCTATATCCGGGTTCAGTTTAGTTACCAGCGGTATTTTATTATAAGCGGTCACCGCATCCGTATAATAACGGGTAGCGCCCACTTTGCTCAAACTTGTTTGTATTACGGGCTTAAATTGATTCACCAATTCGGTAGTGGTGGTGCGTTTAAAATATTGCGTGGCGGCATCCTGGCTGCCTAACAGAATATTGGTAACGTCCTGCAAGGTCATTTGCTTTACAGCGCTTACAAATATGGGTTTTGCTTGTTTAGCGGCATCTTCGGCAGCGCGGTTAAGTGATAGTATCACATTATCAGCCAGTTTGCCTAAACCAATACTGCGTAAGGTACTTTCAGCTTTACGTGCCTCGGGCGGAAACAATATTTTAACGGCTGCATTGGCAAAAAAGCCATCCACCGCTGATAGCTGCTCGGAACTGTTATTTGATGCCAGCTCAAGGGCTTGCTTTAAGCCATTGGTAATTTCCAGTGTGGTTGGCTGGCCCTGCGAGTTGATAACGGCATTGGCTGCCTGTTGTGCAACGTCGCATCCCGAAAAAGGCAAAGAAATTAACAGGGCAGGTAACAGCAGGTACAAATATCTTTTCATACCGTTACAACATCAAAAGGGTAAAAGAGTTTTAGTAGCCAAAAACGCGCATCAGCATAAATACTGTGCCTGCTAATATTGCTGATATGGGGATGGTAATTATCCAGGCCCACATTAAGGGGATTGTTACACCCCAGCGTACGGCTGATATACGTTTTGTTAAACCCACACCTATAATTGACCCCGTAATGGTATGTGTAGTAGAAACCGGTATACCATAATGCTCGGTTATTTTTAATGTGATGGCAGCTGCTGTTTCAGCGCTAACACCCTCTAATGAAGTGATCTTGGTGATCTTGCTACCCATGGTTTTAACAATCTTCCAACCACCAGACATGGTGCCTAACGCTATTGCCGAATAACAGGCCAATGGTATCCACTCAGGCATAGGTGCATCCGGCAGCACTACTTTCTCTGCTACCATGGCTACATAAAGTATACCCATTACCTTTTGTGCATCGTTAGTACCGTGAGCGAAACTTAATAAAGCTGAGGTTATCAATTGCAGTGCTTTGAACCAGCGCTCGGCCGTGGCAGGCCTTGCGTTTCGGCATATCCGCATAATTGTAATTGTTATAATATAGCCAATAGTTAAGCCTATTACGGGGGCCAAAACTATATACATTATAATTGTAGTAATGTAATGCATGTTAACAGCATCAAGCGGTGCCGCGCCCATATAAAGCGCGTTGGTGATACCTGCGCCCGCAAAACCGCCTATAAGTGTGTGTGATGAGCTGGAGGGGATACCAAACCACCATGTAATAAGGTTCCAGGTAATTGCTGCAAATAGCCCCGCCAATAGTACGTGGATATTAACATATTCCATAATTACTATTTTTGCTACGGTATTGGCTACTTTATGATCTTTTACTACAAAATAAGCTAAAAAGTTAAACGCTGCCGCCCAGGCAACAGCCTGAAAGGGGGTTAATACTTTGGTTGAAACTACAGTGGCTATTGAGTTGGCCGCATCGTGAAAACCGTTGGTATAATCAAATATTAACGCAAGGGCAACTACAATAACTAAAAGGGTGGTAACCATTTAAATTTATAAAAATTAGGCGTTTTTAACTAAAATGGATTCCATAACATCAGCCGCGTCCTCGCACATATCTGTGGCGGTTTCTAATGCGGCATAGATCTCTTTGTATTTTATAAGGCGGATAGCATCTTTCTCGTAAAGGAATAGATCGGCAACGGCACGGTCAAATACATAATCGGCTTGATTTTCAACGCTGTTAATGCGAATGCATGAGTCGGCTATGGCACGTACGTTACGAAGGTCCTTCAATTCGCGCACTGCTTTTTCAAGCTCAGTAGCGCCTTGCAGACAAAGCTCACAAAGTTTACGGATATGCTCGTTATAATCGTCAATACGATAAAGGTTCATACGATTGGCCGCACCTTGGATATAATCAGCAACGTCATCAATGGCGCTGGTAAGCGCGTGGATATCTTCGCGGTCAAACGGAGTAATAAAGTTTTTTCCTAACTCTAAAAAAACCTGGTGGGTTATTTCATCGCCTTTATTTTCCAACTTATCAATTTGTTTAAACAGCTCTTCGCGCGTAGCGGGATTGCTTGAATTAACCGCTTCAACCAAAATGGTCGACATTACTACGGCATTGTTTGCGGCTTGTTCAAATAGCGGAAAAAAAACTTTTTTATCCTTTGGCACAAAATACTGGAAGATACTGTTTAATGACATTTTAATAATATTTGCACCAAAGGTACATTCGCAATGTTAAGTTAATGTTAACTTTTTAATATTGGTAATCCGGGGAATGGTAACCCTTGCTTAACCTTCTGCAAAGTGAAGCCAAAGGTTGATCCGAGGCCCTCTGTGCTGCGTACATTAATGGTTTGCTGGTGCGCCTCTATAATGTGCTTAACAATGGCCAACCCAAGCCCCGAACCTCCAATTTGCCTTGAGCGGCTGGCATCTGTGCGGAAAAAACGCTCAAAAAGGCGTGGCAGATATTTTTCTTCAATACCGATCCCGTCATCGGTTACCTCTATCAATACCGTATCATGCAGGTCGAACAGCGTTACCGATGTAGTACCATCCTCCTTGCCATACTTAAAAGAATTATCCAGCAAATTAACCAGCACCTGCGTAATTTTGTCCCTGTCGGCAGTTACCATTGTGGCCTCATCGTACTTCTGCTTAAAACTTAGCTTAATATTATGCTGCTTTGCCTTTAGCTCCAAACTTTCCATAACCTCCTTTATCAGGTCGTTAATTTTAAATTTGGTGTAGTTAATAGGCAGCTCGCCCGATTCCAGTTTTGATATCTCGTCCAGGTCTTTTATCAGATAGCTTAGCCGGTCTACATTCCGTGATGCCTTCTCTAAAAACTGGCGTGCCATTGCTTTATCCTCCAGGTCATCATCCTGTACGGCTTCTATGTATCCCTGTATGGCAAACAAAGGGGTTTTAAATTCGTGCGATATGTTGGATAAAAAGTCGCGCCTGAATTTCTCCTGGGTTTTCAAAGCATCAATTTCGGTTTTTTTCTGTTTGGCCCATTCCTTAACCTCTTTTTCTACGTCGTTGATGGGGTCGGCGCTGGTATGTTCGCCCAAAGCGTCGCGCAGGTCGCGGCCCAGTTTAAGGTTATGTATCAGCTTATAAATGAGTATTATTTTTGAGTAGATGTATTTTTCTATCAGGTAATAAAAGACAATAAAGCTGGTAACAAGGGTGGCTGTAAAGGCGATGGCCATATCGTAAAGGCTGCGCTGAAAATAGTAATTAACAGCAGACAGTGTGATGGCCACCGCCCCTGCGTTGATCAAAATTAGTACCCTGAATTTCATAGCAATAAAAGTATGAAATTACTAACGGAATAGTTTAACAGGATAATATGGAAAGGTTAAGTTTGCTATAGCAAGTGTTGTGGTAAGCTGTTGCAAGGAGTGAAATCAGAGGTAAAAATTGCAACATTCTTATTTAGAGAATGTTAGCGATAAAAGCGTGAAGATAGTATTGGAAAATGTGAAGATATTGGTGTTGCAAAGTGTTGCATGTTAAAACATTTAATACTTGCAAATAGCTAATAATCAAACACTTTCAAAAAAAAAGCTGTTGCGAGTGTTGCAAAGTGTTGTATATATTTCTGCAACACCCTGCTTCTATTTACTCATCTCTACGGTTATGGTAGCAGTAACGTCGTTTGACAATACCAGGCTTGAACCACCCACACCAAAATCAAGGCGATTAAGTTTAAGGGTGCCGGTTATAGTAGCGGTGTTACCGTTCTCAACGTAAGTAAAGGGTACATCTAATTGCTTGGTTTTATCCTTTATAGTGACATTAAATTTTCCCACATAATTAGCCCCGCTTTTGCGCTTAAAGGATACCGATTTCATGATGATATGCGGGTAACGCTGCACGTCAAAAAAGTCGGCGCTGCGTAAATGCGCGTCACGTTCATCGTTGTCTGTGTTTATGGTAGTAACATCGGCGGTGGCCTCAATGCTGCTTGTTGCCAGCTGGGCCGGGTTAAATACGATAGTAGCCTTTACACCGCCTATAGTTCCGCCGGTGTTAATGCCCAGGTTCTTTATCTGAAACTTAATGCTTGATTTTGTGACAGTAGCCGCGCTTTGTGCAAAGGCAATAGTTATAGAAAGTATTAAAAAAGATATAATCAGGGGTATTCGTTTCATACTGCTAAATAACAACATTTACTTATGATGTGACATTATATACTACATCTTTTACATTGTTGTGTATGGACGAAGGAGATGAATATAAGTTTAAACGTTTGCGATAATTATTTTCGACATGCTGAATATCTATATGGTATAGTGTTGTTGATGGGCTTATTTAACTTCCTTATAAAACTGATCTAAATAAACCAGCATAAAGTTGTGGCGCTGTTGGGCAAGGCGCATGCCGGTTTCGGTATTCATTTTATCTTTAAGCAGCAACAGCTTTTCGTAAAAATGGTTAATGGTAGGCGCGGTTGAGTTTTTATAGGCCTCTTTGTTGGCATGGATTTCCGGCTTTATCGCCGGGTCATAAATAGCGCGACCTTTATGCCCGCCATAATTAAAAGCACGCGCTATGCCAATTGCACCCATAGCATCCAGCCTGTCGGCATCCTGTACAATCTGCATTTCTATCGAAGTGAATTTAGGCTCGTCAAACGATGATTTGAACGACATATACCGTATGATATTTTGGACGTGGGCTATTACAACCGGATCGATCCCGATACTTGTTAGGAACTCCGCCGCAAGCGCGGGGCCTTTTTCTTCATCGCCGTTGTTAAACTTGGGGTCGGCAATATCATGCAGCAGGGCGGCCAATTCAACTACCAGTATATCGGCATCTTCTGTTTCGGCTATGTTTTTCGCGTTATTATAAACCCGCTCAATATGATGCCAATCGTGCCCGCCTTCTGCGTCCTTCAGCGTTTCTTTAACGAAATCTATTGTTTTATTAATAATATCAGTGTGCTCCATAAGCTGCAATATTACAGCAATGGCGCAAATACCGTACTAACTTTTTAAAATAAGCGGTTAATCTAAATTAAGCAGCAATACAGGATCAGTTTCAAGTATCTCGGCTATCTGGAACAGGCGTTCCAGCGTTATTTTGGTATAGCCTAACTCTATTTTGCTATAAGCATTTTGCGAGATGTTTAATTTATAAGCTAAATACTCCTGTGTATAGTTGCTTTTCTCTCGTTTCGTGCGGATGTTGGCGGCGATAGCCTTAATTTTTAAACCAGTGGCGTTCGTCATATTTATAAAATCGTATTTCAGCTTTAACTTTAAAACAACTTACGAGAATAATTTGCCTTTAGATTTTATCTTAATAAAATAATAATTAATTTATCTCATAAATTATTGATACTGTGGGCAGCAGGGTTGCTACGTCTAATGGAACCTGGTCGTTAGAAAGCAAAGGTTTACGATTGCGGTAGAAATCGTAAACGGCTTTCTGCAGTGCGGCGCTCCCCGTTACAGGCGCCTTAAAACTGACTTTAAAGGGAATTATAAAATCATGTGCTTTTTCTCTGAATGGAATTATCCATTTACCGTCTGATTTTTTTAGCGCCTCAATAATTGGCGTAACCAGGGATACATCATCAGCATAATAAACAATTATTTTCTTAATGGCACCGGTAGTATCTGATGTAAACTTAAAAATGGCTGTGCCGGTGGCTTTTCTTTTCACCATGTCTGATGAAACATTAACATTCTGCTTAAAGAAGCTGTTCATTACCTCCTTGCCGCCTTGAAACGGAAAAGCAAGCTCTTGTTGTGCAAAGCACGATGCAGTAAATAGGGTAGCAGCAAAAAGCAGAATTATTTTTTTCATATTATTTTAATCCGTTTGGATATTGTTGAGCCTCCTCCGGCGCTCTCCTGGTGCCATCATATAGCTCGTATTCAAGCAAACGGCAGTCTAATTTACCGTTATAAAACTCTATTCGTCGTGCCGCGCGCAGGCCAATCTTTTTAGCCAGATCAGGGTTGCCGGTAAATATATAGCCCCGGTAGCCTTTGCAGTTCTGCTTCATAAAATCGCCCATACGTTTGTAGGTAGCTTCCAGTTTGGTGTGCGTGCCTAAACGCTCGCCATATTCCGGATTAAAAAACACCACACCCGCTTCTTCAGGTACTTCAGTGTCGGCAAAATCACAAACAGCAAAATCAATTAAATGTTCTACGCCTGCTGTATTAGCATTCTTTCTTGCCACATCAACAGCATCGGCAGATATATCGGTAGCTATAATTTTAAAACTAACTTCTTTCTTCGCTTTATCTTTTAGTTTACGACGTTCGGTAAAAAACTCCTGTTCATCATAGCCCATAACATGCATAAAACCGTAGTTCATCCTAAATAATCCCGGATGTTTCTCGGTAGCCAACAAAGCTGCTTCAATAGCCAGCGTGCCCGATCCGCACATCGGATTAACAAAAGGACTGTTCCTATCCCAGTTTGTCGCCATAATTGTGGATGCTGCCAAAGCCTCTAACATAGGTGCCTTACCCGGAATTTTACGGTAACCGTGCTTAGCCAGCGTCTCGCCGGATGTATCTATAAATACTTCGGCCTTATCATCCTGCCAGTAAAGGTGTATTACGGTTTTATTGGCATCCGAGCCCGAGTTGGGCCTAATGCCTTTAACTGATTTAATACGATCAACAATAGCATCTTTTACCTTAACATTGGCAAAAAGCGGGGTAAGTATATGTTCGTTATTAACATTTGACGTTACAGAAAAGTACCCACTAAAGTCTATCAACTGCTCCCATTCAATCTGTACCAGGTTTTCATAAAGCTCCTGCGGATTGGCCGCCGTGAAACTTTTTAGCAGGTAAAGTATCTGGCTGCCGCAGCGTAAATTTAAATTAAGGGGAATGGTGTCAGTAATCGTACCCTTTAATTCAATGCCGGTTTGAAATACGCGGACAGGGGTAAAGCCCAGTTGCTCAACTTCTTGCTGCAAATAAGGCGACAGCCTTTTATTACAGGTGATAACGATCTTACTTTCGGTGTGGAAAACTTGCATAATATTTTGGCGAATTTATGAATTAATAAAGCCTAATTTTACTTTACATCTATTAACTTTACATTTAAATTTTTTTACAAGGATGGATATTAAAGGCAAAGTACACGAAATTGGCGCTACCGCACAGGTTACCGATTCGCTTAAAAAAAGAGAATTAATTGTTGAGTATGTTGAAAATCCTCAATATCCGGAATACTTAAAGTTTGAGGCAATACAAGACAGGTGCAACCTGTTAGATAATGTTAAAGTGGGTGATGATGTTGAGGTTTTCTTTAACCTGCGCGGCCGCCCATGGACAGACAAAGCCGGCAAAAAAAGCTATTTTAACTCAATGCAGCTTTGGCGCATTAACGTATTAAGCGGCGCAGGCGCAAGCTCAACTCCGGAATATGCTCCACCGGCTGATATCAGCTCGGCAGCAGATGATGATGATCTGCCGTTTTAATAAAATAAAAGACATACAATTTTTTAGCCTTCTCAATTTATTGGGAAGGCTTTTTTGTTAAAAATTGTTAAATACCGGCCGCATAGGCATATTTAAAATATTTTTGTATTTGCGGAGATATTATAATAAACTCTTGTTGATTTTATCGCTTTGAAAAAAAGGAGCATACGTATAATTATTGGCCTGATGAGCTTTGCATTGCTTGGTGTAATTACCATGCAGTTATACTTCCTTATGCAAAGTTATGATATGCAGTCGCAACTATTTGACAGCACAGTTAACGGCGCTCTAAATAATGTAGTTGATAAGTTAAGTAAGCATGATGCCGATAGGTTTTTGGCAAAAAAGGCTATCGGTAGTACTAGCGCCCGCCCCGGTGCGGAGTTTAATATCGCGACAACCAAAAAGTACGGGCCGCAGATTAAAATAATTCCAAAAGATACCTTGCAAAGTAGCAGAGTTTCAATTGCACGTCAAAAACGTATTGCTTTGCTAAGTGATAGCCTGCAGCGATTAATTTTCAGCCAGAAATTTGACGAAGAATTTTCTGGTAAAGTTAAAATGGACTTTTATGTTGACAATTTTGGTAACATACAGGGCCGGTTAACCCCGTTGCCCAAGCCTAAATATGTTAAGCGAAAGGGAAGGATCAATAAATATGACACTGTTTTTGCTCAGTACGTAGACCCCTTATACGGCCCGCAGGTAGTTGCGCAACTGCAACTTAATGAACTTTGGCAAAAAGAGCAAATGCGGAAGGAAAAGGAACGCAGTATAAGGCAGGTTAAGCAGATGCTTAGCGAGATGACTGAAGACTCTTTAAAGCATGCTGCCGCTCTTGCCGGGAACGGAACTTCTATGGAGACCCTTCTGGCTGAATACCAGCGCTCCGGCGAACCATTAAAAAAGCGTCTTGACCGCAAATGGATAGACTCACTACTTCGTTTTGAGTTGCAAGGCAGGAATATTAATGGGCCTTTTTATTACGATGTAACCAATGCCAATGGCGATTCACTGATATTTACAAGCGCTGCTGATGCTGCAAAAAAACCTGAGTTTACCCCGGGTAATACTTATGAGACCGCCATTTTTACAAAAGACGTTGTTAATGATCCGGGCAAAATAAAACTTTCTTTCCCTGAAAAGAACTCACTTATTCTTGGCAAAATGAAAGCTTCAATGGCAACAACCGCAGGCTTGCTTTTTGTGCTGATATTTTGCTTTGGTTATACATTAATTACTATTATAAGGCAAAAGAAGATATCCGAAATGAAAACGGATTTCATCAACAACATGACCCACGAGTTTAAAACGCCAGTATCGACCATAATGATAGCCAGCGAATCATTACTTGATCCTGAAATAAGCGCTGACAGAAGTCGCATAGCCCGCCTGGCTAACATTATTTATGAAGAAAATGCTCGTCTGGGTAATCATATTGAACGGGTACTTAATGTTGCCCGTATAGATAAAAACGATTTTAAACTGGAGAACAAGCCGGTAAATATAAACGAACTAATAGCTATTGTTTTGGATAGCATGGAGCTTAAATTGCAAAAATGCGATGCTGAAATAAAGTTAGAGCTAAGTGCAGAAAACCCGGTTATTATTGCCGATGAGCTGCATTTTTCTAACGTGCTTTATAATCTGGTAGACAATGCGATTAAATACAGCGAAGGCAAACCGAAGATAACCATAAGCAGCTTTAATAAAACCGGGCAGGTGGTAATTAAGGTGGCCGACGAGGGCATTGGCATGAGCCGCGACCAGCAGGCCAAAATTTTCGAACAGTTTTACCGCATACCAACAGGCAATGTGCATAATGTTAAAGGTTTTGGCCTTGGGCTGAGCTATGTGAATACAATTGTGAAAAGGCTGAATGGATCTATCAGCGTACGGTCTGAAAAAGACAAGGGATCTGAATTTGAATTAAAATTTGCTACCGCTTAATAACGGGCACAATTTTATTTAACAATAATTGTTATTAACTAAACCTTTCGGACTTTCGGTCTTCCCGACTTCCGGACAAGAAGAATCAGCATATGAAAAAAATATTACTGGTTGAAGATGATCCGAACCTGGGCCTGCTTACACAGGATTACCTGCAGCTGAAAGGCAAGTTCGATGTTGTTTTATGTACGGATGGTGAGGAAGGCCTGCGCGCTTTTACCAAGCAAAGCTTTGATCTGCTGATATTAGATGTGATGATGCCCAAAAAGGACGGATTTACATTAGGTAAGGATGTCCGAAAAATTAACCAGGATGTGCCTATTATTTTCGCGACCGCAAAGGGAATGATAGAGGACAAGACCCAGGCCTACAACTTAGGCGGCGATGACTATATAACTAAGCCTTTTCGTATTGAGGAGCTACTATTGCGCGTAAATGCCTTGCTAAAGCGTGCGGAAAATGCCGAGCGTCGGGAGGACAAGCAGTCAACCTTTAAAATAGGTGCTTATGATTTTGATTACTCATCGCAAATTATAGCTATAAACGGCAGTCAGCAAAAGCTATCTACCAAAGAAGCGGAACTGCTGCGCCTGCTATGCCTTAAACAAAACGAAGTACTTACCCGCGAAGAGGCCCTGCTTAATATTTGGCATGACGATAACTACTTTAATGGCCGCAGTATGGATGTTTTTTTAAGTAAGATCCGTAAGTATTTGAAGGATGACCCATCGGTGGAGATCATCAATGTGCATGGCAGGGGTTATAAGTTGCTGGTGAATTGATGGATTTTCATTTCTTCCTCACCAGTTTATATTTAAGCTTATCAACCAATAAAAGGGTCGAGTCTGCATTAGGTTTTGTTTCGTATAAGCCGAGTGTGTCAGCGTCAAACTTAAAAGTGTATGAAGTCTGATTTGTATTATAAATATCAAAGATTATTTCATCAAGATTATTCAGTGGCTCCATATTCAGGTCATTTAAAATATAGAAAGTTTTAAAATTGCCTAATCCACTAATTTTCCCCTCGGTAGAAAAGACCACCTCTTGCGACTTGTTATCGTCTTTGACCCAAGAATATTTGCCCGCAATGATTCCTTTATTAATTAAGTAATCCATACCATATGAAAGGTCTTTTCCGGGTTGCACATTAGCGGCTTTTATAAACTTTGACTTTTGAGTTGTATTTTTCTCTTCGCTAAATCTGTAAAGAACCAATATTGTGTCGCCGTGTTTTATCTCATAACCCAACTCATCAGTTCCCCATTTTATGGTGTTCGCTCTTTTACCGGGTTTGAAATGCAATACAATGTCACTTCCCTCATGATTATTCCACCCCACACCGATTGTAAGGCTGTCCGCTTTAATACTATCCGCGTTTATTACCATAATATTTGCGCCCTCTACTTCATCGAACGCATTTAACGGAGAACGCATTTTTATCACTTTATCTATATAGCTCTTTTTCACCCACACGCCCTGAATAATAGGCTTAAATTCCGCGATCAGCTTTTGCGTTTCGGCGCCATCTACTGTGACCGTGGAGGTGGTATCGGTCTCTTCTTGTTCAGTTTTACTTTTGCAGGATGAGACAACAATAGCCAACAATAACATATAAAAAAGACATTTCATTTTAGCGTGGTTAGGTTATGCTAAAATAGATATTATTTGACAAGCGGCATTTTTAAAATCACTAAATTTGCACCGCATGAGCGAAACTGCTATAAAATTATTACCCGGTCGTTATTGTAACTCGCTTACAGAATACTCGCGCTTTGTTACCCGCGAGATTTTTATAGGCGATGTGCCTATGGGCGGCAATAATCCTATCCGCATACAAAGCATGACCACCACCGATACTATGGATACTATGGGTACAGTGGAACAGTCTATCCGCATGATAGAGGCGGGTTGCGAATACATCCGCATTACCGCGCCAAGCATTAAGGAGGCACAAAACCTCGCCGCCATAAAAAAGGAACTGCGCAGCAGAGGATATACTGCCCCGCTGGTAGCCGACATCCATTTTACCCCCAACGCTGCCGAGGTGGCGGCAAGGATTGTAGAGAAAGTGCGCGTTAATCCGGGTAACTATGCCGATAAAAAGAAATTTGACCAGATTGATTATACCGACCTTGAATACAAAGGCGAACTGGAACGCATTTACCAAAAGTTTGCGCCGCTTGTAAAGGTTTGTAAAGAGTACGGCACCGCTATGCGTATCGGTACAAATCATGGTTCGCTAAGCGATCGTATTATGAGCCGCTATGGCGATACGCCGCAGGGCATGGTGGAGTCGGCAATGGAGTTTATACGGATGTGTGAAACGTTGAACTACTATAACCTGGTGGTTTCCATGAAATCAAGCAACCCGCAGGTAATGGTGCAGGCCTACCGTCTGCTGGTTGAAACGATGGTTGCCGAAGGCATGAACTACCCGCTGCACTTGGGTGTTACCGAGGCCGGCGACGGCGAAGATGGGCGTATTAAATCGGCAGTAGGTATTGGTACTTTATTAGAAGACGGTTTAGGTGATACCGTCCGTGTATCCCTGACCGAAGAACCCGAAGCGGAAGCGCCGGTTGCTATTGCTTTGGTTAAGAGATATTCGGAGAGGAGCCAAGAATCAAGAGTCAAGAATCAAGAAAGTTCTCTTAACTCACAACTTACAACTCACAACATACAACCAACAACCCATAACCCTTACGAATACAAAAAGCGCCACACTTATGAAGCTAATGCTTTTATTGGCGGGCACATGGTACCGCGTGTGGTTGTTGACATATCAAAAGCTAATCTGAAAGATCCGGCGGTATTGAATGATGCAGGCTATATCTATTCGCCTTTATTGGATAAATACAACATGGGCGAACAGTCGGTTGATTTTGTTTATTTAGGCAATGAACTACCGTCGTTTAATCTGCCCGGTAACTTAAAGCAACTTTACGACTACGCCACCTGGCAAAAACTGGCCGACAAAACACTTTGTCACCCGGTATTTACTTTGCAGGAGTTTATTGGTGATGTTGACCGCTCATCAGCCTTAAACTTGGTGAGGCTAAAACCCGCTGATATCGATTCTGATGAATTCGGCTCACTACCTTTCAGCAACTCGCTGGTGTTTGTTTTGGAGACGGATGCTTTGCACGGAATGGCCGACCAGCGCACTTTCTTCTTTAAAATGGAAGAGTTGGGATTGGAAGTGCCGGTAATCATTAAGCGGTCATATAAATTTGATAGCCAGGACTTACAACTTACAACACAAAACCTTCAACTATTTGCATCAACAGATTTAGGTGCTTTGTTAATTGACGGCTTTGGAGATGGGATATGGATAGACGCTCCGGAAGTCGATACAAAAACTATTACCTCAACAGCTTTTGGTATTTTACAGGCTACCCGGTCACGTATATCAAAAACAGAGTACATCAGCTGCCCAAGCTGCGGTCGTACGCTATTTGATCTAATGGTAACTACCCAGATGATCCGCAGCCGTACCAGTCATCTTAAGGGCTTAAAAATTGGTATTATGGGCTGCATAGTGAACGGCCCCGGCGAAATGGCCGATGCTGATTATGGCTATGTTGGTTCGGGTACGGATAAGATCACCCTTTATCGCGGTAAAGAGGCGGTGAAAAAGAACATCAGCTCTGCCAATGCGCTTGATGAATTGATAGGTATTATTCGTGAGGATGGGAATTGGATAGAGCCGGTTGAAGAAAGTTAGCAGTTTTTAGTAGGCAGTTGGCAGACGGTTTATCTTCCGACAACCGCCCACTACATATATTTTCGCCACCACTCCGAATTAAACGCACCACTAACTTCGGTAGGTTTTCCAGGCTCCGGCACAAACAGTTCAATGTTCTTTTCGCGGGCGTATTCAATCAGCAGTTCAATAGGCTCGTACCAATCGTGTAGGGCAAGGTTAAATGTACCCCAATGTATCGGCATCATGAGTTTGCCTTTTAAAGCGATGTGAGCATTTGATGCATGGTTTGGCCCCATGTGTATATCCGGCCAGTATTTGCCGTAAGCGCCAATCTCCAGCATGGTCAGGTCAAACGGACCGTAAGCTTCGCCTATCTCTTCAAACTGCGGGTGCCAGCCGGAATCAGCACCAAAATATATCTTATGCTCCTGGCCCTTTATTATAAATGACGACCATAAAGTTTCATTACGATGCAATATCCCGCGGCCCGAAAAATGCCTGGCTGGCGCTGCAGTTATTATGCAATCGTGCCCCAGCATTACGCTGTCGCCCCAATCCATTTCGGTAATGTAATTTTCTATTATACCCCATTTTTTAAGGTATTGCCCTACCCCTAATGAGCAATAAAAGGGGATGGTGCTGCCTGCAAAAAATTCAATAGTAGCTGTATCCAGATGGTCGTAATGATCGTGCGAGCAGATAATGGCATCAATAGGCGGCAGATCTTTCAAAGCTATTGGCGGCTGAAAAAAGCGTTTCGGTCCCATCAATTGGGTAAAGGACACGCGGTTACTCCAAACAGGATCGGTAAGTATGGTACAACCGTCTATCTCGATCAACAAACTTGAATGCCCTACCCAAGTTACACGTAAGCCATTTTGCGGTGAAGTATTATAGACAGAAGTATCGGTTTTAAAAGGCCCCAGGGTTTTGGCGGGAACAACCTCGGATTTATTTTTCATGTACTCCCGCAAAATCGGGAGCATTTTATGCAAGCCTGCTTCTTCTGTCGGGATAGTGTTGATGTATTTGTTACCTTTTTTGGCAGGTCGGTCTAAACTCATTATTTATGTATCTATTCTTATAGACGACTCATCGCCGCAAACATTTTAATCCAATTAAATTAATCTTTAAAAAAGGCAACCGCCTCTTCGGCAAACGCGGCCAGATCAGTCGGCAGGCTCTCCTTTGCATAAGGATGAGCACCACCAAGAGTATGGTCGCCATCCTTAACAACAATTAAACCGGCGTTTGGTTGGGCGGCTTTTAATTCTTTCGCGTGACTAACATTTACCGTAGCATCGGCGTCGCCATGCACAATTAGCCAGGGGCAGGTTACCGCGGCCGCTTTAGCTATAATATCCAAGCGATTGGCATTTTTTTCCAGATCATCCAGCAGTGTGCTTTTTATGGGCATTTGCTGTTGGGTACGACTGTTGAACATGTACATAATGCCTTGCAAACGCCATTGTTCTTCGGCTTGTTTTGGCCACAGATTACGAAAACTCCCTACTGACCCAAATGTTATCAGCTTCTTTACGCGTTTATCTTCAGCCGCTTTAATAATACTTATGCCGCCGCCCATGCTGTGTCCCATAAGGTATACGCCATTGGCGCGCGGCATGGATGGGCCGTTGCAGGCAAAATCAATTACAGTGCCCAGATCTTCCAGTTCCATCGAAAATGTATTATCAGCAAAGGCTATCAGATCAGTAAAATCAACCGGGTTATCGGGCGTGGTGCCGTTATGCGAGAAGTTGAATTTTAAAAAACGGAAACCGTTTTGCGCAAAATAATCAGCCAACAGATTATGCGTACCCCAATCTTTAAATCCCTTAAAACCATGCGCGAAAATTACAAGCGGCGCTGCCTTGTTAGCATCGTCATAAGTAAGATCGGCAAGCATACCGCGGCCCTTAGCGCCGGGTAGTGTGAAGGTTTCTTTTCTTATCATATCGCTACTCAATTATACCACAATACAGTGCGCTTTGCAAATGCAATATTAATCCCTTGTATACCACCATGCCCAAGCCATTAACACGGGTTGCAGGGCCAACCGTAACCATGCCAGTAATGGGCTTACCGTCGTGCTGTCAACCTTAAACGGCGCATCCGTTATCATGCTGATATGCACCGGCAAAAAGGCTGCAAGCATTAAAACTATCCCCCAGGCGGCGTATTTGCGGGTAATTTTAAAGGCCAGGCCCAACCCGAATATAATTTCACAGATCCCAGCCGCGCTATTCATAAATTGGGGGTAGGGTATATACTGCGGAATGATAGCAATATAAAACTCCGGCACCCTAAAATGATTGATACCTGCCACTATGTAGCCTAAAATTAAAGTGATTGTGCTCACTTTTTTTAATGTTGTCATTTAAACTATTTTTTTATTAACTGATTAACAGTTACTTATCAGGTGAATTTCGGTTTATTTATACATATTCTAAATACGTCGGTATGACAAAGTGTTGACATTGATTGAGCCGCAGGATATTATTTTTGTTGGGTTAATTTAAAACTGATTTTGAAGTATTTAAAGGTAATAGCTTTTACGCATAAACAGATCGAGCTGAAGGAGTTGGGAAAGCTGGTTATCTGTCAGGAAAACCTGACCGATAAACTCCAGCAGGTAAAAGCTGAATTCGGTATTTCCGAGATATTTTACCTGGCCACCTGCAATAGGGTAGAATTTGTTATGTTAACCCCGCAGGCGGTTGACAAAGCATTTGCTGCAAAATTTATTGAAAAGCTTAACATCGGGCTTTGTTCGCATTACATGGGGACCTTTGTTGATGCCGCGGTAATTTACGAGGACAAGGATGCGCTTAACCACTTGCTGAGAACATCGTGCTCTTTAGAAAGTTTGGTAGTTGGCGAAAAGGAAATATTAGCGCAGCTACGCAAAGCTTACGAGCAATGCCGAGAAGCGGGCCTAACCGGCGATGGGATGCGAATGTTTATGAGCTGTGTCGTCAAAACAGCTAAAGAGGTTTATACAAACACCAACATTTCCAAAAATCCCATCTCGGTTGTATCATTGGCCTACCGCAAGCTAAACAACCTCAAACTCTGCACCAATGCCCGCATCCTCATCATCGGCGCAGGCGAAACCAACCAAAACATCTCAAAGTATCTGCAAAAGCATAAGTTTTCCAACTTTGCTGTGTTTAACCGCACTTTGGCAAAGGCAGAGAAACTGGCTGCTGATCTGAATGGCGAGGCTTTTGATCTGGATGCTTTAAAAAGTTATAACAAAGGTTTTGATGTCATCATCACCTGCACATCAGCAGTTGAGCCCATCATCACTCCCGAAATATACACGTCACTACTAAACGGCGAAACCACCCGCAAAACCATTGTGGATCTTGCTATCCCTAATGATACCGCTCCCGAAGTATTGGAGCAGTTCCCGGTTAACTTTATAGAGGTGCATTCGCTTACAGAGGTAGCTAAACGCAACCTGCAGGAACGCTACCAGGAACTGGTACATGCCGAAGCCATTATTGAAGACAACATGTGCGAGTTTTTGCAGCAGCTAAAACAACGCCGCGTTGAGCTGGCTATGCGCTGCGTGCCCGAAAAGATAAAGGAGATCCGCAACACTGCCATTAACAGCGTTTTTGCCGACGAAGTGCAAGGCATGGACGAGCAATCTCGCGAGGTGCTGGAGCGTGTAATGAATTACATGGAGAAAAAATATATCAGTGTGCCCATGGTAATGGCGAAAGATATATTGATCAACAGTAATTAAAACTCCCTTACTCCTTTTTCGTATCCCACTTACCTTCCTGTTTAGCCAGATCTATAAATTTCTGGCCATGCTCTGTCATTAATCCGGCAGCAGTAAGGCGTTCAACCCTTTCAATGTTTGATGGGCTCCAATTGCTTTTAGCTTTACGGCGAGAGAAACGCTGATAAGTACTTTCGGCATCGCGTTTATAGGATATAGAATCTATCCACCCAAAACATAAAACTTCTTCAACCGCCTCAACATAGGTTACACTTGGCGTTTCGCTTTTTTTGTGATAGATAATTGCAAATACCTGCTCTTTTGTCTGACTGTTATTTTGCAGCCAGTCGCGCCATTGTTGCCTGGTTTCAGCATAAACAGCTTCAATCTCTTTAAATGTTTCGGTGGTCATAGGTTTTCATTTTTGTTTTGATAAAACTATCGAACCATAATGACAGCCCTATGTCAGCAGCAATATTATAAATAAAACGGCTTACCAAATATGGCTTTAATTTTCAAATTGCTTATATTGCCCTGTATAACAAGTATTTGCTTTGACCTCACAATTTTTTAATTTATGCACTTACCCCAAAATCTTTTTAAGAGCGCGGCTCTATTCCTGCTCACATTTTTCACGTTATCGTTACAAGCGCAATCCCCTAAAAACAACAAAGCATTTAACGAGCTTTTAGAGCGATATTATGAAGAGGGCTTAGTGTTTAATCCCTTATCAACAACACTGAGCGGAGACTACAGGTATAGCGATCAACTACCTAATACTATTTCAGTTCCTTTTCTTAAAAAACTGCACGATTTTAATATCAGCTATCAGCAAAAATTAGCCCAATTTAACCGCTCATCGGTAAGCTCATTTGATAAAATATCTTTCGATATGTTGAAATTCTCGCTTGAAAATGCCCTTGAAAAGGAAAAGTTTCACGAGGAATACATGCCGTTTAATGAGTTCAGAAGCATGCCGAATGATATCGCTTCTATGGGGTCGGGCCTGGTAGTACAGCCGTTTAAAACTGTAAAAGATTATTATAACTGGTTAAAGAGAATGGATGATTTTACCGTTTGGGCTGATACAGCCGTTGCCAATTTTAATAAGGGTATTGCTACTGGTATGATTTTACCCAGAGCGCTGGTGGTTAAAATGATACCGCAATTAGAGCCGCACACTACCACAGATACTGCTAAAAGTATTTTTTATGGTCCTATTAAAATGTTCCCGGCATCTTTCACAAATGAGGATAAAACAGCGCTTAGGCTGGCCTATCAAAATGCTATTGTCTTTAAGATAGCTCCTGCCTATAAAAAGTTAGCCGACTATTTAAAAACCACCTACCTGCCAAAAGCAAGGGCTACTTCGGGTTTTAACAGTATTCCTAACGGTGCTGCCATATACCGGTATAGGGTTAAGTTTTACACAACTACTAATCAAACGCCCGATCAGGTTTACCAAACCGGCTTATCAGAAGTAAACAGGATAACCAAAGCAATAACCGAATTAAAAGGTAAAGCCGGGTTTAAGGGCAGCATAGCAGAGCTGTTTGATTATATGACAAATGACCGAAAGTTTTTCCCTTTTAAAACAGACGAACAGGTGTTGGATAGCTTTAGAAGAATATTACCAAAAATGCAGCCGCATTTGAAGCAATTGTTCAATATTGTTCCAAAAGCCGCACTTGAAATACGGGCTGTGGAAAAATTTCGTGCATCCACGTCATCAGCAAACTACCTATACGGTGCTGCAGACGGAAGCAGGCCCGGATATTTTAATGTGCCCATACCTGATGCGGCGAATTATAACGCACTGCGTATGGAAGCCCTTTTTTCGCACGAAGGAATTCCCGGCCATCACTTTCAATTGTCTTTGCAAATAGAAAACCCCGATTTTCCAAAGATCAGAAGATTTGCAATTTATTCGGTATTTGCCGAGGGCTGGGCGTTATACACAGAATCATTAGGTAATCAACTCGGGTTGTACAACGATCCTTACATAAAAATTGAGGCTTTAAAGTCTGAGTTATTCAGGGCCGTTAGGCTGGTAGTAGATGTTGGGATGCACACAGGGAAAATGACGAGAGAGGAAGCAATTAAATACATGATAGAAAAAGCCGGTCGAGGTGAGCAAATTGCTACCGTAGAAATAGAAAGGTACATGGCTGAACCAGGACAGGCGCTGGCTTATAAAACAGGCGAAATGAAAATAAAGCAGCTGCGCGACCGATATCAAAAAAGTTTAGGCACCAAATTCAGCATCAAAAAGTTCCATGATGCGGTTTTGCTTGGCGGAAACATGCCTTTAAGTGTATTTGAAACTTACATGAACGATTGGGCGGCAACGCAGTAAAATCTATTCAACACAACAATTATTTGCTCTAACCTCATACAATTTATTATGCACTTCCCCCAAACCCTTTTTAAGAGCGCGGCTCTATTCCTGCTCTCATTTTTCACGTTATCGTTACAAGCGCAATCGCCTGCAAACAACAAGGCTTTTAATGAACTTTTAGAGCGATATTATGAAGAGGGCTTAGTTTTTAATCCCTTATCAGCAACACAAAGCGGAGACAACCGGTACAACGATCAATTAGCTAATGATGTATCTGCACCTTACATTAAAAGGGTGCATGACTTTAATATAAGTTATCAGCAAAAGCTAAAGCAATTTAAACGCGCCTCATTAAATTCATTTGATAAAATTTCATTTGATATAATGAAATTACAACTGGAAATGTCCATTGAGAAAGAAAAGTTTCACCAGGAATACATGCCCTTTAATCAATTTCGTAGCTTACCCAACAGCCTCGCGGCTGCTGGTACCGGTACAGGCATACAGCCATTTAAAACCGTGAAAGATTATTACGACTGGCTAAAGAGGATTGGAGCTTTTACAGTTTGGGCCGATAGCGCCATTGCAAATTTTAATAAAGGCATTGCAACAGGCATAGTGTTACCCAAAGCATTGGTTGTTAAAATGATACCGCAATTGGAAGCGCAAACTACTTCAGATACTGCCAAAAGCCTTTTTTACGGGCCGATTAAAATGTTCCCTGTATCTTTCACAAAAGAGGAGAAGGCGGCGCTCAGGCTGGCTTATCAAAACGCGATTACCCAAAAAGTAGCGCCTACCTATCAAAAATTGGCTGCTTATCTAAAAACAACTTATTTGCCGAAGGCGAGGGCTACTTCTGGTCTTAACGCTATACCAAACGGTGCCGCTCTTTACCAATATCGCGTTAAGTTGTACACCACAACCAATCAAACACCTGATGAGGTTTACCAAACCGGTTTGTCAGAGGTGGATAGAATAATTAAGGTTATTACTGCTTTAAAAGATAAGGCAGGCTATAAAGGCACTTTAGCTCAATTGTTTGAGTACATGCGAACCGAGCGACAATTTTTTCCTTTTAAAACGGATGAGCAGGTTCTGGATAGTTTTAAAAGAATTTTACCAAAAATGCAGCCGCATCTTAAAGTACTGTTCAACCGGGTTCCGAAATCGGCGCTCGAAATAAGAGCGGTGGAAAAATTTCAGGCAGCAACCGCCGCTGCTAATTATCAGCGCGGAGCTGCGGATGGCAGCAGGCCCGGGTATTTTAATATGCCCATACCGGATGCAGTCAATTTTAATGCGCTTAGTATGGAAAATATCTTTGCGCACGAAGGAATACCCGGCCACCATTTCCAATTATCTCTGCAACAGGAAAATGCGAATTTTCCAAAGATCAGAAAGTTCGCCGCCTACTCGGCATTTTCTGAAGGTTGGGGGCTGTATGCCGAATCGTTGGGTGATGAGTTGGGTTTATATACCAATCCTTTTATTAAAATTGCTGCATTAAAATATGAGTTATTTAGGGCAATACGCCTGGTAGTAGATGCAGGAATGCATACCGGCAAAATGACCAGGGAGCAGTCTATTAATTACATGTTGGACAAAGCAGGCTGGGACGAAGCGGATGCCGTAAAAGAAACAGAAAGGTACATGGCCGATCCGGGCCAGGCGCTGGCCTATAAAACGGGCGAAATGAAAATAAAGCAGTTGCGAGACCGGTATAAAAGAAGCTTGGGCACAAAATTCAGCATCAAAAAATTTCACGATGCCGCGCTGCTTGGCGGCTCTATGCCTTTAACTGTATTTGAAACTTATATGAATGATTGGGCAGCAATGCAGTAAACATGTAATGAGCATGATTCTGTAAAGCAAATGCAGAATCATGCTCATT
Source organism: uncultured Mucilaginibacter sp. (assembly GCF_946479965.1). The sequence goes on along the minus strand of NZ_CAMLHX010000014.1, from coordinate 16,276 downwards.
AAAGGGCTTAATTAGCGGCAAACTGCCCAACCCTGTAACTACCGCCCGGCGTGCGGAAAGCAATATTTAGCCGGTTAAAGGTATTAATTGTAGTTACGGCTAACGTCAGATCAACCAGCTCTTTTTCGGTAAATTGTTTACTGGCCTGCTCAAAAACATCGTCGGGCACATCGCAATTGTCGAGTTTGGTAACAGCTTCTGCCCAGGCAAGTGCGGCGCGTTCCCTATCGGTGTATACAAGCGCTTCGCGCCAGGCCGCTATCATATAAAGCCGTTGTTCGGTTTCGCCATTGGCGCGCAGGTCCTTGGAGTGCATGTCCAGGCAAAAGGCACAGCCATTAATTTGTGATACCCTGAAGTAAAGCAAGTGTAACAGGTTTTCATCAAGTCCTGAGTTTCCTAAATAGGCACGTATGCCATACAGTGCTTGCAAAGCGCCCGGCGCTTCTTTAAAAGCATTAATTCGTTGTTCCATTGTATTCTGTTTATTGGTAAATTATGCCTCAATGACGATCAGCATCGATAGAATTGGACAACGGACCGCAAAATACCAGCATAATCACTGTTCCAAATTGCCCGGAAGGGTGTTCCAAAGTGTTCCAAATTTAAGTGAAAATCGAAAAACGTCACAAGGCGCTTATTGTCAGGTGATTGAAGGCGTTTTACAGCTAATCTTACTGACTTATAAGTAGTTTCAAAGTGTTCCAAACTGTTCCACGCTAAAATAGAAAAGTACTGATGGACAACAAGTTAGTACCGTCAGTTAATTTGGAAAATTTTCAGGCTTTATATTTTTTGGAACAGCTGATGTTCTTTATTGTCAGCACAGAAAGCACCCGCTTCTCAATTAGATCAACCATCTGCACATCCCGCACATCTGCATATTTGCACATCCTCTCATCCGCACATCTGCATATCCGAGTATTTGCACATCCACAAGTCATAACATTAATTAATCTTCCATCATCTGCATTAAAAAATTAAATTTGCGGTTGCAAATAATTGAGGCAATTGGAAAGAACATTAATTATAGGAACACGCGGCAGCGAATTGGCGCTGTGGCAGGCGCATTTTGTAAAAGATAGCCTGGCGAAGCATAACATAACCGCCGAGCTAAAGATCATTAAAACGCAGGGCGACCGTATTCTGAATTTAAGTTTTGATAAGCTGGAAGGCAAAGGCTTTTTCACCAAAGAACTGGAGGAAGAGCTTTTAGCCGGAACCATTGACCTTGCAGTGCATTCGCATAAAGACCTACCAACCGATAACCCTGCCGGATTGATAATTGCAGCGGTGTCAGAGCGCGAGGATCCGTCGGAGTTATTACTGATACTGAAGGACTGTGTTGATGTTAAGCAAAAGCTGTCCGTAAAGTACGGCGCTATTGTGGGTACATCATCCAATCGTCGTAAGGCACAGTTGCTGGCTTATCGCCCCGATCTGGAGATTGAGGAGCTGCGCGGCAATGTGCCTACCCGCATCCAAAAACTACGCGACGAAAGCTATGATGCTATTATGCTTGCAAAAGCCGGAGTGCATAGGTTAGGCATAGATCTAAGCGAGTTCCATGTTGAAGAGCTTACCCCAAATGAATTAATACCTGCACCCGCACAGGGTGCGTTAGCTATACAAATTCGCGAAAGCGATACCGAACTGTTTAAAGCTTTGCAAGTACTGCATCATGTTGATGTGGCCGAAGAATTAGCTGTTGAGCGGAATTTGCTAAAGATGTTTGGTGGCGGCTGCCATTTACCTTTGGGCTGCTATTGCCGCAAAGAGGACGACGTTTACCAGGTGTTTACATCAAAAGCCGATGAAGGTGATGAGTTTCCGGACAGGTTATTTATTGAAGCGCCTACTACAGATGGCCTTGCGCAAAAGGTGTTCAGCTATTTTGAGAAAGGTCGCAAATTGCCTTCAAGCGTTTTTATATCGCGGGAAGTATCAGAGCAAAGTTATTTCCGCAGGGCGCTGGCAAAGCATAATATACACATAGACGGGCGTTCGCTTATTCGCACGGTTCCGGTTATCACCAAGCTTGATCCTTTTATATTAAAACGCGTCGATTGGATTTTCTTCAGCAGCAAAAATGCTGTTGAGTATTTCTTTCAACTGGGTCCGCAACTGCCAAAGGGTGTAAAGTTTGGGGTAATGGGTGCAGGGTCAGAAGAAATGCTGCGCCGTAAAGGCTTTTTTGCCAATTACACCGGCGTTGGCAACGATAGCGCAGATGTAGCCGCCGAGTTTGCACGATTGGTAAGCGCCGGTGATACAGTACTGTTCCCGGGCGCCGAGGATTCATTAAAGAGCGTACAGAAGGGCCTTTCGGCAGACGTTAAGATAATTGACCTGCCCATATACGAAACCGTGTTGGAAGACAACGTTGAGGCATCAGGCGCAGAGGTGCTGGTATTTACCAGTCCGTCAAACGTTGAAGCTTACTTTGTAGATAACCTGCTTGATCCTTATCAAAAGGTTATCGCCATAGGCAAATCGACCGGAAAGAAATTTGAAGAAATGGGTGTTAAATACACGCTGCCATTCTCGCCCGATGAGGTAGGGTTGGCAGAGGCGGTGTTTGGATTATAGGTTCATAGATCATGGTTAATAGTTCATAGCAAATGAGCCAAACACCATGAACCATGAACCATTAACTATGAACTAATGTTACAACGACCAAGAAGAAACCGAAAGAGTGAAATTATCCGCCAGATGGTGCAGGAAACGCATATCAGCGCGGCTAATTTGATATTTCCGCTGTTTATTGTTGATGGCGTAAACCAAAAAACGGAGGTAGCTTCTATGCCGGGCCTGTACAGGTATTCGATAGATAACCTGCTGCGCGAGATAGAGAGCTGCCTTAAACTGGGTCTGTATTCTTTTGATCTGTTCCCAAACGTAAGCGAGGAACTAAAAGATAAGTATGCAACCGAAAGCTATCGCGAAGAAACGCTGTATTTACGCGCAATTCGCGAGGTTAAGACAAACTTTCCGGAGGCTTGTGTGGTTACCGATGTAGCAATGGACCCCTACAGTATCGACGGGCATGATGGCATTGTTGAGAATGGTGAGATACTGAATGATGAGACACTGGAAGTTTTGGGCAAAATGGCCCTGGCGCACGCGCAATGCGGTGCAGACATTATTGCCCCAAGCGATATGATGGACGGACGTGTGGGTTATATCCGCAAAGTGTTAGATGATAATGGGTTTACCAACGTTTCCATTATGTCTTACACAGCTAAGTACGCCAGCGCGTTTTATGGGCCGTTCAGGGATGCTTTGAACTCGGCACCAAAATTTGGCGATAAAAAGACTTACCAGATGAACCCTGCCAATCAGCAGGAGGCATTGATTGAAGCGCGACTGGATGAAGCAGAGGGAGCAGATTTTTTAATGGTAAAACCCGCTTTGGCTTATCTGGACGTTATTAAGTTATTAAAAGATAACACCCAACTACCTGTTGCAGCCTACAACGTAAGCGGCGAATACGCCATGCTAAAAGCAGCCGTACGCAACGGATGGCTTAACGAGCAACGTGCTGTGACCGAAGTGTTAATGGGCATACGCAGGGCAGGCGCCAGCGCGATATTAACGTATCATGCTAAAGAAGTGTTAGAGAATAAATGGTTGTAACCCCCTAACCCCCTAAAGGGGGAACGATGGCGGGTGATAGTAATAATAAATAGAAAAGTAAACTCCCCCTTTAGGGGGATGGGGGGCAAATGTTAGATTCAATAAAAAAAATGTTTTCGGGGGATGAGGATGTTCCGGTGAGTACAACTGGTAAACCGGATATCAGCAGAGAAAAGTCGGCGGAGTTGTATGCCAAGGCCAAAACGTTTTTTCCGGGTGGGGTAAACTCGCCGGTAAGGGCGTTCAAGTCGGTTTATGGCACACCTTTATTTATTAAAAAAGGTGATGGCTGCCGCGTGTGGGATGCCGACGATAACGAGTTTATTGACTTTTGCTGCTCATGGGGACCACTGATTTTGGGTCATAATCACCCCAAGGTAAAAGATAAAGTGATTGAGGTAATGCAGAACGGCATGTCATTCGGCGCACCTACTGCTTTAGAGAACGAACTGGCGGAGCTTATCCTAAAAAATAACAAGTTTATTGAAAAACTGCGCTTTGTAAGCTCAGGGACCGAGGCCGTTATGTCGGCCATAAGGTTGGCCAGAGGCTACACCAAACGCGATAAGATCTTAAAGTTTGAGGGCTGTTATCACGGCCATTCAGATTCGCTACTTGTCAAGGCAGGCTCTGGCTTGGTTACTTTTGGCGAAACTTCATCAGCAGGTGTACCCAAAGCATTTGCCGACGAGACTATCGTTATCAGCTTAAATGATACCGAAGCGCTGCAGAAAGCATTCGAAGATTTTAAGGGTCAGATAGCGGCGGTAATTATTGAACCTATACCGGCCAATAATGGCTTATTGCTGCAAAGCAAAGAATATTTGCAATCACTGCGCGACATTTGTACTGCAAACGGAACGTTATTAATATTTGACGAGGTGATCTCCGGTTTCCGTGTGGGCTTTGAAGGTGCTGCAGGGCATTACCAGATCAAACCAGACATCATTACTTACGGCAAGATCATTGGTGGCGGACTGCCTGTAGGTATGTACGGGGCATCAGCCGAAATTATGGGGCATGTTTCGCCGGATGGAGGCGTTTACCAGGCGGGTACACTATCTGGCAACCCCGTTGCCATGGCTGCAGGTATTGCACAACTGACAGAATTGCTGAAATCAAGCTTTTACAAAGACCTTAATAACAAAACTCAGGAATTTGTGGATGCCTTGCAGCGTTTTGCCACTGCGCGGAGTTATAAGTTCAAAGTGTTCAGCATTGGTTCTATCTTCTGGTTCGCGTTTACCGATAAGGAAAGCATCAGTAAAGCTGAAGAAATTGACCCGGCCAGCATGGAGAAATTTAAAGTAATGCACCGGGAGCTGATTAACCGTGGCATCTATCTAGGTCCATCGGGTTATGAAGTTGGGTTTATATCATCCGCCCATAACAAGATAGACCTCGAAAAAACAAAAAGAGCTATATTTGATAGTTTAGATCTCGTGTTTAAAAAATAATTTAACAATGTTCCCCCTTTAGGGGGTTAGGGGCAAATGAAAAAACCATTAGTAATATTTTACGCCATCATAATCTACGCCGTTGCCGAATTGGTATGGTGGGGATATATGCTGGTTAAAATGCAACCCGAGCGTAAGGGTATGATCATGAGCGAGGGCATGATGTTCGGCCTTGTGCTGTTAGCAGGGGCGTTTTACATGCATAAATCACTCGCACGCGAGCGTAAACTGCAGGAGCAGAAAAAGAACTTCTTGTTATCGGTAACGCACGAGTTGAAATCGCCTTTGGCATCCATCAAACTGCTGCTGCAAACCATCCAGAAACGTGATCTGAGCAAAGAACAGATACAAGACTTTATCGGTAAATCATTACTGGATATAGAGCGTTTGGACGATATGGTGGAGAATATGCTGCTGGCATCAAAAATTGAGAACAGCTCATATAGTTTCCCCAAAGCCAAATTTAGCTTATCGGTTTTGGTGGATAGCATTGTTAACCGCCTGCAGATAACCAAATGCGACGGGAATCAGCAGATAATAAACGCCGAAATTGAGCCCAAAATTGAAATAACAGGCGATAAGTTCGCGCTTACATCGGTAGTTACCAATTTGATTGAGAACGCCATTAAGTATTCAAAACCATGCGAGGCGGTAGAGGTTAAGCTATTTGCAAAGGAGGGCCGCATACATTTCCAGGTGGCAGATCATGGCATTGGCATAGCCGACAATGAAAAAACCCGCATTTTTGACAGATTTTACCGCGTTGGCAGTGAGGATACGCGCAACACAAAAGGTACAGGCTTAGGATTGTATATTGTAAAGCAGGTATTAGATAAGCACGAAGCCAGCATAAAGGTTAAAGATAACCGCCCTGTAGGAAGTATTTTCGAGGTTGTGTTCGGGTAAAAAGATATGACAATGGGATTGCAGGGATAAGGGCTATTTTTGGTAACTCTGCACGATTATTGATGAGGACGGGTGTCATTAGCTGTATAGCATGACGGAAATTATTCCATTTCACAATTAGTGCATAAATAAACTCACAATGCAAACCAAAAAAAGAATTCTGTTAGCCGAAGATGAGGATCATCTTTTAGAGGCTATAAAACTCAACCTTGAGTTGGAAGGCTACAAGGTATCAACTGCCAACAACGGCAAAAAAGCTCTACAAATATTTAAAGAGGAACGTTTTAACCTGGTTATCCTTGATGTAATGATGCCGGAGATTGACGGTTTTGTGGTTGCTGAAACCATCAGACTGGAAAACTCGGAGGTGCCAATTATGTTCCTTACTGCTAAGAACACTAACGAGGATAAAATTGCCGGTCTGAAAAAAGGCGCAGACGATTATCTGACCAAACCTTTCAACTTGGAAGAGCTGATCTTACGGGTTAATAACCTGGTAAAACGCAGCTTGAAAGGCGATGACCTGAAAGAGTTTAACAGTTATAAAATTGGCGATAAAACCATCCACTTTAACTCTTTTGAGCTCGTTAACGGTGATGGCTCGATCACTCCGCTTACAAAAAAGGAAACCATGCTGTTAAAATTGCTGATAGAGCGTCGTAATGAGGCTGTATCGCGTGAGCAAATATTGGAAACCGTGTGGAACTACGATGTTTACCCGTCAACCCGTACCATTGATAACTTCATCCTTACCTTCCGTAAGTATTTTGAACCCGATCCTAAAAACCCGGTTTACTTCCACTCTATACGTGGGGTAGGCTATAAATTTACTGATCAGCATTAATGTTTACAAACCGGGCACGCATTCTTGTTACAGGTGCTTTTATAATTTTACTGGGCTTTGCACTGCAATGGCGGGTTTACGAGCTGGTAGGCGTTATTATAATGTTTATAGGCTTGCTTATTTACGGTTATTTTAAAGAAGGTACTGTTATTATGGCAGCCAAAGCTTTCCATAAAAAGGATTACGACAGGGCCGAATCGTTATTAAGCCAGATAAGTAAACCGGAATGGTTAAGCAAACAACGACGCGGTTTTTACGAGTTCATAATGGGGGGCGTTAACCTGCAAAGGCAGGATTTTGAAGAAGCCGAAAGACATTACGAACTGGCCGCGCAATATCCGCTACGGTCGGCAAATGACCATGTGGCGGCGTTGGTGCATGTGGCCAATATTAGTATTCGTTTGGGTAATTTTGAAAAGGCCAAAGCGTATTTAAAGCTGACGGATCAGCACGAAGAAAAAACAACCGCTAAGATGAAGGAAGTGATTAGAAAGCTTCATCAGGAACTGGACGGAAAATAGAATCAAGAGACAAGAATCAAGAACCAGGACTTTGCTTTGGTTTCTTTCTTTTTGATTAATTATAAAAGTGAAGAACTGACGATAAGAAATCTTGATTCTTGTCTCTTGATTCTTGACTCTAAACAAAAAATGAGAGATTCACTACTAATAAAAGCCGCATTTTCTGAGGCGACAGAACGCCCACCTGTATGGATGATGCGCCAGGCAGGGCGCTTTATGCCACAATACTGGGAGATAAAAAACAAATACTCTTTCCTGGAGATGTGCAAAACACCCGAGATAGCGGCTGATGTTACCATGCTGCCGGTTGATCTGCTGGATATTGACGGAGCCATTCTATTTTCAGACATTCTCGTAACCGGCGAAGCCATGGGCGGAGATTTGAGTTTTGAGGCTAATATTGGTCCGCGGTTTGCCAACCCGGTGCGTACTAAGGCTGATATTGATAATTTGAATGTAGATTGCATTGATAAGCTGCAATATGTTGCTGATGCTATAAAAGTCATTCAGCAGCGATTGAATGGCCGTATTCCGCTGATAGGCTTTGCAGGCGCGCCTTTTACGGTAATGAGCTATCTGGTTGAGGGCGGATCATCAAAAGACTTTAAACGCACCAAACTGATGCTGCACAATGAGCCTGAACTGGCGCATCAGTTACTATCAAAAATAGCTACTGTTACTGCAGATTATTTGAACCTGCAGATAGCAGCCGGAGTAAACGCCGTGCAGATCTTCGACAGCTGGGCACAAGCCTTGGCTTGGGATGATTATAAAGAGTTTTCGCACCGGTACATTACAGAGATCATCAGTAAATTGAACCGTAAGGATATCCCTGTTATATCTTTCTGCAAAGGCAGTTCGGTGTTCGCTCCGTTAATGGCAGAGGCAAAACCTGATGTCATTTCTATTGATTGGAACGTTGACTTGCTAGATATGAAAAAGCGCTTGCCGCAAGGCATAGCTGTGCAGGGCAATTTAGATCCGCATATTTTGTATGCTGATAAAAAGGTTATTAAAGAACGTATTCATCGCCTGTTCGACCGCATGAAAGGCGAGAACGGCTACATATTCAACCTGGGTCATGGCATTATGCCTGACATTCCGTTTGATAATGTTAAATACGCGGTAGAAGTTATAAAAGAGTACCCCCTAACTCCCTGAAGGGGGAACGATGGCGGCTAGCCGGGTCAAGGGGATATATTATTAAATTAATCATTAAGTTCCCCCTTTAGGGGGCCAGGGGGTATGGGCGAATACTATCTGTATATCAAATCAGTTCACATCATATTTGTTGTATGTTGGATGGCTGCTTTGTTTTATATAGTAAGGTTATTTATTTATCACACAGAGGCGCAGGCCAAACCCGATCCCGCCCGTACCATCCTATCTGAGCAGTTTACCATAATGGAACGCAAGCTATGGTTCATCATAGGCGTTCCTTCCATGCTCATTACCATTACTGCCGGTGTACTAATGTTATACATCAATCCTGCTTTACTTAAAGAGGGCTGGATGCATATCAAATTAACATTTGTTGTCGCCTTAGGGGTTTACCACCACATTTGTCAGAACAAAATTAAGCAGATGGAGAAGGGAGTTTACAAATGGACATCAACTCAATTGCGGTTATGGAATGAGTTAGCCACGCTTTTTCTTTTTGCGATAGTTTTTCTGGTAGTATTACGCAGCTCATTAAATTGGATTTTCGGCGTTGTGGGTATTGTTGCCTTTGCTGTTATATTGATGTGTGCGGTTAAAATCTACAAACACTTCCGCGAAAAGAGGTAGCAGCATAATATAGCAGCGCAAAACATCGTTTTCATTATTAAATAGTTATTTTTGCAGCGATGAAAAGCTCTAAATTTTTCTTGTCATTATTAGCGCTTGGCTTATTGGTATTTGTAGCTACAAATGCTAACGCACAATGCGCCATGTGTACCGCTACTGTTGAAACTAACAAGGCAAGCGGCAGCGGTGCCACCAACGGCCTTAACAATGGCATAATGTACCTGCTAGCAGCGCCTTACCTTGCTGTAGCAATAGTTGGTTACATCTGGTATAAAAAATATCGTAGAAAAAATGATATGCCAATGGAAATGCGCGAAGAGAAGCTGCATTTAAACTAATTGCCAATGGCTAACACATCAAAACTGTGGGCAATGGCGCATGCCAAATGCCCGCGTTGCCGCCGTGGCGATATGTTCAGCGGGGGAGTTTATAGCCTTGGCTCCAATAAGATCAATCTTAACTGCCCCCATTGCAATCTTTATTTTGAAATAGAACCCGGCTACTTTTATGCGGCTATGTATGTTAGCTACGCTTTAAATGTGGGGCTTTCTTTCGGTTTGGCAATGGCTACTTATTTTATCACCAACAATACTACATCGCCGTGGTTATATACGGGAACAATAATTGGGGGATGTGTTTTGCTGGCACCTGTAATTTTCAGGGCATCGCGCGTTTTGTTATTATATTGGCTATCGCCCAAAATAAAATATCAACCCTACCTGGATACTGATGATACAAAAGCAAACGTTTGATTTTTTAGCAGAACTGGCAGATAACAACAACCGCGAGTGGTTTATGGACAATAAAGCCCGCCATGATGCCGCCCGCGAAAATGTTATTGATTTTGCCGGTAAGCTGATAAAAGAAATGCACAAAATTGACCCGGCGGTATTGGCCGAGTTGGATCCCAAAAAATGTGTACTGCGCATTTACCGCGACGTACGGTTCAGCAAAAACAAAACACCTTATAAAAATAACTTTGGCATAAGTTTGCCTACTACCGGCGTAAAGGCAGGCGGCGCAGAATACTACTTCCAGGTGCAGCCGGGCAAGTCGTTTATTGCAGGGGGATACTGGATGCCCGAAGCAGCGCATTTAAAAGCCATCCGCCAGGAAATTGATTATAATGGCCACGACCTGAAAGCCATAATTGATGATGCAGATTTTGTTAAATTATTCGGTAAATTTAGGGATCAGGATAAATTGAAAACGCTGCCGCGCGATTACAGCGCCGACAATGAAAATATTGAGCTGCTTAAACTGAAAAGCTTTATAGCCTGGCACGATTTAAAAGATAAGGACCTGATGAAGGCGGACCTGGTTGACAAAGTAACTGCCATGTGCAGTAAGATATATCCGCTTAATGTTTTTTTACGCAACGCAATTGTTTAACACATAACCTTAGAATAGTATGAAGATAAAGTATTTTGTTTTGGCGGCAGTTTTAGCTACAACCCTGCATTCGTGCGTGGTTTTATCGCCTAAAAAATACAAGGGGCTGCTTGCCCAACGCGACTCGTTAACTGCCCGCACCGGTACGCTTGAAGACCAGGTTGGTGGTTTAGAAGGGGATACTGCCAAACTGCACAGGGATATAGTGGGATTAAGGCGTGATATAGCGGCGTTACAAGGTAATTATAACACGCTTAATGATAAATACGGGGCATTAAATACTAACTATAACAGCTCCACCTCTAGGGTTAGTCAGCTCTCTGCTGATCTGCAAAAGCGTGAACAACGTTTAAAAGAAGTAGAGGGCATTTTAAAGAAACGCGACGAAGCTACTAACGCGTTGAAAGACAAACTTCAAAAAGCGCTGTTGGGTTTCCAGCAAAATGGTTTATCAGTTGATATACGTAACGGAAAGGTTTATGTGTCCTTAACTGATAAATTGTTGTTCCCATCGGCCAGTATAGTTATTGATGACCGTGGTAAAGCGGCATTAAAGCAATTGGCTGCAGTTATGCAAAAAGAACCTGATATCAATATGGCTGTTGAGGGACATACTGATAATAAAAAGATAACTAATCTTGGGCAAATAAAGGATAATTGGGACCTGAGCGTTTTACGTGCTACATCAGTAACCCGCTATTTAACCGAGGTTGAAAAGATCGATCCGAAAAGGTTAACAGCTACCGGTAAAAGCGAGTTTCAGCCTATTGACCCCGGTACTGCGGCTGATGCATTGGCCAAGAATAGACGCATAGAAATTGTATTAAGTCCGAAACTGGATGAGCTGTATAATTTGATAACGAAGTAAGGCAAAATCATAATAGAATGGATTTGCCCCGGAGGGGCTACCAATTTGTAGAAAAAGTTACAAGAAATAATTATGCCCCAGAGGGGCTACCCCCTTTGCAATTGGGTAGCCCCTCTGGGGCATAATTTTAAACGAGAAAGGCCCCGATTTATCGGGGCCTTTCTCGTTTAAAAGCTTATCATTTTACCGTTTGCATTAAGGTATTAAATAATACAAATTGGTTTTCAAATTTTTGGAAATGAAGCGCCTGTAAAGTTTGCAGATGAGTTGCTACAAATTCATTGTAGCTATCGCGATTGTCTGCAAAATATTGAACACAATACGTTACACCTTCATTCGGCGAATCAAGCACATTCAAAATGGTATGGCGGTTAAAGTGGCCGGTGGCCATTACCTTCGGGATATACTCCTGCTGCATCCAGCTTAGCCATTGCCGGTGTATAGCTTCATCAACAATTACGGTTTCGTTATAAACGATCATGCCGCAAAAGTAGGAATAAATTACAGGTTCTCTGTGTTGTCGCCACGTAAAATACGGAAGCGCTTGCGGGCATCGTTGATCCACAAGCTGCCCGGGTAATCAGTAATTATTTTCTGGTAGAGCGTCTTAGCCTGTTCTTTATCATTCAACTGATTATCATAAATATCGGCAAGCATATAAACCGCGTCGTCGGCCCAAAGCTCGGTTGGATTTTCCGTAAATATTTTTTTAAGATATTTTATGGCCTCGGTATAATTTTTTTGTTGGATATATATGCGCGCTTTTGACATTGATATGTCATCAGTAAGGATGTTATCCGGATACAAAACGTTAATACTATCCAACAATACCATCGCCTTTTCCGGCTCTTGCGCAAATATCAGCATATCAGCCTTTGCGTACACTTTCAGGGCTTTTCCGGCACTATCGGCAGACAGATTATCGGTTACCAGCAGCGATAAGTTAAGCGCGTCATTAGCTATCAGTTGCGACGTAGCCGTTTTTAAAACCAGTAACTGACTTTTAGCGAAAGCAAAATCGCCTGTATAGTAAGAGAATTTAGCATTTCTGAATTTGGCGTCCTGACCAATAGCACTATTAGGGTTGTCTTTCTCCACCTGGCTGTATAGCAAGGTAGCATCCCATGGCATCTTGTTAAGCAGGTAGATATCTGCCAGATCGAGCTTGCACGATGCCGCTAACTCTGCCCGCACATTAGTCATCTTACTAACTTCCTCTAAAAGCTTTTGCGCATCATCCAGTTTATGCAGTTTAAAGGCCTCCAATTTTGCCAGTTTCTGCATAGCAAATACAGTTGATGAGTTGCGGCCCAGCTCTGTTAACAGGTCCAGGTAATCTTTTTCAAGCCCCACCAGGTCATCATAAACATATTTACCGCTGGTTATTTTAAGGTTTTTCGCATCTATCAGCTCAATTTTTGCTGATGTATACCATGATTGCGTTTTGCCCTTGCTTATAACAAATTCGTAACCGCGTATGGCGGCGTCATAAGCCTCGTTAATTACCAGGGTACGGCACAGGTCGTACACATCACCACCGTCGTTATTGGTACGGCGACTCAGCGCCAGCGCCTGGTTAAGCGCCTGGTCGTAATCTTTTTGCTGCATGTACATCCATGTCAGCATATTAATAAATATGGTTTGCTGCGGGTCCTTTTGTATTCGTTTTAAAAGGGCAGTACGCAACATGTCATAATCTTCATCCCCTTCATACAAAGTTGACAGCGTGTATTGCGCCTGGCCCAAATAGCCGGCATTTGTAGGTAAAAAATTCAGAAACTCTTCTGTTATGTTTACTTTATCGCGTTTATAACGGTATAGCGTTATAAGTTCGTTAGCAAAAACCTCGTCCTTGCCCAATTTTTTCCTGCCCTGCAAAAAGGTTTTAATAGCGTACTCGGTATTACCGGCCTGGTAAAATTGCGATGCCACATTGCTTATTTCGCTTGCATTGGCCGGTATGCCCTTTATCAGGTCGTCATATAATAAATTCGCCTTCTCTTTTTCGTTCTTTTTATTGTAAACGCTGCCCAGGGCAATTATATACTTATTGTTTTTAGGAAACTGCTTAACCATTTTTTTGGCTGTTGCTTCGGCAATGTCAAATTTTTGCAACTCAAAAAGCGTGTTCAAATAAAATGAATAATACGCTTCGGCATCTTGCTTAAATAATTTATCATAAAGCTCCAGTGCCTTTTCGGGCTCGCCGTTGGCTGTATACTGGCGGGCCAGTGCAAATTCGTTACCCTGCGCCAGTAACCGGGCCGAGGATAGCAATACGATAAATACAAATCCTAAAAAGCGTTTCATACCGTTAAAATTAAATATTATATTGTTGATGTGATACTTATTAGCAACTTAGTAACGTGTTATAAGGGTAAAATTGTGGTGACAAATAAAAACACGGGTACATATTTTATTAATTTATGCTGTTATAATCCGGAGTAAGATACAATGATGAGGAGTTGGAAACTTTTATTTTTATTTTATTTAATTATCGCTTTTGCAGGCTGCAAGGATAAGAAGGCGGATATACCTGTGAGCGATTTTTTTACTTCGCCGGAAAAAAACAACTTCAAAATTTCGCCGGATGGTAAGTATGTTGCGTATTTGAAATTGTATAAGGACAAGCAAAATATATTCATCAAGTCGCTGGATAATGAGAAAGAGGTAAGAGCGACATCCTTCAGCGATTTTACAATTCGCGATTTCTCCTGGACGTATGATAACCAGATAGTCTTCGGAAACGATAATTTTGGTAATAAAGGGAACCATAAGATATTCGCGCTTGATGTGCAAACCTTAAAGACACGCGTTTTATTGTCTTCGGAAGCAAAGATTCAAACGCGTATACTCAACACAAACCGCCTTACGCCCGATGTAATATCCATTACGATGAACAAGCGCGATTCGGCGAAAATTGATGTATATAAGCTTAACGTGCGCACCGGGCAAGTGCGGCTCTACCTGCCAAATCCAGGTAATTTCAGCGACTGGATTTCTGAAGCCGACGGCAGCATACGCCTGGTAAAAGCTACAGACGGTGCTGAAGAAACAATTCTGTTCAGGCCGAACGAGGGAGCAGCATTCACGCCGATCATTAAAAATAATTTTAGAAACTCAATACGTCCCATTGGTTTTACCGGTGTAAAGAATTACTTCTACGCGCTTTCAAACGTTGGTAGAGATAAAACTGCTGTTGTGGAAATAAACGCCGACAATGGTAAGGAGGAGCGGGTACTTTTTATTAATGATAAAGCCGATATACAGCGTTATGATTACATAAGAAACAAGCGCCGCCTTGAAACAGTTGGTTGGGAAGCTGAAAAACCACAAAAACATTTTTTTGACAAGGGAATTGAAAAGATTTATGCCAACATGAACAAGCAACTGCCTGATCAGGAAATAAACATTTCAGGTCGGGACACTTCTGAACAAAGGTTTATCGTTACGGCATCGACAGACAGGAGCAGAGGCGTGGTTTATTTATATGAGCGCAAACCGAACAAGCTAAGCAGGCTCAGCGATAACGCCAAGCTTAACCCCGAAGATATGTGTGCTATGGAACCAATAAGCTACCACGCCGGCGATGGTACGCTTATAAACGGCTATATTACCTATCCGCAGGGCGTTAACCGCGCCAACTTGCCGGTTGTTGTAATTCCGCATGACGGGCCTTTTGGGCAGCGCGATTATTGGGGATACAAAGCCGAAACACAATTTTTAGCCAACCGGGGGTATGCTGTTTTACAGGTAAATTATCGTGGCTCATCCGGTTACGGAAAAGTTTTTTACAGTGCAGGCTTTATAGAGCAGGGCGGCAAAATTCAGCAGGATATAATGGATGGCGTAAATTACCTTGTGCAGCAAAAAATAGCCGATCCGGCCAAAATAGCCATATTCGGGCGTGGGTTTGGTGGTTTTTCTGCTTTGTACGGCGTAACGTTTTACCCGCACAAATATGCCTGTGCCATAGCGCTTGATCCGCCTATTAATGCTTATACTTACATAAAAGAAGTGCCAACTTTTTTAAGATCAACGCTGCAAAAACGATATGAGATGTTTGGCGACCCTAAAAAGGACGCCGAGCGGCTTAAGGCAATTTCGCCCGTTTTTAACACGAACAAAGTTAAAGCGCCAATACTCATATTTCAGGCCGGGCTTGATATGCGTTTGAATACCAGCGAGATGAATAACTATCGCCGCGACTTACAACGCCATAATGTGCCGGTTATTTATGAACTGAATAAAAACGAAGGGCGGTCAGGGCAGACCGATAGCAGCAGAATGCAGATCTATCTGAAAATTGAAAAATTTCTGCATGATAATATGTTGGCTAAACCTTAAGGTTGTGTAATGAGGGCGCAGAATACTACCTACAGAAAGAATTTTTCGCTGATAATTGCCTTTTTAATATTGGTGTCAGTAACGTTGTTTGTGGCGCTTTATGCAGCTTACCAAATAACCGCGCAAAACGTAGAAAATGATTTTGCCTCTAAGAAAAATACGGTTGCCGAAAAAACCTTTGTAAATCCGTACAACGATCTTTACAAAAACAGAATACCCATAATAACGTCTTACATGGGTATGCTTGATTCAGGGTCGGCAGGAGATTATGCTGATTCTATATTCCATCAATTCTCTTTTGTACGTAAAGTAGTTTTCTTCAAGATAACAGTTGGTAACCCCAAAGCAGGGAATAAAAAAGCAAGTAATCTAGGCATGCGGATCAATGCTATTCACCAATATTACCCACACGGCGTAGAGGTGAAAAGAACAAGTAACGAAGCATTTATCAATCAAAATGATTTCAAGCAAATGGTAGAT
This sequence comes from uncultured Mucilaginibacter sp., assembly GCF_946479965.1. The sequence continues at coordinate 37 of NZ_CAMLHX010000014.1, read as the reverse complement.
AAGCTGAGCGATTATGTTGCGGCTTTTGATACATCAA
>NZ_CAMLHX010000013.1 GCF_946479965.1 uncultured Mucilaginibacter sp. | reverse complement strand
GCTCGGCTTGTTGTTGCTGGCGTTGCTGTTCGCGTCGCATTTGTGGTTCTTGCTGACGCTGTAGTTGTTGCTCCTGCCGGCGTTGCATATCCTGCTGGTCAGGCTGCTGAGCGCGATTTTGATCCACCTGCTGGCGACGCGCTTCGCGTTGCATTTGTTGCTCCTGTCGGCGTTGCACATCCTGCTGGTCAGGTTGCTGAGCACGGTTTTGGTCGGCCTGTTGGCGGCGTTGTTCACGTTGCAATTGCTGCTCCTGCCGGCGTTGCAGATCCTGCTGGTCAGGTTGCTGAGCACGGTTTTGCTCCACCTGTTGGCGACGCGCTTCAGCATTTTGCTGCCTCCGTTGCTCTTGCTGAGCATTACCGGCGGGATCATCAGCATTTCTGTTACGCGCGTCTCTATTTTGGCGTCTGTTGCCCGGCGTATTTATGTCGTTATCCCGCTGTTGCGGTCTACGGTCATTACCATTTACACGCACTACGTTATTGTCGGGCCTTTCGCTGCGGGCGGCAGCCACCAGTTTAGCCGTGTTAGCCTTGTCATTGTCGGCCCTTCTTCCAGGGTCAGCAGCAATACGTTGACCGGGGTTGGCCCTGCGATAAGCCTCGCCGTCTACCACGCGTGCAGGGCGTGCATTTTTGTTTATAGTTACGTTGGGTTTATAAATATTCACGGTGTTACTGGTAATATTTACAGCCCCCGGGCCGCGCGCATCGTTAATTCTGTATACGCGCGGCGCTGTACGGGTTACGCGTTGTATATCCATAGCCCGGGGCCCACCAATATACGTGCGGTTATTTATCACAACGGTATTATTAATAATACTTGTTCTGTTTACTATATTAACTATCTGCGTACGCGGCACATAGTAATCATAAACCCGCGGGCTGTTTATATATATTTCGGGGGCGTATGTCCAGTAATAATCCGGAGTGCGATAGCTGTTACCGATAGCTATATTAATGCTTATACCCGGGCCGAGCGGTGCCCATCCGTAATAACCACCACCTTGCCGCCAGTTAACCCAGGCTGGTCCCCATTCGTTCCCCGGAACCCACACCCAACCATAATAATCGTCAAAGTGCCAGCGGCCATAATGAAAAGTAGCCCAACCCCATGGGTAGTCAGATACCCATGTATTGCCATATTCTGTTAAAACCCAATAGCCCCGGGTGCCATACGGCCTAAAGCCATCCTCTGCATCGGGGATCCAAACGTCTCCATATTGCGGGGTATAAACCCATGCGCCGTAAGGCGACAGTTCATCGTAAAACTCCTGGTTTGAGATATAACCTCCCTGGGCCAGTGATTCACGAGGTGTAAAAGCGGTTAACAGTACTGCTAACAGGCCAATACACCATGCTTTATCAAACAATTTCATAGTATTTATATTTGCAAACTTCCGATTAATATCAATGTTTGATTTTTTGACCAAACAAATTACAAAACGTTTAACCTGATAATTACATCATAACAGATACGTGCCTTAAACGATATAGAATGTGTAAGATTACCAATCCCGGGTAAGCAAGAAACTGTTTGATAGGTTGCTCACAGGTAAAAGCCCCTTTTTACATTCCCCATGAGATCAAATTGTATTAAGAAATACCCGGCCGGACAGCGTGTTATTCCAGGGAAAGGCAAAGGAGCCAAGGCTTAAAACCCCGATTAATGAGTTTCGGCAGATGGGCCAGGCGGTTACTTACGCAATGTTAATTTCTCACTCCGCAGATACCAGCTTTAAAACAGTTGGCGACGGTATGCTGATAGGATTGTTTAGTGGAGTCAAAATGCCGATCTTATTTTCTATTTTGTAGATCTGAACAATGTTTGACTGCTGAGCCGCTAACAATAAAAAGTTTCCTCCGGGCTCAATAACAAAGTTACGTGGCTCTTTGCCCGTTGGGTAACGGGTAACATATGTTAATTTGCCGCTTACCTGATCAACAGCATAAACCAACAATTCATTTGCCGTACCGCGATTTGTGGCGTATAAAAATTTGCCATCCGGAGATACATGTACATCGGCAGCGCTGCTACGACCGGTAAAGCCCGGCAAGGCCAGCGCCACACTGTCAACAAAGGTTACTTTACCTTTGTTATAGGCATAGCAGTTAACGGTAGCGCCCATTTCATTTATAAGGTATAAAAACTTACCATCCGGGGAAAAGTCGAAAATGCGCGGACCGCTACCCGGCTTAACCTTTTCAACCGGCACGTCCTCGGGCGTTAACGCAGGCACCTTACCGCCTTTATATCTAGCTATGGATATTTTATCTGTACCGAGATCGGCGTAAAGCACATGTTTTTCATCCGGCGAAAAAATTGCTGAATGGATATGTGGTCCTGCCTGCCGCTGCGGTATTATACTACTGCCTTCGCCAACAATGGTTTGTGTAGCTGGTGCTAATGAACCATCTTTATTTATGGGCAAAACTGACAGTGTACCATTACCATAATTAGATACGATAACGTTTTTTGCATCTTTATCTATAGTAATATGGGCAGGATTTGCACCTCCTGAGGATTGCTTGTTAATGAATTTAAGCGCACCCGATTTATAGTCGAAACTAAAAGCACTCACCCCGCCTTCTGCAACCGCATTAACCGAATAAACAAATTTTCTGTCGGGCGATATGCACAAAAAAGTGGGACTTGCCGTTTCCATCTCGCCTAAAAAAGCAACCCGCCCCGTTTCGGCGTAAAACCTATAAACGGTAATGCCCCTGTTGCCATCGGCTGCGGTATATCCGCCTATTAAAAGATCAAAAACTTTTGGGGTAGCTGATTTATCTTTCTTTTGCGCCATGGTAAACAATGGCAGCAATATAAGGAGTGAAAACAATATCTTTTTCATAAAGCAGGCAATTGGTTATTTATGCAAATTACATAACTCCTAACAAATACCATAAAACAAAAAGCCCCGACAATTAACGGTCGGGGCTTTATATATATTTTGATAAAACTGATCTATTTGATCAGATGTTTAAGCTGGATGATCTCTTTTTCATCCAAAAAGCGCCAGCGTCCGCGCGGAAGGTCTTTCTTGGTAAGGTTGGCATATACCACCCTATCCAGTTTAACCACCTCGTAACCCAAGCTCTCAAATATTCGGCGTACAATACGGTTTTTACCGCTGTGTATCTGTATGCCTATTTCGCGTTTTGAACCACCTGCTACGTACGATACTGAATCAGGCTTGATCAAACCATCTTCAAGCTCAACCCCAAAACCAATTTTATTCAGATCGCCCTGGCTTACAGTTTTACTTAACTCAACATGGTATAACTTACTTATGTTGCTGCGCGGATGCGATAGCTTATCAGCCAGATCACCGTCGTTGGTCATCAGTAATAAACCTGTAGTGTTACGGTCCAGTCGCCCTATCGGGTAGATGCGCTCCCTGCTGGCTTTTTCAACCAAATGCATTACGGTGCGGCGCTCCTGTGGGTCTTCTGTAGTAGTGATATAATCTTTTGGTTTATTCAACAATACATAAACCATTTTTTCGCGTTTCAGCATTTCACCGTTATAGCGTATCTCGTCTTTAAATGGATCAACTTTATAACCCAGTTCAGATATAACTTCACCATTAACAGATACAACACCCGCCTCTATCAGCTCATCAGCTTTACGCCTTGAACAAATACCTGCGTTGGCTATGTAACGGTTTAATCTTATCAGGCCTGATTCTTTAGGCTCGGTAGCTTTTTTGCTACGCATGGTTCTAACCGGCGCATCAGAATTTTCACCCTCTGGTCTTGGTTTGCGGAAAGGTTTATCACCATCGCGTTTAAATGCTCCGGGTTTTGAACCACTGTCGAACTTTTTGCCACCGCGCGATTCAAAACCAGCTCTTTTGGGTTTATCTGTGCTGCCACCTGCGCGTTCAGGTTTTTTCTCGTATGATGTTTCGAAGCGTTTTTTCTCGGGGCGGTCACCACCGAAGCTTCTTTTAGGTCTGTCTTCTGAACTACCGGTAGAACGATCACCATAGGGTTTTCTATCTCCATCAGCGCCTCTGCTTTCACTTCTATCACCTCCAAAGGTTCTTTTAGGGCGATCACTGTCTCCACTTGCAGAACGGCCGGAATACGGCTTTCTGTCGGAATTAAAGCCTTTTCCTTCGCTTCTTTCACCGCCGAAACTTCTTTTAGGGCGATCGCTGCCGCCTTCTGAACGGCTGCCATATGGTTTTCTGGTTGATTCACCTTTATCGGCACCAAAATTTCTTTTTGGGCTATCATCACCACTATCGGCCGAACGTCCCGAGTATGGCTTTTTGCGTGGCTCAAAGCCTTTGCTTTCACCACCACCGTCGCCGGTTGGCCTGCCTGAGTAAGGCTTACGCGGACCATAGCTTTTCTTTTCGCCCGGTGACGAAAAAGAACTACGCTCGGCAGCGGGGCCACTTGAATATCTTTTTTTAGAATCGTTGTTGCTTGATTTGTCCGTGCTTTTTGAGAAGCTACCACGGTTTGACGAAGAAGGTCTTTTTGAATTATCATCACCCTTTGTATTGCGGTTTGATGACTTGCCGTTTCTATCGTCGCGACTGTTTGTTGGTCGTTTAAATACCATATGTTTTTTGATTGCGCTTTCGCAGCGTGAAGCCGCAAAGATAGCCTTTTTTTGCACCGGTAATGGCGCTTTTTTCAACTTTTTTTGCTGGTTCAAAAACAGCGTTTAAACCACTTTAAACGGCGATTTTGAACTTATTTTAAATTTCTCAAAACACTAAGCCAATGATAAGTGTTTGACAATGTGCTTAATAAACGGTACCTTTGCAAAAGAAATTACCCAATAGTTCATTTAACAACGAAGAAAAAATGATGAAAAAACACTTAATTACGTGCTCCGTAATAGTGGTGCTGCTAATCATTTTCAAGCTTAACACTGCAAGCTCAGTAATAACAAAACCCGCGCCAAAAACAGTAACGCCGGTAACGTACGTAATACCCAATTTGGTTATTAACACTAACACTACTGAAGCCGCTAATGATTACAGTTTTGCAGACGAGGCCCTGCCCGTTAATGCCGCTGTGTACAGAAAATTACAGAAATCCCTTAAAAATCACAATTACAAAAACATACAGTCTAATATACTGCATGCAAAGGCTTTAAAGCTGTTTCCTATAATTGAGCCCATTTTAAAAGCTCATGGCATACCCGAGGATTTTAAATACATTCCTTTGGTTGAATCAGGCTTGCACGAAGGAACGTCTCCAAAAGGAGCAGCAGGACTTTGGCAATTTATGCCGGGCACCGCACGCACCTATGGGTTAAAGGTTAACCGTAAAGTTGACGAGCGCAGGGACATTAAAAAAGCTACCATTGCCGCATGCAAGTACATTAATGAATTGTATGACGAGTTTGACAGCTGGACATTGGCGGCCGCGGCCTACAACAACGGAGAAGTTAAACTTGAAAAAGCAATAAACAGCCAAAAAGAGGACAATTACTTTATGATGAAGTTGAACCGCGAAACGGGCAACTATGTTTACAGTATTATTGCCATGAAGGAGATTATTGCTAAACCTAAAAAATACGGCTATTCGGAATATTACACATTTGTAAAGTTTCAGCCACAAAATCTTATCGCGTATAATTAACCATATTTTACGGAGCACATGCAGCCCGGTTTGCCAATGGCAAGCCGGGCTTTTTTTGTATATTTGCTTAAAATTTTAGCATTTTTACCGGTAACGGTTTTATATATAATATGGACGACAAATACATCGACCTGGGCGAGCAAAGTGAAGTAGAAGTATACGGGGCGCGGGTACATAATCTTAAAAACATCGACGTTTCTTTTCCGCGTAACAAGCTGGTAGTTATTACCGGTTTAAGTGGCAGCGGTAAATCATCATTGGCTTTTGATACCATTTATGCCGAGGGTCAGCGCCGTTATATGGAAACATTCTCGGCCTACTCCCGCCAGTTTATGGGTGGTATGGAACGGCCGGATGTTGATAAGGTTTCGGGGTTAAGCCCGGTTATCGCTATTGAGCAAAAAACCACCAGTAAAAATCCACGGTCGACTGTGGGTACCATTACCGAGATCTACGATTTTATGCGTCTGCTTTACGCCCGTACAGGCATAGCCTACTCCTACGTTAGCGGCGGAAAGATGGAGCGCATGAGCGAGGACCAGATCTTTAAAACCATATTGGAAAGATTTGAAGGGCAGCCCATTAATGTAATGGCTCCCGTGGTAAAAGCCCGCAAAGGCCATTATCGTGAACTCTTTGAGCAGATACGCAAGCAAGGCTACCTAAAGGTTTATATTGATGGCGCAATTGCCGATGTTGAGCCTAAAATGCAACTGGACCGTTATAAGATCCATGATATTGACATTGTTGTTGACCGGCTGATGGTAAGCGCTAATGATACCAAACGCCTTTATGATTCTATCCAATCGGCTTTAAAAACCGCAAAGGGAATTATCCGCATAGCGGATAAAGACAATAATGTTTATTATTTCAGCAAGTATTTGATGGACCCCGTTTCGGGCATCTCTTATGATGAGCCGCAGCCTAATACTTTTTCGTTCAACTCGCCTTATGGTGCCTGTGATAAGTGTAATGGGCTGGGTTATATTTTTGAGGTGGATGAGGCCTCGGTTATTCCGAATCCAAAACTTAGCATTCTGAATGGCGGCCTGGCGCCCTTGGGTGAATACCGCGAGACCTGGATCTTCCAGGTGTTGAAAGCGCTGGCAAAAAAATATGAGTTCTCGCTTTCTGTGCCGATAGAAAAGCTGGAACGGGAAAAACTCGACCTTATTTTAAACGGCACGCAGGAATTGCTTACCGTAGCCGTTGAGTACAACAAATGGAACGTGCAAAGCTACCAAATAACCTTTGAAGGTATCATCCGTATGCTGGAAGAACAGCAGGAGCGCCGCAACGACGAAGGCATGGACGATATGGAAAACTATCGCGTGTTGAAGACCTGCCCTACCTGTGAAGGTGCCCGGTTGAAAAAAGAATCGCTGCATTTTAAGGTTGATGATAAGAACATCTTTGAATTATCAAGCATGGATATCATCACCCTACGCGACTGGTTCACGGGCTTGGAGGATCGCCTTGACGAGCGGCAGAATGTTATCGCCAAAGAGATACTGAAAGAGATCCGTGCGAGGATTGGCTTTTTGCTGGATGTTGGGTTGAGCTATTTAACCCTCGACCGTACTGCTAAAACGCTGTCAGGCGGCGAAGCGCAGCGTATAAGGCTGGCAACGCAGATCGGCTCGCAACTAATGAACGTTATGTACATTTTGGATGAGCCAAGTATCGGCCTACACCAACGCGATAACGAGCGGCTAATAAACGCCCTTAAAAACCTGCGCGACCTGGGTAATACCGTATTAGTGGTAGAGCACGATAAGGACATGATACTGGAAGCCGACCATGTTATAGATATGGGCCCGGCAGCAGGTGTGCATGGCGGCGAGATTGTTGCACAAGGCACCCCGGCACAATTAATGGCTGTTAACACGCTTACCACATCGTATATTAACGGCAGCCGCGAAATTGCCATCCCTAAAAAACGGCGTGATGGCAATGGCAAAAACTTATCGCTTAAAAAAGCAACCGGACATAACCTAAAGAAAGTAAGTGTTGATATTCCTTTGGGCAAGCTGATAGGCATTACCGGCGTATCCGGCAGTGGCAAATCAAGCCTGATAACCGAGACGCTTTATCCTATTTTAAACCATCATTTCTTCAGGGCTAAAAAACACCCATTGCCTTTTGGATCTATTGAGGGGCTGGAACATATTGACAAAGTAATTGAGATAGACCAAACGCCTATTGGCCGCACACCACGCTCAAACCCGGCTACTTACACGGGTGTTTTTTCGGATATCCGCAATTTGTTTGTTGCGCTGCCTGAGTCGAGGATCCGCGGTTACAAACCGGGGCGTTTTTCGTTCAATGTAAAAGGCGGTCGCTGCGAAACTTGCCAGGGTGCGGGCATGAAGGTTATTGAAATGAACTTTTTGCCTGATGTACAAGTGCCCTGCGAAGAATGCAGCGGCAGACGCTACAACCGTGAAACACTGGAAGTACGCTACAAAAGCAAATCAATAAGCGATGTGCTGGACATGAGCATTGAAGATGCTGTTCCATTTTTTGAGCATATTCCATCTATCTATCGCAAAGTAAAAACACTGCTTGATGTAGGCTTGGGCTATATACGGCTCGGCCAGGCATCCACCACCCTATCAGGCGGCGAGGCGCAGCGCGTAAAACTGGCTACCGAGCTTTCTAAAAAAGACACCGGCAATACATTTTATATTCTGGACGAGCCAACTACCGGTTTGCATTTTGAAGATATTAACGTATTGTTAGGCGTACTGCAACAGTTGGTTGACAAGGGCAACACTGTACTGGTTATTGAGCATAACCTGGATGTTATAAAGGTAGTAGACCATGTTATTGACCTTGGGCCCGAAGGTGGCTCAGGCGGCGGTACCATACTTTTCTCGGGCACTCCTGAAGGGCTGTGCAAGATAAAAAGCAGCTTTACCGGTAAGTTTTTGAAGAAAGAGATGGGGTTGTAATTGTTATTGTACAACATTTTGTACAATAACAATTAATTTATAACTTTACAGTAAAACATCAGAAAATGATCACTACTTATTCAGATTTTCGGCAGCAATTAAAATCATGGTTAAATAAAGTACGGGATAACCACACGCCTTTATTTGTCACTAATGCAAAGGGAGACGATGTTGTTGTGCTTTCAAAATCTGATTATGAGAGTATGGAGGAAACCTTCTATTTGCTTAAAAATCCAACCAACGCTGCAAGATTGTTAAAGGGCATCGCCGAATATGAAAAAGGTTTAGGCAAAGAAAGCAAGCTTATTGAAGAATGAGGATCATTTTTCTGGATGATGCCTGGGATGATTATCTGTACTGGCAAAACACCGACAAGGCGCTTTTAAAAAAAATAAATGCCTTAATCAAGGAGATTGAACGCCAGCCTTTTGAAGGACACGGCAAGCCAGAACCATTACGACATAACCTTGCCGGATGGTGGTCACGCAGAATTAATTTGGAGCATCGAATTGTTTATAAAATTGATGAAGATGCAATTGTAATATTACAGTGTAGATATCATTACTAGCTCACAGCAAGACGCATTCATAAGGCACTTCAAAACAAAATATCCATTTTGTTTGTACCTTGCACAAACATTCCACATTTGACCACTACTACCAAAAAGTTTGTCTCATTCGCTTTAAAGGCCGCTATTCTCAGTCTGGCTTGTTATTTTATTATTCACCAATACCTTAATAAAGGCGATAGTTTAAAACAATTTGAGTTATTGATAAGCCGCGTTCCAAACGGGCATGTTATCGCTATAATGTCGCTGGTGGTTGTTTTAATGGTAGCTAACTGGAGCCTGGAAGCTTTAAAATGGAAATACCTTACCCGCAATCTTACCAAAATTACCGTATGGCAGGCTGTTGAGGGCGTGTTTTGCGGCCTTACCTGGGCTGTTATAACACCCAATCGCTTTGGCGAATATGGCGGCCGCGTTATGTATCTGCCGCCACGCAGACGCATTCATGGCGTGTTTGCAATGGCAGTGGGCGCTTTTGGTCAAAATGTTATTACCAATGTACTTGGGTTTATTGCGATGGCCTGGTTTGCCTATACTTTTCTTGACCTGAACAACCTGATGCTAACGGGCGCATTTGTATTTTCGTGCACATCCATCGCGTTCTTTCTGATTCTTTATTTTAATATTAAATGGGCAGTTTGGCTGCTCGACCATATTCCTTTCCTGAGTAAATTCCATCGTTTTTTCGAAATAATGGGCAGATACCGGTTCGATGAATTACTTACCATCATGTATTTTTGTTTAGGCCGGTTTCTTATCTTCTCATTTCAATATTACCTGGTCATCCATCTGCTTATCCCTCAAATACCTATATACGAAGTATTTCTGATGGTATTCATTGTTTTCTTTATACAATCCGCATTACCTTCTCTTGATATTTTCGATATTGCCGTGCGCAGTGCCGTAGCAACAACTGTATTTGCCTACGTAACCGATCAGCACGTAGCTATAATTGCTGCCTTTGCATCAATCTGGCTGATAAATCTTATTTTTCCGGCCATAATAGGTTTGGTATTTACGCTAAATATAAAATTCTTTGATCGTAACGCTTAGCATCGCTTTTCTATCGCTCACAGGTTTATACCTGCTGGTGCTTCTATATTTAATAAAAGGCTGGGCTGCTTTGAAAACACCGCGTGTAAACTCTTCGGGCTTTACAACCCGCGTTACTATACTTATTGCGGCACGTAATGAGGAGGAAAGCATCCATTTAACTATTGAAGATATTTTAGCGCAGGACTACCCGAAACACCTCACAGAAATTATAATTGTTGACGATCACTCAACCGACCGCACCGCAGATATCATAGCCGGCTATGCCGACCGTGGCGTAAAATTGCTTCAACTTAACGAGGATAAGCCGCTTAATTCCTACAAAAAAAAGGCTATTAGCGAGGCGATAGCCCTATCAAAGGGTGAGTTAATGGTGGCTACTGATGCGGATTGCCGCATGGGTGATAAATGGCTATCAACCATTGTTGGATATTTTAAAGCGGAGCAACCGGTTATGATCTCATCGCCGGTGGGTTACTTTGAAGAACGTTCTCTTTTTGAACGTATGCAGTCGCTTGAGTTTTCTTACCTTATAGGCGTTGGCGCCGCTTTTATAGGTAACGGTCGCGCTTCAACTTGCAATGGTGCCAACCTGGCCTATCGCAAGGATGTTTTTTATGAAGTTGGCGGTTTTAAGGGCATTGATGATCTCGCGTCGGGAGATGATGAGCTACTTCTTCAAAAAGTGGCGCAGCGATTTCCCGGGCGAATTGGCTTTACCAAGCTAAAAAGCGCTGTGGTATATACCCACGCCAAACATAATTTAAGTAGCTTTTTACAGCAGCGCCGGCGTTGGGCATCCAAATCAACCCGGTATAAGGATAAAAAAATAGTGGCATTGGCTGTAGGTATATGGCTATTCAATATATCACTGTTGGTAAGTGCTGCGCTCAGTTTTTTCAGCCATGAAATATTTATGCTTTTTTTACTGCAGTTTGCCCTCAAAATCACTTTCGAAGCTTGGTTCTTGCTGCCTATTATGCTTTTCTTTAAACGACCTGCAATGGTACCGCTGATTCTGCTCGTATCGCCGTTACATGTTCTATATCTGGTTTATATAGGCCTTATTAGCAATAATAGCAAGTATATTTGGAAGGGGCGGATGGTTAGATAGTGAACAACTCTGTTAATCATTCTACTGAAATATTCCGAACCCAATTTGCCAATAGCTGTTTATTAAACGATATTTAGGCCAAACAATTGAACAATTGGCCGAGTTAACCCCAGCACAGCGCACCTGGAAAGTTTTTAAGCGAAATAAATTCGCCATGGTGGGTTTGGCATTCATTATTATCGTATCAATTATTGCGGCGTTAGGTTATTTAATAATGCCCGACGACACTCCCCTTGCCAATAACCAAACCATACAACTCAGCCTTAAAAAGCCGGGAACTACGTTTACGATGCTGCACATTAAAAAACCGGAGCATGTTGATACGGTAGGTTTTTTAACCAAAATGTTCTATGGTCAACCCGCGGTTTATTCAGACCTGCCAATGGTAAGTTATCAGTTTGTTAAAGACTCCATATTAGTAAAAGAATATATAGGCGATGAGGACAAACCTGAAATCCGCGCCTATAATATCTACGAAGTGGTAAGCGGTATAAAGCCGGTTTACAAGCCGGGCAAAGTAATTATAGGGCAGAAAACCTTAAACGCCGGCGAAGCCGCAAACGTCAGATTTCAAGATCAGATAAAATCGCATCACATTATTAATAAAACCTTTTGGTTAGGCACCGATATTTACGGGCGCGATATTTTAAGCAGATTAATATTAGGAGCACGCATCTCGCTTTCGGTGGGTATAATGGCAGTAATTATCAGCTTGCTAATTGGCGTTACCATAGGGGCGCTGGCAGGTTATTTTGGTGGATGGATAGATGGCGCTTTAAGCTGGCTGATGAATATATTATGGTCGCTGCCGGCATTGCTGCTGGTTTTGGCTATATCTTTTGCTTTAGGCAAGGGCCTGTGGCAAATTTATGTGGCAGTGGGTTTATCCATGTGGGTTGAAGTGGCGCGGCTGGTACGCGGGCAGGTTATCAGCATAAAACAAACTGAATATATAGAAGCCGCGCGAGCCCTCGGCTATGGCAATACCCGGATCATTACCGGTCATATTTTACCCAATATTACAGGTCCCATTTTGGTAATGGCCTCTTCTAACTTCGCTTCGGCTATATTATTAGAAGCGGGTTTGAGTTTTTTGGGCTTTGGCGCCCAGCCCCCTACTCCCACCTGGGGCGGCATGATACGTGAGCATTACGGATACATAATAATGGATGCTGCCTATTTATCAATCATTCCCGGCCTTGCCATTATGTTGATAGTTTATGCATTTAACCTTGTAACAGTAGCGTTACGCGATGCCTTCGATATAAAATCGCAAAACACACGCATGTAAAACATTTTTTTGTCTATTTTAGACAACCCGAGCCAATAACCAATGCAGGATATAGACCAAACCTCAGGTGAAGATGAACTTATACGCTTGCTGCTTAAAAGGCAATCAGAGTTAAATTCGCTGTTAGAGGTTACCCGCGCAATCAATAAAAACACATCAACAACTGTACTTATACAGATGTTGGAAGTTATCCTGCAAAATTATTTGCAAGTTGGGCGCTTTAGGTTTTTAATAGAAAAAGACAACAACTATGCCTGTATATCAAAATACGGGGGCGATATAGAACCCACTGGTGTATTAAGTAAAGCCTGCGCCACATTAAGTAAAATACGATCGCCGGAGCCTTTGGCAAAAAACGCCGATGCCGTACTTAGTAAGTATGATTACTTTATCCCGATCTATCATAAAAGCAAAGCCCTTGCCTACGCACTCATAGGCGATTTCAATAGAACAGGCGAAATGTTGAGCAATGACCTCAACTTTATACAAACCCTTGTTAATGTGGTAGTGGTTGCGCTTGAAAACAAGAAACTTTTTAAGGAGCGGCTACAGTCGGAGCGTTTTCAGCGGGAGATGGAACTTGCAGCAGAAGTGCAGAACATGCTTATCCCTTTACGGTTACATAAGGAAACTGCTGTAGAAGTGGGCGCCCGGTACTTACCTCACCAAAATATAGGCGGCGACTATTTTGACTTTATACGTCTAAATGAAAATGAGTTTTTATGGTGTATTGCGGATGTATCAGGAAAAGGAGTGTCTGCGGCCATGTTAATGGCAAATTTTCAGGCTACGCTGCATGCCTGGACGGCGGTAGAAGATGACCTTGTTAACATTGTAGAACGCCTTAATCACAAAGTTATAGAAAACACGAAGGGCGAACGGTTTATTACGCTGTTTATAGCTAAATATAATCAGCAAACCCGCAAGCTCAATTATATTAATGCGGGCCATAACCCTACCATACTTTATTGTGAAGGCGAGGCTGTAACGCTTAAATTGGGCACAACCATGATAGGTGCTTTTGAAGAGCTACCATTTTTAAACCAGGGTGAAATTGATATTGAACCCGGGAGTTTGCTGTTTAACTACACCGATGGGCTGCTTGATTTTGAGCCCCATGAAGATAAAGGATGGAATGAGGAATTATTGTTTGACTTTGTTATTGCGCGGGGCGAGGAAACCCCTGATACATTTAATCAGGCGCTTTTGGACCATTTGAAAGCCAACGTAAAAGGCAAACCCATTGATGACATAACCATGCTTACGCTGCGGATATTTTAATTTGTTTAAAACGTGTGAAAAACATTTGTTGCACCGTTTAACTAAATATCGTCTTTTTGTATTGTGTTATTAGCCAGATTTCAGCATGAATTAATTGAAGCAGGTTGCGACGAAGCAGGCCGTGGTTGTTTGGCCGGGCCGGTGTTTGCTGCTGCCGTGATATTGCCGCATGATTTTGAGCACGAACTGCTAAATGATTCAAAGCAGCTGTCTGAAGAAATCAGATATGCCTTGCGTGATGAAATTGAACAGAAGGCAATAGCCTTTGCCGTAGCATCGGTAGATAATATTGAGATAGACGAGATCAATATACTTAATGCGTCGTTTCTGGCCATGCACAGGGCCATTGCCAAGCTGCATCTGCAGCCGCAACTACTGCTTATTGATGGCAATCGTTTCAATAAACATCAAACTATACCACACCAGTGTATAGTAGGCGGCGATGGTAAATACTTCAGTATTGCTGCCGCTTCTATTTTGGCAAAGACCTACCGCGATGACTATATGAAGGAAATTGCATTGTACCATCCGGAATATGAGTGGCACAGCAACAAAGGCTATCCCACTATTAAACACCGCAAAACCATTTTACAAATTGGTTACACACCCTACCACAGGCGCACTTTCAGGGTAACATCACTTGATGTTGAAGAAGAGACAGCATTTTAGTCATTCAAATTACTTCCGCGTGACCCGGCAAGGTGCTATCACCTTGTTTCTGTGGGGCATATAAGCTATTTTTGTTTAAAGCCTAAAATAGTTTTGAAGATACTTATCCTGTCTCATCGTGTACCGTTTCCGCAAAACGGCGGATACTCTATTGTGGTGTGCAACACCATACGGGGATTGTTGCGCATGGGCCACCAGGTATCAGTATTAGCGCTTAATACAAAGGCCAGTCTGGAAGACTGCCTGCCCGATGACGATCTCCTTGGCAAAATAAGCTATAAGGCACATCGGATAGATATTACAGTAACCATATTTCAGGTGGCCGCCAACCTGCTGCAAAAAACTTCTTTTAATATCGACAGATACTACGATGAAGGTTTTGAAAAACTAATTATAAACGAGGTAAAAACAAACGACTTTGATATCATTCAGTTTGAGGGCCTGCTTACCACGCTTTATTATGATGCCGCACGCAAAAACTCGAATGCGAAACTGGTATACCGGGCTCACAACATTGAGAACCAATTATGGGATCGCCTTTCGCAACAAAAAATAGATCCTTTTAAAAGGTCGTACCTAAAACTGCATGCCCGGCGCATAAAGAACTATGAGCTTCATCAGCTTAATAAGTTTGACGCCTTGCTGGTGTTTACCAACGAGGATAAAAACACTCTTGTTAATGACGGTATTAACGTCATGATACAAGTACTGCCTATTGGTATAAGGCTTGATCAATACACGGCCGACCACAGCCGTACGGAATTTCCGAGTTTGTTCTTCCTGGGATCGTTGGATTGGCTGCCTAATCGTGAGGGGATGGAATGGTTCCTCGAAAATTTTCATACCGTTATTGCCAACGGCGAACTGATGACCAAGCTATATGTTGCCGGCAATGATATCCCCGAAGTTTTTGACGATTATGAGGCGCTTGGCAAAATATTCATCCAGGGCGAGGTGGATAACGCACTTGAGTTTGTAAACAGTAAAGCCATAATGATAGTGCCGCTTTTAACCAGCGGCGGTATGCGTGTGAAAATAGTGGAAGGCATGGCCATGCAAAAATGCATTATCTCCACATCGTTGGGTGCCGAGGGCATTAACTATGTAAATGGCCGCGATATATTGATAGCTGACACGATAGAAGAATTTTATATTGCGATAAAACGCTGCATTAGCGACGAGGGGTATTGCAGGCAGGTAGGCGCAAATGCCCGCAAATTGATAGAGGCAGAATACGATATACACCTGATAACCCAAAAGCTGGTTGATTTTTACGGCCTTTGCCTGCAACCTAAATATAAAGTTTAACGGCCCTTTCATCCGATTAAGCTGCTCAATTTTATTACTTTTGCCCCGGTTTAGTTTATTAATATGAAGAACACCGCGTTAACTGATATCCACATAAAATTAGGAGCCAAAATGGTGCCCTTTGCAGGTTACAATATGCCTGTGCAATATGCAGGCATTAATGCCGAGCACGAAACTGTGCGTAAAGCCGTAGGTGTTTTTGATGTGAGCCACATGGGCGAATTCATACTGAAAGGTGAAGGAGCCCTTGACCTGATACAGCGTGTTACAAGTAACGATGCATCCAAACTGTATGATGGCAAAGTACAATACTCCTGCCTGCCTAATGAGCAGGGCGGCATTGTTGATGACCTGTTGGTTTACCGCATTGATGAGAAGACCTATATGTTGGTAGTAAATGCATCCAACATTGATAAAGATTGGGATTGGATAAGCAAATTTAACACCGGCGGTGTTGATATGAAGAATATCTCAGACCGCACCTCATTATTAGCGGTGCAGGGCCCAAAAGCGGCTGAGGCGTTGCAAAGCCTTACCGATATTGATTTGGGCACGATGGAATATTACACCTTTAAAAAAGGAAAGTTTGCCGGGATTGACAATGTAGTGGTATCAGCAACGGGATACACCGGTGCAGGTGGATTTGAATTATATTTTGATAACGCCAATGCAGAGCACATCTGGAACGAAGTATTTAAAGCCGGCGAGCCTTTCGGTATAAAACCAATTGGCTTGGGTGCCAGGGATACTTTACGCCTGGAGATGGGTTTCTGTTTGTACGGCAATGACATTGACGATACCACCTCACCGCTGGAAGCAGGTCTGGGCTGGGTAACCAAGTTCAGCAAGGAGTTTACTAATTCTAAACAACTGGAGCAGCAAAAGCACGCTGGGGTAGCTAAAAAACTCGTGGGCTTTGAAATGGTGGAACGGGGCATACCAAGGCATGATTATGAGATAACTGATGCAGAAGGTAACACCATTGGCAGGGTAACATCCGGCACGCAATCGCCATCCTTGCAAAAAGCTATTGGCATGGGTTATGTGCCAACCGTATTTGCTAAGGAAGGCACTGAGATATTTATAAAGATCAGAGATAATAGGATTAAAGCAGTGGTGAAGAAGCCACCGTTTGCCCCCTAAAGAGGAACGATAGTTCATTACATGGATATACAAACTGAAAATACTCCCCCTTTAGGGGGTTGGGGGGCTAAGTTACATGCTTGTCTTACACCTGCGCTTATTCCGCTCTATAAAGTGGAGGACTATATTGTAGTTATAATTGATGTATTCAGGGCCACTACTTCTATTTGTTATGGCATTGAAAACGGGGCTGAGGCTATTATCCCCGTATCAAAAGTGGAAGAATGCAGCGCCTACATTGAAAAAGGGTTCGACTATTTACTAGCCGCCGAGCGCGATGGCGAAGTGGTATCAGGCTTTGATTTTGGCAACTCGCCATTCTCCTACACTAAAGAAAAAGTAAGCGGCAAAACGGTGGTGCTTACCACTACTAACGGCACGCATGCCCTGCACCTGTCGCGCAGGGCGAAAAGGATCGTTATCGGTTCATTTTTAAACCTCACTGCCCTTTGTAACTGGCTAAAGTTGCAGCAAGAAAATACCCTGCTGGTTTGCTCCGGTTGGAAAAACAATTTTAACCTGGAAGACACCTTGTTCGCCGGGGCCGTTGTTGAGCAGTTAAAAGACCACGGCTTCAGATTGGACGACCCTGCTATTGCCGCTAACGACATGTACAACCTGGCCAAGGATGATCTGAACGGCTACCTTAAAAAAACATCCCACAGCGCGCGGCTTAAAGCCCTTGGTATTGAAAAAGATATAGAATTTTGCCTGAATGTTGACGTAACTACTGCCATCCCTGTTCTGGATGGCGAGCGGTTGGTGAAATTAAAATAGAGAAGGTGTCATAGCTCGACAAGCTCCAAGTGACACCTCTTCATTGTTTAACTATTTGCTGCTCTTCTTTTTCTAAGCCATCTTCTGAAAAGATAAACCAAAGCTGCGAGTATAAGCCATATCGGCCACAATTCTATAAAGCTGAAGAACAAGTTACTCAAAGTATGCCATCCGCCGATTAACGCCCTCTTTATTTTATAACCAAAGGATTGCCCATTATCCTGAACAGTTTGCCTGGAGTAAAACGTAATATTTAATGAGCTATACTCAACTTGCTTTGACAGGTAATTTAATTGCCCCTGGGTTGATTCTATATCGCTTCTTATTTCGGTAAGCTTATTTTCTATCTCCAGTAGGTCTGATATTTTATTACCCTTCTTAAGCAATTCCAAATAACGCTCTTCCAGTTTCTTTTTATTAGCTAGTTGCGTTGTAACATCTATAAACTGCGTGGTCACATCTCTTATACTGATGTTCTTGGAGTCGACACTTTCCGCATTTTCAGAAACATTACTCAGAAAAAGATCAAAATTTTTTGAGGGGATGCGGGTTTGTAAAGTAATCTCCTTTTGGCCGCTTTCGCTATCGTTGTTCTCACTCTCTTCGGCAACATAACCGCCCAGCTTTTTCAACGATGCATAAAGCGTTTTACGGGTATCGTTAATATCAGCAGTTTTAAAATGAATCTCACCTTCTTTGATGATCTTTTTCTCCGCAACACTTGGTTTACCTGTTTTTGATGCCTGGTCGCCGTAGTCGTCAATCACAGGAAAAGTAGGAAATTTCACATAACCTGCCTTCCGGGGTGGTGATGCGGATGCCAATGTAAGATCCATGCTCTTAGCCTCACTATTCCCTACCGCTTCATCAATCCTTATTTCGGCATTGGCATCAGCGCTTGTCATTTTATCACTTTCCGGCCTACTGGGTCCCTTACATGCCGAAACAGCTACCGTTAAGACAATCGCAACTAAAATCTTTCTCATAATAAGTAAATTAGGTTTACTCTATAAAGCTAAGAACTTATTTTAATTAAATGCAACATTATTGCATTTAATTTTTTGATATATAATATTTTGGTTTTATAGGGTGGATGGCAGAGGATTTTCTACGTCAACTTCTCGTTATTTTTATGCCGGTCGGCATCGCGAATGCTTTTCTTCTCCATGTTTTTTTGGAGCGCTTCGGTAAGGTCAATACCCGTTTGGTTGGCCAGGCATATCAGCACAAATAAAACATCGGCCATTTCATCAGCCAGGTTTACTTCTGTATCCGATTTTTTGAAGGATTGCTCGCCGTATTGCCTTGCCATTATACGGGCCACCTCGCCTACCTCTTCCATTAAAATGGCAGTGTTGGTGAGTTCGTTAAAATAACGGATGCCGGTACTCTTAATCCAATCGTCTACTGTTTTCTGTATTGCTGATAACTCCATTTGCTAGTGATTGTCTTTGTCTTTAGTGTCCATTATAACCGTGACCGGTCCATCATTAACCAAACTTATCTTCATATCAGCTCCAAAAATACCCGTTGCAATTTTTTGTCCGGTTATCTCCTCCAGCTTGGCTATCATTTTCTCGTAAAGCGGTATCGCTTTTTCGGGTCGCGCAGCGCGGATAAACGATGGGCGGTTCCCCTTTTTAGTTTGGGCAAACAAGGTAAATTGAGATATAAGCAGAATACTACCGCCAACATCGGCCAGCGCTTTATTCATTAAACCATTCTCATCACCAAAAATGCGGAGGCTACAGATCTTTTGAGCCAACCATTGCAGGTCATCCTCGGTATCGGCATCTTCAATGCCTAAAAGCACAAGCAGGCCCGTATCGATCTGGCCGGTAATGTTTCCATCCGCCGTACAACTTGCCTGCGTTACCCTTTGTATAACAGCTCTCATAACATCAATCAGCAGGCAAGATAATTAAACGCCCGCTAATTTATCATCACGGCGATAGAGGGCGTTCGGTCGCTTTCGTTTTTTAACCGGTCGATAGCAGATACAACATATAAATAGGTTTTGCCGGGTTGCACAGTAGTATCATTAAACACTGTACCGGTGTTATAATTTATGCGCAGTATATTTTTCGGATCGTCTAAGTTTATCTTTTCATTACCCTCAAAGCGATAAATAACATAGCCATAAACCGGTTCCTTATCGCGGGCAGGTAAAGGAGCTTCCCATTTAAGCTGTATGGTGCGCGGGGCTATTTTAGTAACAGAAAAACCACGTGGTATATTAGGCGCTACAGAGTCAAGCCAAAGCATTGGCGGCGGCAGGGCCGGATATTTATAAAAGTTTTGCTTCAACGAATCAGTAAAACCATATAAGTTTTTGGTTAGCGAGTTGGTGTTGAAAAACACACTACCCTGTACACGCGGATTACCCCGAAGATATCTTATTTGATTAGGCAACTCCGCAGGGTTATGAAAAGCTATTGAAGCCCTCTCTGCCATACGGTACGGCGCTTGCCCTATGTAAACATGATGATTGTTGGCGTTATTGCTCCACCAGTCAACCAACACATCAAACGCTGCTAAACGATAACCCATTTGCCAATATAACTGCGGATTAATATAATCAACCCATCCCTCTCTTATCCACTTGCGCGAATCAGCATACTGTTCGTAATAAGCATCGCCGCCACGGGTGTCAGACCCCTCAGGATTTTGTGATTTGTTGGCCCAGATGCCCCGCGGACTAATGCCAAACTTAATACGCGGGTTATGTTTGTGGATACTGTCTGCCAGTTCTTTTATAAGCAGATCTACGTTGTTACGGCGCCAATCACGTATATCCTGAAACTCTCCACCATATTTTGCAAAGGCTGCAGCATCGTTTATTCTTTGCCCTGATATTTGGTACGGATAAAAATAATCGTCCATATGTACGCCGTCTATATCGTAATTATCAACCACGTTAAGTACAATCTTTATAATATACTGGCGCACCTCGGGCAGCCCCGGGTTAAATAACTTTTCTTCCCCATAAACAAAAAACCACTCCGGCTTTAAATTGGTAATATGGTCGGGGCTTAATAAATTAAACCTCTTATCCTTGGTAGCGCGGTAAGGATTAAACCAGGCGTGCAGCTCAATGCCGCGTTTATGTGCCTCGGTAATAGCAAACTCCAGCGGGTCATAAAACGGCACAGGGGGTTGCCCCTGTTTACCATTAAGCCAGCGCGCCCAGGGCTCGGTGCCTTTTGCATAATAAGCATCGGCAGCTGGCCGTATCTGAAACATAACGGCGTTTAACCCTATTTGCTGATGCGCATTCAGTATATCAACCAACTGTTTCTGCTGTTCAATTCCGGTCATACCTATACGGGTTGGCCAGTCTATATTCTCGACAGTGGCTATCCATGCGGCCCTGAATTCGCGCTTTGGCGCAAACTTTACTTTTGGTATCGTATCCGTTGCCGGTTGTGCAGCTGCAATAAATGGCAGCAATAGCAGTAATATTATATAACGGTATAAATGCATTAAACAGGCTTTTTGGGGAAAGTGCAAAGATATAAACTCCACTGCATGCCTGTTTATTATGCCGGGTTTTAATTGTATTTTAATTCGGGCTGCCTATTGGCATACACCTTTTAGGAATAAAATTTTTACCGCGTGCTGAAAACATTATCACATTTTTTGCATTTTTACGTATATTAAATATTCAAATAGTGTTAAATGCCGATAAAATATCCTTTATTTTGGAACGTTAAGGTAATTACATCGGTAAACAAATCTGCTATCCGTTTATTAAGAGAGCATTGCCACTTTAATTAATCATCAATTTTTATGGAAAAACAACAGGAACAAACACCTAAAAAAAACTCCAACGTTATTTACTTCTTAATATTAGTAATTGTAGCGTTGTTAGGAACCGATGTGTACTTGTACTTGAAGAAAAATAAATCTGACGAGAAGATAGTATATCAGAACGATGAGAAAACGCGGCTGGAAACCGAACTGGACAGCCTTGAGGCGCAGATAACACAGGTAAACGCCGGTCGTACGCGCATGACAACGGAAATGCAGGCCAAGAATGATTCATTACAAGCCAAGATAAAAGTTTTACGTTCTGATCTGGCTAAAGGCAAGTTAACTGCCGCCGAACTGTCAAAAGCACAGGAAGATGTTAAGCAGCTGCGTTATTTTGTAACCAAATACACCGCAGACATTGAAGAACTGAAAAAACAAAACACTGATCTGACCACCGAGCGCGACACACTACGCACCAACCTTACCACTGTTGCCGCAAAAGCTTCTGATCTGGAAAAACAAAATCAGGATCTTAATACCAAGGTTCAGGTTGCATCAGCTTTAAAATTAGGCGCAATTAACATTGTTGGCTATAAAGTAAAAAGCAATGGTAAAGAAAGTGACGAGACCAAAGCTAAAAACGTTAATAAATTAAAAATTGGTTTCACCGTGGCCGGCAACCAGGTTGCAGCCAAAGGTAGTCATGATATATTCTTCAGAATTATTGACCCTACCGGTAACCTGATAACCGCTACTGATGGCGGAACATTTAACGCCGACGGCACCGAGTTACAGGCCAGCTACAGAACATCGATTGATTTTAATGATGACGGCAAAACCTATGTAGTTGACTGGATGAGCCAGCAACCTTTCCAAAAAGGTACATATACCGTAATAATGTATGCCGATGGATATACAATGGGCAGGGGCAGTATTTTTCTGAAATAAGCGTATAAATATAAAGCCAATAAAAAATCCCGGTATCTTTTCAGGACCGGGATTTTTTATTTCAATTATGTGCATGTCTGCAATTATTTTACGGCAGCTGTAGGGTGTATCAAACCGTCTTTTATCATTTGCTCGCGGATAGTTTTAAGATATCCCTTTAAAAAACTGCTTATACTTACCGGATCGTAAGTCTTTGATTGGGCGGTCCATATCAACTGCTCCGTTTTAGCATTATATAAATTGGTCTCCAGGTAATAAACCTTTGTTTCGTCGTAATACCCAGGGTCGTACAAAGATGGGTACCAGTTATTATAATAGTTCCAAAACGTATTGTAATAGCCGTAACGCAAGCCGGGGTTCCAATAGCCGCTACCGGGGCGGTAATGGGTTTCAGTATCTTCCTTTAATAAGGCAATAGTTAGTATACCATCGGCACCGGTACTTTTTATTCTACTTAATACCAAATCTTTACGCTGTGCACTATTGGTGTTAAAATTAGGCGGAAAGGCATCAAGCCCTTTATCAACCTTTATACCCTTTTCCTGTAGTTGCTGCTGTATGCCATCTTCAACCGCTTGCTTTGCCGCTATATTGCTGCTTAATGCAGCTACAAATATGTGGTCATAACTGTCAGCTGTGGCGTTTGGTTTACGCCATGAACTTGTAATTTCGGTAGTGGTGCCGCACCCTATTAACAGCGCCGCCAGCGCTATTAATATCTTTCCTGAGCTTTTCATAGATGTTAAAATTTAATAGATAATAATAACAATTGTAGCCCAGCAAAAGTTTCTTTGTAATTAATTTATTTTCAGGCATTAACGTTTCGGATATCTTCAATTATCTGATGGCTGGCGTAAGGATACTATTACAAAACCGAAAAGGCAGCAAAGCAGCACTATGCATGCGTAGGTGTTTCTTGCGGTATTGTTGTCCATAAAAGTAAGCGCGGCTAAAACAAGCACTACAACGGCCAGCGTTGTTAAAGTTGTGCTTAAAGTAAGTTTTGATCTCATAATAAATTATCTACGTACGGCTTTAGTAAAACAAATTGTGCGCCAATGCGTAAAAGCGTTGTACATGCCCAAAAGGGCATCTTTTAAAATTACTTTGGGGAATATTTTTGATATGTTGGGGAAGTGAGGCATATTATCACAAAATCAATTGCACGCGACAATTTTTCCAAAATTTGGAAACGTTTATCTATTTTAGAGTTTTGGCAATGCCATTACCCATTTAACCTATGGATGCTTACCATATATTTATTGTAGAGGACGATGTATGGTACAGCGAGTTGTTGAACTATCAGCTTTCTTTAAACCCCGATTACCAGGTAACACGTTTTGCTACGGCTAACGATTGCCTAAAAAACCTGTATAAAAAACCGGATCTCATCACGATTGACTATTCGTTACCGGATATGACCGGGGCAGAGCTTTTTAAAAAGATAAGGTCCGCCAATCCATCCGTTCCGGTGATAGTAATAAGCGGGCAAAATGATGTGCATACGGCGGTTGATCTGTTGAAAACAGGTGTCAGCGATTATCTCGTTAAAAACGACAATATTAAAGAGCTGCTTTGGAATGCCGTTATCCGTGTACGCGAAAATCAATCGCTCAAAAAAGAGGTAGAGCATTTACGCGAAGAGCTCGGTCAGAAATACGAAATTGGGAATATTATTAAAGGCGCATCGCCTGCTA
Source organism: uncultured Mucilaginibacter sp. (assembly GCF_946479965.1). The sequence goes on along the minus strand of NZ_CAMLHX010000013.1, from coordinate 64,909 downwards.
TAAAAAAGATCTTTGGCTTAATTGAAAAAGCCGCAAAGGCCAACATCAATGTATCCATAACCGGCGAAACAGGCACAGGAAAAGAACTGGTGGCAAAGGCCATTCATTATAATTCTGACCGTACTAAAAAACCCTTTGTGGCGCTCAATATGTCTGCCATCCCGTCTGAACTTCTGGAAAGCGAATTGTTCGGTTACGAGAAAGGGGCCTTTACAGGCGCTGCGGGACGAAAAACCGGGAAGTTTGAAGAAGCCAATAAAGGCACCTTGTTTTTAGATGAGATAGGTGAGCTGGGCCCCGCCATGCAAAGCAAACTTTTAAGGGTTTTGCAGGAGCGCGAACTGACCCGACTGGGCGGCCATGAAAAAATCATACTGGACGTAAGGCTGATAGTAGCCACACATAAAAACTTAGCCGACCTGGTAAAAAAAGGCAATTTCAGAGAGGATTTTTATTATCGGATTATGGGCCTGCCTATTGAGTTGCCGCCATTGCGCGATAGAGAGACTGATATTCTATTGTTAGCAAAAACGTTTTTGGACGATTTTGTGAAAGAGAACCGGATGGAGGCAAAAACCTTAAGTAATGGGGCAAAAAACAAGTTGATGGGTTATCCATTTCCCGGCAACGTGCGTGAACTGCGGTCGGCGATTGAACTTGCCGCCGTAATGTGCGACGTTAGGGAAATATCTGCTGATGATATCAGCTTCCATACCCCCGGCAAAGACAGCTTTGCAGTTGCCGGTGATAAAACTATGGAGGAGTACACCTGTGATATTATTAGAACTTATCTTGACAGATATGACAACAATGTTTTAAAGGTTGCCCAAAAGCTGGATATGGGCAAGTCGACCATCTATAAATTACTGCAGGACAAAAAACTGTAACCCCTTTAAACAAAAAAACCGCCCCGATCTTCTCGGGGCGGTATAGAACAATATCCTATTTTAAGTACAAACCTGGTAGCGCGCGATAGCCCGCTGCCGTGTTTGTATACCAATCAGGGAAGAGCGTGCCGCCTGAGCTGGCCCAATCAGCAAAGTGCAGGTACGCGTCTGTTATTTTAACTTGTTCTAAGGGGTATGTAAAATTGTCGGCATAGTTTATTGCCCATGGCAGGTTGTCTTTTGCCAAATAATATCTTGATGATGCTGGTATTGAGTTATCATCATCAGTACCAAACAACTTGGTATCTGCTTTATCAGTAGGTGCATAGCCCGGCAAGTGTATCTCGTAGCCACGGCGCGAATTACTTATCAGGAATGGATTAATCGCTGTTGCAGTAACTATAGACTGTGCAACAGGGGTAGAAAGCGTCACCAAAACTGATGATGTAGCACCGGTGGTCACTTTATCCTTTGTGTTTAATACGTTTACAAAAAAAGCGCCATCAGGGTTGTTTATCATTATATCAGTATTATCAAACGGAATAATAACCGCTTTGCTCTGTCCGGCTTCAACACCATTTGCAGCACGTGTTATATAACTGTCTTTAAATTTTTGGCCTGTTACTGATTGCACAGCTGATGCCGCGAATGGGAACTGCACACCAAAACCATTTTTAAAAGAAGCACCTACTGCTGTAACATTATAATCACCTTGTATAGTAACTACCTCGTTTTTGGCATTGGTTACAAAAGTATAGCGATATCTAACAACAACGTCGTTCAGGTCAAAATCGCCTTTTTTAGGCCAGTTATCTTCAAAAGCTATGTTTGCGTAGCCACTTGCTGATGGATAGTAGCTTACAAAAGCCTTAGATGCATCATTAGGGAAAGCGTCTAACGCATCCAATACGCCGTCAGCATCGGCATCTAATGGTTTATCAACTACAGGTACGCCCTCTGTTGATATAGCAGTAATCGGGTTAGAAGAAGCATAGAAAACCAAATCATTAAAATCATTATCCGAGCCTGATTGTCTGTTCAAGTCTTCAAAACCTATTAAGGTAACCTTGTGAACATCATCGTATAATACCGCGGTATGTTTTCTTAATTCCGCTTTATTTTCCGGGTTAAGAACACTGTGTGAATAAAACTTGGTGCCACCTGTATTGATTCCTTTACCTGTCCATCCATTACCAATCAATATAAAGCCTATAGAAGTGCCCGCTTCAAAAGTGCCTATTTTAACTTTAGCGCCTGGTTTAAGGCCGCCACCTGCACCATATGTAGATGCGTTAGGTAATACAATTGTAGCGTTTTTAATGTCTGATTCACTGTCAGGAGGGTTGCTGGTAGCATAAGTGTAATAAGCAAGTGTATTTAAATTACCTGCACCTTCAGCAACAAAAGTTATCCAAACATCTGCTTTTTCTTTAACATCAAGCGTTGATTTAGCAGTACCTGATAAATAATCAGGGTGTGTTTCTGTTAACGGTTTTGACTCCGGTAAAGAAGCATTAACGTATGATAATAACGCAGCGCTTATAACATCAGGTGTAGCCAATAAATATTTAGGCACGCCTTGCGAAAAAGGATTTTGAGTTGTATTCAATATCGCGTCATCAGATGATGTATAAGGCGATGGATATGCAAAAGTTGTAGATCCGGCTGCCAATGTGGTTAAGCCGGTACCTGTACCTGTTTGTACTACAATTTCCTCGGGAACTACATCGCCGCTAAAACCGGCAGAGCCGCCTATGCCAGCAGTTACAGAACTACCGTTAATGTTAGCTTTAGCATAACGCATTAGGCCCAAGTAAGCAGGGTCTATTACTATTTTAGTAAGCTCAGCAGGTATGGTTATCTGCGCAGTTAAATTTCCGCTGGCATCCGTAATACCTTTATATATAGCAGCGTCAGCAGATGTATTAGCAGGGTTGTAAATACTTACTACCACGCCGCGTAACGCATCGCCGTTTGTTGCTTTAAGCGATAAGTTTAAATTAACGCTTTTTGTTGTACTAAAATTAAATCCATCAGGAGCAATTTTAGTTACGTTGTCAGGAGGAGTAACTCCGTCAGGAGTAACACTTGATTTTTTACAAGCTGCAAACACTGTAAGTGCAACAAGCAGCAGTGATGATAATTTTTTCATTTCTTTTGGGCTATGTACTGTTATACGCCATCTATGCAAAGTATGTTCCATTATAAAAAAAAGCCTTTTTTAAGCTAACAAGGCACTTTTCCAATCGTGCCAAACTCCATATTTTGGAAATATTTCCATATTTTGGAAAAACAGCTTCTAATAAACCGTGGCTGGTAAGGCAGCGCTAATAGTAAACATTTTACTAACGTATTTGTTATATAAATGGATTTAGCCTTAACACATAAATCATTAATAACCTTGCCGCTGCTTCATATTCCTATATCCGACAGAAAAGATACGTTTGTATATAAAATCACAATAAAGACGCATTAATTGTATATATTATCGCTAATTTTAAAGCGTATTTTTCGTAATTTTTATAATTAAATCATTAAATAATTGTAATTATTTCAAAATAAATTGCATTTTTATAAAAAACACTTCATATATTTCATTTTTAATGAGTAAATTGTGTAACCACAAACTTAAAGGCGCCATTTTACATGCACGAATCAGCTTATTTTAATAAATACAGCCCCATTGACGGAGTTTGGGACGAAATGTACGGGGATGATTCAAAAGTGCGCGAACACTATAGCAAGGTAATAGACTACATTTCGGGCGAATCTGCCGATGATCTGAATAAAAAAGAAGATTTAGCCAAGCGGCTGTTCATGAGCCAGGGTATTACGTTTACCGTGTACAATAATAACGAGGGTATTGAGAAGATCTTTCCCTTTGATATTATCCCGCGTATTATAACCGCGTCTGAATGGGCCTTTGTTGAAAAAGGGATAAAGCAACGCCTTACCGCGCTTAACCATTTTTTAAAGGATATTTATCACAATCAGTTTATTATTAAGGATGGCATTGTTCCGGTTGATATAATTTATTCGTGCCCGCACTTTCTGCGGGAGATGTACCAGCTCCATGTTCCGTATGATATTTATATCCACATTTCGGGTATTGACCTTATCCGCGATCACGATGGCACTTTCTATGTTTTGGAGGATAACCTGCGCACACCATCGGGCGTAAGCTATATGCTGGAGAACCGCGAGATTACCAAGCGGCTCTTTCCTGATCTGTTGCCACAATGCGGCGTGCGTAGCGTTACAGAATATCCGTCTATACTTTACCGTAACCTGATGGCGCTTTCGCCAAGGCAGATAGCTAATCCAACCATTGTGTTGCTTAGTCCGGGTATTTATAACTCTGCTTATTTTGAGCATACCACGCTTGCCCGTTTAATGGGTGTAGAGTTGGTTGAAGGCCGCGACCTGGTGGTTAAGGACCAAAAGGTATATATGAAAACCACTATAGGTTTGCAGCAGGTTGACGTAATATACCGCCGGGTTGATGATGATTTTCTTGACCCATTGGTGTTTAACCCTGGCAGCATGCTGGGCGTGGCCGGTATAATGGGCGCTTACCGTAAAGGAAATGTGGCTATAGTAAACGCTATTGGTAATGGCGTAGCCGATGACAAGGCCATTTATACCTATGTGCCGCAAATGATAAAATACTACCTTAACGAGGAGCCTATTTTAAAGAATGTGCCCACCCACCAGTTAGGCAACCCCGACGAAAAGGATTATGTGTTTAAAAACATGAACAAGATGGTGATAAAACGCACCAACGGCAGCGGTGGATATGGCATGCTGATGGGCCATGCCGCATCCGACGAAGAGATAGAGGATTATAAAAAAGAGATATTGAAAGAGCCACGCAATTTTATCGCGCAGCCAACCATAAGTCTATCAGCCGCGCCATGTTATATGCAGGGCGAATTAAAACCAAGGCGCATAGACTTAAGGCCATACGCCTTGTTCGGCCCGGATGGGATAGAGATAGTACCCGGGGGATTAACCCGCGTAGCTTTAAAAGAGGGCTCGCTGGTAGTTAACAGCTCGCAGGGTGGCGGTAGTAAGGATACGTGGGTGCTTGCATAGATGTGCAGATGTGAGGATATGCAGATGTGCAGATTCTAATTAATTAAACATAGGGAACCAAATTGAGGAAATAAATAATCCGAAATTGAAAATCCGAAATTCGAAATTAAGATGTTAAGCAGGGTAGCAGCAAGTTTTTATTGGATGAGCCGGTATATTGAGCGCAGCGACGGTTTGTTACGCATGCTGAAGATCAATTACGCGTCATCGCAGGATACCATTGCCGAATTTACGTGGGAGCCCGTTATTGATATGTACGCCGAGCACGGTGAAGACGAAGGCGGTAAGCTGGAAAACGATAGCCGCTCCGTACTTAAATACATGGTAACCGGCAAAGGCAACTCCAATTCCATCGTAAATATTATAACCCTTGCCCGCGAGAACGCGCGCAGCGTACAGGAACACATTACAAAAGATCTTTGGCAATGCCTTAATGAATATTACCATGCAGTGAAAGACACTAAACTGGAACGCGCCCTGCAGCGCGAGGACCCGATAGGTGTGTTAGACGTGCTGATAAAGCAAGTAATGCTCTATTACGGCACCGTTGAAATTACCATGGAGCGTGGCGAAGGCCGCAGCTTTATGAATATTGGCAAATACCTGGAACGAGCCATCCAATCGGTTGATATTTTGGATACCAAATTCGGTTCGATATCTGACAACCCCGACCTGCTTACGGATACTACCTACTGGAAGCATTTATTGCTGTCGCTAGGCGGATATGAGCTTTACCTTAAAACTTACCGGGAAGGTTTTGAAGCAGAGAACGTGCTGGAGCAGGTGGTACTTAATAATGACTTCCCGCGCTCGGTTATCTACTCTGTAAATAACATACAGCGCTACTTTGAACGCTTAAAAAAAGACAGTAACCTGGATAACTTCAGGGAAATGTCTTTCAGGATAGGCCGCCTGCAAAGCCGCATAAAATACAGTTCGGTTAGAAGCATAAAACAAGAGGGCCTGCATACGTTCCTGGCGCAAATAAGGGGCGAGCTTTACGGAATAAGTGATGCCTTAAACGAATATTACTTTGCTAATTCTTAATTGGGAGACGAGTGACCAGTGATAAATAAACTAAAATAAGATGCCTGAGTTCCAGATACAACATATTACCACATACGTTTATGACAGCCCTGTTCGCGACAGCGCTAACCAGATCATATTGTTCCCGATAAAGGATGACTACCAGGATGTTATTAAGCATGATGTTTTGGTAAGCGGAAGCCCCGTGGTTGATACGTTTACAGATTATTACGGCAACGAGGTGGGAACATTTACGTATAGCGTACCGCATTCAATAATGGTTATTACCTCAAGGATGCTGGTTACTACCAAACATCGCCTTTTACCTATAAATGATATTTTTCCGGCTCAGCAATGGGAGGATTTAAAGCCATTAAGGTACATGGTGCCTTACATAGATTTTTTAAGGCAGGAATATTTTGAAGGCCTGGCTGATCTGCAAAAAGTAGTTGATAAAGAATGGTCGAGAGACGACACGCCCTACCAGATCGCTTTACGCTTTTGCCAGTATGTGTATGATAATTTTGATTACATAAAAGGCGTAACGACGGTTGAGACCAAACTTGACGAAATATGGAAGCTTAAAGCCGGCGTTTGCCAGGATTTTGCCCATATATTAACCGAAATGCTGCGCCTGGTGCATATACCGGCACGTTATGTTAGTGGTTATATATGCACCTACAAAAATGGCATGCGCGGCGAAGGCGCTACCCACGCCTGGGCGGAAGCTTATATACCCGACTATGGCTGGCTGGGCCTTGACCCTACTAACAATTGTATAGCTAACGAAACCCATGTGCGCTTAGCCGTAGGTCGCAATTTTAGCGATTGTTCGCCTGTTAAAGGTGTGTATAAAGGAGCGTCAGGGCACCGTTTAGAGGTCTCTGTAACGGTTGATGATGATATTGGCAACCCGACAAATATAGAAACATCAACAGTTGAGATCATATCAGCCCCTACCCCTGCGGATGCTAACGTTGTTACAAAAAACAGCTATCAACGGTATATGGATATGGTTCAGCAGCAACAACAGCAACAGCAGCAATAACAACTATTACTGACGGTTAATGCTACCATCTCTGTCTGCATCATCGTCAGAATCATCGTCTTTAACCTTGTTATCATCTTCCGCATCGTCTTGCTTTTTCGTATCTTTAGCGCCAAAACGAAACGAAAGCGAAAATATGAATGTACGCACGTTGCGCCTGTTTTGCGAAACCTGGTCAAGCATTATACCGTTGCTGTTTATATAAGTTTGGGATATAACCTTTCTGGAATTAAACACATCGCGGGTATTGAAGCCAAATGTAAGGCCCTTAATAATTTTGTATTTTAAAGCCGCATCCATACCATACACCGGTTGGCGGCTACCCTGCACACTAACCTGCGAACCACTGTAATCTCCCCGCAACTGAAGGCTCAGCTTTTTTGTAGGCTTTATGGTTGCTGATAAATTGCTGTTCCAGGTAAAGCCCGATGTATTTTGAATGTTAAATGCAGGGTCGCCTTTCAATTTTAAATAAAACGCGTTAACGTTAGCGGTTACATCCAGCGCGTCTGCAGGTGAGTATTTTGCAATTAACTCATAGCCCGTATTGCTTACCGAGCCTAAATTTCTGTATGTGGACAGTGTAACTTCTGGCGAGAGTAAGGACGAAACCCCTTGAATATTTTGCGTGGTAAAGCGATGAAATACCGAAGACGTAAGCACAACAGATTTGAAATAATTTATATAGCTCAGCTCAAAAGAGTGCGTGTCTTCAGGCTGCAAGTCGGGGTTACCTTGCAAATAGTTTTTCCTGTTAGTTACATCAAGAAACGGAGACACTTCCCTGTTGCGGGGGCGACCTACCCTTCTGCTGTAACTTAATTGCAAAGTTTGGCTTTCAGACAGTTTTTGCGTTAAAAACAAGGTAGGGTATAGCCTCAAATAATGTCGGCTGTTTTTTTGCAGCTTATAAATTCCGCCAACAAAAGTTTCCAACTCTGAGGTTATATAAGCATCTTCTAACCTTAAACCGCCTTGTATGCTAAAGTTGCCAAACTGCCTTTGATAGTTGGTGTATACAGCATGAATATTCTGATTATACAAAAAATTCCTTGATAACAGATCGCTGTAGTTTATTATACCGGTAAACCGGTCAAGCGTGTCAACATGGTTATCTCTCCGGTCACTTTCCAGCGATGATCTGTATCCGGCTTCAAAACGGCCGTTTTCCAATGGCAAAGTGTAGTCTGCCTGTAAATTAATAGCCCGCTCGGTACTTCTGTTGTTATTTATGTTTGATATTAAAACCCGGCTTGCTCCTATATAAGATGCGGTGTTCGCCGTGTTAAGGGCGTCGGCCTTTTCATCCCCAAAACCTATGTTAGTGGTCAGCAATTCGCCTTTACGTTTAAATTTATGCTCAAAATCTAAATTAAAATTAAGGGTAGTACCCTTACGGGTGCTAATGTTATCTTGATTCTGTTCCTCCCAGATCTGGCCGTTACGGCGCGTAACTGTAAGTCCGCTCTGGTTACGGGTAACATCGCGCAAGCTAATGTTGTTCGAAAAACTTAGCGTATTGTTATCATTCAAAAACAGGTCTATGCCACTTATAAAGTTATGGCCAACGGTATAGGTATTTTGATTTGCCACCTGATTAGCAAACTGGCTTCCCGAAGCATCTGTAGTAGTACGGTTAAAAAAGCCATTACTAATTCGGTTGGCGGCGCGATAGCCATAGTTGCCATACAGGTTTATCTTTTGGTTTTTGTAGGCTAACTCGGCCGTTGCATTGCGCGTTTGTAAATTACCGGCCTTTGCAGATACGTGCCCTGAAAAGCCCATCTGGGCATTCTTTTTTAATACAATATTTACAATACCCGATTGCCCGTCGGCCTGGTACTTTGACGATGGGTTAGTGATCACTTCAACACGCTCTACCGCATCAGCAGGTAATGCCTCTAATGTGGCTATAACACTACCGGGCGTTGTTTTACCGTTAATTAGCATCTTAACATTCGACCCGCGCAAAGTTACCCTGCCGGTAGCGTCTACCTGGAGCAATGGAACGTTAGCGAGCAGATCTACAGCAGACCCTCCTTCACTTATAGTGCTTTCTGACGCATCAAACGTTTTTTTATCAATACCAAGCGTTACCTTACTTTTTTGGTTGGTAACCTGCACCTCATCTAAAACCGTTTTTGATTTGCGGAGCTTTAAAGTGCCCACTTGCACTGCAGACTTGGCCGCGCTAATAACTATGCTATCCTTGGTTAAAGAAACATAGCCAACATGGGTAGCCTTTAAAAGGTATGTGCCATTTTTAATATTAGCTAATTTAAAATTGCCCTTACTGTTAGTTTGAATGCTAGCGGACGGCTTATTATCGGCTTTTGCTACCAGCGTAATCGTGGCAGCGCTTAAAGGCTCATTTTTTTTTGAATCTACCAATTTGCCCGACACGGAGCCTAAAGCAGGTGTTTGAGCATACCCTGCTGTTGAAAGAGCAAAAAACAACACAAACAGCGATATTTGCAGATGCGTTGTCTTGCAGAGTTGCCCCCTATACAAGGGCATGCAGAAGGATGCCTTTAATTTTGTTAACAAGAAGTGGAATTATAGTAATTGTGATCTTTCCACTAAAGATAACAATTACTCTTCATAATATCGCTTTTTTCACCGCTGCAACCAAACTCTCTATCTTAGGCTCTTTACTAAAGGCCTTGGTTTGTTTTCCTTTTTTATTGTATAGGGCTATATAAGGCGTAGTTTGAATGCTGTAATATCTTTGCACAGGAAAAAATCCTAAAGCCAAATACTCAGGATACTCGGTACCCATAACAATGTTTTTATACTTAGAAAGTTCGTAATCCCTCTGAAAATTTTTGATCATGCCCATCCATGGATATTCGGTTTTGGTAAACGTGATCATCACTATCTTAATGTTTTTAAAAACATTCATTCGTTGCTTCATCTCTATGGTCAGCTTTTGGCAGTGTGGGCAATCTGTACCAAAATACATCAGCATTACAGGCTGGCCCTTCTTCAGGTCTTTCCACGAAGTAAAAGTACTGTCGGGTTTTAATATCCGGTAATGGACAATGGTGCCGTTATCTTTGTTTTGCGCGTTGGTACAGCCGGCTACTATTACCAGGCTTAAAAAAAACAGTAATCTTTTTATCATTGTTAAAATCATTCAAGCATTTCCATTTGCCATACAATATGCTCTTCGGTTATTGGATATAACGCGTTTTCGCGGATGGCGTGATAAACCGCGTAAAATAAATTATTATAATCGCCTTTTGGCGCGGGTATAAATTCAATGTTCTGTTCTCCGTCAATACCAATTGTTACCAATTTGCCTTCACATCCCACAGGTTCTACCCCGTAAGCTGCATCGTTTGGCAATATAGGGATATTTAGCTGTGGCTCCTGCACATCGCAACGGTGTTTGCTAAAACTACCAAGGGTGCCGTGCACAACAAATGCCGGAAGTTGGTCGGCAATAAGCAATCCGGAAACAACCGAAACAACCAGGCCGCCCGGGTAAACAAGACGCAGGTTCATGTAATCAAAATTTTCTGACCTATCACGCTGAATGGCATCCACCCTGTCAAACGACAAAGGCTTGCCAAACAAATGAATGGTCTGATCAACTATATGTGCACCCAGATCGTACCGCACCCCCGCTGCAGGTATATCCCCACCCTCTTTAAAGGGTTTTACGGCTAATTCCGGCTTATATCTATCGTACCTGATGTGCATCTCGACAAGCCTGCCCAGTCTGCCACTCTCAATTACCTCTTTTACCGACAGGAAATCGCTGTCCCAGCGGCGGTTTTGGTAAACCATAACCTTGCGGTTAACTTTTTTGCCCAGGTCAAACAACTCTTTTACTTCGGCTACATTTGCAGCTACCGGCTTTTCTATTAAAACATGCTTGCCGGCTGCAAGCACCCGTTTGCCAAAGTCGGCATGGGTAAAGCTGGGGGTGTTTACAACAATCAATTCTATCTCGGGGTCGTTCAACAGCTCATCAATCGAGTTGTAACTAATGATGTCCGGGTAGTCGGCCGCCATTTTCTTTTGATTGCGCTCAACTACAGCTTTTAAGTTAAACTGCGGGTTGGTGCTTAAAAAAGGCGCGTGAAATAATCTGCCCGACATGCCGTAGGCCATTAATCCGGTTACGATGGGTGATGACATAAAAATTGACCTGATTATTGATTTACAGCAGCCAAATTATTGCTTTAAAAGGGCTAATGCAAAAATTCCCTGTAAAAATCACGATAACGTTTTTGTTAGTGCATACTGTCTTCGATGGAAAAGATGGCCTCCAGATGCCTTTTAAAAACGAGTATACCTTTTCGGGCCGTTGTTTTGATCTCTTTATCAAAACAATTTTTTTGGGCCTGCTCAAAAGTCTTGATAGCGCTTTGATGATCTGCAGTTATGTAATCAATATAGGCCCGGTCAAAACCCTTCCCCGTCATGGTATTAAGCGCAGCCATCTTGCCTGCTGTTTCGGCCGTTAAACTATCAGGCAGCGGTATTCTTTTTGCTTTTGAGAGTTTAAGCAATTTAGCGGCCCCCTTTGTATAATCCTTAACCATTATCCGCCCGAAATTTTTTATGCGTTTGTCTGAGCCTTTGGCCATGGCCAGCTTTCCAGCTGTTATTTCGGCGTTACATATATCATTTGCTGTCGCGATGAACTCAGCATCAACCTTCTCAACCACCATTAAAGGTTCTTTAACAGCGGGCGTGGTTTTCTCAGCATCGTTTTCCTTGCAGCTTAATAAAGCGCAAGCACAAATGGCGACGAGCACACATTTTATTCTTCTCATATATAGGGTATGATACTTTTTGTGCAGTATGGGCTGCAAAAATTAAATGTAAGCTTTATCCTTTAACTTATTTCTCTTCTATAAAGTTTTCTTATTTTTGAAAACATAAAATTGATAGAAATGAACTTTCCCGCTGAATTAAAATACACCAAAGACCACGAATGGATTAGAGTTGAAGGCGGCGATGCCTACATTGGCATTACTGAATTTGCACAGCGTGAGTTAGGAGATATTGTTTATGTCGATATTCCCTCGGTAGGCAAAGAAGTTGCTGCCGAAGAAGTTTTTGGCACCGTAGAGGCCGTTAAAACCGTATCAGACCTGTTTATGCCGCTTACAGGCACTGTAACGCAGGTTAACCCCGCGCTTGACAGCCAGCCCGAATTAGTAAACAGCGATCCGTATGGTGAAGGATGGATGGTAAAAGTAAGCTTAAGCAATGTTGCTGATGCGGAAGGCTTATTATCAGCCGACGCTTACAAAGCCATTATTGGCGAATAAGGGATGAATACCCTGTTAAAAAATCAAAGGCTCACCCTACTGTGGGCCTTATTTGTTTTTATACTTTGTAACGTTGAGATTGGTGAGGTTGGCAAATCGCACCTGTTTTTTCCGGGCTTTGATAAATTAGTGCATTGTGGTTTGTTCTTTGTACTAGTAGTATTTATTGCGAACGGATTTATACGCCAGAAAATAAACGAACGTTTAACTTATAAAAATGCCTGGCTTATTACCTTGCTTGCAATAGCATTTGGCGCATTGATAGAAATATTGCAACTTACCATATTTACCTGGCGCAGCGGCGATTGGGATGATCTGTTTGCAGATTCGGTTGGCGCATGTATGGGGATATTTAGTGTATTAATAACGATAAACGCGACAGAACATGTTAAAAAGTAAAGTTATATTGATGGGTTTGGCGCTGTTGCTCTGCACATCGGCCTGCGGTATCTTCAAAAAAGATTGCGGCTGCCCTAAGTTTGGTAAGGTAAAAACAACGGCCACACCCGACAGCCGTACTTAAAATTTACATCATTTTCTTGCTCCGCTACCGGAGCAAAATCGACCAATTTTTCAGCATGCTGATTATCAGCAAATTAACCCAATCCCACAGCTAAATTTCCTGACGAATATTTGTTCCACTTTGTTCCGGGCAAAAACAGCAGATTGCTGTATACCAACTACTTAATAAAAATACTGCTCCGCTTTGTTCCATTTGTTTCACCTCCGCACACCGGAACAAACAACCTGTATTAGGCCACCCATACAGCATCCATAAACCACTGCTTGCTGTCAAATAGCTCCCGTACGGGTGTAAAGCCGGCTTCGCGGGCCATTTGCTCTGTCTGCTTTATGGTAAACTTCTGCGATATCTCCATATAAATGTACTCATCCTTAACAAAGCGGATGACTTCGTCGCCAATATGCACTGTTTGGTCATTTAAGCTTACCAGATAGCTCTTACAGGCCCCGGTTTCAGGGTCGTAAGTGGCGTAGTGGTCAAATTGCTGCAAATCAAAATCGCCGTTAAGTTCCCTGTTTATCCTTTCCAACAGGTTAAGATTGAACCGTTTGGTAATACCCTCCTTATCGTTATAGGCCGCAAGCACCGTCTTAGGGGCTTTTTTAAGGTCGATGCCTATCAGCAGCATATCTCCCGCCGACAAGTGCCTGTTGAGCTCCTTAATAAACCCAATAGCCTCAGTAACCGGCATATTCCCTACGTTGGAACCCAAAAACATCACCACCTTGCGCCGCGTTGGTAGGGTAGCGGCCTTTTTAAGCATATCAAAGTACTCCCCGTTAAGGCCAGTTATGTTAAGACCAGGCAAGGTCAGCGGTAAGGTATTATTTAAGTAGGATATCACGTTATCTGATATATCAATGGGCAGATAAGTGAAGTCGATCTTTTGGTCAAGCAAATACCGCAGCAGGTAGGTCGATTTCATGGCATCGCCGGCACCCAGCTCTATCAGATCAAATGGCTCGCCATCACCCGCAATAGCCTGTGCAAGTTCAGCTGTTTGCTCTGAGAATACCTCCAGTTCGCATTTGGTTGGGTAGTACTCCTCGCAATTCATCAGCTCCTGGAATATCTTATCGCCTTTAGCATCATAAAAATATTTAGAACTTAGGCGCTTGGGGCTAGTCGTAAGTCCTTTTATTACGTCGGTATAAAACTGCGTGGTTTTTATATCAGGCGCATCAGTTGTCATAGTAGATGTAGTTTGATCCATGCTTGTTAATATTATTACCTGGCCAGGCGGATCCCCGTAAACTGCCAGCGTAAATGAGTTTGAAAAAAGTTGCGGTAAGTAGCCCTGCTATGCCCCGGTGATGTAACTTCTGATGCGCCACGCAACACCTTCTGATTCACCATAAACTTGCCATTATACTCGCCAATTGCGCCGGGTGCTTTGGCAAATCCGGGGTAAGGCAAGTAGGCGCTTTCGGTCCATTCCCAGCTTTTGCCCCATTTAAATTGGTTGGCAGCGGCCTCCCACTCAAATTCGGTAGGCAGGCGCATCCCTTTCCAAGATGCATAAGCATACGCTTCAAAAAAGCTAATATGACAAACAGGCTCCTTCAAATTAAGCGGTTCCAAGGCACGGTAAGTATAATTATGCCATTCGCCATCAATCAAATGCCAGTACAACGGTGCTTCAATTTTATGGGTATTTACCCAATCCCACCCCTCTGCATGCCAGTGGCGGAAATCATGGTAACCATCAGCATTAATAAATTCCAGATACTCGGCATTAGTTACCAGATTAGGACTTATCCTGTAGCTGTTTAAATATACTTTGTGCCTGTTCAACTCATTATCAAAACAAAAACCGTCCCCTTCAAAACCTATCTCGTAAACACCCTCTGCCATGCTGATAAAATCGCCGTCGACCCATTCTACTTTAGGCGATACATAGTTTTTATCATAAGCCGGGAACAGCGGGTTATGCCCTAAAATGTATTTTATATCGGTATACAACAACTCCTGATGCTGTTCCTCGTGGTTAAAGCCGAGGATAATCAATTCTTTTACATCGGCTGATGGCTCATGACAAAGGAAATTAACCATTGCCTCATCCACATACTCGCGATAGCGGTAAATATCAATAACCGTAGGGCGACTCAAATTACCCCTATCAGTACGAATAACCCTGTTGCCCACTGTTTCGTAGTAGCTGTTAAACACGTAGTTAAACTCAGGGCTATACTCCTGATAGCCCATAAAGTAGGGCTTCAAAATAAAAGTCTCAAAAAACCAGGTGGTATGGCCCAAATGCCATTTAGGCGGACTTACATCCACCACCGGCTGTACCACATAATCCTCGGTTTGCAGGTGGCTGCAAATAGTTTCTGTCAGTTTACGTGTTTTAAGGTAACGGTCTGCTAATTTCATTTATTTCTTGTCCAGATAATGTTTCAGATCTGATATAGTTTTAACGCCTAACCCTGCTGCTTGTTTTTGCCGCATCATTAAAGCGTACGCGTTATTAAACCCTATAGGTTGTAGCCATTTAATATGATATCGCTTTGCAAATTCATTTTTTACATAGGTGTATGTTTTATTCTTGTCTCCTCCTAGTTTACCAACAACAGGTGTCGGCGCCTGCAATATTGCCAACAGCCCCGTCCCGGTATATTCCGGATAAAACTCTATCTGGTTATTGGTTAGCGCATCAAAGCATATTTTGGTACCGCCCAGGCCTGTTTTAGTAGCTACCGAATAATCCGTATATCCTTCAATCAAAATCGCGTACATATTCGCCAAAATGTATTGTTCTCCAAATATTTTTGAGCCAATGCGCACCTCGCCGGCATGGCCATTTCGCGCCGGCCGCCATAATTTATGCGCTATTAAAAAATCCTTTGCCACCCGCTCCGGGCTTTGGTGAAGATAGTCGGTGCGGTAATTTAAATCCGTCATCAGGCTATCATTTATTTTGCCGGATAGCAGATTTAATGTCTGCTCAAGGTCAGGAAATTTCTTCAATGCATCTTCACTCACAATCGGCGCAGCATAGTATGGTGGAAATATTTTCTTATCATCAACCAAAGTAACCAGATCAAAAGCTTTCAGGCGGCCATCGGTTGAGTATCCGCTTATAACATCCAGTTCCTTTTCAAAAGCAGCCTTGTACATCACCGCGTCACTTATAACAATGGTGTGTATTTTTAAACCGTATTTACTTTGCAGGCCGAGGTTGCCATCCTGCCTGCCCATAAACTCAGGAGTAAACCCTGCAGTAAGTTTGCCCCCATAAGCTGATGGCAAGAAATAAAACGACGAAAGCAATACAACCAATACCGGTGCAGCAACAACAAGGACCTTTACTTTTTTAAGGTTGACTTTCTGCATCAGCGAAAGCAGTTGATCAAACAAAATGGCCAGTAAGGCGGCCGGAATAGCTCCTGCCAATATCATGTTGGTGTTATTGAGGGATATACCACCGAATATAAATTCGCCCAGGCCGCCGGCCGCAATATAAGAGGCCAGTGTAGCAACCCCGACATTAATTACTGTTGCTGTGCGGATGCCCGCCAATATTACGGGCATAGCGAGCGGCAACTCCACTTTGGTTAATATTTGGGCTCTGTTCATACCCATGGCTACAGCCGCCTCTCTTACATCAGCATTCACGCCGGTAATACCGGTGTAGGTATTTCGGATGATAGGTAACAGGGCGTATAAAAAAAGCGCGACTATAGCAGGTTTGGCCCCGATCCCCAATATCGGTATTAAAAATCCAAGCAGCGCTATACTCGGGATGGTTTGCATTACTCCTGCAAAGCCTAGTACTGCCCCTGCAAATTGCTGTCTGCGACTAATGAATATCCCCAATGGTAAGCCTATCAGTATAGCTATAAACAGCGAAATAAAAGTAAGGCCGATATGTTGCAAGGTTTGAGCCCACAGTTTATCAGATTGCTGCTGCATAAATTCCCATAAAGTTTGCTGTGCTTCATTCATGGCGAGAAGGTTTTTTATGCTGATAAAAGGCTGACATTAGTTCTTCAAACCCAAGTTTTCCAATTTCTTTATGCTCGCTATCGCGGATGGAGATATTTTCCGCACTCGTAAATTTCAACTGCTCCAAGAAAAACCACAAACTTGCATCGGATGGCAAAACAACGCCGCTCAATTCAAAAGTTCCCCCTTCAGGGGGCGGAGGGGGTTTCACTGCTTTAAACTCAAGCAGCAGGCGCTGCTCTTTTAAAAAATCAAGCGCAAATTTATCAGCGGGTTTAAACAGCAAGTCTGCGGGAGTACCTAATTGCACTATGCTGCCTTTATCCATCAAGCAAATACGATCGCCCAGCTCAAAAGCTTCCTGCACGTCGTGGGTAACCATGATGATGGTTTTGCGTTTCAATTCATCAAGGCCTCTAAACTCGGCCTGTATTTTCGACCGTGTTATGGTATCCAGCGCACCAAAGGGTTCATCCATTAATAATACGGGCGGATTTGCCACTAAAGCACGGGCCAAACCTACACGCTGCTGCTGACCGCCGCTTAGTTCATTTGGATAGGTATTTAAGATTTTTTTGTCGAGATGAAGCTTTTCCAGTAATTCATGGGTTCGGGTTTCGATCCTCTTTCTATCCCATTTAAGCAATTGCGGAACTATTGCAATATTTTCAGCCACTGTATAATGCGGAAACAGACCCGTATTTTGTAACACATAACCAATGCCGCGCCTTAGTTCTGCCGCATTTTTATTGAGAATGTTCTCACCGTTAACCAGTATTGTGCCCGAAGTAGGTTCAATCAAGCGGTTTATCATTTTAAGCAGCGTTGTTTTGCCACATCCGCTGGTTCCTAATAAGACAAGCGTCTCCTGCTCCGCAACCTCAAACGAAACCTTATTAACGGCTGTTATATTACCGAATGATTTGCTTAATTGTTCAACTTTTATCACAGTGGTACTATTCTTTAATGGTCATGAACAGATTATTCAATGACTCCGCGTACAGCGGATGCGCAAAAACACAGTATCTGATCCTATCATAAGTAATATTGCCCTCCATTGCCATTTGCAGTACCGACATGATCTCGCCGCCCTCCTCTCCTAATACAGCTGCGCCTAATATTTTTTTCGTTTTGGCATCAACAACGGCCTTCATAAAACCACGGGTATCGCCAACCTCAACCGCCCGCGCTACGCGCGACATGGGCAGATGTGCTATTTTAACATCCAATCCCTTTTTTTTAGCCTCGGTTTCGTTGATACCTATCCGGCCCAACTGCGGATCAGTGAACATACAATAAGGCAGCGGCCTGTCTTTGGTGGTATATTTAGCTCCTTCAATCAAATTACGATAGACTATGGTGTAATCATTATACGCAATATGCGTAAATGGCGGCCCACCATTTACATCGCCTAAAGCATAAATACCCGGCACGTTAGTTTCTAACTTGCCATTTACTTTTATAAATCCTTTCTCATCCACCGCCACTCCTGTTTTTTCCAGGCCCGGTGATTGCGTTCTGGGAACCCGCCCTACAGCAAGCAAAACGTGCGAACATTTTATCTTTTTTTCTACCTCGGCATTTTTTACTGTCGCTATTATTTTCCCATTAGCTTTCTGTTTAAACTTAACCACTTCTGATCCGGTTTGTATGTCGATGTCCTCCAACCGGAGTATCTTTTGCATTTCAAGCGCAATATCTTCATCCTCTTTGCCCAGCAAACGCTGCGATCTTTCTATTAGGGTAACCTTACTCCCAAAGCGGCGGAACATTTGGCCAAACTCCAGCCCAATATAATTGCCGCCCAGTACAAGCAAATGCTCCGGTATCTTATCCAGCTCAAGGATACTGGTTGATGTGAGGTAATCTATATTTGATAAACCTTCAATGTAAGGGATAAAAGTTTCTGTGCCGGTATTAATGAATATCCAATCGCCTTTAATGTGTTTAACGCCGTGGCTATTCAATTTTATGGCTATTGTTTTATGCCCTGTAAACGTGGCTTCGCCATGTAAAAGATCCAAACCCGGCGTTTCCAGCATTGCTTTCTCGATTCCATTCCGCGCATTAAGTACTATCTCGTCCTTTCGTTTTTTGATCTGCGCAAAATCAACTTTGTAGTTCTTAATTTTTATACCCAGATGCGCACTGTTTGCAGCAGCCCAGGCCGCCTTAGCCGATGCCACCCAGGTTTTGGTAGGTGTACAGCCATCATTTACGCAAGTGCCGCCAACCCAACGCTTTTCAATTAATGCTACCTTTTTTCCGGCGTTTGCCAATTTTTTGGCCAGTGACACACCAGCTTGTCCCGCACCTATAATAATAGCATCATATTGTTTTAGCATCATGGCAACGACATTGGTAAGATATTGTATTAAAGATAGTTTATACTTTGCTAGATTTATAATGGCTGATGATTGTTTTTGTTTGATTGGAGCGCCATTTTAGCTTAATAGAACGGTGTAAATATTTTTTTAAAAGAATATTTTTAAATTATCTATAAACGTATATCTTTGCAGTCCCAAAATAAGGGAAACAAAATAAAAAAAGGCCCGTTCGTCTAGGGGTTAGGACATCAGATTTTCATTCTGGCAACAGGGGTTCGATTCCCCTACGGGCTACTAAAAATTAAAAAACCTGTAAGTCAAAAACTTACAGGTTTTTTAATTTTAGTTCGGACAAATATCGGATATCAAATTAATTTTACCGCCTTAGATGTTAAAACATAGGTTAAGAGTATCTTTCCGCAGTTACCTGTTTTCCTTAAAAGTGTAGGTTTAAAACATGTCATCGCTAGTCAATTACTTAGCTATCCCTTCAGCACACTGTTGGTGTATTGAAGGTCTACCTCCCAATCATCTTTAATGCTTTTCAGGAATATCTTCATTATTTCGTCGGTATATATTGAGCATAATTCATTTGCCTATTGCATTTATAAATCAAATCAAACATTGTGTACCTGAAACACTAACTCCAGGTTCTTATTAAGAAGGTCAATATCCACCACAATGTCAGCAGAGGCAAACATTTCATTTATATCCACGGGTTCGCAAATTTGACAATAGTATTTATGACCCAATGCATCGGCCATATACCAAAATAATAAATTAAGATGGCGTACAGGGTTTGTTTTACGTTTAATTAATTCAAAAACAGTACAGCCCGGAGGCATGAAAAGCATATTGGCTAACCCGGCACCGTGAATGCCTGCCACATATTTTGTATTAGCGAAAATGGATACTTGTTCAAGAAATGTGTAATTTTCGGCATAAAATATGGTAAAATTATATTTGGCCATTGTTGATACTACCTCTTCTTCGTTTACAATTTTCCTTTGGGTTGCATTTTTCCGGCTTATATAAATTCTATCGCTGATCTTGGTATGCACTTTTGTTTTATTATTAACGTAGTTAACATACATCTTATTAACCTCAAGCAATATCTTTGGATTGTAGCAATCCAAAATCGGCCTTTGCGCAGGCATACATAATGTGCCTACTAACGCACTTTTTCCGGCAGGTATATGAATGATTTTTTTGAAATTAAAAGGCAGTATTGAATCTAGTACGTATTTCGGCAGGCTATCTGTAGCCGGTAATAGCAATATCATCTGATCGCACTTATCCCTGACCATCCATGCGCGACAAAGGGTTTCACTTAACCAATGATAGTAGTTTCCGTACCAGGGATGGTGTATTACCAGGTAAGTTTCATCATCAACAAAAGTTAGCAAGTTATCGGGGTTTTCCTGAGTATCATGATAAAATTGCGACGCTTGAGCAAGGCACACCATTTGCTGGCTCCAATTGTAATGACAGCACTCTTTTATTAAACCTTTACGTCCGCACACCAGGCCGGTGGCCGTAACAAAAGCATTTTTTACATATTTAACTTTATGTGAAGGCGATTCGTAAGATAAATAAGGTTCAAATACGTGTAGGTTGTCTGACGTGGTGTTGACGGGTAACGCCACCCTTATTCTTTTATTCATCAATGAAACTTTATCAATCTAAATATTGCCTTTGATTTTAGTAGAGACGTACTCAATTGTAATTTATTCACGAAATATGAACCGGAGTCAAACTGAAATTTTCAAACACAGTAGCTTTGCCGAAATTTGCATTATTTACAACCGCGATTTTGTTTTTTAAACTTTCTTCCATAATTGACCGGGTATGAAAAAAATGCTTAAATGTCAATACGCTTTTAACAGTTTCAATATCTGTTAGATGGTAAAAGATGTCGGCTTCATTCTCGTTAGTTAGTGCCTTAGTGCCTTCATTTAGGCTAAAGCTGTAGCCCTTTGCTGAAAATGTAATTGAATCATTATTTTTGTGCCACGTACCTGTTAACCACGACATTTCTTTTAGACTATACTCAAAACGATCATTACGAGTTTTATAGGCATAGCCGTAATTCTCGGCTCCGGCTGTATAATTATCAACTACCGTACCTTTATCAAAACGTTGATCGCTGTATAAAAACAACACCTCTGATACAGAAGGAGCAATATAATTGACATACATTCCGGCCAGGTTAGCCGGCAGCGAATATCTTTCATCGTTGCTGTGGCTTATATATTTCAAATAGGCAAAATCCTCTATTAAAACTCTTTTTACACCTATCATCTCTAAACGATTGATAAAATCATAATCTTCAAAGCCATGCCTGTTCATACGTTCGTCAAAGCCCTCTATTTTTAAAAAGTCGCTTTTTTTTACGCAAACCTTTCCTAAAACATCACCGGGTGGGGCGTAGTTTTTTCTTGTTTTATGAAAGTCTATGGGGGTTAAAACAATATTATCGTCCTCCTTAAAGCTGTCATTAACATAATGAGCAAATCCGGCCCCGGTGTAATAATCGGCCCATATACTACACACTATATCGCCGGTAGCTAACTTAAAGGCCAGATTTTTTGAGTGGCTGGGGCTCCATGAATCAGGATCAGTGGTTTTATAGTAAACAACTCGGCCTGTTTTAATGTGATCGGCAAGATTTTCCATTATCCATTCTTCCATGCCGTCTTTAGAATTATAGTCAAGTACTACAAACTCTAATTCTGCATAATCGGCATTGTCAACAATGTTTTGCATAAGCGTTTGCCTTAGTTGATGCAAACGGTTCATGCAAACTACACAGAATGATATTTTAAAGTCTCCACAGTTCATCTATCGTATACCCTTAGTAATACTATTTAAAATACGGCTTTGCAGGCTAACGTCTTCGGTAATTATCTGAGCTTCGCCGGTCATCCAGTTACTTAAGCGAATATTTTTAGACTTTGCTGAATCATTGTTAAATGTTATTTTAGCTATGAAAAAGCCATTTTTTGCGGGTTCATTTGCTACATAATCTATTTTACTTCTTAGTGGGCCGTATTTTTCTGACGGGTAATTGCTTAGGTTGATAAGTACATCCTGCCCCTCCTTTATTTTGCTGATATTACTTTGGGCTATTTGAACAACCCCAAAAAATTGTTCATTGTGGGGATGGATGCGAAATATCTCCTGATTTGAAGAAGTGACCATTCCAGACTGTATAATAGTTGAGAATCCTACAATTCCATCTTGCGGAGCTCTTAAAATGTAGAGATTCTTATCTACGGTATTTTGTATTTCAACCAAAGCCTGTCCGTTTTTTACCTGCTGATCTTTTTTTACAAACACCCTGGTTATTATACCGGCCCCATTAGCGACAACCGAAGACATATTGCCCGATGACTGCAACTTTACCGGCGCTTTAATCATATCCGGATATCGCACCAAAACTGAAATAGCCAACACAATTAAAAGTACGCCAAAAAACAGGGTTATTCCCCACCTAACTATCCACGAGGGTACTTTGGTTATTATTTCCTGTATATCTTCTGTGTGCCTACCGGCTTCTTCGCTAACACCGCGCACAACAATACCATTTGGGGTTACCTTTATTGCGCTTTCTTCAATTTCTTTCATTGCATTTTTTTATTATTTGTTTACTATGAAATGCTGCTCCAATGATTTTATTACAAAATAGTTTAGCATATCCCGACCATGCATGTTTAGACCAAGATGGCTGTACACTGTTTGAACCCTTAGGTGATAAATGCTCTTTACATTGTCGGCTGCTAATAGCGCAGTTTTGCAATCATCAATCCAGCCATTTAACCAATCCAGTTCACTTTCAAATTCCTCCGTGTGCATAACATCATCTGTTATCTCTTTCATCAGGCTTAAGTTTGATGAAGCATTATCATCAACTTTAAAATTATCTAGGGGGGGGATAAGAGCAAACAATGTATCCTCATTGTTTAAAAGCGTGTATATAGCTTTTACTAATGATATTTGCAGGTAGAACGCGAACGTGAGTATCGTTTCATCATCAATTTCATCTTGTAACGCGGCAACTATTACCTTTGAAAGAGCTATCGGTAGGTTATATTGAACTAACTCGTTTGCCGCAATAGTCACTGCGGGATACAAGCCATACTGAATTGTATTGTTGGGAAAAGGCATAAAAATCCCATCTACCGGAAGTTTAACTGGTAGTTGCGGCAGGTTGGCTTTTACAAAGTAGCTTTTGAGGTAGATGTCGGCATTTGCGGCTAAGGCTTCTTCATTGCCCAAATCAGTAAGTAGGGCCAGCCGGATATTCTCACCGCTTAAATAATTAAATTCTACTTTAAAGCCTTTTAATAAACTGTCAGTCTGAGCAAAAGGTGCTATAGCTTCGCCTAATACACGATGCCAGTTTGCTTTGCCACTAAACAGCGAAACGGAAAGCCATATCATCTTGTGCTTTTCCATGCGCTACAACCCCAATTCCAATTGATTTTTAACCAGTTTATAATATTCGCCCTTCAATCCGGTTAATTCATGATGTGTACCCTGCTCAATTATTCGCCCTTTATTCAGCATTATTATATTATCGGCGTTGCTCACAGTGCTTAAACGATGCGCCACTACTACTACTGTCCTACCGGTAAAAAACTC
The DNA here is from genome assembly GCF_946479965.1 of uncultured Mucilaginibacter sp. The sequence continues at coordinate 41,123 of NZ_CAMLHX010000013.1, read as the reverse complement.
ATTAAGGTTATCCATTATTATCCGCTCATTGTTCGCATCAAGCGCATTGGTAGCTTCGTCAAAAAACAAATAATCCGGGTTTTTATAAACAGCCCTTGCAATAAGCAGGCGCTGCTTTTGCCCTTGACTGATACCATTACCTGCCGAGCCTATTTTGGTTTTAAGCCCAAAGGGCAGTTCGTTAATAAAATCGCGGATATTGGCTACTTTAATTGCCTGCTGCAGTTTCTTTGAATCAGGAAACTCGTCCCCAACGGAAATGTTATTTTCTATCGTGTCCGAAAATATAAAACCGTCCTGCATAACTGTTCCGCAGGCGCTGCGCCAGGCTTTAAAGCTGAGGTTATCAAGGTTGGTTTCACCAATTTTTATCTCACCTTTTTCTGACTGATAAAAGCGCAGCAACAATTTAAGTATAGTAGTTTTTCCGCTGCCGCTCATTCCAACTATTGCGGTGGTTTTGCCTTGGGGTATGGTTAGGTTGATCTCTTCAAGCACGGGATCATTACCCGCGCCCGGATATCTGAAAGTGAGATCGTTAATGGTGATGGTTCTGTTTGCCGGTAACTTATGTATCCAGTCTTTTCCAACAGGCTCCTCGTCTTCCAACTCGTGCACTTCGTTTAAACGCTCCAGGCTTATTTTCGCGTCCTGATAGCTTTGCACAAACCCCAACATTTGATCAATAGGGCTGCTTACCTGCCCAACGATGTATTGTATGGCCATCATGCCGCCAAGGGTTATATCACCATCAATTACGGCCTTAACACTCAAAAACGTTATAAGGATGTTTTTTGCCTGGTTAATTAATGATGAGCCCCCCTGCTGGTATTGTGTTAGTGCCAGATTTTCAACTTTAAATTTAAACAAGGAGGCTTGTATTCGCTCCCAGCCCCAGCGCTTTTGCTGCTCGCAGTTGTTTAGTTTGATCTCCTGCATGCCGTTTACCAGCTCTACAACGTTGCTTTGGTTGCTGGATGAATTGCTGAACTGTTTATAGTTAAGCTCACGACGGCGTTTTAAAAACAAGGCTATCCACCCTGCATATGTTATGGTGCTTATCAGCGAAACCATAAAAATAGTGGCATTATAGTACACCAACACTACCGTAAAAATCACCAGATTAATAACTGAGAACAGTGTATTAAGCGTAGTGCCTGTTAAAAAACTTTCAATGCGCTGCTGATCGTTCATGCGTTGCATAATATCACCTGTGGTTTTCGTCTCAAAATAACTTACCGGGAGTTTCATCAGCTTTATCAAAAAGTCGGTAAGTATGGAAAGGTTGACCCGCGTGCTAATGTGCAACAATATCCACGACCGTATAAAACTCATGCTGGTACTGCCTATAAATAGCATTATCTGTGCTATCAATATCAGGTAAACAAAACTAAGATTGCGGGTATTAATGCCGATATCAACAATGGACTGCGTAAGGAAAGGCGTTATAAGCGACAACAACGTGCCCACACCAAGGCCCAAAACCAATTGTGCAAACAGCTTTTTATAGGCATAAAAATAACGTAGGATAGAAAGCCATGATACCTTGCTTTTTTTGTCCTCTTCCTGCTCATAAAATAAGGGCGAGGGACTTAGTAATAATGAAACGCCATCATACAACTCCTTATGACTATACCAATTTTTCGTGAAAGTTTTTTCATCCAGTTTGAGCAATCCGGCGGCCGGGTCTGCTATATAATATTTATCATTTCTGATCTTATACAATACAACAAAATGGTTTTGCCGCCAATGCAGTATGCAGGGTAGCTCCGCCTGTTTTAATTGCGGAAGGGTGAGTTTAGCACCCGTGGTGCGCATACCCAATTTCTCGGCGGCTTCACTTATAGCCAATAAATTAACCCCTCCTTTATTGATAAAACAAAGTGAGCGTAATCTTTGAATGGAAATATTACGGCTATAATATTTTGCCACCATGCGCAAGCAGGTGGGGCCGCAGTCCATTTGGTCTTGTTGTTTGTAATGGGTAAAACTCACTGGTTATTTATTTTATGGCATTTTGCGCAATATAATACCCGGTAAATTCACCAGGTATTATTATAATAGGATCAACTTATCTTATATCAGACAAAAGCTACTTCCGTAAGCCCTCCATAATCAGCGTCTGAGCATGCGCTCTGAGTATCATTATAATTTACGTATAACAGCATTAATGGTATTCGCAATTATTAATATCTGATGCACAAAGAACCCATAAGAATGCCGAATAACCGGCACTTGAGCATGCTGCAGGTCCACCAGTATCCATACAATCACCGTCACAGGGAACGCAGCCAAAATAACCGCCCCCCCCGTAGGTTTGGCATACATACACTGTCGGTCCGGATGGACAGTTATATCCCCCGGTAACTTTTTTCATTTGTTCTTTGGTCATCTCTTTACCAAAGCTTAGTTTTAACTTTTTCATTTAATTCAGGTGTTTTTGCCTCTATTATTCGGGTTGCGGCGTTTCCCTATCCTGTTTTACCTAAGTTCAGGCATCTTCATTGTTGGCCAACAATTATTTTGATATGCTTTAGTATTTATATAAAGTATTTAATGTCTTCGGGTTGATAGTTTTTGGGGAGCCCGCGCCCGTTTATATGCCCTGTTATATGTTTATTTAAAGCAATGCGTAAGCAGATGGGGCCGCAATCCACTTGGTCTTGTTGTTTGTAATAGGTAAAGTTCAAGGTATCGTTATTTTGCTAATGTGTATTCGCCAGAAAGAACTGTTGGATAGGAGACTGCAACTATTGCCCGTAGTGAAGCGTCTAATTTTAATTCAAGGGCTGGTCCATCTCCGCCCTCAATTTTTACATAATTGCCATCTTCAGATATTTTCATTTTAGGCCTTTTACTGTCAGCCCCATTTAGGGTTATAGTATAAATTAATTTATTTGCGCTGCCATTTGCACCATTCATTAGGTATTTAATAGGCAGCAGTAGTTCATAGACCAGACACTTTTTATCATCAAATCTCATACAAGCATTAATATCATATTCGTTATAAACAGAAATAACACTATCTTGAATGTGCGACAATCCAGAAACGCCGATAATTTTAGCCGCATTAATGATTCTTCTATTAAAAATATTCAAAATAGAATCAGCAACAGGAGGCGTTGTTTTATTAACTTCAGCTACAAGAGCTCGGGCTTGGTTATAGTTAACTATTGGATATGTGATTGAGACCTTACCGAAGTCCCTTTTGTTATTCTGCGCCGAAACGGTAATTCCATTACTTAGAATTTTTTGAATTATAAGTGGCCTTTCAGCTTTAATGGCTAAGTAAAAACCATTGCTATTGTTCGCTAAAGTATAAAAAATCTCAGTAGCGCTATTATACGCCTGAAATTGCTTAAACTCGGTTATTTTTCCATCTATTTTAGGAGGTAAAGGTAAAAAGAGACTATTTTCTTGTTTGTTAGCAAGTTTTTGCGCATTACCTAAACCTGGTGTTATTAGACAAGAAAAGAATATAATTCCAATATTTCTTACATTTAATAATGAATTTTTCATTGGTTGTAAGTTAAAAAAGGACGAAGGGTGATCCGCAAGTAATTTTTTAAAACCCACGATGTTTGTTACCTTTCGTCCTTACGGGTGGTTATCTATCTGAATATTTAAAAACTGCACTGAGACGTTTCATTCGTGATCTTATAGCCCCCGAAATCATAGCAATAATACCACGCCTGACAACACGTCAGCGTTCCAAAATGTACAGCTCCTGAGCTGGTGCAGCAATAGTAATCCCTCGTATCGTAACAAAAGTCTCCGCAAGTATCGAGATACCCGCCCGCTATCTTCTTCATTTGATCTTTGGAAAGCATTTCTTTACCATCAAGCTTTAATTTTAATTTTTTCATAAAATAAGGTTAATTTTGCCTCTATTATTCGGGTTGCGGCGTTTCCCTATCCTGTTTTACCTAAGTTCAGGCATCTTCATTGTTGGCCAAACAATATCTTGATACGCTTAGTACTTAAATAAAGTACTTTATGTCTTCAGGTCGATAGTTTTTGGGGAGTCTGCGCCCGTTTATTTTTATATTTTCGTTTATCATAATGTTTTGCCACCATGCGTAAGTTGGTGGGGCCGCAGTCCATTTGATCTTGTTGTTTGTAATGGGTAAAGTGGAATTCGCTATTTCTATAGTTATTTAACTAAGGTATATTCTCCCCAAAAATCTGTCAATGCAGCGCCGCTACCGTTTAGGGCTGGTACGGATAGTTTAGCTGCATCTATTTGGGCTTCGCTCATAGGTGTACCGTCGCTGTTTCTTCCCCTGTACCTCTGTGCGGTAAAGGTTGGTTCAAATTTGTTAATGTTATCGTTAACCATTATATGATAAGAAAATTTAGACGTATTATTGACAGACAAACCCAAAAGATTTAGGTTAATAGCCAGTTCGCTGGTATAAGTTTTGGTTTTATCAAACGCATTCATTGCCTCTATGCCGGCCTCGTTATACATAGAGAGCACACTATCTTTGCCAAGCACCCCTTTAGTATATATCCATTTTACATTAGTTCTTAAATTTCTGTTACTCATTTTTATTAAAGAATCGGCAATCCGCCCGTCCGGATCTTTATGCCATCCATCCTCAAAGCTTTGTGTAAGCATAAAGACTACATTTCTGTTTTTTTCTTTAAAGTATGGAAACTTTACTATCGCCGCACCATTGTCGTTCCTATCGGCACTTTTTTGAATAACTAAACTGATACCACCCAGAATAATTTTGCGCATTATCCCTAAATTTTTGCTTTGTACTACGAGATATAATTTTTTGTCATCATTAGCCATTGTGTAAAAAATCTCGGTTGCAAGATTATATGCCTTAAGGCTGCTACCCCATTCGGTACTTTTACCATCAATTTGAACAGTTGAAGGCGCACGCACGCTAGTAATTTGTTTATTTGGCAGTTTTTGGGCAAATGCACTGGTAAAACCAAATAGACACAAATAAAACACCATTAATCCCTGTGTATATTTTTGTAATTGCATAAATTAAACGGTTATTGGTTAATTTCTATAATAGAGTAATGTAAATGATAAAACAATCTGTTATTCTAATAATAACAGATTGTTTGCTTATCCTATTACAAGGAGATTATCAATTTTATTAAAATTGATAATTATTAGCAATAATACCACGACGCAGAACCGCAACTGTCACAGCACCAATGCGCTCCGCTTACACCGTCTACAAGACAATGGGCTTCATCGTAACTTATCGCCAAGAAGACCGTGCCCCCGCCAGTAAAGCAAATATCGCCGGCTGTTCCGCCACAATTGTTACCAGAACCGTAAGGTACAAACGCGCCACAGGTTCCATACCCACCGCTAATCTTTTTCATTTGATCCTTGGAAAGCATTTCCTTGCCGTCCAATTTTAATTTTAATTTTTTCATAAAATAAGGTTAATTTTGCCTCTATTATTCGGGTTGCGGCGTTCCCTATCCTGTTTTACCGAAGTTCAGGCATCTTCATTGTTAGCCAACAATATTTTGATATGCTTAAGTACTTATATAAAGTACTTAATGTCTTCGGGTTGATAGTTTTTGGGGAGCCTGCGCCCGTTTAAAAAGAGCGTAGGCGTTCCGGTCACTTCAGTAAGTTTGCACCATTCTCTTTGTTTCTCAAGCGCATCACCATTCACCGCACCGCTTGTTTTAGGGTGTACTTTGGCCCAGGCATCGTAGCTTTTTTGTTTTTGCTCATACCAGTCGTCCATGGCTTTTTTTAGTGAGGTATCATTATGGCTTTGCTGCATGGCCAGCAAGTGCAAGGCTACTTCGGCGTTCCTGTCGGTTTCATTTTGTGTAGAAAAAACTACTTGTAGTTTTACATCATCTCTGCCATGCAACCATTCCAATGCCTTATGTGCTTTTGCGCATGGCTGGCAATATGGGTTTGATACCATGGTTATCACCTTCTCGGCTTCGCGATTACCAATTATTACAGTACTGTCTTCTTCGGGCAAAGCATATTGAACCTCGTCATTCAGCATACGGGTAAACAGATCTTTATTGTATTTATACTGGCGGAGTTGGCTTCTTAAAGGATTTATCTGCTTCGATAAAAGCAGATATGGTTTTATCAATATCCAGCCCAACATGGGTATGGCCATTCCGGTAATTAAACTCGCCCAGCCGCCCAACTCTGGTGCCTCAAGCCCGTTTAACAATGAGGGTAAAAAAGCAAAAAACTCAAGCCATAGTAATGCCTGTACTACACAGCACAGCCGACACCATTGTTTAGCTACCTTCCACTGGTGGTAAATGGAATAGAATGTATAAGGTAAGCTAAGCGCATTAAGCAAGGCCAGCATTGATAGAACAGAAGCATTGTTGCTATTGAAAAGCAAAACCAACCAGCTGCCCGCGAAGTAAAAGAACCCAACTTCACTCCAGCTTAGTTCATCTGTTAGTTTTGCAGCTTTTGAAGACAGTATGGCATTACAGTTTTTATTATTATCGCCGCCACAAAGTTTTTGTATCAAAGGGTTATTGGTGTCTATGCTCTGAATCAATAACAGCACGGCGGTTACAAGTCCTGCGGTTTTAAACAGTGTTAGTAAAGCAATTTGCCAATTTAAAGCCGCCAAATACGGAGACCTGAACAGCAGCCAGCCTAACAGCAACACCACTGCCCCTATAATAACAACCGGCAGCCGCATATCATTAATAACTTCTTTACGATGCTTCGCGGCATAATCAGCCTCGCCGGAGGTTTCTTCCTTTTCGGCTACCAAAATTGATCCTGAATAGATCTTTTTAAAATCATCAATATTCAGGCGATGTTTGTTCCATCGCTCATTGGATACCGTAGCCTCTTTTTCGTTCAAATTATTCACGGTAATGAAATCCTTATTTGAAACAAAAGCAATAAACGGCCCATCTATTTCGGCAGACAACAACTCATCAAAATTGAGCTGGTAGGCAGCATTGGGGATGTGCCAGTTATCTAATACTTCGCTCATCGCAAGTAAACTATTATAATCAGGGTGTTTTTGTAGTTCGTCGTTGAGCGTTTGGCGGGTTAGGGGTATAGCCAGCGCGGCAACAAAATGGTTCAATACCATTGTAGCATTCTCTTTTTCCATAAGGGTAGGTTACTTAGGGTTAAGTTTAATTGGTTATACCCAAGTTAGTTATAAAGACAATTATCATGCAAGAACTATTTTTTAAAACTGACGAATTCGTCAGTTTTTTAAGTAACTCTGTCGGCGCCAGGTTTCCCCTTAAAAAAACAAATTGTCCCAATCAACAAAGGTCTGCAGTAAAAATTCCTTGTTGGTCGTTCCAATTGTATAATTCGCATGGTACATCGCAATGGGGTGTTGAGGAAATGCGATTCTTTCGTTGCTGAACCAGATCCGCCCATCAGCATGTGAGAAATTATAAAACAAGCTTGACAATCCTTTATATCTCAATCCCTCCACCTTTGGAAGCAACAGGTTGAGATTTTGCTGATCAGACAGTGCATCTTGATACTCATCTACCATCTTTTTAAAAAAGGCTTTTGTGCTTGCGTTAACCCGGCAGCAATAAAACCCTGAACATAAATTGTTAAATGAACCATATAAACTATCGTTTTGAAACCCCATATCATAGCCGTTTAGCTCCTCCATCAACTCTTTGTATATATTCTTATAAAAGATAATGTCGACATCAGAGAACACCACATACTTGCTGTCTGTGGCGTTAATAAATTCATTAACAAATATTATCTTCTCTTTTACTTGTTCATTCCAGTTGTCTTCCTCAAACAGCCCGGCGCACAATTGTTCACCATTCAAAACAACAAGTTCAAAGTCATTCGCTAAATGTTTTTCATAACACGGGTAGAAAAAATCATCAAACATAGATTTATGCGACGGAGAATAATAGGTAAGTAGCGGGATTCTGCTAAAATTTGATCCTTTCGGCTCCGTCTTAGCTGGTGATCGGTTCAAAATCTCGTCAGCCATAAATGCGCTATCTTGTTCCGGCTTTGACAGTGTCTGAAAAACAAAATAATTAAGCAGGTTATGATATGTTTCATCCAAATCTAACCGATACTTTAAACTGTCACTCAGTGTAATAAATAATGTTTTAGTTTCGGCCTCGTTCTTCACACTGGCCAAAACTTTAGTAATATTATTAGTAAAATTTTTTAACCAAATGGCATAGTCATCTTTTGACCGGCTTATCTCTTCAAGGGCAGGTTTCATAACATGATATTTTACCCGTTGAAAAACCCGGTCGGTTGCGAGGGTACCCGTCGGCACTTCAGCCATAAAATTTTCGTAAACAGCTTCTGCTACAGAAGGTGAGACAGCGGAGCAATTGGTGTACGCGATAAACAATAAATATATTCCGAAGGTAAAAACAAGATCATCATCCATCTCTTCTTGTGAAAATGCTTCAAGCATAGCACAAGATATTGCATTAGTTATTGAAACATCAGGTTCATTACGTGGCGCGACATCGTCAGAATCTGCTATTTGCCCGACTTTGACGAAGGGATCCTCGCTCCGGCGATCGCCTGATAAATTATTGAACGGAAGATCACCACGTTTTAATAAATCGTCAACAGAAAGAGTTTTAAGCAATAAGCCAACAACAATAGATGAACGTTCATGTCTGTTAAGCGCAAGATCAAAATGAATGAGCTCATTTTCTGAGCGTAGCGCTTCTATCAATGGCTTAACCCCATCGCGCAAGTATATATTCAATTGATTGTCGTCATCCCGCAAAGTAACTTCCAACTTTAAGCAATTGCTCATTTTGGTCATGTTTAATTATAGATCATCACTAAATATGGCTTTCATATTTCGTTTTAATAAAGATATATCCACTACCATATCTGCCTCAAAAAAATCCTCACTCGTGTTAACAGGCTCGCACATTTGTTGATAGTACCGGTGACCTAGCGCATCAGCCATATACCAAAAAATCAGACTGTGCTGATCTGTTGCGTTTGTTTGGCGTTTATGAAATTCAAACACCACTGATTCGGGCGGCATAAACATCATATTCGTTAGCCCGGCACCGTGTATACTCACCAGATGGCGTACTTTGGCGTACAGCAGAACCTGTTGAGTAAAGCTATATTCTTCGTTGTAAACAATGTCGAACCCATAAGCCTTCATAACCTCAATTACGTCGTCCTCGTTCATTACCGTTCGCCGTCTAGACTTTCGCCTGCTAACATAAACCCTGTCACTTAAATTTAGGGGCAATTCTGCTTTCGCGCTAAAATGATCAACCAATATTTTCCTCAGGTCATTTAATGCTGCTGGAATATAGGCCGCCATTATCGGCTTGTGCTGCGGTACACATAAAGTTCTTACAAGCACACTCTGACCGGGCGGTATATGGAAAACATTCTTAAACATAAAAGGCTCAAGCGAAGGCAGGGCGAAATGCGAAAGGGCCGATTTAGCAGGCAACAAAAGCACCATTTCTTCGGTTTTCCCTGCTACCATCCAAACCCGCAATAAGGTTTCACACATCCAATGATAGTAGTTGTTATGCCATGTATGATGCACAAGCAAGTAAGTCTCGTCGTCGTCCAGGGTTATCAATTTTTCAGGCTCATCATTAACCGCGTGGTAATAATGCGAAGCTTCATTGAGTCTTTCATCGTGCTCTCCGGGCATTGTGTAATGATAACATTCATTTATCAATCCTTTGCGCCCACAAACAAGTCCGGATGCTGTTACCAATGGCCCTTTCAAATATTTAACTTTAAGATTAGGAAGAGGATATGACAGGTGATGGTTAAACAATAAATTATCGCCTTCTGATAGGTTCACCGGAGGAGATACTTTTATTATTTTCTTCATAGGTTTGGTGATAGGTCCTTTAGATATGTAATAATTGGAATTTTTATTTTCAAAAACAAACTGTAATTCTGCATCAACTTAGACTTTATTATATTAGACGGCCATATGATAATTTCAGAAATTAAATGGGGATTGGGTAACCAATTGTTTCAGTATGCGGCAGGACTTAGTCTGGCAAGGCACCATAATGTGCCTTTGATATTGGACACCTCCAGCTATGATGAAGACGACCACCGAGAGTTTTGTCTAAATTATTTTGAAATAGATGATATCAAGACTGAGATTGCAACCGATACTGATGACGAGGTTTGCTTTAATCTTTACATCGAGCCTTTTTTTCATTTCGATAAGACTTTTTTTGACAAGCCCAACTTTACCTACTTAACCGGATGTTGGCAAACGGAGAAATATTTTAAAAACATCGCACCCGAGATCCGGAAAAGATTCCGAATTAAACCGCAATACCTTGAACACCTAAAAGTTGACGATCTAGCCTTTGATAAATTCGAGTCGGTCAATTTGCATATTAGACGAACGGACTATGCGATTCACACAATGATGGGAATATTGCCCGTTGATTACTATTACAAAGCGATGGATTTGTTGAAACAGAAATATAGGAATCTGCAATTTTATATTTTCTCTGACGATATAGATTGGGTAATCGAAAACTTAAAGTTGAATGATTTCGACCACACTTTCGTCAGTGGTAATTATTCCAAAACGCCTATTGAGGATTTTTACCTGATGCGGCAGTGTAAACACCACATCATCGCTAACAGCACTTTCAGCTGGTGGTCGGCTTGGTTATGCCAATACCCCGATAAGCAAATAATTGCCCCGGCAAAGTGGTTCAAGAATCGAAACGCTAATACGAATGATTTGCTACCAGAAAGTTGGTTAACTCTTTGAGAATCCAAAATAAGATCGTCAGCCTCCTGCACGGCGGGCAGTTTTATCTCTCATCAACGCCAGCGTCTCCTCATCCGTTCACAAAGTTTTTATTTTGCCCGGAACCCGTCAAGTAATTGGCAATCGCACCTCTTGGTTCACACTTTGATGTAATTCCGATTAGCACAGAAGAAGTTGTTTATCCACGCGATCAAAAAACAATAACCAAGGCCCAATAATTACGACTCTCGTAAAAAAATCGTAATTTAGTAGGTGCCCTGCCCTTTAATTAGCCAAGGCTTTTGATACTTTATCACAATGAGATCCCAAATATTACTTTTTCTCCATGGGCTGCTTTTTATCGCTATAGGCTCATATGCGCAGACACCTGTTATAAGTTACGCCGGCAACGCTAAAACCTATACTACCGGCATAAATATCAGCCCATTAACTCCTGTTAACACGGGTGGCTCGGTACCGGCAACCCACTTCGGGCAGGTAACAACAGTCGCGGGCAATGGCACAGCCGGCTATGCCGACGGGAATGGATCTGCAGCCAGTTTTAATCAGGCTGAGGGGATAGCGATAGATTCAAAAGGGAACATTTTTGTTGCCGACCAGTTAAACAACCGGATAAGAAAGATAACACCCACCGGCATGGTAGAGACATTCGCCGGCGGAACGGAGGGTTTTAAAGACGGAACCGGCACTTCAGCAAATTTTTACCACCCGATTGCTTTGGCTATCGACGCCGCAGACAACCTGTATGTGGCCGACATGTTAAACAATCGGATACGGAAGGTAACACCGCTGGCCGTGGTAACTACCCTGGCAGGGGATGGTGATTACGCTTCAAAAGATGGTACCGGCACTGGGGCCTCAATTGGTCATCCACGCAGCATAGCTCTTGATGCTGCAGGAAATATTTATGTTAGTGAATTTAGCGCGCCGGTTGTAAGAAAGATTTCGCCGCAGGGTGTGGTAACCACCCTGGCCGGTAACAAAGCAAGCAAGCAAGTATCAATCGACGGTGTAGGAGCCTCTGCTTCATTTTATCAGCCTGGTTATCTAACTACAGACCGGGCCGGAAATATATTTGTCTGTGATAATTGGAGTCTCCGCAAAATCACGCCTGACGGTACAGTAACAACTATAGCACCTGGGTCCTTCTTTTCAACTACCGGCGGACCAGCCAGTTTAAGTATCAGTCCTTCCGGCGATATTTATTTTACCTCGGATAACAGTATTTATGTACTATCGCCGCAGGGCGAAGTCAACGAGGTAGCAGGAAAAAAAGTCGACTATTTTACGATGGCCGGCAGCGACGATGGAATTGGAAAAGAAGCAGGCTTAATATTGCCTAAAGGCATGGCGCAGGACGGCAAAGGAAATTTGTTTGTAGCTGATGTTTACAATAACCTCATCAGAAAAATAGTAATAACAGGTTATGCCATAAATAAACCACTGCCTGTGGGTATGGATTTTAACCCATTTACCGGTGCTATAAGCGGCGCGGCTACAGTTGTAACACCGGCAACAGATTACAGAGTTACTGCTTACAATGCGTCGGGTAGCGGTTCATACATTTTAAATATAGCTACGGTTGCCAATAAAAATCCACCTGTGATTTCCTCTTTCAGTCCGCAAAATGTTTCGCCGGGTACGCTGGTAACCATAAAGGGAACCGATCTGGTCAATGCATCAGAGGTATATATAGGTGGCGCGAAAGCGCTCGTAATATCCAATTCAAATACCGAAATTGTTGCAATAGCCTTACCACAATTGGGCACAGGTTCAATCAGCGTAACAACCTTAGGGGGCACTTCTGTTGCAGCCAAAAACTTTGATCACGCCCCTTTCTCGGCATCGTTTGCTGCTATGGGCAGCAAGTTAACGGGTGCAGGCAGCGCTGGCGCAGCAAATTACGGGTTTGCCGCTGCGGTTAGTGCTGATGGCAATACTGCCATTGTTGGTGGCAATACCGATAACAGTAATGCAGGCGCAGCATGGGTATATTTAAGAGAAAATGATAAGTGGGTACAGCAAGGCACAAAACTGATTGGAACAGGGGCAATTGGTGCTGCGGGTCAGGGCATCGCGGTAGCAATAAGCGCCGATGGAAATACAGCGGCTGTTGGAGGCAATAATGATAACGACGGCACCGGCGCTGTTTGGGTGTATACCCGGAACGGAACGAGCTGGACACAGCAAGGAAAAAAGCTGGTTTTTACCGAGAGCAGATTCAAATTTGGCCAGGGCCGGTGCGTTGCACTTAGCGGCAATGGGAATACCTTAGTGGTAGGTGGCACTAATCAGACATTAAGTAACGGCATTGTTTGGATTTTTAACCGCGTAAACGGTACTTGGAAAGAAACAGCCCGGTTTTCATTTCAATATGGATTTACATCCAATAACACAATTGCAGTAAACGCGGCTGGTAACACCATATTGATTGGTTCGCCGCTTCACAATAGCGGTACAGGTACTGCTTTTGTTTATAAGACAACCAATGGCACCTGGGCACAGGCCTATCAAATTGAACCTAAAGGCCTTACCGGGGCAGCTCATTTTGGCAGCTCGGTGGCCATAAGTGCCGATGGAAATACATGCTTAATAAGCGCTCCCAATGACAATCAGGATAAAGGGTCGGCATGGATATATAAATCGCAATACAATTCCTATAGTCCTGATTTTCTTTCGGGGATTAAATCCCCAACGGGTGAAAATGAGAGCAATTTATTTGGAAACCTGATAGCCATGCGTACCGATGCCGGAATACTTGTTATATCCGGAACAAAAAAAAGCAATGCTACCGAACAGCTTATTACGTATAAATTAGTAAGTGGCCAATACGTGCAACAAGCTAATCCTCTTTTACCCGCGGGTTTAACAAATGCCGTCTCTACCGGAAATGCCTTAGCTATGAGTTCTGATGGCAATATCATAGTTAAAGGCAATCACTTTGACAACGCAAGCCAAGGGGCCGTATGGTTATACAAACAAACCCCTTTGCCGCTTGCCACTACCCTTGTACCAACAGATGTTACCAATACCGGGGCCGTTTTAAAGGGAACAGTGAATGCTAACGGGGCCTCGGCATCAGTAGCCTTTGAATACAGCACATCGGCCGGTTTAAGCAATGCAAAAATCGCTTCAATAAGTGGGAAAAATACGGTTGCGGCCGCCGACGGTTCCGTAAACTTTTCATCAACACTAACGGGTTTAACACGGGGCCAGGTATATTACTTTCGTATAAATGCCATAGGTGTTGATACCGTTCGTGGCGATATTAAGAAATTCATAACAGAAAGCGCTCCACCTGTTATCACGTCGGTTAGCCCGGCTGCCGGGCCGCCGGGCACAATTGTTACTATAAATGGTCAATACCTAACAGGTGCACTTTCGGTGCTCATTGGCGGTGTAGACGCTACCATCGTATCAAAAACAAACAATTTGTTAACCTGCATGGTTATGCCGGGCGCAACAAAAGGCAATGTACAGGTAACCACTTCTACCGGCACTGTTTCGGGCGGATCATTTACTCCCGCAACTACATCCTACCCCACTAAAACCAGCGCTACAACGCATCTCGTTGGCTCTTATACGCCGCCGACTTATCTTATCAACGAAACACTTGTCAACATCAGTGCCGATGGTAGCACCGCCGTGATACAATTAGAAACTTCAGGCCCCACTGAAAAGACAGAAATGTGGGTTTATAAGCTACAGGGAAATGCCTGGGTAAAACAAAGCAATATACCAACAATGTCTACCCAAAGGCCATGCGCCTTAAGTGCCGACGGAAACACGCTTGTAGGCAAAAATGGAAATCAGATTGTGGTTTATGTGCGCAACGGCGAAACATGGTCGCAACAGGCTTCATTAACAGTTCCGGCGATAGACGGTACGTGGTTAGCATACGCGGTATTAAGTGCTGACGGAAACAGCATGATCGTATCAACTAGTGGAGGAGCTATGATATTTACAAGGGAGGGCGATGTATGGTCAACGCAAGGCGTTCGTTTATCGGCTACTGATAGTACTGAACCTTACGATGGAACAACCGTTACAATAAGCGCCGACGGCAATACCGCGGCCTTTGCAAAATATAACGATAATAATTACGCCGGCTCAATTTGGGTTTTTAAGAAAAACAGCAATGGGGTTTGGCAACAACAGGGGCAAAAGTTCAGGGGGGTCAACGGCGGGCCGTATCAGTCGCAGGGTACTTCGCTGGCTTTAAGCGCCGATGGAAACACACTGGTTTCTGTTGGTGATTCATGGTACTCGGGCGGTAGCAACGACCTTGCATCCGTATTTAAACGTACGGGTGATAGCTGGAAGCAGTACGGAGGTCCCTTATCGTTTTATGACGATAATCGCGCAGTAGATCTAACGTTCGGCCTGGCTATCTCTGCCGATGCAAGTACAATTATTATAGGCGGCAACTCAACTGATTTTAATGACGGAGTAATTTACACTTTCAAACTGAAAGATTCTGTTTGGAAACTAGTAGATAAAAATATTTCAAAAAGCTTCTATCCCACCTATTTAGGGTATAACATAGGGATGAGTGCCGATGCCCACACATTACTCTCAAGCGGCCGTGCTGCCAGTGCAACCGGATATTTCAGTATGTTTAGGTCCACGCCGGTGGTAACAACGTTAAAACCCACTAATATTACCTTGGCAGGGGCTACTTTAAATGGCTCGGTTGACGACAATGGGAACGATGCGATAGTCTATTTTGAGTATAGTGATGTTAGCTCGTTGGTAAACCCGTTTAAAAGCCAGGAAATGTCAATTGCCGCAGGGAGCGGCTCAGCATTACATTCTGCTGTGTTAACCAATTTAAAATCGGGCACAACTTATTATTATCGCATAGCAGCCGTTAGCAATGGGGCTACAACCTATGGCGACCAATATTCGTTTGTAACCACCCTGGCACCGGTTATTACTGCGTTCTCGCCTCCTGTTGCTCAGGTAGGCACCACAGTAACGTTAACGGGCATAAACTTTAATAATGTTACAGATGTGAGCTTTGGCGATGTTAAAGCGGCCAAATTCAATATTCTGTCATCGTCTGTTTTAACAGCTTTGGTAGCACCTGGCACCATATCGGGCGCTATTAAGGTTACCAATAGTTATGGTACAGGCACGATAAATGGACTGCAGATTTTCCCTGTTCCGGAAATTACCGGGAGTACCAAAATAATTGAAAAAGGAGGCAACACCACCTTAAATACGGCAGCAGGTAACCGGTATACCTTTCAATGGATAAAGGATGATAAAATAATTGATGGGGCTACAACATCCAGCTATGTGGCCAGAACTGCCGGAAATTATACCGTACGCGTAAGCCTTGACTCGCTCAGCCTGGCATCAAAACCCTGGGCAATAAGTGAGGGCCTTAACCTACCAATGGATAATTTTACAGCATCGGCAAAAAACGTTACCTGCCGCGGCGCAAAAGACGGAAGCATAGCCATAACCGCCAAGGGCGCTTATAACTATACGGCAGAAATAAAGGGGCCGGGTGTCAACAGTAGTATTAAATTTACTTCGTCGGGAAAATTAGAAAATCTGAGTGGTGGCAGCTATGCAGTTTGTATAACGATTGACGGCCGCACAGATTTTAAGCAATGCTTTACCTTACAGGTGGCCGAACCTGCAGATCTTTCTGTATTTTCTACAATAAACCAACAGGGCACCGGTATCAGTCTTACACTTTCTGGGGCAAGCGTATATAACGTACAGTTAAATGGTGTTGTATATAGTACTACGGACAGCAGTTTGAACTTACCTCTCCAACCAGGTAAAAATCAGTTAAATGTAACTACTGATAAAGCATGCCAAGGTGTTGTACAACGGATAATAAGCGCATCTGACGACGACAAACCTTATCCAAACCCTTTTGAAGATATAGTCTATCTGAACATCGGCGAAAAGAAGGTCGCTAAAGCAACCGTAGAGATTTATTCAAACATTGGGTTAAAAGTATATAGTAAGGAATTTTTGAACCCCTGGAACACTATCGCAGTGCAACTTTCAAACATAACAATGCCAGGCACTTATTCGTTGATCTTGAGTATTGACGGCTCAAAAAAGGCGTTTAAAATTATAAAAAAATGAAAAAGCTAATACTGCTAATTGTAGGGACGCTGCTTGTAGTTGGATGCGGAAAAAAAGAGCCTGCTGCGCCGCAACCAAAAAACCCGGCCAAAAGTACGTTGGTACTGCCGGGAAAGAATTCATTGTGTACAACCGGCACAGAACAAAGCAATACGCAAACACTTGTGCTTTTTAAATGGGATCAGGCTGAAAATACTGATGTTTATAGTTTGACAATAAAAGATCTTTTAACTGGCCAACAGATAGTAAAATCAACAAGCGAAACAACAATTTCCGTATTGCTTAAACGCAACACCCCCTATGAGTGGTATATTGTGTCAAGTAAGCTTAATGTTTCTGTAACCCAGAAAAGTGATATTTGGCGATTTTACACTTCGGGCGTGCAAACTGTAGATTATGCGCCCTTTCCAGCTGTGGTCAATTACCCTTTAAACGGCGAAGTAGTTAAAGCTCCGGACAATAAAATAGATGTAGTGTGGAATAGCAGCGACGTTGATAACGACATTGCCGGATATGACATCTATATGAGTACCGACAAAAATGCTTTGGTTTTATTAAAAAGCGGGATAACAGAAATGCTGTTAAGGGGAATAACAGTACAAAAAGGTTTAACCTATTACTGGCTGGTAGTAACAAAAGATAAAAAGGGAAACTTAAGCACTTCAAATATTTTTCAGTTCGATATCAACTGATTTAAGACGAGAAGGTCTCGTCTTAAATAGTTTTACCAAAAAAGAGGGAAAAAAACTCAGATTTCACAAACAATTGATAGTAAGATATTATACTATTCCTACAGCTAATTAGTACAACGTAAGCAGTTGAAGCCTCTGACGAAAATCAGGGGCTTTTCTTTTCGGCAGATTTTAACCCGGAATTATGCTTCAATCTTGTTCCGCTATCCACCCATTTATATAGCACATTGCTAATGAGCAGCTTAAGCAATTTCCATAGCTAAATTTCCTGACTTATAAGTTGTTTCGCTTTTTTCCTCTTTAAAAACTAGTGGCCTAATTATCAGAAATTTACAAAAGATCTTGTTCCGCTTTGTTCCGTTTGTTTCACCACACAAGCGGAGCAAACGGTGAGCGATTTTAGCCATCATCATGAGCAGTTATTAGCATTTGGTCTTCATTTATTAAAAAATTGAAGAAGTGAGTATAAAGCTCCCTTTTGCTTGTCTGTAGCTAAGAACAACACCTTAAAGTCTAATGACTTGCAAGTGATTCAACACATTGTTATACACCCTAAATTAAATGATTATGATTTTTTTTTACAGTAAAAAGTGGCGATTTAGTCGTTTCCTTCTATTGCTGTTCCTTGCACTTTCCTGCAATTTTGCTTTTGGACAGATCCAAGGCGTTACCGGGAAAGTATTGGACGCAGAAACCGGAGAGCCGATCATCGGCGCTACTGTCGTTTTAGTGAATTCAAAGACCAGCGTTGCTGCAGGTGTTAATGGCGATTTCGAAATTAACGCTCCCGCCGGGGGCGTTTTGCAGGTTAACAGCATCGGCTATGTAGCTGCAAAGGTAACTGCAGACGCTTCTAAACAAATGATTATCAGACTTGCACCCGATAATACAGGGCTGAGCGAAGTTGTAATTGTTGCTTATGGTACGCAAAAAAAGCCGTCTATAGTCGGCGCTATTTCAACGGTAAGTGCCAAAGTCTTTCAGGACCGTGGTCCGACCAACAACCCTATTGCTAACTTACAAGGCCAGGTTCCGGGTATGGTGGTAACCAGATCCTCGGCTCAACCGGGACGGGAGAACTGGAATTTTCAGATCCGCGGAGCTACTTCTGTTAACGGGCAAGATCCACTGGTGATACTTGATGGTGTTGCCCTGAATAATAACAACGAACTAAATTCAATTAATCCGGATGATATCGACAACATATCAGTTCTGAAAGATGGTTCGGCATCAATTTACGGTGCACGTGCGGCATATGGCGTAGTGCTTATTACCACTAAAAAAGGCAAAATAGGCAAAATACAGGTGCAGTATAATCCTTCCGTTTCTGAAAAACTACTGGGTTTGCAGCAAAAAGTGACCAATATCGATCAATGGTCAGACGGTTTAGCTCAAGCTAAAATAAACGATAACTATGGCATTGCGCCAGCTACAGATTTATGGTATCAAATGGCCATTTTTGCAAAAGCTAATAAAGGAACGGTTGTTTTAGCTTCGCAAATTCCGGGAAATACCACCGGTGCTATAACGGCAGGTGCATTCTACAATGGCTTGCCGGTACCCGCGTTCCTGGATGTGAGGGAATTAGGCTTTCTGGATGTTTCCACGCAGCAGTTTTTATGGGGCCGTGCCACTTCTACGCAACATAATCTGAGCGTCTCGGGCGGTACCGATAAGAATGTCTACCGCGTCTCATTAGGTTACCTGAATGATGGCAGTCAGCTTAGGATAGGCACCAATGGTAACCAACGCTATAATCTTCGCTTTAACAACACCTATAAGTTTAGCGATAAGGTACAGTTGGAAACAAATGTTTCCCTGGAGAAAAATAATATCCAACAGCCCACTTTATACACCACAGGCAGTTACAGCGGGTTAAGTGGTGGTTTTCAAGTAGGCGTACCCATGTACACCCGGTCTGGTCAACCTTATCAATGGGGTGGTGTGGCCAGTCCGGCCGGTTTGTTAAGAGATGGCGGGGCTAACTTAGAAAATAATACCCGCGCATTATTAAATACTACGTTAACTTATAATTTCCTTAAACATTTTACATTCTCGGGCACGGCCGGTTATAATGTTTGGTGGCAAGATGCCCGCGTACAAACCAAAACTGTTCGTCTTTATTCATATGACGATAAATATCAAACCGGCACTACAGCACCTGCGGGCGGCTCTACCGGTGGCAGTCAGAACTATTTCCGTCAAACAATTAATGATCCTTACTACAATCTGATTGGCCGGATAAACTATACAAATACCTTTAATGCAATACATGATGTTTCAATCATGGTGGGCAGTTCTTACGAGCGTGACGAGTATAATATGTTTAATACCCGGACTTACAATTTAGGCAGTGACGACGTTCCTTCGCTCAATCTCGGATTGACAAGTACCACCGCCGGTTTTGTAACGAATGATGAGGCGCAAACTCACTACGCTCTCGGCTCCTATTTTGCCCGGGCTACTTATGCATTTAAAGGTAAGTACCTTTTTGAAGCGACCGGTCGTTATGATGGTTCTTCCAAATTTATCGCGTCAACCCGTTGGAAACCTTTTTATAGTTTAATGGGTGGGTGGCGTTTAAGTGAAGAAGGTTTTATAAAGAAGACTAATATTTTTACTGAGTTGAAGCTAAGGGTATCGTATGCCACATCGGGTAGCCAGGGAGGGATAGGTCTGTATGATTATCTGCAATCCCTAAATGTGGGCAGTAGCGGCACCCTTTTAGGCTCTTCCATCGCTACCGCAACCTCAACTACGGGTAACCTTGTTTCGCTCAACAGAACCTGGGAGACGGTTGTAAAACGAAATATAGGCATTGATTTTGGAGTTTTAAACGGCCATTTAAGCGGCACGTTTGAGGTATTCCGTAATCAAAACCGCAATATGCTCGTAAGTATAACTTATCCCGGCGTATTGGGCATTGGCGCACCTCAATCCAATAACGGCGAATTAAAGACCTGGGGTTGGGAGGGTCAGTTAACCTGGCGCAATCATATTGGCGAGTTTGGTTATTCAATATCGGGTAACATTACCGATAGCCAAAATAAACTGGTGTATTTTAATGGCGTACCGGCATTGGGCGCGGGTTATAATGGTACAGTAGAAGGTTATCCCCTTGGATCTTATTTCGGATTGAAATATGGCGGCCGTTTTCAAACGCAAGCTCAGGTAGACGCCTATAATACCACTTATTATAATCCCGGCGGAACCGTGAACACTATCGGCATACCTATTGCCAGCCCTCTTACCAATTTACCGGGGCAAAACTCAGGCCTCCGTCCGGGTGATAATTATTTCGTAGACGTTAATGGTGATGGCAAGCTAACTACAGGTAGTTCAACCACAAATATGGGTGATTTGATCTATTTGGGAACTGACGTGCCAAGATATACCTTTGGTTTAACCTTAGGCTTACAGTACAAAGGGTTCGATTTTACCACCATTTTTCAGGGTGTTGGCAAAAGGACGATTTTTAGGGCCGGGAGTGTCAACAACTCGCGTACACCTTTTACAGCACTTGGCTCGGCTCAAACCACACAATGGTTAAATAATACCTGGACTCCACAGAATACATCCGCCTATTATCCTAACCTGCATACCAATGGCATCAACGGATATAATTACCAGGTGTCTTCGTGGTCTGTAGAGAACGGTGCTTATGTTCGTTTAAAGAACCTGGTTATCGGTTATACATTGCCTAAAAGTTTAATACAGCGGACTAAAGCGATCAGTAGTTTACGATTCTATGTTGCAGGAAGTGACCTATGGGAAGTGACCGGCGTGCGTGATCAATGGGATCCGGAAACAACAAGGAATGCGGCTGGAAATGAACGCTATCCTTTTTACCGGTACGTAACTATAGGTGCAAACATTACTTTTTAATCTGACTAAAAATGAAAAAGATATATCACAAATCATTTTACATCCTGTTAACGCTATCAATTGCAGGACTATTGAGTTGTAATAAGGCACTTGACCTTAAACCGCAGGATCAGTTATCTGAAGCTGCCTATTTTAAATCGGCAAATGATTTTAAAACCTTTGCTAATCAATATTATGGTTACCTGCGCAATTTCGGGAATTCATTGGGTGACAATCCACACTATGACGGCCGTGCTGACGTTTTTGGTGGTGGCGGCGCTTTTGGCGCGGGCACCAATGCTGTGCCTGCCAGCGATGGCAGCTGGAATAATAATTATTCGCGAATACGTAATTGTAATTATTTATTGGAAAAAGCAGCTACTTACCCGGACCAGGCTGCGATTGCTCAGTTTGTTGCTGAAGCCAAATTTTTCAGGGCTTACTGTTATTTCGATCTCTTGCAGCTATTTGGTGGTGTACCACTGATCACCAAAACGCTTGGACTCGAATCTCCTGAATTATATGCGGCAAGAGCGTCAAGAGATGCAGTAGCCGACCAGATCGTCGCCGATCTGGAAGCAGCGATTCCAAATCTTCCGGCCTCCTTGCCGGTAACCTCTGCAGACTTTGGGCGCATAAGCCGCCCCGCAGCGCAGGCATTCTTAGGACGTGTTGCTTTATACGAAGGTACATGGTTAAAATTCAGAAACATAGATGGTACGCGGTCAAATATGCTGTTAGACAAATCTGCGGCCGCTTCAAACGCCGCTATAACCAGCAATCAATTTGCGTTATTTGGTACACCGGCCTCTAACGCCTTAGGAGGTAACAGCACTATATTAGGTGATTCTGCACTGAAATATTTATTTATTCTTGAAAACCCTAAATCTAATCCCGCCGGTGTAAGCAAATCCGCCAATCACGAATATTTGATCGCGTATCGGTATGACGATGTTAGCAAAGCGATTGGCACTAACATTAGCCGCCAGGGAACGCAAATAGGCCCGCAGCATAAATTCGTCAATGCATTTCTATGTCAGGATGGGTTGCCAATAGAAAAATCGCCGCAATTTCAAGGTTTTCAAACTTATGGTTCAGAGTTCATCAACCGCGACAACCGTTTACGCTACACCATTAGAGTTAACAATATGCATTACTGGTATGGAAACGCCAATTACCGGGTAACGTGGTTAAACGATGCCGCAGATATAGCTTTGTCTTTAGGTAAAACGATTCAAATTGGAGGTTACACCAATCAAAAATGGGTAAGCGAAAGAAACGTTCCGGACACCAAGGAATCAGAGGATTATCCAGTGTTAAGATATGCTGAAGTATTGCTCAATTATGCGGAAGCTATTTATGAACGCAATGGCGTGATAAGCGATGCCGATCTGGACAAATCAATTAACCTGGTACGTTTACGCGTCAATAAAACAATGCCACGCCTAAGCAATGCGTTTGTTACAACAAATGGCCTGGATTTCAGGACGGAAATAAGGCGTGAACGTTTTATTGAACTTTACTACGAGGGTTTCAGGTTTGATGATATCAAGCGCTGGCATAGCGCTGCAACAGATCTAGTTACCAACGTGGGCGGAACGGCTTACGGTAACGCCCCCGCATTTGTGAGCCCATGGCCGGTAGGTATAAAGTATACCGGCACACAAGCCCAGCTTGGACCGAATCCTTTAGCTCCTGCTCCAACGAATGCTAAAGACGCGAATGGACAGTTAATTTTAGATAATACGGCACGGAGTTTTACGGAAAAAAATTATCTCTATCCAATTCCCACACAACAGATGACATTAAACCCGGCCCTGGTGCCAAATCCGGGTTGGTAATTAAGCCCGAAGTGCTGCCTGGCATCAGGCAGCACTTTTTTTATGATCGGCTAATCTGGTCGATATTGTCTTTGAACGGAAATTTGTAATTTGTTGCCTCTTTCCCCTAAACAATGAGTATTAAAAGCCAACTCTCTTGTCTCATTTATAATATGTTTAATTCAATCATCACATCGAATTTGCACATGGCTGTTAAATTATGGGTAAGATTAACACTCTTGGTCGTTTTTTTGGCGTTTCCGCATTTCAGCCAAAGTCAGACAGTTAAACCTGATCAGATTATCAAATATTGCACTGTGCAAGCGCAAAAGACCCTGAATGAAATACCCCAGGGGCCGCGCAACCTTCCCCGAAGCATAGAAAAACCGCAGAAAAATTGGCGATATACAGATTACCGCGACTGGTGCAGTGGCTTTTGGCCGGGAATATTATGGTATTTGTTTGAGGATACAAAAGATCCTAAATGGCGCGCGGCGGCTGAACAATATACCGCTGAACTTGCGCCATTGGTCAGCGCCAGGGGATTTGATCACGATCTTGGTTTTATGATTTATAACAGTTATGGAAACGGATATCGTTTAACAGGAAATCCGGCTTATAAAAAGATTATCCTCGCTGCTGCTGATTCTTTAGCGACCCTTTATAATCCGAAAGTGGGCACTATATTATCGTGGCCTGGCATGGTAAAGCAGCAAAATTGGCCCCATAATACTATTATCGACAATATGATGAACCTGGAGCTTTTGTTTTGGGCCGCTAAAAATGGCGGTAATCATCGGCTTTACGATATTGCCGTGCAGCATGCCAATACAACAATGCAAAATCACTTTCGGCCTGATTTCAGTGCATATCATGTCGTTGTTTACGACACGCTTTCAGGAAAGAAAATCAAGGGGGTTACCCATCAGGGATTTTCGGACAATAGTATGTGGGCACGCGGACAATCCTGGGCAATTTATGGTTATACCATGTGTTACAGGGAAACCCGGAAGCCGGAGTTCTTAAAGTTGGCTCAGCAAGTCGCCGACATATATTTAAACAAACTGCCGGCAGATGGAATACCTTTTTGGGACTTCGATGATCCATCTATCCCGCTTGCTCCCAAGGATGCCTCCGCAGCCTGTATTACATCTTCCGCCCTATTGGAACTGTCTACACTGGTTAAAAACAAAGCGAAGGCAGCTTATTACCGTAAGCAGGCCGAACGTATGTTAGCTGCGCTTTCGCATGACCCATATCTGGCCAAAGATCAAAACACATCGTTCTTACTACATTCAACAGGCCATCAGCCTAAAGGATCGGAAATAGATGCTTCCATTATTTATGCTGATTACTATTTTTTGGAAGCCACAATCAGGCTTCAGAAATTAAGATCCCATCTTCCACTTATAAAACAATGATTAACCATTCTCCCGCGTATTTTATGGGAACCCGCTTATAAAAATTAAATGAATTTAAATTCCTCTTATAAATATATACTAAGTGTTGATATCGGCGGATCGCACATCACAGCGGCCATATGCGATGTTGAAGATGGTGCTGTGATACATTCCACATTGATCAGGAATGAATTAGACAGCAAAAGCAACTCACAAACTATTTTAAATGTCTGGATAGGGACAATTAAAGAAACCCTTAGAAGATTTCATCGCCCCGTTGGCGGGATGGCGTTTGCCATGCCAGGTCCCTTTAATTATGTAAATGGCATATCCTATATCCGTGGCCTTAATAAATATGAATCTCTTTTTGAACTTGATATAAAAACTATTATGGCCAATACATTTGATTTTGCGCCACAAAGGGTTCTTTTCAGAAACGATGCTGAAGCTACAATTGCCGGAGAAGTTTTTAACGGGTCTTGTAGAAATTACCAGCGGGTTATTGGAATCACACTAGGAACTGGACTAGGTTCTGCAATATTCGAGGAAAGAGTTGCCCGCGACCTTAACTGGGGCGGCACAGGCTACAAAGACAGCATTGCCGATGATTATTTTTCTACCCGCTGGTTTGTTAAACGCTATCATCAGCTCACCGGGGCTTCAATTTCCGGCGTGAAAGAACTGGCGATAATTGCAGAAAAGAGCGTTATTGCAAGGGAAGTGTTTCAACAGTTTTCCAATAATCTCGCCGAATTTTTAATAAAAGCCACAAAGCAAAGCAATCCTAATGTTTTGCTGATTTGCGGTAATATAGCTAAAGCGTCCCAACTGTTTTTACCCAATTTACAAAAGCAATTAGGGTTCGAAATTATTACAGGAGAGTTAGGCGAAGAAGCCGCGCTAATAGGCGCTGCGGCTCTTTTCGGCAGTGTTAAATCCTGGGCAAAAATTTAATATGGAACCACAACAACCCGCTTTAACCGAAAAAAGGTTTATTATCACATTTACCTTTGTAACCTCTTTATTCCTTATGTGGGGCCTCCTGCATTCAATGAGTGATGTTTTAAATAAACATTTTCAAAACGTACTTCATCTCTCTAAATCACAATCCGGACTAATTCAGTTCTCTGTTTTCGGAGCGTATTTCGTTATGAGTATTCCGGCAGGATTTTTCTTAAAAAAATTCGGATATAAACCCGGTGTTATTTTGGGGCTTTGCTTGTTTGCTATCGGCTTATTTTTGTTTGTGCCGGCTGCTAATGCCGTTTCATTTACTTTTTTTAGGATTGCACTATTTGTTATGGGCTGCGGTATGGCAACATTGGAAACAGTAGCCCATCCTTTTGCCGCTGCATTGGGGGATCAACAACGCAGTGATCAGCGCGTTAATTTTGCTCAGGCTTTTAACGCCATCGGAACCATGATTGGGCCGGCTTTGGGCACTTACTTTTTACTTGGCGCTAACCCAATATCATTACCGGACCTTGGTTCGGTTAAAATACTTTACGTAGCAATTGGGGTGGTCATCCTGCTTATTGCATTAGCCTTTTTATTTCTCAAGATTCCTCAATTAGAAGACGCACATAGCGACAACGCAAATCTAAAATTGGTAACGGAACATATAGACGTGCGTGCCGATAAAAAATTATTTCAACATACCCATTTTAAATGGGCAGTTGCCGCGCAATTCTTTAATGTTGCCGCGCAAGCAGGTACCTGGGCATATTTTATAAATTACGGCGTCGAGGTTATGCATTTCAGCAACGAAAAAGCAGGTTATTTCATGATCGTTTTTATGGGAATGATGGCGTTGGGCAGAATTGTGGGAACCTGGTTAATGAGCTATGTGGCCCCCAATAAATTACTTGCGTTGTTTTCCTGCGGCAGCATATTAATGTGCCTTACTGTTGCCCAGGGTGCGGGCTGGATCTCCTATACTGCTTTGCTGATGATCAATTTCTTTTTCAGCATCATGTTTCCCACTATTTTTAGCCTTGGCATTAAAAATTTGGGGAAACGCACTCAACAGGGATCGTCATTTATAGCTATGGGCGTGGTCGGAGGAGCAATTTTTCCAACTATAATGGGTGAAATTGCTAATAAAAGTGTTGCGCACGCGTATTACTTACCAATTGTTTGTTACACGGTAATTTTTTTATATGGAGCGAAATTCTACCGTGTTAAAGCCATTTAAAAGCACATTACTAAGACAATCAATTCAGTATATTTGATTCTACCAGATGAATTCAATAAAAAAAACAGAAAAAAAGGATTTGACGGAACCCGATCCTTTACAACTCGAGATCATAAAATTAAAAGTGAGCGAGCAGCAGATCGCGGCGCACTGGCAATCTATACTCCGGGAAATAGTTCAACCGTCTGAAAAAAAGAAATAATTTTAGTCGCAACCGCTGTTATTGAATCAGGCACTTGTTTCTATCTTTGATCTGTTCTTAATTATAGAATACCTATTAAGCATTCAATTGATAAAGCCGTGGCGCATATTTTTTTTATTACTATCGTGGCGGCGTAGTAGCAAAATTATTCCTTTACTTTTTGTATTATCTTTTGCGTTTTTGCCCAATGTTTACGCAGATGGTGTACCGGTCATCAGCAAATTAGGTTTAAAAGACGGGCTTTCTAATAGCGAAGTTCGTTGTATATACCAGGATAGCAAAGGGTATATATGGTTTGGCACCTATGATGGACTAAACCGATACGATGGTTACGACTTTAAAATTTACCGAAACCGCCCGGGGAACTCGCGCTCCATTATTCATAACTACGTTAACACAATTGCTGAAGACAACGAGCATCGCCTTTGGATTGGGACACGACAGGGAATCAGTGTATTGGATCCCGTTTCTCAGCAATTTACCCAGGTAACGATGCCCGGGGCGGGCAAAAAGAAACCTCGTTCCGTCGGAACTTACATCGCTAATATCGCAAAGGATAGTCAGGGCAATATGTTTGTAGCCAGCGAAGACCAGGGGTTAATTGCTTTTAAAGAACAAAATTACCGCAAAGGAATTCAAATTCCATTTAAAGATCAAACCGGCGTTCATTTTGACTACCGGGTAATAACAACTTTTTTTAGCAAGAGTGGCATCCTCTATCTGTCTATTGAGGGGGAAGGATTATGTTTTTATGATCGTAAAAATAACTGCGTACGTCCTATTGACCGTAGTATAAAAACAGGGGTCGGCCTGTTTGTTGACGATCAGGATATTTGGGTGGGGACGAGTTTTGGCTTGTGGCATTATGATCTTAAAACAAAGCGATACGATCACCTATATTCAGAAGAATCCGGCGAGCTAAGTTCCAACAGGATCACGCAAATTATACCAATGGCCAACCATGAAATTTGGATTGGTTCTGACGGCGGAGGGATCGATATTCTAAATAGAACTACTGGGAATTTCACCCATCTCCCGGCAGGGTTTGACAGCCGTTCATTATCAAGCAACGCGGTACACGCTATGTTTGTTGACAATGACGGTCGAAAATGGATTGGTACACTAAGAGGTGGTATTAACATTATAGATAATTTAAAGGATCGCTTTTTTACTATCGCCCATGACCCTACAAAACCCAATAGTCTTGTCAATAGCTTCGTAAAATCCGTACTCGAGGATTCCAAAGGGTTGATCTGGATAGGAACGGACGGCGGTGGACTGTCGATCTGGAATAGAAAAACAAATTACTTTAAAAATTTTCAATACACAAAAGGGGCATCAACCTCGCTTAGTTCAAACTTTATTACCAATATTGCTCAAGATCACTCAGGGAAAATTTGGCTCGCAAGCTATGGCGGAGGTATAAATTTATACCAGGAAGCGAAGGGGAATTTCAAGGCCTACATGGGCCTAAAATCAAAAGGAGAAACCGCAAGTAAAGTGTTTTGGCTTTTCCATGAAGATCTGAATCGCAACTTATGGGTAAGTGGCTTGCATAATGGCTTATTCAAATATGATCGCGAAAATGATCAATTTGTACTTTTTGACCCGTCGTTAAAAAACATACTATCATTTTGTGAAGACAGCCGGGGGATATTATGGGGAGGCACATTCGACGGATTGTATGACATCGACAGAAAAAATAAAAATCATAAGTTTTTTTCGTTAGGAAAACCGATCAGGTCGATATACGAAGACAGTGAAAAAAAGCTATGGCTTGGAACCGAAGCCGGATTAATGCAGTTTGACCGATCTAGTCACCAGCTAGTTAAACGGTTTACTACAGACAATGGCCTTTGCAACAATAATGTCCTCAATATTGAAGAAGATGCCAGTGGGCACCTTTGGTTGAGTACATACAATGGCCTTTCCAGGTTTGATCTTAAATCTCAAACATTCACCAATTTTTTTTCCAACGATGGATTGCAAAATACGGAGTTCGGATTTAATGCATCTACGGTTTTAAAAAATGGGGAATTAGCATTTGGCGGTATTAACGGGCTAACCATTTTTAATCCTCAAAAGATAGTTCCGATCAATAAAACGCCTTCATTAATGATCACCGACTTGAAAGTCAGTAATATTTCTGTAAGTGAGCGGCCTCAATATATTACATCCCGAAGCTCTGATCATATTAATACACTGACAATACCGTTCAACGACGCCGCCGTTACCATTAACTTTTCGGCAATAGAATTTAGCTCCCAGGAAAGGATTAATTATCGATACATTCTTGAAGGATGGGACAGAGGTTGGAATAACAGCGGGTTAACCAGAAACGCTGTCTATACAAAACTAAGCCCCGGGACGTATCATTTTAAAGTTAGCAGTACAAATGCGGAAGGACAATGGGCTAAAAACTCTGCTACCTTAACGATAATAGTATTGTCGCCATGGTATGCAACCTGGTGGGCTTATGCTTTTTATATTCTGATTGTCGGATCGGCTGTTTACTGGTATCTTTCCTACCGGTGGCGGGAAACAAAACTTAAATATGAAATTAGTTTAGCCCGTGTGAATGCTGATAATCAAAAGGCTTTGCAAGAGAAGGAACGGGAGATAAATGACAAACGACTTGAGTTTTTTACAGGTGTGGCGCATGAATTCAGGACACCGCTTACGATGATCATCAATCCGGCCAAAGATCTATTGAATAGTGAGATCAGAAAGGATCAGAACGATATCAACATTATTTACCGCAATGCCCGAAGGCTTTTAAGTTTGGTAGATCAACTTTTACTCTTCCGCAAGGCAGACGCAGGCGTTACTCAGATGAGCATCGCTCCTGTGCCTATAGCTCATGTATGTAAAGAGGTGTTTTTATGCTTTGCACAACAAGCTGCCAATTTCGGGCTTGAATTCAACTTTAAATGCCGGAATGAAGATCTGCTGATTTATGGGGACAGAGAGAAAATTGAGATCATACTTTATAATCTTATCTCCAATGCAATAAAATATGCTTCAGCAGGAAAGCGGGTGGATGTATTGGTAGAAGAGTTGCCGAACGTGGTATTGATAAAGGTTGAGGATAGTGGCCCGGGGATACCCATGGAGATAGGCGACAGGATCTTTGAAAAATTCTATCGATCAAAAGGAGCTGGTCAATCAACAAAAACAGGATTTGGCATTGGCTTGCACCTGGCCAAGCAATTTACTAATGATCACGGTGGAACCCTGACATATGAAAGCACCCCGGGGCAGTTAACAACCTTTACACTCACATTGCGTAGAGGCTTCGATCATTATTCCCCTGAGCAGGTGTCTTCAGTTAACTCAAACACCAGTTCAGAACTCCTGATCGAGTTAACCGAAGAGTTGCAGCAACCGTTATTGACAAACAAGGAAACCGTTGATTTTAACGGTGAAAAGATGTTTACCGATAAACAGGCTGTTCTTGTTATTGACGATGATGCTGATATCCGAAGTTACATCATCAGTATATTGGAGCCGAACTATGTTATCTATAATGCGGCTGACGGCGATAAAGGTTTGGAAATTGCTAAACTTAAGCTGCCCGACCTGATTGTATGCGATATAATGATGCCGGGACTCAATGGCATTGAATTATGCCGGATAATAAAACAGGACCCTTTGTTGAATTTTATACCCATGATACTGCTAACTGCCAGCTCATCGCCACAAAGCCGGATAGATGGATTAGAAAGTGGAGCGGATGATTACATTAGCAAGCCCTTTGACAACGACATTCTGTTGGCACGTGTGGCCAATTTACTCCAAAACCGTAAAAACTTACAAAGTTATTTCTTTAATGCCATCACTTTAAAATCAACAACTATTCCTATATCCGAAGAATACAAACGGTTTTTAGAAAAGTGCATATCCGTTGTTGAGCAGCATTTAACGGATGAGAATTTTAATATTAACATTTTAGCTGTCGAGCTTGGCGTGAGTCGTTCCAATCTATTCAGAAAGGTAAAATCACTTTCCGGACATTCTATCAATAGCTTTATCAGATACATCAGGCTTCGAAAAGCTGCAGAATTGCTGATCCAGTCGGATTTAAACGTTAACCAGGTTGCCTTTGAAACCGGGTTTAATGATCTTAAATATTTTCGGGTTCAATTCTTTAAATTATTTGGTTCCAATCCATCAGATTTTATGCGACAAAAGCGGCCCGTATTTAAAAAGCGGTTTAACGTTTCGGGCAAATAGGCACTCAAACATAAAATGCCATCTTTTTTAAAAAAACCGCTTTACAGTTGAAAAACGCCCTTTAGAACAATCTAAACCCGTTTAGGTGCTTTTTTTTGGTTAGATAGCACCCCTTAAATGGTCAGATTATACCCCACTCTTTTCTGACAATGCCCTCATCTTAGCATTGTAAACCAATTAATACACCAGTATAATCTTCTTAATTAATAACGGGCGGTACCCGTCTGTAGTTAAAAGATCCTGCCTGTTTTTTTGAGGTTAGAAATCGCCATTATAACCATTATGAACAAAATTAACCAGTTATCAATTTGGTGGGATGAAGCTCGCTCGGGTGCAGTAAAATCATTCGGTCATATTCATCATGAACTTTACCCTTTGTTATACCAATATCTTTTAAAGATATTGAAGGATGAAGATGTTTGCCAGGATGTATTACAAGAGCTTTTTATAAAAATGTGGGAACGTCGGGAACGGTTCGGACCAATTGGGAATATACGGGTTTATTTTTTTAAGGCAGCCCGCTCAATGGCGTTTAATTATATAAAAAGCCATAAATCACATGATCCACTCATTGACAGTCATCAATATATTGACATGGTTTTTTCGCATGAGGAAATCATGGTGGGTATAGAAAACAATAACGAAGTTAACTTCCGGCTTTCAATAGCTTTAAACAGTTTGCCTAATCGCCAAAAAGAAATACTTTTTCTTAAATATTTTGATGGTTGCGATTATGCTCAGATAGCCGAGGTTACAGGAATCAGGTACCAGTCGGTTGTGAATCACGTCCACCGGGCCATAATTCAATTAAGAAGCGAATTAAGAACAGATCATCAATTAGCTGCCTGCCGCATGGCGGTGTAACTTGTTGTTGTTGTCTGCCGATATAAATATATTAAATTAGAAATCCCTTTCCCTCTAATATTAAATTGTAATCCTTAAATTAAAAAATGGTTCATTTACTTTCCAGTGTACGCCGCCAACTGCTTCTCTTGATCTTTATGATCATTTCCATTAATTCTTTTTCGCAAAAACGAAGTTATATCAGCCCCGGCGAGGTTTGGCCGGATGATGACGGCAATCATATACAGGCCCATGGTGGCGGTATACTAAAAATAAAAAACACCTATTATTGGTATGGCGAACAACGGCGCCAGGGGCTTGATTCCAATAAACGATATGTAAGCTGTTACTCTTCCAAAGACTTGACCAATTGGAAGTTTCGTGGGGACGTTGTTCAAATGACCGACCCTAATAATCAAGGAAGTGGCTGGATACTTGAAAGACCCAAAGTGTACTTTAATAACAAGACAAACAAGTACGTAATGTACTTTCATTTAGACAATAAAACCTATAAAACAGCAAGTGTTGGTATTGCTGTAAGCGATAAGCCCGACGGGAATTTTGTTTTTGTAAAAAGTTTCCGTCCGCTGGGGCATGAAAGCCGCGATATTGGCCAGTTTGTTGACGACGATGGCAAGGCCTATTTGATTTTTGAAGATCGGCCTTATGGGTTTAGGATCGCTCTTTTGTCGGAAGATTATATGGATATTGAAAAAGAAATATGTCTCATCCCCGAACATATGGAAGGTGGCGCTATTGTTCACTTTAAAGGTTTGTATTATGCAATTGGCTCTGCCCTTACCGGTTGGAATGCTAATCCCAATAAATACGCCACTGCACCATCACTCGCCGGGCCGTGGACAGAATTTAAAGATATTGCCCCGCCAGAAACAAAGACTTATGGTTCACAATCAACCTTATTGTTAAAGGTTGTGGGCTCCAAAGGTACAACGGTTCTTTACCTAGGGGATATATGGAAGCCGAAGACACAATGGGATTCCAGGTATTTGTGGATGCCCGTCGAGATTCGTGAC
The DNA here is from genome assembly GCF_946479965.1 of uncultured Mucilaginibacter sp. The sequence continues at coordinate 7,988 of NZ_CAMLHX010000013.1, read as the reverse complement.
GGAAAGCTGTGGCTGCCTCAACCCAAAAAATTTAGCATAAATGTTAAAACAGGTTTAATAACTGATTAATGATTATTTCATTCAGAAATACCAAAAAAACCTTGAGTATAATCTGATTTATTTTTTGTCTGTTAGATAGTTTTGGTTGGTTAACTATCGGTTTAAGGCTCCTGTAATGGGAGCCTTTTTAATGCTTAAATTTTGCATTCCGAAAATTAAACCTGTTGAGTATGATTTCAGCTTTTTTTTGTCTTTACACATACTCGCATACAACCCATGTCATGTTGAGCACGGTTGAATTGTAATTAAAGGCCCGAATGAGCAAAAAATTAGGTATAAAAGATATTGCTGAAGCACTTAATATCTCCAAAGCGTCGGTGTCTGTAGTGCTAAACGGAAAAGCCCGGCAATATGGCATCAGTCCGCGGCTTGAAAAAGAAATTTTTGAATTCGCCAAAAAAGTAAATTATTTACCCAGCAGCCTCGCAGTTGGATTAAGTACCGGGAAAAGCAAAACCATCGGCATGTTGGTAGAAGATATTTCCGATCCTTTCTTTGCCTCTATTGCCCGGATAGTTGAGAAGAACGCAGCAGCATTTGGGTACCGCGTGCTTTACGGAAGCACAGAAAACGATACACTGCAGGCCCTTGACCTTTTAAAAACCTTCAGGAGCTACCAAGTGGAAGGCTTCATTATAGCTCCACCGCCTGGCATTGATGCATATATAAATCAATTGATCTCTGAAGGATGCCCTATAGTTATGTTCGATAGGTCAATTGACGGTCTCAAATGCGATACCATATTGGTAGACAATTTTAAAGGCGCCTACATGGCGACGCAACACCTTATCGAAAATGGCTACCGTAACATCGCAATGGTTACCATCTTGTCAGGTCAGGATCAGATGGATGAGCGCATCAGGGGTTATAGTACTGCGATGAGAGAAAGCGATCTGCCGGACATTGTACAAACCATAGCTTATAACAATTACCAGGAGGAGTGTACAGGGGCCATAAAAACCCTGATTCAAGGAAACCCGCAAATTGACGCATTCTTTTTTGCTACTAACTATTTGGCTATTGAAGGTTTAGTTGCTTTTAAAGACCTGGGTTTAGTTGTGCCCGATAATATCGGCGTAGTTGTTTTCGATGATAACACAAATTTCGAATTATTTAATCCTTCTATCTCCGCAGTGGCACAACCCATACAACAAATTGGCCAGGAAGTTATTCGCCTTTTGCTGATGCATTTGGAAGGAGATGCAGATATCCTTCAGGGTAACCTCATCTTGCAAACGGAATTAAAACCCCGTAGTTCTTCCCAGCCCCCTCCTGTTATCTAAAATAATCATGTACCTTCAAAATATTTCAAATGTTTAAATATACACGGCCGCTTTTAATTATCATTTTACTTGGATGCTTAAACAGAAGCGAAACGCTCGCCCAGGTAAAAATCCAATTGACAGCCCGGTCACCCGACAAAAATACTGTCGTAATGTTGGGAATAAACGACAGGTCTCAATTAGTGTACCGGGTCGACTTCAATAATAATACCTTTGTTAATTGGTCGGGCATGGGTTTGTTTACCGATAAAAAAAACTTTGCCACGGGTATCCAGATTGTGAAAATGGAACAAAGAACGCAGGATCGATCGTTTACCTGGTCACTCGGCGAGGACCAAAAAATAGAAAACAAATACAGGTTGCTAATTTTACATTGCCGTTCTGCCGATGCCACGTTTGATGTTATAGGCCGCGTTTACAATGGTAGCTTTGCCTTTAAATACGTATGCAAAGATTTAGGCGATGCACAACCAATAAGATTAAAAAAGGAGCTTACAGAATTTAATCTTAACAACAGCTACAACATCTATCAGTATCATGAAGAATCCATATTCCGGGCCATGCCGTTGGATTCACTTTCCGGCACAAGTGATCTTCCATCTACGTTGGTTTCGGGGAATAATTCTTTTATCAGCATTGGAGAAGCAGAAAACCGCAATTACACAAAATGTGTGTTGGTGAAAGGCCAAACATCCAATAGCCTTGCCCTTAATTTTTATACTGATACGTTATACAAAAATGGTATAGTCGACAAAATTAATAAAGATACCTTGGTTGTTTTTAAAGACAGCGTTGTAACGCCCTGGCGGACCATAAGTATCTCGTCAACGGCTATCGGACTTCATGCCTTCAGCCAGCTCAATTTAAAACTCACTGAACCTGTTGGTAGCGTATCCACAGCTGCAATTAAACCGGGAAAAGTTTTTAGGGTGCCCATAAGTACACAGGGAGGCCTTGATGGCGCTGACTTTGCAGCTAAACATCGCTTTCAATATATTATGCTGGATGCAGGTTGGTATGGTGCTGAATTTCGCACTACTTCAGATCCAACAAAGCCGATTCCGGGACTTGACCTTCCTGCTATCATCAAACACGCCACCGATAAAGGTATAGGCGTTATACTTTATGTGAATTACGTCGGTTTGAAGGCTAAGTTGGATACTCTGCTTCCTCTTTTTAAAAAATGGGGTGTAAGCGGGATAAAATTTGGCTTTGTAGATGGTGGTACGCAAAAAGGACTGACGTGGTTAGATTCGGCAATGCAAAAAGTAAACGATTTCGGGTTTGTTTTAAATGTCCATGATCATTACAAACCCACCGGATTGAGCCGGCGCTACCCCTATGTTCTTAGCCAGGAAGGCATCCGTGGAGACGAAAACAGCCCGGATGCATTTCATAATACGGCACTTCCGTTCACCCGATATTTGGCAGGCCCTGCCGACTTTACATTTTGCTTTCCAAATAGCAGGGACAACTTTTCTAAAAACATAAAGGTAAGCAAGGGGCAGCAATTGGCGCTCACGGTAGTTTATTTCGACCCCTTACAGGCCATATTTTGGTATGGAAAATCCGCTGATTATACGAACGACGAAGAATTGGCCTTTTTTGACCAGGTGCCAACTGTATGGGACGAGTCGAGGTATTTAGCGGGCGATATCGGCAAAGGCGTTTGTGTAGCCAGAAAAAAGAACGGCTCCTGGTATATTGGCGCCGCAGCAGGGCTTGATAGGTGGCAGGCGAAGATTGATTTTAACTTTTTAGACAAAGGAAAAAGCTATTTAGCAACGATATATGAAGACGATGGAAAAAAGGGGATCAAAGTAAACCAAAAGGAAGTAAAAAAGGGATCCAGCTGGTTGATAGACCTCCCCGGAAAAGAAGGGCAAGCTATAATTCTAACACCTCGGTAACATTTGAATAAATGAAAAAAGCAGTTTTTTTAATTTTCTCCTTGTTGATCTTCGCGATTGCGGACAAGGCAACGGCGCAGCATTTTAACCATCCGGGGTTGTTACAAGACATCCACGATCTTGAACGGATTAAAAAGGGCGTAACTGAACAATCCGAGCCTATCTATTCCGGATTCGTTGTTTTTAAAGCACATCAGCTATCGCAAAAAAACTATCAAATGCAGGGCCCGCTGGCTATGGTAAGCCGGAAACCGACGGTTGGGCAAGGCAATTATGATTCGGACGCGGGCGCAGCCTATCAGAATGCGATAATGTGGGTGATCACCGGTGATCGCGGCTATGCAATCAAAGCACAGGAGATTATAAACAGCTGGTCGCTTAACTTAAAAAAGATAGGCGGGCAGGATGCCGTTTTAATGGCAGGGCTGGGTCCGTTCAAAATGATAAACGCCGCCGAGATACTGCGCTATACAAATTCAGGCTGGAGTGCGGCAGACATCGCGCAAACCCAAAAACATTTCAGGGAAGTGGTGTACCCGGTGATAAAGGATTACGCGTTATTTGCCAATGGTAACTGGGATAATGCGGCGGTTAAAACAGTTATGGCAATCGGCGTTTTTTGTAACGACCGGAATATTTTTGAAAATGGCCTTCATTACTATGTGGATGGTGCGGGAGACGGCAGTCTGAAACATTACGTGGTAAATGAGGATGGACAATGCCAGGAAAGCGGCCGGGACCAGGCACATACACAATTAGGACTTGGGCACTTAGCCGACTGTGCAGAAATAGCCTGGCACCAAGGTTTGGACTTGTATGGATACGCAAATAACAGGCTTTTAAAAGGATTTGAATATACCGCGAAATATAACCTTGGCCTTGACGTGCCGTATGTAGCTCAAATAGACCAAACCGGAAAATATTTCCATGAGAACATTTCCGGTGAAAGCAGGGGAAAATTCCGCGCGATATATGAACAGGTATATAACCATTATGTTAACCGGGCAGGATTGGACGCGCCCTTTACTAAAAGCGTAGCGGAAAAATTGCGCCCGGAATTACAGGGCTCGGGTGGTGACAATGTTGGTTTTGGCACCCTGCTGTTTAGCCGTAAATTGGAAAAGCCCGTATACGAAGGTCATATCCCCGCGCAGCCTGCCGGAATTATCGCTAAAGCATTATCCGGAAACACGATCAATATTAACTGGATAGCAGTTATTAACGCCGATACCTATATTGTCCAAAGAGCGACCGACAGAAATGGCCCTTATGTCACCCTGAATAAAAACTTGCGAACCCCGACCTTTACTGACAAAAGAGTAAAAAAAGGTGTGATGTATTATTATCGGATTACAGCGGTTAACCGATACGGAATGAGTGATCAATCGGTAGTGTCGTCAGCTACCGCCCTCCGGCGAAAATGGTTAATTGCGGCCGACATAGAAGACGTGCAGGTGTACGGCGGTATTAATGGGCCATTATATGAACTGAAAGCGAAACGGATGCTCACAGATAGCACAAGCGATCTGCGCCCTGCTATCTACCAAAACGTAAGCGGCGATTGTTCCCTGACGGTAAGGTTCGTTCCGCAATTTAGTGCGCAAACTTCATCAGTCGGACTTTCTATGGCTTCGGGTCCTGATGATCATTCGAATACCATTACTTTGGCCTTAGCCCGACCTTCGCTCGAAATTAACGAAGAACCCGGTTGGAAGATCATTCTGACTGAAGGGAACTACGCGAATAATAAACAAAGCATCGCTATTCCGCTCACAGATGCGCCATTTATTACTTATGGCCGGGTAACGGGTCAGTTTTGGCTTCGCTTGATCAAGCAATCGGGCCGGTTCACAGGCTATGTGTCCGAAGACGGAAAATCATGGAAAAAGGTGGGTTTGCTAAAAGCACCTGCTGCGCGTAATTATAAGGCTGGAGTAATGGTGGCCTCCGGAAATATTAAATTAGCCACTACTGTCAAATTTGATAATGTTTCGTTAAAAAAACCCGACTAAGTAACGGGCATTCCTATAAATAACTTTACCTGTCTTACGTTGCTACAAATTCGACATATGAAAAAATTATTGCGCTTAGGCACATTGTTCCTGTTGATTGTTTCGTTTCATTCGCAAGCGCAAACTGTTACGCTCGACTGTTACTTTAACCGCGAGGTGCATCAAAATGCAACGGGGCAGATCGAGCGTTTTCACTACTTATGGGAAGATACTGCCAATACAGGCTTCTCTAATTGGGCTGCTGTTTTCAAAAAACAGGGCGCTCAATTACAGTCATTAAATGAGGCACCAACCGCGGCCAATTTGAAAGGCACTGATATTTACATTATTGTTGATCCCGACACAAAAAAAGAAAGTGCCAATCCTAATTACATTACAATTGAAGACATAAATCAAATTGTTCGATATGTTAAAAATGGAGGTGTTTTGGTTTTAATGGCTAATGACAGTGCTAATGTCGAATTGCCACATTTTAACCAGCTGGCTGCCAAATTCGGGCTGCATTTTAATAACGATCTACATAACCACGTCATCAATGATGATCACTTTGTTGATGGCGGACTAACAGTTACCGGCAACCCCTTGTTTAAAACAGCGAAAAGGATCTTCATGAAGGATATTGCTACGCTCACGCTTTCGGGCAAGGCCAAAAGCATATTAAAAGATGGCGACGCCGTTATCATCGCTACGACGAAGTACGGCAGAGGAACAGTATTTGCAGTTGGCGACCCCTGGCTTTATAACGAGTATGTGAACGGCCGCCTGCCTGCCGAATACGAAAACGACAAGGCTGCCAATGATGTAACACGCTGGTTGCTTAAACAGATCCCAAAAACACAATAACGGGGTTATTGCAGATCAGTAACGGCCAAAGCATCCATGTCAGAATATACCTGGTTCTCGCCGGCCATGCCCCAAATAAAGGTGTAGTTACTGGTGCCACAGCCAAAATGCACTGACCATGGCGGCGACACAACCGCATCGTTATTAGCCATTACCATACTACGCGTTTGCTGCGGCTGCCCCATAAAATGGAAGATGCGTTGGTTATCGGGCAGATCAAAATAAAAATACACCTCTGTACGGCGTGTATGAGTATGAGGGGGCACAGAGTTCCAAACACTACCCGGCTCTAACACCGTGAGGCCCATTACCAATTGGCTGCTTCGTATACCGTCAAGATGAATGTATTTATAAATGGTACGTTTATTTGAAGTAAGTATATCGCCAAGCTGTACGGGCGATGCCTCATCCTTGGTAATCAGCCTAGTAGGGTATTCGTGGTGCGCGGGCGACGACAGAAGGTAATACGATGCCGGGTCGTTTGCGTTAAAGCTCTTAAAGCTTACCTCTTTAACACCTTTACCCAGGTATAGGCAACTCAACCGTTCCAACGGATAATCCTGTCCATCAGCAGTAACTACACCCGTGCCACCAATGTTAATAATACCAAGCTCGCGGCGTTCCAGAAAGTACTCGGCCTTTAGTTCCGGATGATTTTCCAGGTTGACACTGGTGCTTACCGGCTTCACTCCACCAACAATAAGGCGGTCGTAGTGAGAGTATACCATCATAAGTTTGTCGTCCTGCATTAATTGCTCTATCAGGAACGATTCCCTGAGTTCTTCGGTAGTCATCCTGCTTACTTCTTTCTTACTATGCTCAAATCTGATCTCCATATCTAATATTTTAATTATCCTCTTTTTATATTAATTATCTGCCCATCCAGCCGCCATCAACAGTTAAAATGGTGCCGTGTACATAATCAGCCGCTTTTGATGACAGGAACACTGCAGGGCCTTTAAAATCATCGGCTTCACCCCAGCGGGCTGCAGGTATGCGTGCCAGTATGCTGGTGCTGCGGTCAATATCGTTACGCAAGGCGTCGGTATTATCAGTAGCTATATAGCCAGGAGCAATACCGTTCACATTAATTCCTTTTGCCGCCCATTCATTAGCCAGCGCTTTTACCAAACTTGCCAATGCGCCTTTACTTGCGGCATAACCCGGCACGTTGATACCGCCCTGGAAACTAAGCAGCGAACAAATGAAAATGATTTTGCCCTGCCCTTTGGCTATCATTTGCCTGCCTATCTCGCGGGCTAAAATAAAAGGCGTATCCAAATTAAGCGACAGCACGTTATCCCAGTATTCATCGGGGTGCTCGGCGGCGGGCTTTCGTAAAATAATGCCGGCATTGTTTATTAAAATATCAACCTGAACATTATCGGCAGCGAGTTGCTGAATAAATTCATAAACCTCAGTCCGCTCTGAGAGGTCGACGCGGTACGCTAAAAAATTACGGCCCAAAGCTTTTACAGTTGCTTCAATACGGCTTCCCTCCGGCTCTATAGAACGAGAGGCTACAATAATATCGGCACCGGCCTCAGCCAGCCCGGCAGCCATACTAAAACCGATGCCTTTATTTCCGCCGGTAATTAGTGTGGTTTTTCCGGTCAGATCAAACAAACTTGTCATTGCTTTAGGACAATAACCTTCGGGATTTATACTCAATCCTTTAAAAATAGCTTATGGTTGTCCTGGGTCGCGACCCCATATTGAGACTGGCCCGTGTTGCCTATTTGTAATTGGATAAATAATTAGGGGATGACAAAACCAAGGGAATGCTTATTAGGAAAGGTCACTGTTCCAAATTCAAATTTTGCTGGTTGACTTGTCCTGAAATAAGTTTACACTTCAACAGTGTAAACGATGAACAAATT
>NZ_CAMLHX010000012.1 GCF_946479965.1 uncultured Mucilaginibacter sp. | reverse complement strand
CCCTTCAGCAATTTCTTCAATCATTTTTTTGTTAAAGGCGGGCAGATCATCGGGCGTGCGGCTGGTTACTAAACCATTATCCACCACCACTTCCTGGTCTACCCAATGCACGCCGGCGTTTTTAAGGTCGGTTTGCAGGGATGGGTACGATGTCATGTTGCGGCCGCCTATCATGCCGGTCTCAATCAATACCTGCGGACCATGACAAATAGCCGCCACCGGTTTGGCCTCATCTAAAAAGGCCGATACAAAGGCTACCGCCTCTTTATTCTGGCGCAGTTTATCCGGGTTCATCACGCCGCCGGGAAGCACCAGCGCGTCGTAATCATCAGGACTAACGGTGCTTAGTTCCTTGTCAACGTCTATCTCAATACCCCAGTCGGTATGGTTCCATGCTTTAATTTTGCCGCTTTTGGGCGATATCACATCTACCTGTGCGCCCGCGTTTTTCAATGCCTCTAAGGGGCTGGTCAGTTCTACCTGCTCAAAGCCTTCCTCGGTAAGGATGGCCACCCTTTTATTGCTTAATGTTGCCATAATATGTATTAACTATAGTTTACAAAAATGTTGTTTCTGTTAATATTAGAACAGGTGGGGTGGCGCGTTGGTTTTGAGAAATTTGAAATCCCATTAAAGAAATCATATCCACCCAGACTCCCCTCTAGAGAGGGGGCGCGTCGGGACGTGAGGCAGCGGGTCCGAAGGACTCCTATGGAGGGTGTGTTATGTCGCTTCATTAAACCCCTTTCCGCCACCGCGCTATTCTGCCGCAGCCTTCCCCGAGGAAGGAGTGGTTTCTGTACCTGCAAAAAAACAAGGGCTTGTGCGATTCCCTCCCTTGGGAGGGTGTAGGGATGGGTTTCGCCGCTTAGTTAACGCCTTGCACGCCACTTCACTCACCATCCCCACTCTAAAAACAAAGAGCATATTTACCGCCTCCTTCGCGCGTTAAATATGCTCTTTGTGTACCTTTCTGAAATTGAATTATAACATCCAGAAATGCGACGTTTAACTAAATAATATTATTCAGTTTTCTTAATTGTAGTTGTTGTAGTAGTGGTTTTACCAGCCGGTGCCGGCGCAGCCACAGTTGTTCTGGTGGCAGTTTTACGATACGCTGGTTTACGCGCCGCTGTTCTGGTTGCCGAAACTTTACGGGTAGTTGCAGCTTTCACAGCAACCGGCTTGGTTTCAGTAGTTGTAGTTATTTCAGTAGTTGTAGTTTTAGGGGCCCGCTGTACGGTATCATGTACCGTTACAGGAACCGGAACCTCAACTGTGTGATGTACGGTATCACGTACCACCACTACCGAAGGGACCGGTGCCGGTTGTGGGGCTACCACTACAGGTGCCGGTTTTGCTTCTGATGGACTGCTTGTAGCGTTACCTGCAGGATCTTTTAATGCAGCAGGCGTGCCTTTGCCCGTCATTTTAACTTTGGTTACGGTGGTCCCGTCGGCCTTTTCCTTAACCTTCTTTTTAACTTCGACTTTATTTTTTGTAGTATCCAGAGATTGAGCTTCTGCGGTTTGGACTATCCAAGCCAAGCTTGCTGTGAGTAAAATTAAACTGAGCTTCTTCATGGTATTTGTTATGTTTTTATTGTACGTAACAAATAAGTTGCCAAAAATGCTTGTTGGGTTAATTTAAATGATACTTTTTTAATTGAATGCGTGGATGAATGTGGTGATTGCTAAGGAGATATGCTGACAAACCCCGCTCACAGTCATCATCAAAGAAAACATTGTGTAGCAAGGATGGTTTTAAACGGACAGTTTAAAGGCTATACAACACCGGGATGAAGTTGAAATATCATTTAAGGCAAATTATACTGATAGCAGCATGTGTAATCTGCTATAGTTACAGCAAAGCGCAAACTCTACCGGTTGATTCGCTCAAAACCGATTCGCTACACAAAACAGCACAACCGGTTGAATCACTCTCGGGGCAGTATGATGTAGGCGACCTTGTCCAGGATATTTTTCGCCCGCGACAAAAACCCGACCCCTTAAAAAAGCGATCGGGCATTACTATCATCCCAAATGTGGCGGCCAACCCCAGTATTGGCGCACAAATAGGCATCAAAGCCGTCGCCGGTCTTAAATTGGGGACTGATCCTAACACGCTTATGTCGGTAGCGGCCACGTCGGCCTCTGTCACAACCAAGGGCATCATTTATTTTTATATCAACCATAACATTTACACCCCCGGCAATAAGTGGAACCTGCAGGGTAACTTGGTGGTGGCCAAAACCGTAACGCCCGATTTTGGCCTGGGTATTGGACAGCCCCCGGCAACAGGTAACGCTGCCGACCAGGTACTGGCTAATGCCAACCGTAAGGGCCGGGCACTCCACTCGCTCTACTTCAACTTTAGAGAAAAGGTATATAAGGAAATTGATAAGGGCCTTTTTGTTGGTGCCGGTGTATCGTTTGATATCCGCCGCAATATTGATGAAGGTGCCGCGGGCAATAACCCAACACCTTACAATATTTATAGCGACCGCTATGGCTTTGCGCGAGACCGGTATACCGCCAATGCCTTGTTATTTAATGTTCAGTACACCACGCGCGATAATTTGAACCGGCCCTATAAAGGCCTTTATGTAGACGCCGGCTTCCGCGCCAACCAAAGCTGGATGGGCAGCAGCAGGAACGCGCTGCAGTTCACTACAGATTTTCGCAAGTATTTCAGTCTGTCAACCAACCATCCTGAGCATGTTATAGCCTTTTGGAATTGGGGATCGTACCTGTTAAGCGGAGCGGTGCCTTACCTTGAGTTGCCGGGTACGGCAAAAGATGCCGGGTTCCGCAGCGGGCGGGGTTATACTACCGCCTATTTTAAAGGTACGCAATACAACTACTCCGAAGTTGAGTACCGCTTCCCCATTACCAATAATAAATTTTTGAGCGGTGTTGCCTTTTTAAACATGCAAACCGCTAACGACGAAGCAGGCGCTAAACTATTTGAACATTGGCAGCCGGGTTATGGCGGTGGCCTGCGGGTTTTGTTTAACAAAGCCACCCGCACCAACCTATGCCTGGATTATGCCTGGGGCAGGTACGGCGCCCGGGGATTTTTTCTGGGGCTGAACGAGGCTTTTTAGCTGCTCTAAATAGAGTCGTAAAACTATAGGGCGATGAGATAAAAAAATAAATAATATTTGGATTTAAGATTTATTAAATTCACATTTGTAGTGTACTACTTAACTAATACACTATGATACAATTTAACAATTTGTCTTTTGGTTATTCGAGCAAAAAACTGCTATACGAGAATTTAACGCTATCTATAAAAAGCGGAAGTATCTACGGTTTGTTGGGGAAAAACGGAGCGGGCAAATCTACCCTGCTTAAAAACATGGTAGGCACATTGTTCCCGGTTCATGGCAGCGTTACGGTTAACGGCATGTCGCCCAAAAGTCGGAAGCCCTCTTTTTTGCAAACCATCTATTATATAGCCGAAGACGTTTATGTACCGCCCCTAACCATCAAACAATATCAAAGCCTTTTCGCGCCATTCTATCCTTTATTTGATAGTGCCAACTTTTATAAATACTTGCAGGAGCTCGGTGTTGATGTTGGTGGTAAACTCAATAAACTCTCTTTTGGTCAGCAAAAAAAGTTCGTCATCGCCTTCGCGCTGGCCTGTAACACTCAAATATTATTACTGGATGAGCCTACTAACGGGCTTGATATCCCATCAAAAGCGCAATTCAGAAAATTGATAGCTTCTGTAATGAATGAGGACCGGATCATTTTTATGTCTACGCACCAGATCCGCGACCTGGAGAACATGATAGATCAGGTAATAATAGTTGATAACGGTAAACTGCTGCTACATTCTTCCATAAATAACATAGCTGATAAGGTGTGCTTTAAAACCGTTTCAGAAATTCCTAAAGATGTAAAAGTGCTTTATTCCGAAAAAATGCTGCGGGGAATATCCGTTATTGTAGAGAATATTAACGGCGAGGATTCCGCACTTAATCTGGAACACTTTTTTAACGGCGTAACAGAAAACCAGGCAATGGCTAAACAATTATTTCCATCCAATTAAAGTTGTATTATGAATGACATATTAAACCTAAACCGATTTAGCCTGCTGTTAAAAAAAACCATTCTGGAGCGCCCAATACATATTGCCGGGCTTATGGGGTTTATACTTTGCTTTACTTTTATACTCTATGCGGCAGCGGTGTACGCAATTGATTATAGTGCCGCGCAAAATCTTTCTTTTGTATGGGGCTTGGTCGGCGGGGGAACTGTTCTGTCTTCCTTTGTATTTGGATATTTTAACACCAACGCCGGCGGCGCGGCTTATTTAACCTTACCGGCTTCAGCGTTGGAAAAATGGCTTTGCGGAATTTTAATTGCCGGCTTTTTTTTCCTGATCATCTTTTTAGGTTTCTTCAGATTGGTAGATTATAGCTTCGTAACCGCCTACCACAATGGGTTGGATAAGGGCAATCCGCTTTATCAACGGCTTTATGATCATGTTTATCTCTACTCTTTCACAAATAACCGCGTAGTAGAAAGAGTAATAACCATATGGGTAAATTTTGCCGGGGCAATGCTGGTGGGTTCGTTGTACTTTAACCGCGTAGCCATAGTAAAAGTTGCTTTGGTAGTTTGCGGGATCTTAGGCGCGGTTTACGGGCTGAATTTATTAGTGGCGAACATTCTATTTTCTAACGTAGACGTGGCTTTTCCTTACAAAAATGTATTGATCAAGGTAAAATCAGAAATTGGGGTTATTGGTCTCCCATATACAGCGGCACTTGTTTTTGATGCATTTATAAATTATATTTTGCCTATCACGTTATGGCTAACAGCATTCATCAGACTTAAGGAAAAAGAAATTTAATGGATTTTAGAGAGAACCAGGCAATATACTTACAGATAGCAGAATACGCTTGCGAGCAAATTTTACGTAAACAGTGGGATTTGGAGAGCAAGATCATCAGTATCCGCGATTTGGCTGTGATGATGGAAGTAAATCCGAACACCGTGCAAAGGGCGTACGACTTTTTACAGCAGCGCGAAATAATTACCAATAAACGCGGAGTGGGTTATTTTGTGGATGGCCGGGCCATGGAGAAGGTGAGGAATTTTAAAAAAGAGCGGTTCCTGGAAAACGAACTGCCGGTGTTTTTGCGCAGCATGTATTTGTTGGAAATTCCGCTTGAAGAAATTGAAATGAGATACAAGAAATTTATCGAAGAAAATTTTAAAGAACAAAAAAATGAAGATTAAGGAACTCAAAATAAGCACTATTATAATTACCGGTGTATTTGTATTGATGGTTTTAGGGGTATTTGCATCAAACCTGGTGCTAAAGAATGTTTATAATAAAATCGACAAAAGCGACCTGTATTGGAACTACAACCATGTGTTAGAGCAACCCTTTAAACATTTAAAAATTGATGGGGGTAATATCACCAATATCGCTTTTGAGCAGAATAAAAAATCATCAGTTCGGGTTTTAAGCGATTGGCGCGAATACAAAAAGGATGTAACCTTTACCACACATGTAAGTAACGATACGCTTTACATAAATTTTCCTAAAGACGACAAAAGCCCAGGAGAACGTAGCTGGATGGGCCGCCTGACACTGGTACGTATCTTTGCTCCGCAATTATTATCGATTAACGGCACTAATACTAAGCTTTTGTTGCAGGGGCTGGATCAACCCCAGATCAATATCAATGTCGGCGGCAAATCCAGGATAGCCATAGAGAGTATTAACCGGACCATTAATTCAATAAATATTAACCAGTCAGATTCCAGTCAGGTGTTATTCAACATTTCTCCGGAGCTTACAGGTTCAAAAAACATTCATTTTAAAAACGTTTCGGCTACATTAAAAGACTACACCCTGTTAGATATCGGCCATGGTTATGCGGATAAAACCAATTTAAGTATAGCAGATAGTTCGGCAATTATATTATCGGGGAAATCATTGAAGGCGATGCGTTAGTTTACATCGGATGGGAATCACCTCGGCACCAAATAAATAAAAAATTTGCTTTTTTGAACAATGTTCATTTTATTTGCATTGTAATACAATGGGAACAGCCGAACGCAAAGCAAAAGAAAAGGAAGATCTGAAAGCGATGATACTACAGGGAGCAAAAAAGCTTTTTGTGGAGAAGGGCATTGAGCAAACCACCATCCGCAATATTGCCGATGCGATTAGCTACAGTGTGGGCACAGTGTATGTTTATTTTAAAGACAAGAACGACATACTGCACGAGCTGCATACCCTGGGCTTTATCCAGATGAGTGCCGAAATGAACATCCTGTTTAATGTTGCCGACCCAATGGAGCGGCTAAAGGCTTTGGGCAGGGTTTACATCAATTTCGCCTTAAATAACCCGGATATGTACGATCTGATGTTCAGTTTGCGTGCCCCGATGGATTATTTAGAGGCGCATGACAAGACCGACTGGCCCGAAGGCGCCAACGCCTTTGATGTGTTAAAAACCACGGTTACGCAATGCATTGAAGCCGGCTATTTTAGCGGCCTGGAGCCCGAGGCGGCATCGTTTATGATATGGAGCACCGTACACGGCATGTGTGCCCTCCACATCCGCGACCGTATAAAAGGCGTAAACCTGCACCAGCCCGAAACCATGGTACCCCGTGCTTTTGAGGCTTTTGTTAAAATGATAGAACGACGATAAAAAAATTTACCATATTAATGAACATTGTTCATTAAATAAACATAGATCAACAACATTAATTAATCACCATAAAATTTAGAAATCATGATCAGCTTTTTTGAAACACTTGCACAGCGCGACGCGTCGCTTTACTACTTCGGTTGGGTATGCCTGCTGTTAACAGCGCCGTTTATTGTTTTATCGTACACCGGCAGCCTGCGCGTAAATGGCGTTAACGCCTGGCACAAACCTATCAAATTTGGCCTGTCCATCACTATTTACGCGTGGACGATGGCTTGGTTCGTCCGCTATCTGACCGGTTTTAATGTAACGGCCTACAATGTGATCAACATTATTCTGTTAGGTTTCGAGATCGTTTACATTGGCTGGCAGGCGGCCCGCGGGCAGATGTCGCATTACAACGTAAGCACTAAGTTCTATCGTTTTATGTATACTTTAATGGCGGTTGCTTCCTCGGCATCTGCCCTTTACACCGCTTATGTAGGCGTGCTTTTCTTTCTGGGCGATTTCCCGGCACTGCCCCTTTACTACCTGTGGAGCATCCGCCTGGGCATTCTGCTGTTTGTAGTGTTCGCGTTTGAGGGCGCGATGATGGGTTCGCGTATGCGCCACACCATTGGCGGTCCGGATGATCAGGGCAAAGGCCTGCCCTTTTTAAACTGGAGCAAAAAATTTGGCGACGGTCGCGTAGCGCACTTTATAGGCATGCATGCCTTACAGGTTTTGCCGCTGCTATCCTTCTACGTGTTAAAAAACACAACGCTCACTATTTTAGTAGCGCTGCTATACGGCTTGCTGGCGACATTAACGCTGGTACAAGCGTTGAAAGGGAGACCGTTGGTGAGGGAGAGGAAGGGCGAGGAGGTGGTACCTGCGGGGAGTTTTAGTGCATAAAAGCGTAAAAAACTGTTGCAACAGATACGCGATTTTTAGTCTTTTTCAGCACACTGATTGTCAAAGCTTTACCTGCAATCCACAGCTAAACTTCCTGACGAATAAGTGTGTTGCAAAGTGTTGCATGTTTAAACACGCGATCCATTTAATGAACTAATAACCAAGTAGTTGGAGAAAAGGGTGTTGCAAAGCGTTGCAAATGTTGCATATATTTTCTGCAACACCCCGTTTTTGCATGCAGCCTCAATACTCCGCAAACACCTCATCCGGATAACACCATAACCACCGCTCGCCGGGCTGGGCAGAGGAGATAACCGGGTGCTTGGTTTCGTGGTAGTGGGCCGTCATGTGTTTCATGGGCGAGTCGTCGCAGCAAAGGGTTACGCCGCAGGTTTGGCAAGTGCGCAAATGCACCCAGCGGCCATGATTTTTTATGCAGATCTCGCAAACCAGTTCGTCAGCCACCTTCAATTCGGTAAGGCTGGTTATATGTGTGCATGCTTCGGGTTGTTCCATTATTTTACCTCCGCTAAATATTTATGTACAAAACTAATCGCCATTGAGCCCTCGCCCACGGCAGATGCCACCCGGTTCATGGCCCCGGCACGCACATCGCCCGCGGCAAACACACCCGGGCAGCTGGTTTCCAGCAGGTATGGGTCGCGCTTTTGCTTCCAGATCTTATCAAAATCTGTGTTCAGCTTAAGGTCGCGACCGGTCTCGATAAAGCCTTTGTCGTCTTTAATTATATCGATACCCAGCCAGTCGGTAAAGGGTTTGGCACCTATAAAAATGTAAAGCGCATCCGCTGTTTTTTGGGTGACCTCACCCGTTGCCAGGTCGCGGATATCCAAATGCTCTAATCGCTCTGAGCCGTATGCTTGGGTGATCTCCGTTTTAGGCATTACGTGAATATTAGATTCCCCGGCAATCTGGTCAATCAAATAAGCCGACATGGTATAACCCAAACTATCCTTGCGGATAAGGATGTAAACGTTTTTAGCAAATTTAGACAGGTACATAGCCGCCTGCCCTGCCGAGTTACCGCCGCCAACAACGTACACCTCTTTGTCTTTGCAGGCGGTAGCCTCAGTCATGGCGGCGCCGTAGTAGATGCCTGCGCCGGTAAACTGGCTCATGCCGGGAGTCTCCAGTTTGCGGTAATCAACGCCTGTGGTGATTACCACGCTGCGGGTAACTATATCTTCCGCATCCTCCAATTGGATGCGCTTGTAGCCATCCTTATGCTGTATGGAGCTTACAGTTTGCGGCGAAAGGAACTCGGTGCCTAAACGCGCAGCCTGTGTCATGGCGCGCCGGGTTAGTTCTGCACCGCTCAGGCCTGTCGGGAAGCCCAGG
Organism: uncultured Mucilaginibacter sp.; assembly: GCF_946479965.1. Next base: position 84,890 of record NZ_CAMLHX010000012.1, on the reverse strand, counting down.
TAATTTTCAATACGCGAGCTGGTACCTGCCTGTCCGCCCGGTGCACGGCGCTCTATCAGCAGCGTTTTCAATCCTTCGGATGCACCATAAACACCTGCCGCCAAACCAGCGGGACCAGCGCCTATAATCACCACATCATAAATATCCTGCCTTTGGATCTGTGGGTTAAGACCAATCCTGTCGGCAATCTCTACAATACCGGGATTAACCAGATATTTACCGTCCTCTAAAAAAACCACCGGCAGGTCGTTGGTTGAAAGGTTGTTGTGCTGAAGTAGCTTTTCGGCTTCTTTTTCGGTCTGTATGTCCATCCATTGATAAGGCACCAGGTTGCCAGCCAAAAAATCCTTTATCTCGTGCGAGCGTTGGGAATACTGGTAGCCGATCACTTTGATGCCTTTAAACACGGGATGATAATCGCATTGCCAGTTATCCAGCAGGTCGTCAATAACCGGGAACAGCTTTTCCTCAGGTGGATCCCAAGGCTTTATTAAATAATAGTCCAGCTTAACGGCGTTGATGGCTTGGATGGCCGCATCCTTATCAGCATAAGCCGTCAACAAAACACGTTTAGCTTCCGGGAAGATTTTAAGCGCTTTAGCCAGAAAATCTACACCAGGCATATCGGGCATGCGCTGGTCAGAAATAAAGAGGGCGATGCTCTCACCTTTGTTGTTCAAATCAAGCAGGCTATCCAGAGCCTCCTGTATGTTGGTGGTGCTTAAAATTCTATATCCCTCGCGGTAACGGCTTTTCAGATCGCGGGTAATTGCCCTCAATACCTGGGCATCGTCGTCAATACAAAATATGATAGGTAAACTCATTGTGGTATAAAGATACAAATAGGGGGTTTAACCATTAAACGGAAATTCTACAATAAAAGCGGTGCGCCCGGGCTCTGATTCCACCTTGATCTTTCCGTTGTGTTGTTTTACTATGTTGGTCACTACATCCAGACCCAGGCCGGTGCCTTTGCCTGCTTCCTTAGTGGTAAAGAAGGGATCAAAGATGCGGCTTTTAATATCTTCGGGGATGCCGGGCCCATTGTCGATAATACAAACCTGCACGCAATCCTTAGCACGACCGGTTTTTATTTGCAGCACGCCCTTGCCGCCTGCTTCCATTGCATCAAGCGCGTTATCAATCAGGTTGGTCCACACCTGGTTCAGCTCGCCAATCATGGCATTTACCTGCGGCAGGGTGGTATCAAAAAGCTCTTCTACTTTAACGCCGCTCTGTTTTATTTTATGCTGAAGCATGGTAAGCGTGTTGCGGATGCCATTGTGGATATCGGCATATTGCTTACCATGACCCTGATCCATATGCGTGAAGGTTTTAACGGCCCCTACCAGCTCGGCAATGCGACGCGATGCTTCCTCAATGTCTATCACCATTTTTTCGGTGACCAGGTTGTTATTGATCCATCCAAACACCGACGAAAGCGCCTCTTCAGGTATATGTTTTTTAAAGTCGTCCAGATCAGCAACAGAAAAACCAAAATCTACCAGGTTCTCAGCAATCTCCTGACTGTTCTCTACGGTGTGATCATCCAGCCAATCCAACACATCGTCTTCCTTTTCGGAGCGCTCCATCATGCTTAGCGTGGGCTTTTCATCCTTACACACCACCGAAAACAGCTTGTCGCTTACGTAAGTCACATCATCGACACTCAACTTAAGCGCCATTACGCGTTTAAAGGCATCGGGCACCAATTTTAGGTGTTTTAAAAGCGATGCTGAACCTCGCACCACTGCCGATGCCGGATTATTTAGCTCGTGGGCCAATCCCGCTGAGAGTTTACCCAGCGCCATCATCTTTTCGTTTTGCTGTTGCAGCGCTGTGAAAGTACGAATGCGGTTAGCCATAACATGCACCAGGGCCTGCGTCAGCTCAAAGTAACTACGGATCATGGTATCCTCGTATTTTATCGGGAAAAACAGAAAAGTTAACGTTTCTACAACTTCGGCGTTACCTGTTGTGATCTTCCCGCGCGAGAACGGCAAGTGACCGGTAATATCTTGCGACTCAAACACGGCAATCTCACGCATCTCCTTGCCTTGCGGCATACATAAACGGAAGCTTCCTTCAATAACAATGTAAGTGCCTTTAATTGGGTCGTTGGGTATAAAAACGCGGTCGCCCGGTTGAAGCGTTAATTGATCGCTATGATCCAGGAACCATTGCAGTTGTTCAACGGGCACATCTTTAAGGGCATCAATATTTTGCAGCCAGGCTGCGCTAACTTTATCCATAGGTAAGGGATTATGGTATAAATTTAGCAGGAAAAGTTGAGAAAGTTAACTCTTATCCAACACATCCTCCGCGGCCTCAGCCACCTCAGGCTCCATGATGTTCTTTTTAGGGAAATTGAACAACAACGAAGAAAGCACCGGTATTATAAAAATGCCCACGGTGAAAATAGATACATACATATCCATTTGCTCGCCCTCAATAAAATGCGCCAGCGGACTATCTTTATCGAAATGAGTATATAATGATGATGTTAATTTGATACCCAACACACCGATAACAATAAAAGCGATAGCTTCCAGAAAAGTAAACTTCTCCATCAACTTAACAAACGCCTGCGCCACAAAACGCATGGCCAATATACCAATGAAGACACCCGTATATATTAAAAATACGTGGTCGGTGAAAGCCACGGCGGCAAATACGTTATCAATAGAAAAGGCAAGGTCCATCAGCTCAACCAGGGCGACGGTTGCCCAAAAGGGACCGATCATACCAACGGTTGATTTATACAACCAGCTTTCTTCCTTTTTTATGGATTCCTCTTCCCCTTTTTCGGCAGATTTATTTTTGAAATAACTGAATGCCAGGTAAAGCAGATAAAGGCCCCCCAATGGTTTTAACCACCATATTTTTACCAGCCACGAAGCCAACAAAAGACAAATCCCTCTGAAAACATACGCACCTATTATTCCGTACTTAAGCGCTTTACTACGTTGGTTTTTAGGCAGATCAAGCACCATTGTTGCCAATACGGCGGCATTATCAACCGATAAAAGGCTTTCAATAACTATAAGATTTAAAACTATAAGCAATCCTGCTTTTATGTCTTCGCCTAAAAGCGAATGTAAAATGTCCATGTAAGTATGTTATATTTTATGTTAGACCAACAATGCAAATATCTGTTACAAGATGCTAAATGATATTGGTATTCAGCATGGTTTTTAAAATATTGGCCTGAGCATCAAAACCCGCTATGTTTTGCAGGAAGTTAATATCAGTAATTTTCTTATAATTTTCAGCTAATAGGCTGCTCACCTCATGCGGGATATGTATCCGGGCTAGGGCAGCGCTGCTTTGCAGCTGGTCGTTTTTGTCTAAAAGCTCTTGTATTATCCGCTCGTTTCGGGTTACTTCGGTGGCTTGGTCTATGGTTGCTAAAATCCCGGCATCGCAAAGCAAGAACAAGTTGCGCGAAGGATAGAACAGGTAATAAGTGTCCTCGTCTATAAACTTATAAACCTCGAGCGCCAGGTTGCCGGTTTTCAGTCCGCAGTAAAACTCGGTTCTAAAATCGTGTTTACATGCCTTACCCATTAATTTGCGCTCAATGACCGCGCTGGCATGGCTATAAACTTCGTTAGGATTGTAGTTGGTTAGTTCCGCCAGAATTTCGGTGCTTATATCAAAAAAGTAGTCCTGCGCATATCTTGCGCTAAAAGCGTTTATGTTTTTGGCAAAAGGATACTCGTGTACATCTTCTGATAGCACTTCATATAATTTGCGAAGAGAGGTATTTATTCGTAGTGCCTGCCGTTGCTTGTCATTATTGAAATCGGCGTAGTTAAAATCGCTATCCTGTACACTCTGTATAAGGTCCTTGTTAAGTTGTATCTCTTCAAATAAAAGCGAGGTACTGCGTTCGTTGATCTTTTTAATTTTTTTCAGAAGATCAATTACCGCCGAGGTGAATTGAACATGGAAGAGCTCTAACTTATTAATGTCAAGCTCGGGATTGGTTTCATACAGCCTGTGGATAACCTGTGTACGCAAGTATATTTTATAAACTATTTCGTCTTCAAAGAAGGCGGATAAAAGGTGTAGTTTATTTAATAACCGGGTCGACTCGCATAATATCGGGTTGTCATCCATGCTCACTCATCAGCTTACGTTGGTTACGTTCTTTCTTAATTCGGTTTCCAAGGTTTGTAATTCCGTGTTTAACAGTTTGCGGTTTTGCGTGCCTTGCTCATGTATTTGTTTTACCTCGTTCAATGTCTCAATTAATGATTGCGTAGTGCGTTTCAATGTATCGATAGATACGACAGTTTTTTCATTCTCCTTAGCAACATCAATGCTATTCTGCTTTAACAGATCGGCATTTTTTTGCAGGATGGTATTAGTGGTATCAGATATTTTACGCTGCATTTCTACATTGGCCTTTTGCCTTTGCAATGCAACCGCAATAGTAAGTTGATTTTTCCATACGGGGATGGTTGTAGAAACAATTGACTGCGCTTTTTCTGCTATTGATGTATTATTGTTCTGTACCACCCGTATTTGCGCCAATGATTGTAGCATGATAAACCGAACGATCTTCATATCAGCCAAACGTTTGTCTAACCGACCGCAAAACTCGCGAAGATCTGCAATTTCGTAATCCTGATAAGCAGTAGGATTAGCTTCCATTTCGGCAAGCTTATCCATAAGTTCTTTATGTTTTATCTGGCCCGATATGATCAGCTCTTCCATCTGATGGATGTACTGCACATTGCTGTCGAACATGGTTTGAAGCGAGCTATTATCCTTTATAGCATTTAAACGCCCTGCCTTTACTTTGTTGGTGATCTTGTCTACATTGTTAACCACGAGGTCATACTTCTGGAACATTTTTTTAACATCCGTTACCAGGCTCTTTATAAAGGGGATCTTTGACAAAAACGTTTTAAATGAGTTTTGTTCCAGCTCATCAACATCAATGTAGTTTAACTCAACCAATAGCTCATTGATCAATCCGCCAACCTCGCCCGAATTGTAAGTACGAACCGATGACAGAAACTGGTTACTGTACCGCTCCATAGAGTTTTGCACTTCAACGCCATAATTTAATATAGAGTTAGAGTCGGCAGGACTAAGGTCCTTACTTAAAGCGGAGTATTTGCTGATATCTTCGGGAGTGGCCTGCGTAAGGTCAACATTGCCCTCTTTATCAATCAGCTTTACAGCAGTTATTGGTGCAATAACCGGCTCGGTACTATTTGGTGTAGGTTCCATTCTTTAATATTTTATGGTCCGACGCTAAAGCGCCCGGCTTATTCTCTATAAATATTGTTGTGTAACCGTTTGTACGGTTTCCTGTAGTTTTTTGTCTTTTGTTGGCTCGCCAATGGCGTTAAATTTCCACTCGCCGTTGCGTTTGTAAAAAACACCGAGCACCATTGATACGTGCCCCGCGAAGTTGCCACCGGTAATGTTGTAAGTAGCAAATACTTCGTTAACGCGCTTAGGGGTACCTTCATAAACCCGCAGCGATGCAAATGGTATACTTCCAAAATCCTGTCCGCGGAAGCTATTTAACACAAATGCCACGTAAGTTGTGGTAGGCTCTAATGCGCCAAGGTCAACAATTATAACCTCGTTGTCTAGACCATCATCGCCGCCCATATCGCCGGTAAGGTCGTCGCCGCTATGCTTTACAGCACCGTTCTTTGATTTCAAGTTGCCAAAGTAAACTACCTCTTGCAGCCCTTTTGCTTCGTTAAATAAAGCGCAGCTGGCATCAAGGTCAACGGCTTCTTTTTTTCCACCAAAGCCGAATAGGCCTTTTTTTTCAATAGCGCCCCAGTTAATGCCAACGCAAATGCTTTGCAGCTTACTGCCGTTGCTCTTTTCAAGATTTATGCGTTGTCCTTTTTCTAAATTAATTGCCATTGTTGCTTAGGTTTAGTTGTATTTATTTAAATAATCCTGAAGGCCGCCTTTCATCCCGGCGCCAACTGCTTCAAACTTCCACTCGTTGTTGCGTTTGTAGATCCTGCCAAACTCAACCGCTGTTTCAATAGAAAAATCTTCTTCCAGCTCATATTTAAGCAGCTCGGTATTGCTTGCTGTATCAAATATACGGATAAACGAATTGCGTATTTGCCCAAAATTCTGCCTGCGGTTACCGGCTTCGTGTATGGTAACTACAATACAGATCTCTGATGCCTGCGGCGATATAAGCGACAGGTCAATCTTAATCTGTTCATCATCGCCATCGCCATCTCCGGTCAAATTATCCCCGGTATGTTCAACCGCGCCATCAGGCGATTTTAAGTTGTTATAGAAAACAAGATGTTCATCGCTCAAAAGTTTCTTATTATCACCCATAACAAATACGGATGCGTCAAGGTCAAATGCAGTGCCTGTTGATGAGGTGTTGGTATCCCATCCTAATCCGATGGTGAACTTAGGGGCCGAAATAGATTCGCGCTGCCCTTTTTGCAAATTTATAGCCATAGTTTATGCTAACTTTTTATTACTTGTTACTAATTGGTTCTTAATATAATTTAAATTGTGTTGGTAGCTATCCATTGTATGGTAACTGTTGCCCAACGCCATGTCGTATAGTTCGTTTATAAATGCTTCGCTCTTGTTTTGCAAAAACACGCAAAAGCTTTCGTGCTCGTAATTTAAAATGTATTTAACTATGCGAGTGTTAATACAAAAATTACCGCCATTTATAATGTCGTCCAGATCAAAAATAGTTTGAACGCTAAAATAATTCAAATAATTTTCAACGCTTGGATGTATGTTATGATTTATAAGCTCGGCAAAGTAAAGCATATAAACCGGATTGTCCAGTTCGTATTCATCAATCATTTTTTTGATCATGCGCTCGTGCCCGCCGGTAATTCTTATATCATCCAAAAACACCAACGTTTTGCCCGTTAAAAACATTTTGTCAATATGAAAAGAATCGTTACCGATAAGTTGAAGGCGTTGCGCTGCATCCAGTTCGCCATAGTCCTCTTTATACGTAATGGTTCTATGTACTTTGCATTCCTGTACCACGGGCAAATTGTGGCGGGCAAGCCAGCGGTTTAGTATGGATACAAAATGGGTTTTAAGCGTAAAAGTTGCGGTTGGGATGAATGAGTACGGACTAGAAATAACAACAATTTGTTCGCCTTTTGTTATCGCGTTTAAATGTTGTTTTATAAATCCGGCAGCCAATGCCGCGCCAAAGTGCCGGGCAACCTCGCCATCGCCAAATTTAAACCGGCTGTATTCTGCAGCGCCAAAGCCAAAATCGGTAGTAGTGCTTATTTTATGTAGCGAGTAAGTGGTGTGCATTATTAATTATATCAGGTAGGTAAACGTTGTTTGAATTGATAAGATAACTTTGCAAACCAACCGATTTAGCACCACCTACATCAGCAATAGGGTTATCGCCTATGTGTACAACGCGGGCCAGATCTATTTCGGTATGATGAGCGCTCAGTTGATCAAGCATCATTTTAAAAAATTTTGGATTAGGTTTTGACATACCAACTTCATCCGAGTAAAGCTGGAAATCAATATACCTATCTATACCAATTTGATTTAAAACCTTGCGTAATGTTACACCTTTTATAAAACCGGTGTTGCTAAGTATGCCTGTAGTGGCTGTTGTGTTTTGCTTTAAGTGAGCAAGGGAGGCAAGGGTACGGTCGCAATAAGCTATAGGCAAATTGTCAAAAAGCAGCGCTTCCATATCCGTATAGAGCTTTTCTATGTCAATCTGCCAAACCTTTGCGTCGCCATTGTTCATTATGCTAAGCACCATCAGGTACATTTCGTCGGCATCAATATTCTTACCTGTTTTTTCATTGATGAGATTACACATAATATCTACCTGCCTGAACGTGCGTTTAACACCATCAGGTGGCAGGTTATAGTAATTAAAATGCTGATAAAAAAACTCAGCTCTTTTTTCTTTAAACGCCGGATTTGAGCGTATAAGCGTGAGCCACAGATCAAAAGAAAAATGCTGATAATTGCCTGGTAAGAGCATACAATGCGCTAAAGTTTTTGTAATGTATAAATAATTTAAGCATCGGGCAAAAGTTTTTAGGGTGATATACCAACAATTGTAGGAAACGGTATGAATGGTTTTTTTATAGCGATGGGTTTGAAACCCATCGCTATGATGTAAATTTGCTTCACAACCACAAACATAACTATGGCAACGATTAAAACTACCTACCTGGGCGGCTTAAGAACCGAGGCGACACATTTACAATCTGGCACTACGATACTAACAGATGCTCCTGTTGACAACAAGGGCAAAGGCGAAGCCTTTTCGCCAACCGACCTGTTAGCAGAGTCATTGGCCGGCTGCATACTTACCACAATGGCTATAGCAGCAGACACACACGGAATTGATATAGACAACACCACCGCCGAGGTAACAAAAATAATGGCACCAAATCCGCGTCGGGTTGCAGAGGTTATTGTGAACCTGCAATTCCCGAAAATTTATTCAGAAAAAGAAGTGAAGATTTTGGAGCTGGCTGCTACGACGTGTCCGGTAGCTATCAGCCTTCATCCCGACGTAAAAAAAACAATTAACTTTGGCTGGTAAACCAAGGCGTTGACTTAAAGCGAGATATGATTGAGGATTTTAATTCCCAATTTCACCAACCGCTTCCTCAACCGATATGGAACCGTGCGATTGATCAAGAATACATTCGCCGTCTTTGATCAGCAATAATTGAGGGGATTCATGATGGACCTGGAATATTTGAGCCACCTGGTTAGAGATATCGCGGTGGCGGATAAGATCAAGAAAGTATAAGGGCATATCGGATGGGAGAACGTCCCAATCTAACTCAAAGCGCCTTTTCGCCATCATACTGATAGAACAGCGTGTGCTGTGTTTAAAAATAAGCGCGTAGCCTTGTTGTTGTTTTATTTGATTTAGCTGTTCCGGCGATTCCAATTGTATCCAATTCATATGTTACAAAGATAGATACGGGCAAATTGTTCTCGGTAATTGCAAAGTCAAACATTCCACGCTTTGCAAATTAGGGAAGGAAATATCGATGGATTATTTTACCTGCGGCCGCCGCGAGGGTATGAGCTATAAGCCGGGCACAATCTGTTTGAGCAGGAAGATAATGCGCCAAGGGCAACCACAATTAATAATATGTAAGCAATTCTTTTCATTGTTGGTTTTTCTTTTTTTTTACGCAATTTATGTGCCTAAAGTTTTACCAAGCGCGGCCATTTTAATTGCGGTTACTGCAGCTTCTACGCCTTTGTTACCGTGTTTACCACCCGCGCGGTCAATAGCCTGTTGCTGATTATCGGGGGTGAGCACTCCAAATATAACAGGTTTTGTGTATTTAATAGCAACATTACTCAATCCGTTTGCTACAGCATCGCAAATAAAATCAAAATGCCGGGTTTCGCCTTGTATCACACAGCCTAAACATATCACGGCGTCCGCTTCAGTTGCCTTCAAAACCATATCGGCAGCGGCTGTCAGTTCAAAACTTCCGGGCACCCAATGTGATTGAATGTTTTCAGCCAAAGCGCCATTATCAACCAATGCCTGGTAAGCGCCGTTATAAAGCGCCAGCGTAACTTCGGTATTCCACTCTGCAGCAATTATAGCAAAGCTGAAAGGAGCCGCCGATGGTATGGTTGTTCCTGAAAAATCTGATAAATTTTTTAGCTGAGAGGCCATTTTGATGTGGGATTTGGGATTTACGATTTCGGATTTAATACCTTAAACAATGTCGAAATTGAAGATCCTATATACTGATTTAGAATTTCGGATTTAACGAGTCGAATAAATCCGAAATCGAAAATCCGAAATCCGAAATACGTTATAACTTAGCTTCTACGCGCGCTATATAAGCATCAATGCTTTGCGCTTCTGTACTGGCAGGATAATCCTTTTTTATGCTTTTGTAGGCATCTGCAGCGCTCTTGTTATCATTAGTTGTTTCATAAACAAGGCCCAGTTTTTTTAAGTAAAGTGGCGACAAAAAGTCATTTCCGGCTTTATCTACCGCTTTTTTAAAGTACGATGCAGCGTTGTCATAATCTTTTAATTCAACATAAGCATCGCCGGTACTACCTAAAGCCTCAGCGGCTATCATGCTGTCATCGCCCCTGTAATCGCTTAAGTAATCAATTGCTTTGTGGTATTCGCCTTTATTAAGGTAAGCCACACCTAAGTAAAAGTTAGCCAGGTTGGCGGCTTTGGTGTTGCTGTATTCGCTTATTATTTTTTCAAAGCCCGGGTATCCGGCATCGCCTTTAATAGCTTTATCCCAATCTTTCTTGGCCCATGACTCTTGTGCTACACGCATTTGTGTTGAGGCTATAATTTCGCGCGGAGCTAAATATAATCTTTGGTAAAGCACATATACAGCTATCATTACAACAACTGCTGCTACAATAAATGTTAAGCTTTTTTGGTTTTCCCTTGTAAATTTACTTACCTGCCCCAAACCGCTATCATTCAATGGTTTTTGGGTACTCTGTTGGGTTTTTGACATTGTTATTCTAAATTAAAGGTTGCAAAACTACACTTTTTAAAAAGGTTTAGCAATAGCATTTTATTTTATGTATGCAGCATGCTTTTAAGCGTTGTAAAGTGTTTAAAGCCCGCATGTAATTACTAAATTTGAACTTTCTATGCATTTACAGCAGCTCTCAGTTATCAATTTCAAAAATTACACCGAAGCCGGGTTAACACTGAGCGAAGGCGTAAATGCTTTTTTAGGCGATAACGGTGCCGGAAAAACCAACCTGCTTGACGCCATACATTACCTGGCCTTATGTAAAAGCTATTTTAACCCTATTGATAGCCAGCAGATAAAGCAAGACGCCGAATTTTTCATTATCACCGGCACCTTTAGCCGTAACGGGCAAACCGAAGCTATTGCCTGCTCGGTAAAACGTAATCAAAAAAAACAGTTTAAGCGAAACAAGAAGGACTACCCACGCCTGGCAGAGCATATTGGTTTGCTGCCGTTGGTTATGGTATCGCCCAACGATGTGAGTATTATTGTGGAGGGAAGTGAGGAAAGGCGCAAGTTTATTGATAATGTTATATCGCAAACAGACAATAGCTATCTTGATGAGTTAATAGCCTATAATAAGGTATTGCTTAACCGCAATGCCTTGCTTAAAGCGGCTGCGGATACCGGGCGGTACGACCAAAGCCTGCTTGAAATTTTTGATGACCAGCTTACTACATCCGGAAAAAAAATATTTGAAAAAAGGAAAGCCTTTATGGAGGCCTTCACACCTGTTTTTAATCGCCATTATAGCTTTTTAACCGGCGAGGCAGAAAATGTAGAATTGGTTTATGAGTCGCAGCTATTACAGACAGACTTTGACATCTTGCTAAAGAAAAATTCCGAGAAAGATAAAGTACTTGAGCGTACCACTTGCGGCGTTCACAAAGACGACCTGCTTTTTTACATACATGGTATGCCGATAAAGAAGTTCGGATCGCAGGGGCAGCAAAAATCTTTTTTAATAGCTTTAAAGCTGGCCCAATACACGTTGCTTAACCAGGCTAAAGGTTTTAAACCTTTGTTGCTGCTTGATGATATTTTTGACAAACTGGATGATAAGCGCGTGGAAAAACTAATGCAAATGGTATCTGATCATAATTTTGGACAAGTATTTATTACCGACACGGGCTACAACCGGGTTAAGCAAATATTTGAGGATATGAATGTGCCGGTTAAATTGTTTAAAATTACAAAAGGCGAAGTAGATGCGTAAAACGAACGACAAATCATTAAAAGAAGCCTTTGAGCAGATGCTTAAGGTTTATAAGATAAAACGCCGTTTTGACGAAACCGCGGTGGTAGCACATTGGCCAAATTTTGTAGGCAAATCGGTGGCTAATCGCACAAAAGAGCTTTACATCCACGATAGAAAACTGTTTCTGCGGATAGAATCGTCGGTAATAAAAAATGAATTATTATTGATGCGAGCGCAAATTATAGAAAAGATAAACGCTGAAGCGGGAGATGAACTTATAAATGATATTATCTTCCTTTAAGCAGGCTAACAGTAGGCCTTACATAAAGTTCATCGCGAATAATAGAATACGCAACCAACGTTACACCCGGTGTTAAAAAAGCCAGTTGAACTTCGGGCGGGTGGTGTATAAAAAACAACAAATGCACGAAGACAACCGCTATTACAGCGAACAAAAGGCTAACAAGTTTATATGCTGATTTCATGTTTTTATGTTTTACTCGCTTTTGACACGCGTTTAGGCACACTGGATGATTGTAAAACTAAATGTTATTTACATAATAAACAAGCAATTAACACTTTTTTTACAAATTTATTAAATAAACTCTCTTAGAATTTCCATTGCCATTGTCATTAAAGTTAATAAAATTCATGCGCCATTGTCACAGCTTTTAAACACAGCTTCTTTTTGAGCATAGAATTAGTTTTCATCATTAATTGAAGCGCGCAACATATTTGCGTAAGAGGCAAACGCGATGGATGGCGCATGGCCTTTTTAATTTAAATAATTATGCTTTCATATTAATTTACATAGATTTGCATCTTTTTAAAAAGAGTATGTTAAATACGGGCTCGCTGATTGATCTGTTGGGTCAGCCTCAAAAAATAGTTATTACTACCCATCATAAACCTGATGGTGATGCCCTTGGTTCGTCACTTGGTTTATATAATTATTTAATACAGTTAGGCCATCATGCGCATGTTATTGCACCCAGCGACTATCCTGACTTTTTAACATGGATGCCCGGGAATGAAGATGTTATAGTTTATACCGATAAACCCGAGGAATCAGCAACACTTATAGAAAACGCCGCCCTTATTTTTTGTCTTGACTTTAACAGCCTGGACAGGATAAACGAAATGGGCGACCTGGTACGTGCCAGCGCAGCTTATAAGGTAATGATAGATCATCACCTTGACCCCGCCGATTTTGATGATTATCGCCACTGGAATATTAATGCCTGCGCTACCGCCCAGCTGGTTTATGATTTTATTGCTAATGTTTTGCAACACAAGCAATACATAAACAAAGATGTGGCAACCAGTTTATATACCGGGATAATGACAGATTCTGCATCGTTCAGGTTGCCGAATACTACAGCTGATGTTCATCGGGTTGTGGCTGAGCTAATTGATAAGGGCGCGGTTAACTGGCGTATACATGAGTTGGTGTACAATAGCGCATCAGAAAATCGCATACGCCTGCTTGGCCATTGTTTAAGCAACTGTTTAGAAGTGTTGCCTGAATTTAATACAGCTATAATAGTCCTTAAAAAACAGGACATTGCCACTTTTGATGTACAAACAGGCGATACCGAAGGAATAGTAAATTATGCGCTCTCTATAACAAGTATAAGGTTGGCAGCGTTCATTGTTGAGCGCGACGATCAAGTAAAGCTGTCATTACGCTCAAAAGGCGATTTTCCGGCCAACGAGATATGTAAGCTTTATTTTAATGGCGGAGGGCACCGCAATGCTGCCGGCGGACAATCTACAGATAGTATCGAGCAGGTTGTTGAACAATTCAAATTAATTTTACCAAAATATAAAAAATTACTAATTCAATAAAAATGAGAAAAAACTTAATGTTTTTAGCGCTTGCGGCTATAGGCTTTGCAAGTTGTAACGGCGGATTTAAACAAGGCCCCAACGGCATGCTATACAATGTACACAGCGAAAAAAGCACAACGAAAATAAAAGAAGGCGATTTCGTTTCGGCTTTTGTCGTAATAAAAAATGATGCCGACTCTGTAATATATAGTTCTTATGATGGCGGACAGTCGCAATATCTTATTGTAGAGAAACCATCATTTAAGGGTGATATGATGGATGGACTTAAATTGGTTGGCGAAGGCGATAGCGTTACCTTAAAAATGGTAGCCGACAGTGTTTTCAAAGGCGGTCAGCCTCGCCCGCCTAGCTTTAAAAGCAGCAAATTTGTTGTTTACGACCTGAAAATAGAAAAAGTAATACCTAAAGGAACGCTTACTGACGAAGTGTTTCAACGCACCATTTCAACATACGTTCGCGGTCAGGTTGAGAATATAAAAAAACAGGAGCCTGCTAAAATAAAGAAGTACATAGCCGATAATAAACTGAATGCTGCTAAAACAGATTCGGGTTTATATTATGTTATTACAAAACCAGGCACCGGACCACTTATGGCCGCAGGCGACACGGCTGTAGTTAAATACGCAGGCAGGTTACTTAATAATGGCAAATTGTTTGACAGCAACATTAAAGAAGAAGCGGTAAAAGGCAAACTACAAAATATAGAAATGCGTCCGTTTCAACCTATTCGTTTTCCTGTTGGCCAACCGCGTGGTCAGGAGCAAGTTATATCAGGTTGGAATCAAGGCTTTCTGCTACTTAATAAAGGTGCCAAGGCAACATTTATTATCCCATCGGCATTGGGTTATGGCGAGAGGGGTTATCAGGAGATCCCTGGCAACGCGGCCCTTGTTTTTGATGTAGAGCTGATTGATATTGTTCCGGCAAAAAAATAATTATAAGCATGGCCTTCCGCTAACAGGAAGGCCTTTTTTATTATGAAAAAGTATTTTTTAATTTTAGCTGCATTAGCGTTTACTTTGGGTGCCAGCGCTCAGGATGGTTTTAAGCGTACCTCAAAAGGGACTATCTATCGCATAGTGACGCAAAATTCCGGCGAAAAGATCAAACTTGACCAGATAATTACCTTTAATATGGTACAGAAAACCGAAAAGGATTCTGTACTGGCGAGCACTTATACCGTGGGCAGGCCGTTTCAGGCGCGATGTGCCCCGGATGGTGATCTGATGGACGTGTTTCCGTTACTTGCAGACAAAGACAGCGTTGTTATAAAAGTACCTACTGACAGTATATTTAAAGGGAATGAAGATAAACGCCCGCCTTTTTTTCCGAAGGGAAGCAATTTGATGATATATGTTAAAATTGAAAAGGTACAATCATTAGATGAAGCCATGGCGGAGCGCAACAAAGCGCTTGAACAAGAACGGGTCGTTGCCGCTAAACTTGCGGAACAAGAAGCAGGAATTGCTGCCGGCTATATCGCCGACAATAAATTGGCATTAAAAACAACGGCTTCAGGACTAAAATATACAATTACCAAGGCTACTGTTAAACGTAAACCATTGCCCGGCGATACGGTTTACGTAAACTATTTGGGTCGTACGCTTAATGGAAAGGTTTTTGATACCAGCATTGAAGCCGAAGCTATAAAAGCAGGCACAAAGCAGGAAGGCCGCGCATACGAACCTATATCATTTGCATTGGGCAGAGGCGAGGTTATACCCGGATGGGATGAAGGCCTGCAGCTACTGAATGAAGGCTCAAAAGCTACGTTCATTATCCCTTCAAAATTAGCTTATGGCGAAAGAGGCGCGGGTAGTGATATATCACCCTATTCTACGTTGCGATTTGATGTTGAACTGGTTAAAGTGAGCCCGGTTAAACACACACCCGCCAAAAAAACTGTTGCAAAAAAGACCGCGACAAAAACAACAACGGTAAAAAAGGCAGCGCCCGTTGCTGCTAAAAAACCGGCGGCTAAAAAATCGTAGCATCTTTTAAACTAAACATACCAGGCTTCCCGTTTTTAACGGGAGGCTTTTTTTATTTTTGTGGCATGATATTAACCGACACGCATACCCATTTATATTATGAGCAGGATACCGATAAGCGCGCCGCACTTATGCAGCGCTGTTTCGACAATGGCATCAGCAGGTTGTTTTTGCCTAATGTGGATATTCAATCTGTTAGCAATATAAAAGAGTTACTGCATGCCTATCCTGATGCCTGCTTCTCCGTGTTGGGTATGCACCCCTGCTCGGTAAAAGGCGATTGGGAAGCTGAGTTGGATGCCATAAAAAAAAGTGATGTAGGCAAGATATACGCCATTGGCGAGATAGGCATAGACTTGTATTGGGACAAAACCAATCTGGCCGACCAGGTGAAAGCCTTTAAGCAGCAAATAGCCTGGGCCAAAAGCGTTGGCCTGCCTATAGTAATACATTGCCGCGAGGCCTTTAACGAGGTTTTTGAAGTGTTGGAGGAAGAGAAGGACGATCTTTTGCGTGGCATTTTCCATTGCTTTACCGGCAATGTAGAACAGGCCCAACGTGCCATTGATCTGGGTTTTTACCTGGGCATTGGTGGTGTAGTTACCTATAAAAATGGTGGGCTCGACAAAGTTTTACCGCAAATTGATCTAAGTCATATCGTTTTAGAAACAGATTCTCCGTATCTTTCGCCCGTTCCGCACAGAGGGAAACCCAACGAAAGTTCCTATTTGATATTCATCGCCCAAAAGGTTGCAGAGATTTATCAAACAGACCTTGAAACCGTGGCCGGTATAACTACCGCGAACTCAAAACAGATATTTGGTGTGTGAACCTACCGAAAGTAAACTAAAATTATCCTGATTAATGAGCCAGATACTTATCATCTATACCGGGGGGACAATTGGTATGATGACCGATCCTGTAACCAAGGTGCTTAAGCCCATCAACTTTGAGCAGATCATGGATAATGTGCCTGAGCTGGAAAAGCTAAACTGTAAGATAAAGGTGCACTCGTTTGATGAGATCATTGATTCATCCAACATGAACCCTGCCATTTGGAGCGAGCTAGCCGGTTTGATTCAGGACAATTACGACGATGTTGACGGCTTCGTTATCCTGCATGGCTCAGACACCATGGCCTTTACCGCATCGGCGTTAAGCTTTATGCTGGAAAACCTGGCCAAGCCTGTCATATTCACAGGGTCGCAATTGCCTATTAGCGCTATACGTACGGATGCCAAGGAAAACCTGATGACGGCTATTGAAATAGCCAATGCCAAAAAGAACGACCGTGCGCGCGTACCCGAGGTTTGTATCTACTTTGACTACAAGCTGTTCCGTGGTAACCGCTCTTTTAAATACAACTCTTCCAAATTCGAGGCGTTCCGGTCGCCTAATTACCCTATACTGGCCGAGTCCGGAGTGCATTTGCGCTTTAGTGTTAATGACATACGTCAGCCTAACCAGGACGCTTTAACCGTGCATACTAACCTGGCTAATGACATAGCCGTGCTTAAACTTTACCCCGGCATAGGGCCCAAAGTGGTTGAGGCTATTTTAGGTGCCAACGTACGCGGTATTGTGATGGAGACTTTCGGCGCGGGCAATACCACCACCGACCAATGGTTTATTGATCTGCTTAAGCAGGCTGTTGACGGCGGTAAGGTGATAGTTGACATCTCGCAATGCAAGGTGGGTACCGTTGAGCTAGGCCGCTACGAAACCAGCAAACAGCTAAAAGACATTGGCATAGCCACAGGTTTCGACATGACCTACGAAGCGGCCGTTACCAAAATGATGTTCCTGCTGGGCCAGTCTGAGGACCCTAAAGAGGTTAAGCGACTGATGGAGGTTGACCTGCGCGGCGAGTTGACGGAGTCTTAGCAGGCCGACAGTTTGCATGGGTGTCCCTGTTCCAAAAAATATAAAGCCTTAAAGTTTTCCAAATTCCTTGACGGTATTAACTTGTTGTTGATCAGGACCTTTGCATTTCAACGTGGAACAGTTTGGAACACTTTGAAACTACTTATAAGTCAGTAAAGTTAGCTGTAAATAGCCTCTAAGTCGCTGATAATTAAAATATTGAGAGGATTTTAGGTTTTTGGCTAAAAATGGAACAGTTTGGAACGCTTGTTGAGTAGCCTTGGAACAGTTTGTTGATATCCCGCAATATGGGCGATTTTGATTCTAAATTTATTGTATCGCAAATTTCACAACCAAGCTGCCTTTCTTTCCATAACTTACCGGTTCATAAAATCGTTGTCCGTAACTAACAGCGGCGCTGATGTACATATTACCCAGTGGATCGAACGTTATGCCGGTATACTGCATGGTGACAAATGAAAACGTGCTCTTAAGATCATAAAACTCTGAAGAATTTAGTGCCTGGTTTACCGTAAATAAGGGGCCGAATGTACAGCATCCGCCCGACGCGGTAGAACCATTGTTATAGGACGATCCGGGTAAAAACAAATTGCCTGCAGCGTCTGTCGCCAGCATAGATGTAAATGGCAAAGTCATCGGGCCTTTGCCTCCTGTCCAGCTGGCCATTTGCTTTGGAATTGGCCCGATAGTACTTACACCGCCCATGGGTGTTATCTTACGAATGTAATAAGTATTGCTCTCTGCACCCCAGGTGCCATAATCACCATCACTTACATAAACATTACCGGCGGCATCCGTTGCAATATGATCAAGATTGCCATAACTGCCAAAAGAGGCTCCGGTACCCTGTCCATCCACTTTTCCGGCCGTTGCTTTACCCGCAAAAGTACTCACCAACCCCGCCGGAGTGATTTTACGCACCCGGTAAACATCCGTTATAAATAAGTTTCCTGAAACGTCAATGGCCATCCCTTTCGGGGCTATAAATTGGCCCGAGGCACCCACTGCATCAGTATATCCAGAAACGCCGCTGCCCGCAAAAGTGCTTACCGCCCCGGTAGGCGTAATTTTATATATTTTAAAATCATTGGTTCCCACAGTATAAACGTTGCCTGTTGCATCAACCGCTATGCCACCCAACTTAGTGCTGCTGCTACCTGCTTTAGCCAGCATACTTTTAACCCCGGAGGCAGAAATTTTAAATACCGTGTCGGTATTGGTATTTACATATATATTTCCGGCGGCATCGGCAGCAATGTTGGCAATTGAATTGCCATCGAACGTATCAGCGGCCGGGATTTTAGAAATAATAAAGGATTTAACCGTAAAATTTGCCGCGAATGAAATGGGCATATCATTATTAGTCACCACAATTGCCCCGCTGGCAGCTTCTGCCGGTACCATAGCGGTGATCTGGGTAGCTGTTATTGATTTTATGATGCCGGGCTTATCGTTAAATTTTACACTCGTTTTGAGAAGAACGGTATCAAAGCCAGTACCCGTAATCGTTACCACCGTTCCTTTCATCCCCTGCAGAGGACTAATATCTGTAATAACAGGTTTTGAATCTGGAGGCACGGTTTTTTTACATCCCGCTAAAATGACGGCTATGGCAAAAAAGACAACAATTAAGGGTTTAATACCAAGGGCTTTCATTTCATAGAAAAAATGCTTTTCGATGCAAATATGGTTAGGTAGCGGCACTTATAACGCTTTAAGCTTTCGCTGTTTGACGATTTTTATTTAAGGTACAAAATAACTATAAATAGTGAAAAAACACACGCTTTCAGGCTTTAGAAATAGTTGGAATGGTCCGGTATCGCCATACTACTTATAAGTCATTAAACTTTGCTGTAGGCTCCCATTAATCTGTTGATTACGATTTCTGCATTTGCTGTTGGAAAGTTAAAATAATAAATTCGGCCGGGCGACTGATGGCCACCAAAACCGTTATATTCATCATACCGTTAAGTATATCATCCCCTGTCATTGTACTGCCCAGCCCTACAGAAACGCTGTAAGCGTCAGCAGGCGATGACCCGGCCAGCGCGCCCTGCTTCCAAAGATTATTCAGAAAATTGCTGATCATTGTTTTAACCGTAAGCCAGGTATTGGCCGTATTGGGTTCAAACACATAAGACCTTGCCGCCAACTTAACCGACTGCTCAATCATTATCACGGTTCTGCGCACGTTAACATAACGCCAGTCCTGGCTATTTCCGTCGAGCGTACGCGCACCCCATACAAGTATTCCCTGCCCGGTAAAAAACCGAATAGCGTTTACCGATTTGCCATCCATATCGCTTACGTTAAGGTCGGCCTGTACATCATCGTTAATATCCATAGTGGTGCCTACCGCAGCAACAACACTGATGTTTGCCGGTGCTTTCCATACCCCCCGGCTGCCATCAACGTACGCATAAAGTCCGGCCATGGCGGGGCCCGGCGGCAGCACATTGGCTACGCTGTTAGCCGCTGCAATAAGCTGTTTATAGTTAGGGCTTAAACTTATCAAGGCGTTATGAGCCTGCATAAGCGCAATGGTAGTTTCAGGCAACAGGTAATAAGGATCGGCAATTATTGCTGCTACCGCTTTGGAAATTAGATCGGTGTTTATCGCCATAAATGCGGCTTGGGTAGCGGTATCCTGCTCTATGTAGGAAGAATAATTTTGCAAATTGGCAAACGTAATTTCACTGCTTTGTACAATGGTGGTTTTTAGCCAAGGGAAATAGGTTACCCCGTATGCAAGGGCGTTTATACCCGTATTATCCCTGAAATCGTGCACCGGATCATTACCCATACCTGCCCCGATAGCATTCGGATCAGATGTGGCCGCTCCGCCATAAATATCTAAAATAGCTATCAGGCTTTGTGAGGTCTGGCACTGTAGTAGCGTTAAACCAACCAAAGTATAATAATCATTATGCGACAGAGATAATGCATCCGGCATAAGTACCATGGTAGGTTCCTGCTCGTTTTTAAGCAAGCCTAATCCTGTTTTAAAATCGCTAAGCTGTATTGGACCGCTGTAATTACCTACAGATATGATGTAACATGAGCCGCCTCCGTTTTCAAAAAACAATCGGATACTGTTGTAGAGGTAAAATATAGGTGCCCCGGGCTGAGCTTGCACATTTACCTGGCTACCATTAATATTTAACAGCGGCATTATAGCGGGCGCAGGGGTAATTGTTGGCGTACCAACTACAAACGATAGCGTTGAACCCTGCCCTTTGCCAAAAATATTTTCAAAATCAACAAGCGACGCGATTTTGACCGGAGTGTTTAACAACGACACCCCGTTATACCGCGCAGTATAAGTATACCCGATAAAAGCCGGGACAGCTGTAGCAACTTCAATCACAGAGTTGGGGAATGCGTTTAATTCGGCGATATAAACTCCCGGAGTTTTCGGATTGTTAGGATTCATCATGATTAAGGTTTAGCTGGATTATTATGATTGTGTTTGTAAATACACACCATCAAATCTAATGCATTCTTCGGCTAAACCAAATAACCCGTTTCTGAGCTGTAGTAACCGGGCATGCTAAGCGCGTTTGGATTCAGCAGGCGACCTGTCGGAAACGACAGCAATAAACCAAGCCTGTTGCTAAACTACTTTATCACCCCCTCCATCAAAGCATACCTTGCAACAGTATTATCCGGCACGCCTTTGCTATCGGCATCAATTATCATCACCTTTTTTGTGCCATTGCCTTGTACGGTATCCCATTGTGGCAAACCTGTTGCATTTGGGTTGCCTGTTTTAATAAAGTTGGCAAAAAAATCATGCATTACCTGGGCTGTTTTAAGGTCCTCGGGTGTCCAGTTGTAAACTTTGTTGTAGTGCAGGTTACCCATGGCGTACTCTATCTCTGCCGAGTGTACAGCCCCGGTAGGGGCCTCTGCTTCGGTGGCCAGTTTAGGACGCGGCCGGGTATATAAGTAACGGTATACAGGTGCTTTTTGCGTGCGGGCCTGCATATCTATCAGTTTCCAGGTGCTGAAAGCAATAAAGCGGTCGGATGCCAGGGCGTTGCCTGAGGCTATTATTTCTTCTTTGGTTGTTGCCGGGTATTGCTGTAATACCTCGGCTGCTTTATCAGGATATAAACGCTGAATAGCCGCCTTGTAATTCTCGGGCGTTGGCGCAACGTTTCTGCCTAATATGCTTTTATAGTCGCCTTCTGCCGAGTTCCAGCCTGCTAACAGCGCTACCGGCATTTGCTTGCCTGCCGCAAAGATTTCCTGTGGTTGCTGCGGAAGGAAATAACCATCAACCGTACAGCCAAAACGGCCGTTGGCGCCCCATTTCAACAGCGAATCAGCGGGGATCTTGCGCAGATCGGCCAATGAAGCCGCTTTAACGCGGGTAGCGAATGAAACACCTGCTTGCTCAGCAGCGGCTAACGGTGTAGGCGACAGGTTGCCCAGCAAAGCGCCGCTTTCTGCAATGGCAGCACGGAACAGTCCTTTTGATAAAGGCGAGGCCATTTGCGCCGATACCGCCATAGAGCCCGCTGATTCGCCGGCGATGGTAACTTTATCCGGATCGCCACCAAATGCAGCTATATTCTTTTTAACCCAAAGCAAGGCAGCGTGCAGATCCATCAAGCCGTAATTGCCCGAAGCATGCTCAGGAGATTCTTTGGTCAATTCAGGATGAGCCATAAATCCGAATACGCCCAAACGATAGTTTACGGTAAGTGCCACAATACCCTTTTTGGCCATGCTTTCGCCATCGTATCTACCTTCAGATCCATCGCCGGTACGGAAACCGCCGCCGTAGAAATAGACCAGTACCGGCAGTTTTTCGTTGCCGGTTTTGGCCGGTGTCCAAACGTTAAGGTAAAGGCAATCTTCGCTCTTGCCATTGCTGCGGAAGATCATATCGCTATATAAGGGTTGCTGCATAGCCTGCGGACCAAAATGATCGGTCTTAAGCACACCGTTCCAATTATCAGCCGGCTGCGGGGCTTTCCAGCGCAGATCGCCCACGGGTGGCTTTGCAAACGGAATCCCTTTAAATGAGCGTATGCCGCTGGTTTCGGTTACGCCTTGCACAATACCATTGGCTGTTTTTATTTGCGGACCGTTGCTTGTCATATTTTGCGCGTTGCTGCTCAATACAGCAGCTAAAGCTGCCGAAAGCAAGTATATTTTTTTGTTCATAAAGCCAGATGCTTAATAGGTTCAACACAAACTTAATTATTTGTTGTAATTAATTGCAAAACGTGGCTACAAAAACAGTAAGTCGGGCCGTCTTTGCAGATAATGGGGCCAATATTTATAATATAATTGTAATAATAGCGAGACCAGCGTTTTCCCTATAATTTACCCGCGTTGTTGGCGTTACAAACACACAACGGTAAAGTCTGTATTACAAACACTTGTTTATATACAACTTATCAAACTTTTATTACTTTTGCCACCCGAATGAGGTTAACGTTGATCATATTAAGCATACTGCTGTTGTTTCAAACCAATACGCAGGCATCTTATGTTCGTAACAGACATGTGGCTGCTGTTAAAGCCTTCGTTTTGGAGAAAAAAAAGGCGGAAGCGCTTAATAATTCTCTCACCCTGCCAAAATATAGCGAGCACAGAAATCTGGATAAGGCGCCGCAGGTTTTATTTTGGGATTGCGAGGAAGACGAAGACGACGCCCCTCAGTGCGATCTAAAAAAATTCAAACTCTTGTGCGGCTTTTATTTAACGCTGCCCACACTATACCATTTCGTTTTAAACTATTTAAAACCGGAAGTTATAACGCACGAGCGTTTTAGCTTACAGATATCCTCTACAAAGTATATCGTTCAGAGATCATTACGGATCTGAACACTCCCCACTTCAGCTTAAGGAACAGATAACCGGCCATATTGCGCGCTGAGCGTTTTATGCCCGTTACCGGCGAATGCCTTGTTTGGCCTTCCCGCCTCCTACATTTCAAAACCAACTCTTAATTAATACTATGAACAAAATTGTGGTGCTTGCCGGCATGATGGCCCTGTTAGGTCAAATCGGCTGTACGTCAAAATCCGAAGGAAAAAAAGAGACTGTTACGTACACCGTAACAAGTCCGCTAATGGTAGATACATCTTTCACCAAAGAATATGTGTCGCAGATCCGCGCTGTGCGCGATATTGAGATCAGATCTCAGGAAAAAGGCTTTTTGCAAAATATTTATGTTGACGAAGGTCAGTACGTAAAGGCCGGGCAGCTTTTATTCAGAATTATGCCCAAAATGTATGAAACTGAAGTTTTAAAAGCCGAAGCCGAGGTAAAAGCCGCCGAAGTGGAACTATTGAATACGCAAAGCCTTGCCGATAAAAACATAGTTTCTAAAAACGAACTCTCCATGGCCAAGGCCAAACTTGCCGGCGCAAATGCGGGGCATTCTTTAGCCAAGATCCATTTGTCGTTTACCGAGATACGGGCACCTTTTAACGGTTATATCGACCGCATCCCTAAAAAATTGGGCAGTCTTATTGATGAGGGCGAACTGCTGACTACCCTGTCAGACAACAGCGACGTTTATGCCTACTTCAACCTGTCTGAACCTGAGTATTTGAATTACCAGGAGGATAAAAAAGGTCGCGCCGATACTCATGTTAACCTGCTTTTAGCCAATAACAACGTGTTAAAATACAAAGGCGAGGTACAAACTGTTGAAAGCGAGTTTGAAAACGAAACCGGCAACATTGCCTTTCGTGCAAAATTCCCTAACCCGGATGGCCTTTTGCGTAATGGCGAGACCGGTAAGGTTTTGATGAAGATCCCGCTTAGAAACGCATTTGTGATCCCGCAAAAAGCAACCTACGAGATACAGGATAAAAAATACGTGTTTGTGGTAGGCAAAGATGCCACGGTACGCTCGCAGGTTATAGCTGTACGTGGCGAACTACCCGACCTATATGTACTTGACGGGGACGGTTTAGGTAAAGATGACAAGATTTTGCTTGAGGGCATTCAAAACGTAAAGGATGGGGACAGGATCAATTTCAAATATGAAAACCCTACAGAAGTAATGTCGCGCCTTAAGTTAAAGGCCGAGTAGATCACATTATATACATAAAAGATGTTTAACAAATTTATTCAGCGACCTGTACTTTCAATAGTAATATCGCTGCTAATAGTTTTCCTGGGTTTGCTTGCCATGGTTCAGTTGCCGGTAACGCAATTCCCTTCCATATCGCCCCCAAGGGTGAATGTGATAGCCGAGTATCCCGGTGCCAATAATGAACTGCTGATCAAATCGGTGGTAATTCCTCTGGAGCGAGCCTTGAACGGTGTGCAGGGAATGAAATACATGACCTCTGATGCCGGTAATGACGGCGAGGCCTCTATCCAGATAGTTTTTAATTTAGGTACTGATCCTAACCAGGCGTCGCTTAACGTTCAAAACAGGGTAGCATCGGTAGTAAATAAGCTGCCGCCGCTGGTAGTGCGCGAGGGTGTGAAAATATCCCGCCAGGAATCGAGCATGCTGATGTACATCAACCTGTACAGCGATGACCCGCATACCGACCAGAAATTTCTTTTCAATTTTGCAGATATCAACCTTTTGTCGGAGTTGAAGCGTGTAGACGGCGTGGGATTTGCGGATATATTAGGTAACCGCGAGTATGCCATGCGGATATGGCTAAAGCCCGACCGAATGTTGGCCTATAAAATATCAGCAGACGAGGTAATGAAAGCCCTTTCTGAACAGAGTTTAGAGGCTTCGCCGGGCAAAACCGGCGAAAGCTCCGGAAAACGCTCACAGTCTTTTGAATATGTATTGAAATATTCGGGGCGATTTACTACCAAAGAGCAATATGAAAAGGTGGTGCTGCGGGCAACACCTGATGGCGAGATCCTTCACCTGAAGGATGTTGCAGATGTTGAGTTCGGTAGTTCCATGTACGATATTTATTCCAGCCTTAACGGCAAGCCTTCGGCCGCCATTGTGTTAAAGCAATCGTACGGAAGTAATGCCAACAAGGTTATTGAGGATGTAAAAGCTAAACTGGCAGAGATACAATCCAATTCGTTCCCCAAGGGAATGCATTATGAGGTCAGCTATGACGTATCCAAATTTCTCGATGCGTCTATAGATAAAGTTATCCATACACTGGTGGAAGCATTTATACTGGTGAGCCTGGTGGTATTCATCTTCCTTGGCGACTGGCGCTCAACGCTTATACCGGCCATTGCGGTGCCCGTATCGCTTATCGGTACGTTTATGTTTATGCAGTTTTTTGGCATCACATTAAATCTTATTACGCTGTTTGCGCTGGTACTGGCTATTGGTATTGTGGTGGATAATGCAATAGTTGTGATCGAGGCGGTGCACGCCAAGATGGAGGCCAAGCACTATTCGCCCCGCAAAGCAACAATTGAAGCCCTGCACGAAATAAGTGGAGCCATTATAGCCATCACGTTTGTAATGGCGGCGGTGTTTATCCCGGTAGCATTCATGTCTGGTCCGGTAGGTATTTTTTACCGGCAGTTCTCTATCACCATGGCCACGTCTATTGTGCTGTCGGGTTTGGTTGCCCTAACGCTTACCCCTGCCTTGTGCGTAATAATGCTGAAAAACAATCACGGCAAGCCAAAAAAACGCAGTATAGTTGATAAAATGCTCGATGCGTTTAACAACCGGTTTGATAAACTTTCGGGCAGATACATAGCCCTGCTGGGCGTAATTGCTAACCGCCGCATGGTTACATTTTTAATGCTGATAGGTTTTTGTATAGGCACCTGGTTGCTTAATAGCAGCCTGCCAAGCGGTTTTATTCCTAACGAGGACCAGGGCATGTTTTATGCCATTATCCAAACTCCGCCGGGCTCTTCGTTGGAAAGAACGAACGAGATAGCTGAACGGATACAAAAAATTGCCGAGAAAATGGAAGAGGTGAAGTCCGTATCGGCTTTGGCTGGTTACGAGGTACTCACCGAAGGTACCGGCTCTAACTCAGGCACTTGTTTGATCAACCTTAAAAGCTGGGAGGATAGAAAACACTCTGTTCAGCAGGTAATAGACGAGCTGGAAGAAAAATGTAAGGACATAACCGGTGCCAACATTGAGTTCTTTCAACCCCCTGCCGTACCGGGTTACGGGGCCGCGGGTGGTTTTGAGCTGCGTTTGTTAGATAAATCAGGGTCTGGCGATTACAAAAAAATGGAAACGGTAAGCGATGGGTTTGTCCGCGAGTTAAATAAACGGCCGGAACTATCGTCTGTATTTAGTTTTTACAGCGCCAGCTTCCCGCAGTATAAATTAAATGTTGATAACGACCTTGCGCAGCAAAAAGGCGTAACTATTGACAACGCCATGAACACGCTATCTACGCTCATAGGTAGTAACTACGAGATCAGCTTTATTCAGTTTGGCCGCCAATACAAGGTGATCATACAGGCACTGCCGCAATATCGGGCGCTACCCGAGGATATATTGAAACTGTATGTAAAGAACGATCGCGACGAGATGGTGCCATTTTCGGCTTTCATGAAAATGGAAAAAGTTTACGGCCTTTCTGAGATCACACGGCATAACATGTACAACTCGGCGCAAATAAGTGGTTCTGCCGCGCCGGGATACAGCAGCGGTACAGCGCTGAATGTAATAGCGGAAGTGGCGCAAAAAACATTGCCACGCGGTTTTGGTATTGACTGGGCCGGGATCTCAAAAGATGAATCATCACGTGGTAACGAGGCAGTTTATATCTTCCTGATCTGTCTGGGCTTTGTTTACTTCATTCTGTGTGCACAATATGAAAGTTTCATTTTGCCATTCTCTGTTATCCTATCGCTTGTTGCAGGCATATTCGGCGCCTTATTGTTCCTCAAAATATTTGGTTTAGAGAACAATATTTACGCGCAGGTAGCCATTATCATGCTCATAGGTCTACTTGGTAAGAATGCGGTACTTATAGTTGAGTTTGGCGCACAGCAACATCGCGCCGGCGAGACCGTGCTTCAGTCGGCTATAACAGCTGCCAAAGTAAGGTTCAGGCCCATTTTGATGACATCCTTCGCGTTTATCGCCGGTTTGATCCCGCTTATGTTCGCGTCAGATCCCGGTAAACTGGGTAACAGAACCATAGGTAGCGCCGCCGCAGGCGGTATGCTTATCGGGACCGTTTTTGGATTGCTCATCATCCCCGGTCTGTACTTCATATTTGGAACGATAGCAGCGAAACATAAACTTGTTCATGACGAAGAAGAAAATCCGTTAACCGAAGAAATTGACAACAATGTTTAAAATAAGCAAAATAACCTATTACGCCCTTTCGGGCATTTGCATTATTGCGGCGGGGTGTAAGATCCCGGCTGTAACGCAATCTGCAGGAATGCGACCAGGGCCCACATCGTTTAACACCAGTACCGACACCCTGAACACTGCGGCAACCAATTGGCGCAGCTTTTTTAAGGACAAGTACCTGGCTGATCTGATTGACACTGCCCTTATTAACAATCAGGAGTTGCTGATAACGTTTCAGGAAATTGAAATGGCGAGGAACGATATCAGGATAAAAAAAGGTGCTATGCTGCCATCAGTAGGATTGCGTGCGGGCCTTGGTGTGGATAAGGTAGCACGTTATACAAGCCAGGGCGCAGGCGACGCGTCTACCGAGATCACCCCCGGAAAAGAAGTGCCGGAAGCCCTGATGGATTATTCTGTGGCGGCGGTTGCCAATTGGGAAGTGGATATCTGGAAGAAGCTAAGCAACGCCAAGCAAGCTGCTGTTAAACGCTACCTGTCAACCGTTGAGGGCAAGAACTTTGTTTTAAGCAACCTGGTAGCCGAGGTAGCAGATTCTTATTATGAATTGCAGGCGCTGGATAATCAGCTAGATATTATACGCCAAACCATAACCCTCCAAAAACAGGCGCTTGATGTTGTAAAACTTCAAAAAAATGCATCACGAGCTACAGAGCTGGGGGTTAAAAAATTTGAAGCAGAGGTTTTGGGCTCGCAAAGCCGCGAGTTTGATATACTACAACAGATAAAAGAAACGGAAAATCGCATTAACTTTTTATTAGCCCGCTATCCGCAGGAAATACCCCGCGATAAGGCAAGTTTCTTGTCAGGAGTACCGGCCTTAATTAATTACGGCGTACCTGCACAAATGTTGTCAAATCGCCCTGATATTAAACAAGCCGAGTTTGAACTGGAAGCCGCCAAGCTTGATGTAGGAGTGGCAAGGAAAGAGTTTTATCCTTCGCTCAATATCTCGGCTGCGGTAGGTATACAGGCATTTGACCCGTCGTACCTTGTGAAGTTTCCGGCCTCTATATTATGGAACCTGGTTGGCGAGGTTACTGCACCGTTGGTCAATCGTAATGCAATAAAGGCGGAATACCTTAATGCAAACGCAAGGCAGCAGCAAGCGCTTTACAATTATCAGCGCACTGTACTTAATGCCTATATGGAAGTTGCTACCGAACTTTCTCGCATTGATAACCTGGAGAAAAGCTACGATCTTAAATCAAAACAGGTAGGGGCATTAACAACGTCAATAGATATTGCTAATGACTTGTTCAAATTTGCCCGGGCAGATTATTTTGAGGTATTGATGACGCAGCGCGATGCACTGGAATCAAAACTTGAAATGGTAGAGACACGCAAGGCGCAATTGATAGCGACAAGCAACATTTATAAATTTTTAGGCGGAGGCTGGAAATAGGATTAAAGACCCCCGGTTTGAGTTGGTTAATCGGCAGGCGCGCATATTGCGGCGATGGCAACATCGCTGCAATATGGCCAGCGCCTAATGCTCAATGGTTAAGTGACGCAGGATAAAAGTAGAGCCATCTGCATATTTGCACATCTACACATTCTCTCATCCGCATATCTGCACATTTGCTACCTTTGCAGCAATGAGCAGAGGAAAAGGAACAAAAGCGCCCCAGGTTTTTGAAGACGTAAACATTATTGATATCGCCGAAGAAGGCAAGGGCGTTGGCAAAGCCGACGATTTTGTGCTTTTTGTGGAAAAAGCCGTGCCCGGCGACGTTGTAGATGTACAGGTATATCGCAGCAAAAAAAACTTTGGCGAAGCTAAGATAATTGCTCTTAAGCAGTCCAGCATTCATCGCGTGGCTGCTTTTTGCGAGCATTTTGGCACCTGCGGCGGGTGCAAATGGCAACACATGACGTATGATGCGCAGCTGCAATTCAAGCAAAAAACAGTAGCTGATGCTTTAGGCAGATTGGCTAAAATTGAAGTAGACGGGATGCTGCCTATTGTGGCTTCGCCTGCTGACAGGTATTATCGTAACAAGCTGGAGTTTACCTTCAGCAACAAACGCTGGCTGTACGATGGCGAGAACCGTGACGATGCGGAACTAAACATGAATGCACTCGGCTTTCATATTCCCGGAAGGTTTGATAAAATTTTAGATGTACGGCATTGTTATTTACAGGCTGACCCGTCAAACGCTATCCGTAACAGCATTGACACCTTTGCGCGTGCTAACGATTACATGTATTATGATCTGCGCAACCACACGGGCAACCTGCGTAACCTTATTATCCGCACCTCGTCAACCGGAGAGTTAATGGTAATTGTTGTTTTCGCTTACGCGGATGAAGAGCGGTTGAATGCGCTGATGACTTTTGTTGAGGCTGAGTTTCCTGAGATAACCTCCCTGCTATATATACTCAACGAAAAAAAGAACGATACCATTTTTGACCAGGAAGTACATGCCTGGAAAGGCCCCGAATATATTCACGAGGAAATGAATGGTATACGGTTTCGTATAGGGCCAAAATCATTTTACCAAACCAACTCGGCCCAGGCGTTGCGCTTGTACGAAATAACCCGCGACCTTGCAGATTTTAAAGGCGATGAACTTGTTTATGACCTTTATACCGGTGCCGGCACCATTGCCAACTTTGTGGCGGGCAATGTGCGCGAAGTTGTTGGCGTTGAATACGTGCCTGATGCTATAGAGGATGCTAAAATCAATAGCGCCATTAATAATATCAGTAATACTAAGTTTTACGCAGGCGATATGAAAGATGTGCTTTCGGCAACATTTGTTGCGGAACATGGCAAGCCCGATGTTATTATAACTGATCCGCCGCGGGCAGGGATGCACCCGGATGTGGTAGAAAGGCTAATGGAAATCGAAGCTGAAAAGATTGTGTACGTAAGCTGCAATGCCGCCACGCAAGCGCGTGATCTGCTTGTGCTAAAAGAAAAATACGACGTGGAAACCATACAACCTGTTGATATGTTTCCGCATACGCAGCATGTGGAGAATGTGGTGCTTTTGAGAATTAAGAAATAAGAGGCAAGAATCAAGACATATGAATCCGGAAGATCTGCTTAATGAAGGCAGCGGCTCCCAACAGCCGGCAGCCAAAAGTCCGCTGCTAAGTTTAGAGCACGACCTTAAAGTTTTTAACGATGCCATCCGCGAGGTGGCGGTTGAGATAATTGTTGAAGGGTTGTCTAAATACCCCATTTTTATAGCGCATCAGCATGAGTTAAAGATAGGCGAGGTTATACTAGACCGCCATGAGTTAAACTCTGAATGGACCATTCACGCGTCTACCCTTGAGGAGTTTGTCGATCGTGGTGTAATAAAACCGGAGCTTAAAGAGCGTTTTATTGCCAGCTACAAAAGCCCCAAGGACCACATGTGTGTATTTGTTGTGGTGCCAGAGGGGGCAAACTTCGTTTACTTCCCCTATATAAAATAGCGTCTGCCATTTTATTATTTAATGTTTAAATGTTGTGATTTGCAGCTATCTTTACCATAAGAATCTGATCTGCTATAAATTTTCGTGTTGCAACACGTATAACACTACCTATATAATGGAATCTTCAGACAAAACATTACTCATTCTTAATAAACAGCAAATACAACAAAAGATAGACAGAATTGCCTACCAGATACTGGAAGATAATTTTGACGAAGAGGAGATACTCATTGCGGGTATGCTGCCACGCGGCGGGCACTTAGCCGCGCGCCTTAAAAAAGTACTTGATGAGATAGCGCCTTTTAAAACCAGGCTGCTTACTATTAAGATTGATCGTTTTAGTACCAGCCTTAATGCTCAGATTGATTTTGAGCTGGAAGAATGCACCAATAAGACTGTTATTTTGGTAGATGACGTTCTGAACAGCGGAAAATCATTAGCGTATGGTTTTGGCGTTTTTTTGGACGCGCCGTTAAAGAAGCTACGCACTGTTGTTTTGGTTGACCGTAACCACAAAAACTTCCCGGTAAATACTGATTATGCAGGGATTGCATTATCAACTATTATAAAGCAACATATTGATGTAGTGCTGGATGAAGATGGGCAGGAAGATGCTGTTTACCTGAGGTAATAATTAAATTAATAGCATCTAAGAACATAGCTAATTAAAAAGCTGTTGTTACATTACATAAAGTTGTTGCCGCTCCTTACAACACAACATTAGTTCGAATGGCAGAAAAGATCAAAATACTTTACCTGGATGACGAGATAGACAACCTTACAGGCTTTAAAGCCTCGTTCAGGTTAGACTATCAGGTCTTCACTGCTGTAAATGTTCAGGGAGCAATAGATTACCTCACAGAGCATCCGGACATAAGGATCATATTTTGCGATCAACGTATGCCCGGAAAAACCGGCGTTGAGTTTTTCGAACAAATTAGGGGCACGTTCCCGGCACCGATACGCATACTCATCACGGCTTATGTAGATATTGAGTCGGTTATTGAAGCTATAAACAGAGGTAATATTTTCAGGTTTATTAAAAAACCCTGGGATGCTGCAGATGTTATCTCAGCTATTGATGAGGCCAACAAGTTTTATCATACCAATTCAATACTTACTGTAAAAAATGAAGAGCTGCGAAAGGCATATGCGGAATTAGATAAGTTTGCCTACAGTGTAAGCCATGATATAAGAGGACCACTTTCGGGTATTTTAGGGGCGATAACTGTAGCGCGGGAGATCTATGATATCAACGAAATGAAAGAGATGCTTTTCCTGATGGAAAAATCTCTCAAAAAACTGGATACCTACATTTTAAGCATGCATGATTATTACAGCTTGCAACGCGGCGAATTGCGTATTAAAGAGGTCGACTTTAACAAGGTAGCAAAGGAACTGAGAGACATTTATCGTGTGATGGCAGATACCAATAATATCGACTTCAATATCACTGTTGACCAGCGTGAGCCGTTCAGAAGCGATATTGGACCATTGAAACTTATTTTAAACAACCTTTTATCAAACGCGTTTAAATATCAAAGTAAGGCCAGCGACGATAAAAAAGTGGAATTGACCATGTTGGTGCACCGGGGTACCCTTCATATTGAGGTAAAGGATACAGGAATAGGAATATTGGGTAATCATATTAACGAAATATTTAACCTGTTTTACCGCGCCAGCTCGCAGGAAGCCGGTTCCGGTTTCGGTTTATACAATGTAAAAAGCGCACTGTTAAAGCTTAACGGCCATATCGAGGTAAACTCCGCGCTTAATAAAGGAACAACGTTTAAAGTTACTGTCCCCACTAAATAAGAGATGGATTTATCATTTATGGTAATTGACGATACGGAGCTTGATCATTTCATCGTAAAGAAAATGGTTCTCCACGCCGATAAACGCTTTGAGGTTAAGGCGTTTTATGAAGCCATGTCAGCCCTTGCCCATATAAAGGGGGACGGCGAAGTGTTAAAAGATAGCGTATGCACACTGGTGTTGCTTGATATATATATGCCTATGATGAATGGCTATGAATTTTTAGACGAATTTGAAGCGCTTGATCCCGCTATACAGGATAAATACTACATTGTAGTGCTAACCTCATCGCATGAACCGGCTGACATGAATCGGATCGGTGCCTATAAAAGTACTAAAGGCTTATTAAGCAAGCCACTCTTAGCAGAGGATCTTTCGGCGGTAATAAACCGGATGATAACCGAAAAAAATATAAAATTAGTTTAAAGGGCTTTAGGAAAGCAGTTTTTGGCGTAGCAAAAACTCCAACTGGTCATTAGAAGTACCCAGTAGTTTATTTTCTTCTTTTAGCTTTTCTTTTTGCAGGTAAGCCTCGTATGCGCGGTTAATGGTGATATCCAACTCTTCTTCGTTCCAGGGCTTGCTCAGGTAGTGGAATATCTTTCCTTTATTAACAGCGTCAACCACCGCGTTCATATCAGCATATCCGGTAAGTAATAAACGCATAGGGTCCGGAAACTTTTCAATTACTTTCTCTAAAAACTCTACCCCCGTCATATTGGGCATGCGTTGATCTGTTATAATGATCTCAATGGGCTTTTCGCTCAATATTTTCAGCGCCTCATCACCGTTTATTGCGGTATAAACCTGGTATTTTACGCGAAAAACAGCCTTAAAAGAAAACAGGTTATTCTCCTCATCATCTACGTAAAGTACTGCTATCTTTTTATCGGCCATAATCCATTGCGTTCATTTCGTCTTAGGGAACGTTATAATTGTGCTAACAACTATCAAATATAAGAGTTTCTGTATTTAATAATATGTTAGCACAATAAATGCAGAAAATTAAAAAATGATCTTGCCGAATGACGTAACCAGCGAACCGATACGAACCGCATCAAAAATACGCTCCTCGGTAGTGCCAAGTTTGATCAGGGAATCTTCGTGAGCGTTAACGCACATCTCGCAGCCGTTAACCGCCGAAATAGTAAGACTCATCAGCTCAAAAAACTCCTTCCCTGTTACAGGTTTCATCATCAGCTGCATACGTATGCGTGCGGGTATCTGGCTATACTTTTCCTTTTGCGTAAAGTGCCTAAAGCGGTAGAAAATATTGTTTGATGCCAGTAGCGACGCGCAACCCACAGCTTCGGCTATTTCCTCGGCAGTAGCGCCGCTCTTCTCTGCGTAGCCGGTATAAAAATTAACCAGCGGATTGTTGTTGTTATTTACGGCTGTTGACAGCCCAAGCAAGGCACATTCCTTTTCTGATAAATGGGCAGATGTTAGCGTGCTGTTAAAGTTGAGCTTAAGGTCGCGCACATAGCGCGACTCGCCTTTTTCTAACAAACTTAAACTTGCGTTTGTATAATCAGCATCAAGCCCTATAATTTGCAGTAATTCGTTTATTGTTTCTGTAGTTTCGCTCATTTGATTTGATAATCAGTGTGTTATATTTCTTGTCGAAGAAAAAAATATCCCCATAGCATACACTAGGGGGATATAATTATTATAAAGTTAAACGGTTAAGGTTTCCTGGCCTTTTTCCCAGTTACATGGGCAAAGTTCGTCGGTTTGTAACCCATCTAATACGCGTAAAACCTCTTTCACATTACGGCCAACGCTTAGGTCGTTAACACATACCCAACGTACAATGCCGGTAGGATCAATAATAAAAGTAGCGCGGTAAGCAATTTTTTCATTAGGCTCTAAAATGCCCAGATCTTCTGCCAATGATTTTGAAGTATCAGCAAGCATCGGGAATTTCAGATCACGCAAATCGTCATGATGGGTTCTCCATGCGGCATGAACGAATTCAGAATCGGTTGATGCACCGATCAAACGCGTTTCGCGATCGCGGAACTCACCAAAATTTTTGTTAAACTCCGCTATCTCGGTAGGGCACACAAAAGTAAAGTCTTTTGGCCACCAGAACATAACGGTCCACACATTATCGTCATTAGCCAGGAAGTCTGAAGTTATTGTTTCGAACTCTTTACCCTTCTCTAAGCTAACAACAGCAGTTTTTGAAAAAGCAGGAAATTTTTCGCCTATAGTAATCATGTATATTTTGTTTTTATTTATGGCAAATATACGCGTTTTGGCAAAGGGGAAAGATTGGATTTCTTTATACGATATAGAATATATCTATAATGTCAAGGAAATGAATAGAAAGCGACAATAGAGAAAGGAGCGTTAAAAATTCATCTTCCCGGTCATCTGGCTTATAATGTCTTTAAAGCTATCACTGTACGGTATTTCTGCATCGGCAATTTTTATACGCCCTTTGCGTATAGAGTGCACATGGTCAAGGTTAACAATGTAGGATTTATGCACCCTAAAAAAAACATCTGCAGGCAACTGGCTCTCCAAAGATTTTATTGTGACCCTTGATATAATAGCCTTTGGATTGCTTACCCTGTGTATCTTCACATAATCTTTAAGCCCTTCAATATAAGTTATATCATCATGATTAACTTTAATAAGGTTGTAGTCGGCATACAAAAAGATATATTTTCTTGAGGTTTCGCCGGCCTTTGCTTCCGGCTGCCTGCGGCTAAGCTCAAATTGTTGGGTTGCTTTGTTGCATGCTTTTAAAAAACGCTCAAATGAAACGGGTTTCAATAAATAGTCAACCACGTCCAATTCAAAACCATCCAGTGCAAATTCCTGGTAGGCCGTAACAAAAATAATAAGTGGTTTTTGTGCAAGGCTTTTTACAAACTGCAGCCCGTTTATCCCGGGCATTTGTATATCGCAAAAAATAAGATCTATTTCCCTGTCCTGCATAATCTGCAGTGCCTGCGTTGCCGACCGGCAGCTTGCCACCAGGTGCAGGTTTTCAACGCGGCTAACGTTGTCTTCCATTAACTCAACCGCCAGGGGCTCGTCGTCTATAATTATACAGTTCATCATTGGTTGTTACAATAATACTAATTATCAATTACATTCAATATCGTGTGTTCCTTTTAAACATTGGTGATATAGGTTGAGGCATTTCGTCGCATCATTCAGGCGTTTTATCTCATAAATGTTACAGTAGTTTTTTTTATGTATTTATTTGTAGCATGAGAAGTTTTATCAACCGTCGATGGGTTCAGTTTTTACTGCCGTTGTTAATTTGGTTTTTGCTGCTGGTGTTGCCGGTTTTGGGGCGAGATGAGAACAGCTTTATCCCTGCGGAGTTTCACCGCCGGTTTGTTACCGGGATAATAATATCTAACTTGATATTGCTGTGTATATTTTATGTGCACACCTATGCCATTTACCCCCTGCTTAACAAAAAAACCAGCTGGTATATAATATCATTAGTAGCCTTGTTAGGCACGTATTGGCTATACTTATATTTAAGGCAAAATGCATTTGAAGGTATGCAGGTAAGGCAATTTGGCAGACCAATGCGTGATACCCTGAGGGGGTTTGGCGCAGAAGGCCCTGGCCGCCCTTTTCCTGGTCGTCTAGCAGATACTGTAAATCACCTACATGCCAGCAGGCCGAGGTTGAATATCTACCGATTTAGAGGTGGCGGGGGCTATCAGTACTGGAGCTATATATCGCCAATGGTGGCTATTTTATTAAGCGTTTGTTATCGTATAATAATTGACAACCGCGCAAAGCAACAATTATTAAAAGAGCGCGAAACCCAGCACCTTAAGTCTGAATTGAACTTCCTGCGCTCACAAATAAGCCCGCACTTTATGTTTAACGTGCTGAATAACCTGGTTGCTCTTGCCCGTAAAAAGTCTGATTCGCTTGAGCCTGCCATTGTTAGCCTATCGCAACTAATGCGCTATATGCTGTATGAGAGTGACGATTACAGGGTATCATTAAGCAAAGAGGTGGACTATATTAAGAGTTATATAAGCTTACAGATGCTGCGTTTTGGCGATGCTGTGAAAACTAATGTCGATGTGAAGAACGATGTTGATACCTACACAATAGAGCCGATGCTGTTGATCCCTTTTGTAGAGAATGCCTTTAAGCATGGCACGGGGACGTTAGAAACTGCAGTAATAAACATCTCTTTATCGGTTGATGAAGCCTCGCGCCTTATGCGTTTCAACGTTACCAATGATGTTGGCCCTGCCGATGATTCAAAGGATAGCAGCTCGGGCATAGGTATTGCTAATGTACGCCGGCGACTTGCTATTTTGTATCCTGATAAGCACGAGCTTACCATATCAAACACTCCTGATCAGTTTACGGTAGATCTTACCATTTACTTAGCTGAGTAACAATTAAGTTGGTAACTACAAATTTACACCACTAACTATTTAGTTATAAAAACCTTTGGTTAATATTGTCGTCGCACCAATTAGCCTTATTGTCGCAACATTAATAGACCTTGTATACTTTATTTTAGTCAACAATAAATACTGCCTATCCTTGTACGTGTCTTAAAAAGCACAACACTAAATTATTTAAGAAGATGAAAAAAATACTCACAATAACCGCCATGCTTGCACTGATTTGTGCAGCAACGCACGCTCAGGACAAAAAACTGAAGGATGTGCAGGAAGTTAGCTTATGGGCACCGGCAGGTGTTAAAGCCGATGGTAAGCTTGTTGAATGGAACAATAGTTTCCAGGCCTTCAACAAAACCACAAAGCTATATTATACAATAAGCAACGACGAAAAAAATATCTACCTGGCTATCAAGTCAACCGACCCCATGAACAATAACAAGATACTGGCCGGTGGAATAACTATTGCGGTAAATACCGAAGGCAAAAAGAAGGTGGAAAATACATACAGCATCACCTATCCGGTTGTTGCTCCCCTTATTAGCATTCAACGCGGAGGCAACGCTGGTGGTGGTGGCCAGGGCGGTCGCATAACTATGAATATCGGAGGTGGCGGCGCTGCTGGTGGTGCCGGTGGCATGCGCGCAATGATGGGCGGAGCACCAGGCGAACCCGTTGATTCGGCAATGCTGGCCGCACGTAAAAAAGCACTATTAGCATATAAAGAAATTAAAGTTGCCGGTTTTAAGGATATTGCTGATTCCCTTATTTCACTATATAACGAACACGGCATAAAAACCATGGCCAACTATGATGCAGAAGGAAACTTTTTATATGAAGTAGCTATCCCGTTAAAACTAATGGGACTAAGCGCAAGCAGTACAAATGATCTGGCTTACAATGTAAAAGTAAATGGCCTACAGATACCAAACCTTCAAAACATGGCCAATAATATTGACATGGCCGGTGGCGGCGGTTTGGGTGGCGGTGGTGCAGATCCGGGTGGCCCAGGCGGCGGCCCCCGTGTAGTAACAGGTGGCATAAGAATGAACGGTGGCGGTGGCTTTGCCGGCGGTGGTGGTGGTGGTCCACGCGGTGGCGGCGGAGCATTCAATTTTCAAGAAATGATAAGCCCAAGCGATTTTTGGGGGAAATATACGCTGGCTAAAAAATAACATCCTAAACCCTACTAATAAACCCAACAATGAAAAAATTTATACTTATAGCTGTAGCTCTGTTTATTTCGTACAGCGTATTTGCTCAACAACCGGCACCTACTACCCCCCCGGCTACACAACCGGCTACTGTGGCACCGGCAACACAACCAGCAGCGGTAAGACCGGCAACTCCCGGAGTACCTGATGCACTTGCCGCTCGCGATGTGAGTGGTGTTGTTAAAGACTCAAAGGGCGAAACCATTATAGGTGCCAACATTAAGCTGATTTCTGAAAAAGACTCGCTGCAAACTGCAACAAACGAGGATGGCATCTTTATATTTAAAGATGTAAAGCTTGCTACATTCACCATAACCGTAAAGGCTATGGGTATGAAAACAATAATTCGCAAATACCTTCAGAATGACGTGCTTAAACGTATTACTCTTGATCCGATTGAGATGTATGGCGAGAATGAGTTGCTAAAAGAAGTAGTTATTAACGGAACGCCGGCTATAACTTATAAAACCGATACGGTTGAGTACCGCGCAAGCGATTATAAAGTACGCGCAAACGCCACCGTTGACGAAATGCTGAAAAAGGCAGAAGGTTTTGAAGTAGGAACAGATGGATCCGTAACATTTAACGGCGAAGCGGTAACCAAAGCGCGCCTAAACGGTAAAGACTATGCCGGTGGCGATGTGGCGCAGGCAATACAGTCATTACCAGCAGAAATAGTTGAAAAATTTCAGGTGGTTGATGATTATGGTGACCAGGCAGGTCGTTCCGGTATTAAAAGCGGAACCGCAACAAAAACACTTAACTTAACAACCCGTGCAGACAGATCGGTAGGGAATATATTGCGCCTAAGTGCCAACGTAGGCCAGAACGGCCGTCACGAAGAAAGAATATTTGCACAGCGTATAAACGGCAACCAACAGATAGGCGTAAACGCGGCATTTTCTAATACCTTAAACGGTATAGCGGCTACAGGTGGTGGTGGCGGCGGTCAAGGTGGCGGCGGCGGTCAAGGTGGCGGCGGCGGAAGTGGTGGTAATACCTTAAATGGTAACGCATCAATTAGCTACCGCGATCAGTTAAGCGAAAAGCTGCAGGTGAATGGTAGTTACAATATAAATTACAGCGATGCAACTGTACTTAACCTTACCTCTTCATTGCAGGCTTACAATCTTGGTAATAAGATAGACACCTTGTTTACCACTACAAACAGCACCAACAAGAGCACCAATAAAAGCCACAGAGCGAGTATGGAGTTTGAGTGGACCCCCGATAGCGCTCAGTTTATCAGGATAACGCCAAGCTTTAGTATTACTAACTCTACGTCAGACAATATTTCTGATCAAGTTCAAACAGGATTTCGTAAGCAGAACACTAAAAGTATTACCAGCAACAGCAGCAATACGCCGCAGTTAGGTTTGAGAGCTTTATATGAATACACATTTAAAAAGCCAAGAAGGCTCTTTTCGGTTGATTTTACCATAACAAACGTTGACGCGAAAACAACTAATGAGCAAAATACCCTCATCAGGGACCTGAGTACCGCTTTACCTACAGACTCTGCTATTATACGTATAGTAAACAGTAAAAACTTAACAAAAACCTACCGCACAAGCGTAATCTTCCGTGAGCCGTTATCACCTTCATCACAATTGGAGTTTAACGGCGTGATCAATTACCGCGGTTATGACAACTCCTTATTAACAGACAGTTTAACTCCTGGGGGTATCTATGCAAGGGTTGACAGGGCAACTAACATTTTCAACTATTCATTTACAGAAAATCGTGCGATTTTAAACTTCCGTTTGGTAAAAACCAAATATAATTTATTAGTCGGAGCAACCGCCATACCAACGCATTTAGAAGGTGTTAACATAAGCCGTGGCAACATAGCTATATCGCGTAACAATTTCTTCCTGATACCTTCATTTCGTTTCCAATACCAATGGTCGCGTCAGCAGCAATTGACAATGAACTATAGCGGCGCAACCACCGAGCCTTCATTTTCACAAATACAGCCCGTGCCCGATCAATCACAGCCTACCCGTGTAACAATTGGTAATCCTAATCTTAAACCGGCTTTCAGGCATACCATGTCATTGCAGTACAGTAACTATCTTTCTAACTCAAGGCTAAACTTACGCGGACAGTTAAATGCCAGTTTAAATAACAACCAGATAGTTCAGGATAATACGATATTAACCACACAAAAAGTTACCACTACTCAAACCACTTTCGTGAATATGAACGGTGGAAAAACTTTATCAGGAAATTATAATATATCAAAAAGTTTTAGCGACAGAAGGTATATGGTACAGTTGAACGGACAGGCTCAGTACGACTACTCTGTAGGTTTAAGCCGTGGCACACCTACGCATACAAGTACCTATACTTTCAGAACCGTACTGGGTCCAAGAATTAACCCTAATGACGTAATTGAGATCAATCCTAACGTTTCGCACTCACTTCAACGCTCTTTTAACAGCCTTACCCCTGCCGGTAACAGTAATATCACCCGGATAGCCGCTAACTTAGAGGGTAGGTTTTATTTTGGTAAAGACCGCAGTTGGACAATTGAATACGATCTGAGCAAAAATTATGTTAGTGGTATAGCTAACAACGTAACCAAAAATCCGTTTGTAGCCAACGCATTTATTGAAAAACAAATGTTTGAAAAACGCAACGGCATTTTGCGAGTTGCTTTCTTTGACATATTTAACCAAAATAACTTTATTAACCGTAGCATATCAACTAGTGGTTATACTGATACCCGTTCAAACCCGCTTAGCCGTTATATAATGGTTGGCTTTACGCTTAATCTGCAAAAATGGAGTGGCAGAGCACAAAGAGATGGCCGCAACCTATTGCGCCGTGGTGATGGTAGCTTTATGTACT
Organism: uncultured Mucilaginibacter sp.; assembly: GCF_946479965.1. The sequence continues at coordinate 43,456 of NZ_CAMLHX010000012.1, read as the reverse complement.
AAAGAAAACAATTGATTAAACAATATGCCGGGCAGCTGTAGCAATACAATGCCCGGTTTTTTTATGCCTATTGCTTAACCGATAAAAAACGGGTTTATTTGTAAATATGTCTCTATTGGTAGCCTCATTAAATTCCGGCAGTAACGGCAATTGTTATTACATTGGTAATGAGAATGATGCTGTGCTGATAGATGCCGGCATTTCATGTCGCGAAACAGAAACACGCATGGCCCGCCTGGGTTTATCAATGCATAAAGTGCGGGCTATCTTCGTTTCGCATGAACACAGCGACCATATACGCGGTTTAGCGGTTTTGTCCAAAAAATACAGTTTACCGGTGTATATAACGCCACTTACTCTTCAATATTCAGGGCTGGCAATTGCTGACGGTTTGTTATATCCATTTTTTGCAGATGCCCCGGTGCATATTGGCACGCTTTCTATTACGCCATTCGCTAAAATGCATGATGCGGCCGAGCCCCATAGTTTTACAGTAGCGTGCGGGGATTTAAAAATAGGCGTATTTACCGACCTTGGCGTAGTATGCGAGAATCTCATATCGCATTTTCAGCAATGCCATGCTGCATTTCTGGAAGCTAATTATGATGAAGACATGCTGGAGCGTGGCAGATATCCTTATCATTTAAAAAGGCGCATACGTGGCGGGAAAGGCCACTTGTCCAACGCCCAGGCCCTTGCCCTTTTTGAAGGATACCGCCCGGATTTTATGAGTCATCTTTTTCTATCGCATCTGTCAAAAGATAATAATTGCCCTGACCTGGCGCTTAACCTTTTTAAAAGCCGCGCCGGCGAAACTGAAGTAATTGTCGCCTCGCGATATACAGAAACAGCCCTGTATCAAATAACGGGATGCCGCGAAACCAACAGCCTTACATCAAACCTTCAGTTCAGTTTGTTTTAGCGTTCGATATCGCCTCTTTAGGGGTTTAATTGGCTGTTAAAAGTTCCATAAAGCTTTAATAATGTAATATTGCTTTTTTAGTACTAACTTTAAAAAAAGGCAAACTGTTTACATACCTAACCGTATAATAGCTATGAATCCATCCGTGCAGGATAACCAGGCCCATGTGGTTAGCTTATTAGATGAAGGCTATGCTTGTAGGTCAAGTAATTTGACACGAAGTGTAGACCTTGCCCGACAGGCGTTATCCATAAGCCGCGAGCTGGATGATAAAGCGCTCGTAGCGAAAAGCCTTAGTCAATACGCCCTTTTTTTAATGATACAGGGCGAGTACGACTCGGCGATAAGCATGTCAAAAGAAGCGCTTGCTTATTTTGAGGAGTTAAATGACGAGTTGGGCATTGCCGGTGCTAAATATAACCTGGGAGGGGTATATTATAAAACCGACAATTACTACCTGGGCATGGCCTACCTTACCGATTGCGTTAATATCTATCGCAAACACAACGATCACCAAAACCTGGCCCGCACCTTAAAAGCATTAGGCACCATTTACGATTATTTTGGCGATCCCAAAAATGCTATAAGAACCTATGAGGAAGCTATAGCAGAATCAAAGCTGGCGGGTGATCTTAATCAGGAAGCAAATGCTTATAACCCGCTGGCAAGCATCTATCTTAAGCAAAAAAATCTACAGAAAGCGACCGCCCTTATTGACCAATCTATCGCTATCAAACTAAAAACAGGCGATATAAGGGGCTTGGCTTTTGCGCTTTACGGAAGGGGTAAGATTGCTATCGTTAAAAAGAAATACAAAAATGCTGAAGACGATATTAAGCAGGCTATAAAAATCCATCAGGACGTGCGCGAGGTTTTGGGCCTGGGTATGGCCCTACACAGGCTGGCCATTTTATATTCCAAAATGCAGCAGTTTGAAAAAGCAAAGAAAATTTTGGACGATGCATTAAAACTAAGTACTGAATATCATTTGGTGATGATAAAGTTCAAGTGCTATTATTTGTATTACCAGATATCTAAACAGCTAGGCGATACCGAAAACGCCTTGCGGCACCTCGAGCTATATTTTACGGAGAGAGATAAGGTGATCAACAATCAAACGCTCAAATTAATAGAGAACTACGAAATGATTGCACAAATGGACCGGCTTAAAAAAGAGGCCCAAATGCAGTTGGAAAGGGCCGAGATTATTGAGAAAAAGAACCATGCTGAGCAAATGGCTTTGGTAAAGCAGGAATTCCTGTCAACTATGAGCCATGAAATAAGAACGCCATTAAACGCGGTGATAACGATAGCATCACTGCTATCTGACAAGATAGATAAAGAGGAACAAGAGCTGCTTAGCTCTCTGCGCTTTGCTTCTAATAATTTATTGCTGCTGATTAATGACATCCTGGATTTTACAAAGCTAGAGGCCGGGAAAAGCAACCTTGAGCCTGCTCCATGCAACTTTTTACAACTGCTTGAGAATATCAGAAATACATATGTAAGCCTTGCTTCAGAAAAAGGTGTGTTACTCCAATTAAATATTGGTGATGGCGTATCTACAGCGTATGAGCTTGATGAAACAAAGCTCTCGCAAATTTTAGGCAACCTTATTACCAACGCTATAAAATTTACACACACAGGCAGCGTACAAATAAGCGTGGAAAAAATTGACGCTTTAACCGATGGGCATCTATTGCGTTTTAAAATTATAGACACAGGTATTGGCATTAGCCCGCAAAACCAGCAAAGTATTTTTGATGCATTTACCCAACCACATTCAATAACCAAAAAAAAACAGGGTGGCTCGGGCCTTGGCCTGGCCATCGTGAAAAAACTGACGTCGCTGTATGACAGTACTGTTATGGTTGACAGTGCTGTTGGCAAAGGCTCTACATTTTATTTTGATCTTACACTTAAACCATCTGTAGTTCCCGGCAAAAAAAGCATAACTTATTCAGATGCATTGCGCGGAAGAACAGTGTTGCTTGCAGAAGATAATTTGATAAACGCTATGGTAATAACCAAGCTGCTAGGAAACTGGAAAATGAGCACGGAGCATGCAAAAAACGGAGTTGAAGCGTTAGCAAAATCAAAGAATAATAAGTTTGATTTTATTTTGATGGACATACATATGCCCGAAATGGATGGCTTTGAAGCTGCGCGCGAAATTGTAACCGGTAAAAATATAAATAGCGACACTCCGATCTTTGCTCTTACGGCCGATATAACCGCTGAGCATCATAAAGAACATCGTAGTTATTTTTCAGGTTTTCTAAGAAAGCCTATTGAATCCGAGAAATTATTTGAAACGCTTGCAACCGTGGAAAAGTTTGTTGAAAACAAGCAAAAAACACTATAAATTTAAAAAAACAGATAAAAAAGGCATTTTTTTACAAATTTTATAATTGTTATGCCTGGTTGGGCCTTGGACCGCCATTAAAAAAAGGAAATAAAAAAAGGAGAAGTTACTACCCTTCTCCTTCCATTAACTGATCTTATTATCCTCATAAAGAACAAATTGGTTTAGTCCGACGTAATAAGTATCACAAAGGTATAAAATAACATTGCACTTAACAGATAATTTTTTCACTTTTTTTCAAAAAAAATACAAAAAACAAGCAAAAAGGGGTAAAAAACCGGTTTTTCATCCCTTTTTTTGAGTTTTTTACCCGTTTTTATTTACTTCATACCATCGTTAATTGCGGTTATTTTAGTAAGATGGCCCTTTAACACGGGTAGGGTTTTATCAACAAAAGCCTTCAGGTCAGCGTCTTTTAAATCTTTACCGGCTTTTTCAAACTCGGCAACGTCTTTTTTGTGATCATCAACCATCATGCTTACATAAGCTTTATCAAAATCAGCTCCCGCTTTTTTTGAAAGGTCATCCAGCCCTTTTTTTGAATCGACATTTAATGAATCAGGAAGGGTTACGTTTTTAGCTTTTGCCAGCGCTTTCAATTCTTCATTTGCCTTAGTATGGTCCATAACCATCATTTCGGCAAATTCCTTTACTTTGGCATTGGTGGCTTTTTGACGTGCAAGTTTGCCCAGCTCCACTTCTGACATTCCCCCATTTGCTGCATCAACAACAAATTTGGCATCATCTTCAACTACAGCAATACCCGGGCCTGCTACCGAAGTATCCTTTTGCATATTCAGGCTGTCGGCAGTTTCGGTACTGTCTTTTTCGGTGCTGTTACAGGCCTGCAATGCAAAGGCCGATAACGCGATAATTAAAATTACTTTTAGCTTTTTCATTTGATGTATGTTTCCTACAACAAACAGCCCTTAAATAAATATGTTTTTAAGGGAAACTTTTTTTAATTACGACGAATTGTCTCCCCGATTAATTCGGAGAACCTTACCACATATATTGTTGTTATAAATTAATGAAACAGGTTGTTTTATTAATCCTTGTGTCTCTCACCCTTAATGTTTCCGCGCAACAAACCCCGCTGCCGCATGGAATGGTGTTTGGCCAGAAACCAGATACAACAATAATTGTAGAAGCAACAAAAACGGAATCTTTTATCGGCAAAAAGATTCGGGTAAACACAACTATCAGGGGCAGGGTTGTTAAGGTCACCAAACAAAAAGGCGGATGGTTTACGTTGAATGCCGGGCATGGCAGACTTATTTCGGCCCATTTTAAAAACTATGATATTGTATTGCCTGCCGCTTTAAAAGGCAGGGTGGTTATTATTGAAGGCATAGCCGTTAAACAGGTCGACTCTACAAATGGCCAGCGCTTCGGCGGCAATATGGCTGGCGGCAAAGATAATACTCCTCGAAAAAAAGACGCTGCACTTGCCTTTGAAGTAAGCGGCCTTATGGTTTATAAATAACTAGATTATAGGCAAGATGTTGGTCAAACGTTTTGGAAGCCCGTTTTTCGTAGACACATATCCCGCACTTTTTTAACAAATTTTTGCCTTGATTATTTGAAGGGTTTTTCTAACTTGCAAACCCTAATTGATTTAAATTTGAAGAAGTTAGACCCCAAAGACGTTAGTACCGTCATCATTTTAAACAAAAGTGAAGCAGCAACAAAAACGCTGCAAATTAAAACAAAGCACATAAACCGGTTAAGGTACTATGCCTTAGGTATGCTTAGCATTTTAGCATTGCTTGTACTTACCATTGTTGTTCAACAACAGAATAATACCCGCCACGAGCTGGAAAAGCAATTATTATTATCGCAAATAAAAAACCTGAAAGGGCAGATACCTGAAAGCTTAAAGCAATCAGAAGAGGACCACGTAGCTCAAACATATATACAGTCTATTGAAGGTAAGCTGAAAAAGATAAACGATTATTTAAGAAAGCGCGGCCTTAAAGGGTTTTCAACCGCTTCTGTTGGCGGTGCGGGTGGTAATGCCGACGCGGATCTGTCAGATAGAGATGTTTATATGGCCTATGATAGTTATTTAACCAGGGTTGTTACCGCTGTTGCTTTTACCCCTATGGGTTATCCGCGCATAAGCTCACTAACATCCCGCTTCGGCTATCGTAGCGATCCATTCAGCGGCGAACGGGCCGAGTATCATCCCGGTATAGATTTTAAAGGCCATTACGGCGATGCAGTAAAATGTACCGCCAACGGCAGGGTTGTTTCTGCCGGATGGGCCGGTGGTTACGGCAATTGTGTTCGTGTTAAACATAATAATGGTTACGAGACCGTTTATGGTCACCTTTCGCGCATTACTGTAAAAGTGGGGCAGGCGGTAAGTGTAGGCGATAAAGTTGGACAAGTTGGTTCTACCGGCCGCTCAACAGGCGCGCACTTGCATTACGAGGTTAGACAAAACGGAAAGCCTGTAAACCCTACCAAGTTTTTAACGCTGAATAACTAATGAGTTTTTTGGACAAGAAGAACAAGCAGGGCATACACAGCCAACCCATCACCACATTAATAAGCGAAGGCTCGGTAGTTGACGGTAGCTTGCAAGCCAAAGCCTTCGCCCGCATAGATGGACACGTTAAAGGCAATGTTGATATTTCTGAAGGGCTTATTTTAGGCAAGGATGGAATTATAGATGGCGACGTAAACACCAAAGAAATGGTGGTACACGGAACAGTTAACGGCAACATTACGGTAAACACTATTGAGATAGCATCTACCGGAAAAATAACCGGCGATATAATAACAGGCGCCCTGTCTGTTGAAACAGGCGGTGTATATAACGGGCGTTTAGTAATGAACGCCGGATAATATTGCTAGGCGCTGACCGGCGCTGAGTTAAAGCATTTTACTTTCACAACGGAATACTGTATTTTTGCATTTCAAAAAAAAGAAACGCTATGTCATCAGTAGAGACCGCTTACACCAAATACAAAGTTAAAGACTTCTCGCTGGCCGAATGGGGCCGTAAAGAGATTGAATTAGCCGAAGCAGAAATGCCGGGCTTAATGTCGCTTCGCCAGGAGTTTGGTGCATCAAAACCATTAGCAGGTGCGCGCATTGCAGGTTGCCTGCACATGACGATACAAACCGCTGTATTAATTGAAACACTTATTGAGCTGGGTGCAGAAGTTACCTGGTCATCATGTAATATATTTTCAACCCAGGATCACGCTGCTGCTGCTATTGCTGCCGCTGGCGTTTCTGTTTATGCCTGGAAGGGTTTAAACGAGCAGGAATTTGACTGGTGCATTGAGCAAACCTTGTTTTTCGGCGAGGATCGCAAACCGTTGAACATGATTTTAGATGATGGTGGCGATTTAACCAATATGGTTTTAGATCGTTATCCTGAATTGGTTGCCGGCATTAAAGGTATCTCAGAAGAAACTACTACAGGTGTGCACCGCTTATATGAGCGTGTTAAAGCCGGTACTTTACCAATGCCTGCTATTAACATTAACGACTCGGTTACCAAATCAAAATTTGATAACAAATATGGTTGCCGCGAATCGTTGGTTGACGCTATCCGTCGTGCAACTGATGTGATGATGGCCGGTAAAGTTGGTGTTGTTTGTGGTTATGGCGATGTGGGTAAAGGTTCTGCCGACTCATTGCGCAATGCCGGAGTACGTGTTATAGTTACCGAAATTGACCCTATCTGCGCTTTACAGGCAGCAATGGAAGGTTTCGAGGTTAAAAAATTAAGCACCGCTATTGCCGAGGCTGATATTGTGGTTACCGCTACAGGCAACAAAAACATCGTTCGCGAGCAGCATTTCCGCGCGTTGAAGGATAAGGCTATCGTTTGTAACATTGGTCACTTTGATAACGAGATTGACATGGCCTGGTTAAACGGCGCTTATGGCAACAGCAAAATTGAAATTAAACCACAGGTTGATAAATATACCATTGACGGTAAAGATGTTATTGTTTTGGCCGAAGGCCGTTTGGTAAACTTAGGTTGCGCTACTGGCCACCCAAGCTTTGTAATGAGTAACTCGTTCACCAACCAAACACTGGCTCAGTTAGAGCTTTGGACCAACGCCGGTGCTTACGAAAACAAAGTATACACCCTGCCTAAACATCTTGATGAGAAAGTTGCCCGCTTACACCTTGCTAAAATTGGTGTTGAGCTGGAAGTTTTAGACCAAGACCAGGCTGAATACATTGGCGTAACAGTTGACGGTCCGTTTAAACCGGAGTACTACCGTTACTAAGCTGTTGAGCCGAAAGGTAAAAGCATAAAGCAAAAGGCCTGGTCTATTAGATCAGGCCTTTTTGTTTGTGTTAAGGGCTGTTTTATCGTATTTTAGTGCATGCATCATGCCGTAATACAATACTCCTGTTTGCTGGTCATCATCCTTTTTGTGGTAATGCTGGCGCAGAAAATAAAAATAGCTTATCCCATTTTACTTGTATTGGTTGGTTTGCCCTTGGGCTTTATCCCTTTTTTGCGGGGCATAGAAATTCAGCCTGATCTTATCTTTGTGATATTTTTACCACCCCTGCTGTACGAAGCTGCCTGGAACACATCATGGAAAGACTTTTGGAAATGGCGACGGGTAATATCCAGCTTCGCGTTTCCCGTAGTTATCATAACGTCATGCGCGGTGGCGTTTGTGTCGGCTGCTCTTATACCGGGCTTTACTTTGGCAACCGGCTTTTTGTTAGGCGGCATAGTATCACCTCCCGATGCGGTTTCGGCCAGTGCCATTTTAAAGAACATTAAGGTACCCAAGCGCTTTGTTACCATAGTTGAAGGCGAAAGCTTGCTTAATGATGCTTCCAGTTTGGTGGTTTTTCGGTTCGCTTTGGCAGCTGTGTTAACCGGTACTTTTGTTTTTAAGGATGCCGCAACCAGCTTTGTATTGGTAATAATAATGGGCATTACCGTAGGCCTGGCCGTGGCGCTGATATTTTATGCCATACACCGCTGGCTGCCCACGTCGGCAAATATAGATGTGGTACTTACTTTTATGGCACCGTATGTAATGTACATAACAGCAGAGAGTTTCCATTTTTCGGGCGTATTGGCGGTAGTGAGCGGGGGCTTGTATCTGTCGGCCCGGCGACATCTGTTTTTATCATACCATAGCAGGTTACAGGCAATAAATGTGTGGCAGGCCGTTGCCTTTTTACTTAATGGCATTGTGTTTTTGCTGATAGGGCTTGAGTTTCCAATCATTATAAAAAACCTTGGAGCCGAGGGGTTAAGATCGGCCATAAATTACGGTCTCATCATTACGGCGGTTTTAATTGTGGGGCGATTTATTTGCACCTACGCCGCGGTAGTTATCACTGTGGTGATGAGCAGGATAATTACCGTTGCCGATCCTAATCCCGGCTGGCGGGGTCCAACCATGCTGGGTTGGGCAGGAATGCGTGGGGTGGTGTCGCTGGCAGCGGCGTTAAGTATCCCGTTAACGCTAACAAATGGCGTTGCGTTCCCTAACAGGGATATGATATTGTTCATCACCTTTACGGTAATACTGGTTACGCTGGTGTTGCAGGGCTTAACATTACCACTGGTGGTTAAATGGGTAAACATGCCCGACCCGGACCTTACCGTGCCCATGGAGCAGCAACGGCAGCTGGTAAGAAAAAAACTAGCGCACCTGTCGCTAAGTATTTTGGATGAGCATTATAATGATGTTTGCAAGAACAATGGCATGGTGCAAAGCCTGGTGATGCGCTACAATGCCGAAATGAAATTATTGAAAGATTGGGACAAAGGCGATAACCACGCCCGGGAACAATTTTATTATAACGACTACCTGAAGATAATGGCACACCTGCTAAAAGAGCAACGTAAGCTGCTGCACACGCTCAATAAAAAAGAAGAGATAAGCGATGCGTTGGTAAAGCATCAGTTTGACCTCCTCGACCTTGAGGAAGAGAAACTGCATCAGCATTTTGAAAACGCGGATTAGCGTTGATATTTATACTATAGGTTTATCCTGAACCCCTTCTTTTAAGTCGGGCGTTTCGCCTTCCTTTTGTTCCGGGGTTTCCAACTCGCCAACAGGTTCAGTCTCTGGCTCAGACGAGCTTTGAGCCTTTTTAAAGCCGAAAAACTTACGGATAGCCGAAAAGCCTGCCACTACCGCTATTGCAACAACTTTCCAGAACTTGAGTATCAATGCGAAGAAACCCACTTTAGCCAATACCTTACCGGCCACAAGGCCGCCCAGTGTCCAGGCCGCTACATTGTCAATGCCCGAATCGAACTCCGTATATTTATTGCCATCAGAAAAGGATACGCTGTTCAGCACCTGCGGGATGCTGGCTTTTACGGCAGGCATCTCGTTCATGGTAGCTATAGCGTTTAAAATAAGCACCCCCTTGCGGCCCAAAACACGCACGTTGTAATTGAGTGTGTTAACGCTGTCAGTACCAAATTTTATTTCTTTTGCCCAGTGCAGTATGTGCTTGTCTTTGTCATAATAGGGCTTTGAGGCCCAGCCAACCATGGCAATAGCCGGGTAACCATCCTTCTGCCGCTGTGTGCTTTCTTCCTTTGCTTCTGATTTCATGCTCTCCAGCAGTTCATCATAATCAATATCGTCGGCGTCGTCATCCTTTACATACCCCATAGCATCATATTCTATGTTAAACACATACCCATTGTCGCTCAGAATACCTTGCTTTTCCGGCAAAATAAAACCAAGCGATTTGCTTGTGCCTTTAGGGTTTCCCCATATTTCGGTAAGCACCTTCTCGGCCTGTATAGAGTCAAGGTATTTAAACCCAACAGGGACATTCACCACGCCGGTACCCTTTCCAATTTTAATGGCACCATGCTGATAGGTGAAGGATGCCTCAAAGGCCTGTATCTTTAAGGTTGTACTGTCAACCTGCGCTATGGCGGTTGTCAAATAAAATGTAAGGGCTAAAGCGATAGTGTAAAATTTCTTCATGTGACAAGTAAAGGGTTATCCGCTTAAAGGTAAAAAATCACCAAAACATTTTTAGCCTCTTTATAAATTTTTTTTTGCCCCGGCAGATATTGTATTGTTGTAAAAAGTACAATTGTTGACCGCTTTTTCACCAGTAGCTTCCCTGCTGTCATATGCCTTCGGTAGCTATGCAAGGGCTCTGAAACGGCCCTCGGCTATTGTCAGAAATTATTGTACGCTTAACAATTGTAACAAGCATTTTATCCGGGTGATAGATTGCGGGCTACAATAATATTTATCTTTAATTGATTGTGTCCGGAAACGATCCATCCTGACACAAAACCAATACCGAACCCGATAAAACTAAATTATAAATGAAAAAGACAATCGCACTTATTTTTACCTGCGCGGCATTTGCTGATTCATCATTTGCACAGCGTCCGGCCCAAACGCCGGAGCAGCAGGCCGCCCAAAAAGCAGTGGCTGATGCTACCCAGACTGATCGTAACGACATGATAAAGCAGTTGGGCATTACCGCCATGAGGCCCCCCAGAAGCGGCTCAGACTCTACCGCCGCTAATTTTACCAATTACGATGAAGCGCTGGCTAACCCCTACCCAGAGCTACCCGAAGTATTAAAATTTAATAATGGTAAAAAAGTAACCAAAGCATCAGAATGGCCTAAACGCCGTGCCGAAATTGTGGAACTTTTTGAGAAAGAAGTGTATGGCCGCATACCCAAAAATGTACCGAAAGTAACATGGAGGGTTTATAAGGATAGCGACCAGGTGGTAAATAACATCCCCGTAAATGTTAAGCAGTTGGTGGGCCATGTAGATAATTCGGCCTATCCGACAATAAATGTAGATATACAATTAACGTTAACCGTGCCCAGAAGCGCAACCAAAGCTGTGCCTGTAATAATGGTATTTGGTGGCGGCGACTTTTTAGCTCCTCGTCCTGCCGGTGGTTTTGGTGCCGGTGGTTTCGGCCCGCCAAGAACCGGCGCTCCGGGCGCTGCACCCGCACCTAAAAGCGCTCAACAACAAATATTAGAAAAAGGCTGGGCCTATGCAGCATTAAACCCCGGCAGCATACAGGCCGATAACGGGGCCGGATTAACCAAGGGCATAATAGGCTTAGTTAACAAAGGCGCTTTCCGAAAACCCGACGATTGGGGTGCCCTGCGTGCCTGGGCATGGGGTGCCGACCGTGCCATAGATTATTTCAAGACCAATAAAGCTGTTGACGCTAAGAAAGTGGCCATACAGGGCCACTCCCGTTACGGCAAAGGTGCTCTAGTGGCGCTGGCTTTTAATCCGCGTATGGCAACGGCTTATGTAAGTTCATCAGGCGAAGGTGGCGCGAAGATCTATCGCCGCAACTTTGGCGAAGTAATTGAAAACGTTACCGCCGCCTCAGAGTATCACTGGATGGCAGGAAACTTTCTAAAATACGGCAGCATCCTGCAATGGAACGATCTGCCTGTTGATGCTCATGAATTGATCGCGCTATGTGCACCGCGCCCTGTATTTATCAGCGGCGGCAAGGTGGCCAAGATCGGCCAGGATGGTTGGGCGGATGCGCAGGGTATGTTTATGGCGGCTGCGGCAGCCGGACCAGCATATAAGCTGTTGGGCAAAAAACCGACGAAAACGGATGTTTTCCCTAAAATTGAAACAATGGTTGATGGCGATGTTGCCTTCCGTCAGCATGCAGGCGGCCACGTTGATGGACCTAACTGGCCATACTTTTTAACCTGGGCAGATAAATATTTTAAATAAGCTTTATTATTCAAAAAAAGAGGCCGTATCATGAATGAGATGATACGGCCTCTTCGTTGATGGATCTTTTACAAAACTACGCCTGTGCCGGTTGCATATGGGTTGATATGGCTATGCGGTTCCAGGCGTTAATGGTAACTACTGCCATTATAAGCTGCGCAATGTAATCCGGCTCAAACAGCTGAGCCGCTTTAGCATAGGTTTCTTCGGTAAGGCCATGCTTACTTATTAATGTAACTTCTTCGGTTATGGCTAATATGCAGCGCTCTTCCTCGGTAAATAGGTTATCTACTTCGCGCCAGGCGTTTAGTAAATATATGCGTTGCTCGGTTTCACCTAATTTGCGGGCATCGCGGGTGTGCATGTCTATACAAAAGGCACAACCATTTATTTGTGATGACCTAATTTTTATCAATTCTCTGTGAAGCGGGGGTATTGGCGTGCCGCTCAAATATTTCTCAAGGCCGAACATTGCCTTGTAAGCCTCGGGTTGTTGTTTTTGGATATCAATTCTAGTGCTCATTGTTGTATGTTTTTTGTTGAGACAAACATACAGTGGCATATCCGGGTAAAAATTAAACTGGTTTAAGAAATGCGTTAGGGGTGCTTTTTCTTGCGGATCTCGCTCAAATATTCTGGCGTGAGGCCCAGGTATGAGGCCAGCATGTATTGCGGTATACGCTGCACAAAATCCGGGAAAAGACCACTAAACTGGTGATACACTTCTTCCTTTGACTGGTCGCGTATATATTTAATGCGCATTTGCATGGCAGCATACGCTCGTTGCATCATCAGCCTGAAATAACGCTCCATTTTAGGTATCTGCAGTAGCAGTTCCTCTTGCTTATGATGGTCGAGGGCTACTACCTGCACATCTTCAACAGCCTGTATAAAAAACGGCGAGGGCTTTTGCATCGTCAGGCTCATGTAATCGGCGAGCCACCAGTTCTCCAGGGCGAATTGCGTTATCTGCTCCGTGCCCTTATCTGTAATGTAGTACATCCGCAGGCAGCCATTCTCAACAAAATAATTACTGCGGCATATCTGCCCTTCGGTTAGTAGCCAGGCTTTCTTTTTGATATTTAATACCCGTATGTGCCCATTCACGATCTGCTCCTCATCGGCGGTAAGTGGAACATAATTCTTAATATGAGATATAAAAGCAGAGGGCATGGTTATTCAATATCCGAGGGTTGTTCTTCATCTGCTACAGGCTCTTCTTCCGGCTCTTCCTTTCTGGGCAGGAACAAAAACACAAGGGCAATTATCTGCAGCAGATCAATAGCTATGGCTAACAGGTTTATCCCAACCTTGCCCGTCCATGGCTGCAGCAATGCCATTACAAAAAAAGGAAGATAGAACAGGTCCCATGCCAGCAGGATCCATTTTAGCCAGTTAAGGCCCGCCCTTATCAGGTAAGCCACAACTAACGTTATGGCTATAACAAGCACTTCGGGCAGGGCGGCTTCTTTTCCGGAAAGGAAATAGGCCAAAACCGTTAACAGTGCCGATGCACGGTACAGGTTAGAGGCTATAAGCAGATTGCGGTGGAGCGGTTTCATCGGGTAACGAAAAATCTAAATTAGGAAAAACATCCTTTATAGGCACATTAGTTTTTTAAATGCCGATTTTTGACGCCATGGAAAGTTTCGAGATCAATCTTAGCCCGCTACAGATCACTCAATTAAGCAAGCCTGATGCAAATGTGGCAGCATTCCTGGATTATTTGTTTGAACCGAGCTCTATCAATTATAATCAATTGGCGCTTGAGCTGCAGCGCGAGTTCAGGCAAGGCGGATCGCCTGACGTTACCCGCATGGCTTTTGACCGGGTTAATTATAGCGCGGCAACTGGTAAAGGCAGTTTCAGAATAGTGCTGGATGTTAGGTTTACATTTGGCTGTGAGGACAGCGTTACCGAGAAAAAGGACCAAACCTCGGAGTGGTCCTTTGCATTGAACCACGACACCCTAACCATCAACTTTTCCAGCTCGCCATTTGCTGAGAGCCGCTCAACTGCCGACGAATTTTGAGGTGAACAACGTGGCACGTCATCTTACCTCCCTGTTGCCGGGCGTGCTGCTGTTCCAAAAAATATAAAGCCTTAAAATTACGCCGAACCAACTGACGGTATTAACCGGCTGTTTATAAGCTACTTAACATTTTGTCCCGAAACAGTTTGGAACACTTTGAAACTACTTATAAGTCAGTAAAGTTGGCTGTAAATTGCCAACAAGTTGCTGATAATAAGCGCATTGTAGCGCTTTTCAATATTCGATTAAAATTGGAACACTTTGGAACAGCAAATCAACTGATTTGGAACACCGACTGTCGGGGCATTTGCTTTTTCCCAGCGCACAAGTTGTTGGTCATAAGACGCAACAACGGCTTAGGCTCCAAACACCAACAAGGGCGAAAATATTTAGCCCCAGCATGTTGGACAATTTATGCTCGAAAGAGAGAGCAAAACAATAACGAAAACCTGTATCGATAAATAAATTAATTCGGTTTTAAAAAGGAAAACAGACTTTCTTTTAAAAAGGCATTGATACAATAGCACAAAAATGAAAACTATAAAGAGTGGAAATTCAATTAAATAAACATAAAATAACAGAATAGCAATGGATTCTGCCGGAGCCCGATTGAGATTAAGAACTACCGTTATAGCACCTAACATTAATGCCAGTCCAACTACAATCCGCAATGTATTTTTGAATGTTTTCATTTCTTGAAATATCTTCCTTGTAACCCGCTGTTCGATTTCAACTACGGACCCCTATGCTCCGAGACGCTGTCTAGCCCATCCTTCTACCTCGTCGGTTCTGACTCACAAATCCCCGGTCTGACGGGTTATCAACGCCAGGGACACCACGTTAAAATTAATAAAAGATGAGCCCACACAGGCAAACAACAGCAATCACCGCCGCCAGCCCGACAAATAGATCATTATATTCATCTCCACCGTACCAATCGTCCGATTTCTTTTTACTACGTTTTTTGTAGGGGACATTAAAAATATAATGCCTGATTAAAGAGCCTATAATTTCCAGAATTTCCATTAGCAAGAATGAGCAAAAATCTTAAAAGCGTGCATTTGTATGTAGTTTCAGCCTGTGGTCGGTGTTGTCATCGCACCACTAACTAACTCCACCTTTTCCCAGCGCACAAATTTTTGGTCATAAGACGCAACAACGGCCTACGCGCTGCGCATCAACAAGGGCACGGGCAGCCTAATCGCAAATATGTAAATGAATACGTTCATATTTCCAGTCATCTTCCAGCGTTTGCTCGTCTTCTGTTTTTACACACCCGTCTTTGAATAAAATACATTTTGATGCATTATATTTTTTAAGGCATTCAAATTCATCATCATATATGCCTTTATGTATTTTCAAAACAAAGAAAATACAGCTTGACGAATAAGCAACAATTTCAGCTATGTCTCCGTCCTGGAATAACTTATACGTATCGGGGAAAGCCGTAATCGAAGCTGCATTAAAATCCTCTAACTTAAACTCAACATATTTAATACGATCCTGATTAGAAAACATAAATTTAATCCGGTCATGTTTGCCTGAAAGTTCTTCGTAAGAAGCATTAAATTTTGTCAGTTGGATTTTTTGAGGATCAACACGACAGCTGCTCAGGAGAACAGTTACAACCCACACGGCCAAGTTTATTGTTTTAATGCTTTTCATTTTTTTGGACATCACAATTACCGCTGTCCGTAGTTTTCAACTACGGACCCCTATGCTCCGAGACTCTGTCTCGTTGCCCCGGCCCACCAAACTCTGTCGATCCGCTTTTCTAGCGCACAAGTTGTTGGTCATAAGACGCAACAACGGCCCACCCGCCGAACACCAACAGTGGCAGGAATTAATTCAACGGCGTTATTTCTATGTTTTGCTTTTTTGCTAAAGGTTCTAAAATCAATAGCTGAAATTCGTTTAATATCTCTTGTATACCATCGGCGCCAATGCCATAGCCTCCTTTATTGTTCGTTAAGTTGTTAGCACCAGTCAATTTTATTCGTGTTTCCAAACCCCTTGTAGATGAAGGAAGATTTTCGCCAATTAAATCGTATCGTATTACTTGATTTTGATAATTAACAGTTATAGTCATTGCATAAGCATCTTCACCTGATTTATAGTCAAGTGTGTCGCTTATTCTAAATTTTATTTTTTCATTTGAACTTGCAAGGACTTTAAAACCCGCAATTAAGTCCGCAACGGGTCCTCTATACGTATACTCCTTGACTGGTGGAGTTGTACAACTAATACACAACGTTTTATAAACAAGCTGCCCTATGTAGATGGTCGCAATTATCACGACAATTACTACCAATACTTTTTTCATTTTTTTAGCTGTGGCTAACCTTATAGGCATTATTTCATGAACCATTCCTGATATTGTCGCCAATCATCGTCAATAAGTTTGGCTTTTCTTTTGCCTGAAAAATCATCATCAAACATGTGTTCGGTATAATTTGGATACTCTGATAATGCAATTAAGTCGCGGTAGTCAACGTTAGCTCGGTGAACATACTTTTCAAGCAGGGCAATATCACCTGCGGATAACTTCAACGCGTCCGCGTAAACTCTATTTCTTTCGTTCGCGCCATCGGTTTTATAATTTGATAGTATGATTTTCACCGTTTTCTGATCTGACCGAGAAAAATCCCTTAAGATGATTCGTTCTATATCAGAATCCGTTACATTGGCTGTTTTTTGTTTCATGATTTTATTATCCAACCTTCACCGTTTTTCTGTCCCCCCACTGGTCGAAGTTTCCAACTTCGTCCCAAAATTGCTTAAGCTTTCAGCTTAAGAGTATAACCGGCAACATTCCTTTTTCGTCAGTATAATAGTCTATGGCACTACTATACAAATAATTAGGCGGACGATCAACAGCACCCGATTCAACAGGATTATTATGTAAATAATCCAGCCGTTGTATCATCATTTTGTGCGTCGATAATTCAATCGGGTGGTTGTTTTGTTGCCAAAACTGATATTTCTCATTATTAGCATTGTGTTCTCCGGCACGTTTAAACATCCAGAGCATCCACTCGCGTCGGCTCTCCTGCACATTTTCTTCAATAGCTTTTAAAATTTGTTTGGCGGTGTGCCTTTTCATGTCGCGCATTATATCAGACAAATTGCCATTTTCCGTGCTAATAATCAAATGAACATGGCTCGACATGATGCACCAGGCATATAATTCAAGTCCCTTGTTTTCAATACAAAACCTAAGGCTTTCAACCATTGTATCACAATAAATGCGCCTTACAAAAACATCCACCCAATTTACGGTAGCAAAACTGACAAAGTAAAGCTGGTTGTGCTCATGAAAAATGTATTTCCTGCCCATTAAGCTAAAATAGCAAATGTTTTACGCAAGCAGAATGCTTGCGACATTTTAGGACGAAGTTGAAAACTTCGACCAGTGGCGGTTTAATCCTCGACCTTTTTTAACCTCGCTTTATAATATTTAAGCCTCTTCTCACTAAGTACTTTTAATGTTAGCGTATCGCCTTTAATATAATCCTGGGTTAACATAAACGCGTTCTGATTAAAATCATTAAAAACAAGGAGCACAGTGTCCTTCGCCTTCATTCTCCACAACCCTTTTCCATTCTTATGATATTCAAAACCACTATGGTAAATGGAAAAAGAGCTGTCCTTTCTTAACGTAAGATACATCTTATAATCTTTACCTTTTGAAATATAACCACCGGGAATACCTTTTTCCGGGGCGCATCCCGCCACTGATAGCGTTACATAACATGTGATAATTATAGTAGCCTTCACCATCGCTTCTTGTAGTTCTCCTTCCTTTAAAATCCTCGCTGTCCGTAGTTTTCAACTACGGACTTGTATGCGCCGAGACTCTGTCTCGTTTACCCAGCCCATCCCTCTCTATCCAAACTTCTAAAATGTATAGCTTCCGCCAAATGTTCCAACTTTATCTCATCACTTCCGGCAAGGTCAGCAATGGTGCGGGCCACTTTTAAAATACGGTCGTAGGCCCGGGCGCTCAGCCCCAACTTTTCCATGGCGCGTTTTAACAGGTTTTGGCCGGCTTCGGTTATTTTGCATAGGTCGCGCACCATTTGGGGGCTCATCTGCGCGTTGGCGTGCAAATCGGGTCGGTTTCCAAATCGCTCCGTTTGTATCTCTCTCGCTTTTATTACGCGTTCGCGGATAAATTCACTCTTTTCAGCCAGCCTATCAGATGCCAATTCGTTAAAGTTGACGGGGGTAACCTCTACATGCAGATCTATCCTGTCCAACAGCGGACCGCTTATCTTACTCAAATACTTTTGCACCATCCCCGGCGGACAAATACAATCCTTCTCGGGGTGGTTATAATATCCGCAAGGGCAGGGGTTCATACTTGCCACCAACATAAAGCTGCTGGGGTAGTCAACCGTAAACTTGGCACGCGATATGGTGACCCTGCGCTCTTCTAATGGCTGTCGCATAACCTCCAATGCGGACCGTTTAAACTCGGGCAATTCGTCTAAAAACAAAACGCCATTATGCGCCAACGAGATCTCGCCGGGCTGCGGATTGCCACCACCGCCAACAAGCGCGACATCTGAAATTGTATGGTGCGGCGAACGGAATGGCCTTATGGTTACCAGCGCATCCGCAGCTGCCAGTTTGCCTGCTACCGAGTGGATCTTGGTGGTCTCTAATGCTTCATGCAGGCTTAAGGGCGGCAGAATAGATGGCAGTCTCCTCGCCAGCATGGTTTTACCTGCTCCCGGCGGACCTATCAATATCACATTATGCCCGCCTGCGGCGGCAATTTCTAAAGCACGCTTAATATTTTCCTGACCTTTTACCTCGCTAAAGTCGCTGTCGTAATTGCAGAGGCTGTTATAGAATTCTTCGCGGGTGTTCACCACTTCGGGGGTAAGTTGCAGGTCGCCGTTAAAAAAGCCTGCCACATCGCTGATGCTTTCAACGCCATAAACTTCCAGGTTGCTAACAATGGCGGCTTCGCGCGCGTTTTGTTTGGGGAGAATGAACCCTTTAAAGCCGTCTTTACGGGCTTGTATGGCAATGGGCAATGCGCCTTTAATGGGTTGTAGGCCGCCATCTAACGAGAGCTCGCCCATGATGAGGTACTTATCCAGTTCTTCTGCCTCTACTTGTCCTGATGCCGCTAATACGGCTGTGGCAATGGTAAGATCGTATGACGAGCCTTCTTTTTTGATATCAGCAGGAGCCATATTGACCACAACCTGCTGCCGCGGCATCTTAAACCCGCAATTCTTCAACGCTGATTCTATACGGAAATAGCTTTCTTTCACAGCGATATCCGGCAGGCCGACAATAAAGTATTTGGTGCCCGCTGCAATATTTACCTCAACTGTTATGGTAATGGCCTCGATGCCATAAACGGCGCTGCCAAAGGTTTTAACTAACACGTGTAATAAAGTTTATTTACAGCGTAAGATAGGGATTTTTTTGTCTATTGGCCTCCGGTTACCAGTACTCCTGCGATTTAGTCTGCGCAAGAAGCTTCACCTCGGGATCAATAGCTACCGATGCCGGCGTTTCCTTTAACGGGTATGAGCCCTGAATGTCTTTTTTATCAAGACGAAATTGCAGAAGGCGTCCATTAATAACAACGTCAACAGCCAGATCATATAATTCAGCCTGTTGTTGAGATAAGGTAAACTCAATTTTATTCTCAATGGTATTATATTTCCATTTAAAAAGCAGATCCGGATGCCCGGCAGTATACAACCATTGCTTAAAAAATACGCTCAGGTCCTTCCCGCTCGCCAGCTCCATTACCTTGCGGAAGTCATCTGTATTAGCGTTGCTACCATTGTATTGCGCATAATATTGGCGGATGCCTTTCCAAAAAACCTCATCGCCCAGTTTAAGGCGCAGCATGTGCAGCACCCAGCTGCCTTTTTCGTAACTGTTGGCGTTAAGCAGTGGCATGTAGTTATCTTTCACCGAGGTATCCACAACGGGTTTTAGCCGCTCTTTTTCAAACGCTATGATCTTTGCGCGGTCGGCAATAAGGCGTTTTTTTAAGGTGTCGATGCCGTATTTGTTTTCCAGGTAATAGTGGGTTAAATAAGTAGCAAAGCCCTCGCTTAACCATAGGTTATAAAAATTCTTTTCGCTGGCGGCATCGCCAAACCATTGGTGGGCAATTTCGTGGGCCATTAATGATTCTATGTTTTTATCACCCGGCGAATCCTCAAAATAAAATATCGCCCCGGCGTTTTCCATGCCTCCAAAAATGGTTTTAGATTGCACATTGGCCAGCTTTTTATAAGCATACAAGCCAATTTTGTTGATATAGAACGGCAGGATCTCTTTAGCATAGGTATAGTTTTTAAAACCCTTAACCGAATCCTGCGGAAACACGTAACTGTAAATGGGTATGCCATTCACATCCGCAGTATGCTGAATGGCAAAATCGGCCACGCCTATCACCATAATTTTGGTTGATAGCTGTGCGGTTTCGCGCCAG
Organism: uncultured Mucilaginibacter sp.; assembly: GCF_946479965.1. The sequence goes on along the minus strand of NZ_CAMLHX010000012.1, from coordinate 22,943 downwards.
TGCGTTTGTTTTTTGTTTTGAGGGAGAGGGGTTTCGCTCACCTTCAAGCCATTGGCTATAACATCGTAGTGAGCAGGAGCCGATACCACAAAATCAACCGAAGCTTTGTCTGCCGGATGGTCCACACTTATCAGCCAGTTATGGGCCCGGTTGGGCCAGTTATCACCAAAAAAGGTGCGCTTTCCGTATTTATTGGCGGATATGATCAACCCATCAGCAGGAACACCGCTGTAGGCGATGCTATAGGTATGTGTACTGCCTGTTAGGCTTGCTGAATTAATGGTGAGCTTTTCCGCGCTCTGCGTAAAGGGTACTGCCTTGCCACTCTCGGTCACAGAACTAACCAGCATACCCTTACCTGTGTTGTTCTTTTTTACCAGGTCTAGGTCAAAAGAAGTCGTGTTTTTTGTGAACTTAAGCGTTACTTCTGCCTTAGCACTGATGTTGTTATCGTTATCGTTAAGGTCGATATTGAAGGTGTAGTGTTGTACATCAATGGGTGAGCCGGGGACCTGGGCAGAAGCGCCGAAACATGAAACAATCAAAAACACAAAAACAAGAGCGCGTATATTCATATCATCAATTAATACGTAAAGCTAAATATTGCAAACAAAAAAAGCGGCAATAAGCCGCTTTAATATTTATAGATGGTTTGTTAAGCCGATGGTTTAATTACATCTTCGGCATCCGCTTCATCATGTTAGCCATGGCGGCCGGGTTGCTCATTTGTTTCATCACCTTACGCATATCCTCAAACTGTTTTATCAAGCGGTTAACCTCGTCCAGCTTGGTGCCAGATCCATTGGCTATGCGGTTGCGGCGGCTTTGATTGATAGTATCGGGATTGGCTTTTTCGTATGGTGTCATAGATTGGATGATGGCTTCCACGTTTTTAAACGCGTCGTCGCCAATCTCTACATCCTTCATCATTTTGCCCACGCCCGGTATCATACCCATCAGATCCTTCATGTTACCCATTTTTTTGATCTGCTGTATCTGGCTGTAAAAATCGTTAAAGTCGAATTTGTTCTTGCGGATCTTCTTTTGCAGCTCGGCCGCTTCTTTTTCGTCAAACTGCTGCTGCGCGCGCTCCACCAACGACACCACGTCGCCCATGCCCAAAATACGAGAGGCCATACGATCCGGGTGGAAAACGTCGATCGCCTCCATCTTCTCGCCGGTACCGATAAACTTTATAGGTTTATTGACTACCGATTTGATAGACAGCGCCGCACCGCCACGTGTATCGCCATCCAATTTGGTTAACACAACGCCAGTAAAGTCAAGCCTGTCATTAAATACCTTGGCGGTATTCACAGCATCCTGACCGGTCATGGAATCAACCACAAACAATATTTCCTGCGGATTTACAGCAGCTTTTACCTGCTCAATTTCCACCATCAACGCCTCATCAATAGACAAACGTCCGGCGGTGTCAATAATAACAACGTTGTAGCCGTGCTGCTTAGCATAAGCAACGCCTTCCTTTGCTATCGCGATGGGGTCTTTGCTTTCGCGGTTGGCATAAACAGCCGCGCCTATTTGTCCGGCTAAAACCTCAAGCTGGTCAATAGCCGCTGGGCGGTAAATATCATCGGCCACCAAAAGTGGCTTTTTGTTTTTTTGTGTTTTTAGGTAATTGGCCAGTTTGCCGGTAAATGTTGTTTTACCCGCGCCATTCAAACCAGCAATTAAAATAACCGTTGGCGATGCTTTAAGATCAAGCTCGGCGGTAGTGCCGCCCATCAACTCTGCCAGCTCATCGTTCATCAGCTTGGTAAGCAACTGGCCTGGCGATACCGCCGTTAGCACATTAGCGCCAATTGCTTTTTGCTTTACATCGTCTGTAAAGGCTTTGGCTGTTTTATAGTTTACGTCGGCATCCAGAAGGGCTTTTCTAATTTCCTTCATGGTCTCGGCCACGTTTATTTCTGTAATAGTTCCCTGTCCTTTAAGTACCTTAAAGGCCCTGTCCAGCTTATCCGAAAGATTTTCAAACATTATATTGGTATTCCTTCTGTTTTAAAGATGGCAAAGTTAAGAATTTGAAACAATGTATTGCTTGTTGGCAATCTGTTTAAAAATAATTGTTACCGCATTTGCCGCCAGGCACGAATTATCTGCGTGCGAATTTTATCAATAAGTTCTTTATATCCCCTTATCTGGATACTACTGATCCTTATTTTTCTACCTGTTGTAAGCAAAATGGTTGCCTTGTTGCCGCTGTATATTCTGCTTTCATCAAAAAACCCATGAGATAAATTGACGTTCTCTTTCTTTTCCATTATTTTATCGATCTCGATCAAATCAACTCTTCGTCGATACATCAGGAGAGGTCGATGTATTACCAACTCATCGCTTGTCAAATAACTCAATTTGAAGCCAATAACTCCGTAAAAGCAGCAAAGTGCGAGAAAAACAATTATCAACTCAAACCCTCTAGCTATCCACAAAGCTGTTTCATCGTCTATGTCTTGTCCGGGAGCTGGTTTCATCGGATACATTAAATATAATATGAAACCCCAAAAAGCTGTACCAAGCGTCATGAACACGATGAATGCATAAGGGATTTTTGTTTTATAGATGTACTCCGCTTTCATTAAGGAAACCTGTAAATGATGCCCAGTGCCATACCTTCCGTACCCTGCACTTGCTTGGATGTGGTTTTGTCATACAGAAAAGTGCCGTTAATGGTCATGCTCATCAGCTTGTTGATCTTGGCGGTAAGGATGGCATCAACCCTGTGGGTTACAAAATCAAGCGGTTTTTCGTAAGGGACAAATAAGGCATACCTGGCGTTAAGATGAACGTTGGTGAAAATGTCCTTATCCAGCTGAGACACGATCTGAAAAGCCAGGTCGTTTTTAAATGTTTTCCCGACAGGCACGCCATAGTTTGCCTTGTTATTGTGATAAATGGTGGTATCTAAAACAAAGGTTTGCCGCGCGGTACCTGTACCAAAACGCATGGAGAACCATTTTTCAGGCTTAAACTCAAAACCTATTGATTCCGTGAAATAACCGGGCGCCATAAAATTTGACAGCAGCAGTGGCTTCGCCAATACCTGCCCGGCACCGTTGGTATATTGGTACCCCCTGTCAAATTGCGATTCAAAACTCAGCGCCCCGAAAAAGAACCAATGCTCTGATAATTTGGTGGCTATTTTATTATCTATAAAAATACGGTCGTTGGTTTTACGTGAGCCCTGGCCCTTGTTTTTTGAGATACCATATAAAAAGTTGATCTCGGCGGTGTAGTTAAAGGGGTCCTTTTTATACTCGGTGCGGTATATGAAGTTGGAGTTAAGCGCTATGGCACTCACGCCGCCAGCGCTGTAGTTACTGGTAAATGCCGATTGACTGAAATTTACACCTATCGTTATTGATTTTTTCCAGTAGTTAAGCTCATAATCGGGCATAACAACGGGGATCATCATGGGCCTTATCTGCGGAGGGCGTGTCCTCACCGGAATGGCATTACGACGCGGTGTAACACGATAACGGTTTAACAAAGCGGTATCAATTCTGCTGCTATCACGCCGGGTAGTGTCCGGGTTTTGTGCAGAGGCAGCCGCAAACAACAGCATGCATCCACAAAAAAGTATGTGGAATAGTTTTCCTGGCATCACGCACAAATAAAGGTTTTTTTTTGTGTTTTACCTACCCGCTTATAAAATTGAGGCTATATTTTATTGAGCAGGGACCAGCGCGGGCAGCTCAAACGCCAATGGGTTGCGCTGATAACGTTTAAGGTTTGCCCTTATGGATGCTATCAGCTCGTATTCGCTGGCGTAGGTTATAAAATAATACCCCGGCCGGTACTTTTTCATAAAGTCATCCAACTTAGGCCCGCTTAAACCCGTTATCCGACCAACAAAGGTTCTATTGAACCGGAAATCTATTGTGTTTTGTTTATAATCAAGTTCCAACACATCGCGCAGATGTTTGGCGTTCTTTCCCTCGCGGCTAAACATATTATACAATGCGTCAACGCTTAGGCCAACGCTGCCCCCGCTAAAACTAAGCAGGTCACGGTTAGCCAACGCGCCATAGGCCTTGCTGTATTGCGACCGGTTTTTGGCCATAATAGATTTGGGCGATGATAGCTGGTCGTAAATGTTTACCTCTTTAAGTGTTATGCCCGTCCGATTTAAATAAACAACTTTGGCCAGATCATCAGAAACACGCACGGTATCGTTAAAATAATCCATCTTACTAAAAACAAGCAAATCGCCGGGCTCAGTTGTTACCTTAAACACACCATTCAGACTATTATACATGCTCTCGCCGGTACGTAGGTTTTTAATATTAACTACGGCAATGCGGTCCTTGGTAACGGCATCAAAAACCAACCCTTCTGTAAACTTTTGCTGGGCAAATGCTTGCAGGCAGATAACAGTAAATAGTATAATTGGTAACAGCCGTTTCATTACAAAGCCAAAGCTAAACGTTTGTTTAGTTTTGATAATACATTTAACAATAATTAACAGGGATTTATTTAACAACAATTAGCTTTTGGCCTAATTTAATGTTGTTATCCGGCATGTTATTCAGCGCCTTCAGCTCATCCACAGTAAGGCCAAAACGTTTTGAAATGTTATATAGTGTATCGCCGGCTACAACGGTGTGTAACTTTTCGGTGGGGGTATTTTCTGTGCCGATGTTTTGATTGATCTGTGCCAAAACCCGGTCCTCGCGTTTTATCTTTTGGATCTCACCCTCGGGTTTATCATATTGATCCAAATGATAGCGCTCAATAACTCCTATCAGCAGCTCAGGATATTTAGGGTTGGTAGCGTAACCGGCCTGTTTAAGACCGTTGGCCCAGCCGCGGTAATCATCCTTGTCCAGTTCAAAAAGGGGAGCGTAGCGCTTGCGCTTTAAAAACTCCGAGTGGTCGCGGTAAGAATCTTCGGGGTTGTTATAGACCCTGAAACAATCGTTATCGCGGTCATCATTCTTATAGTAACTTTTTCCGCTCCAATCTGTAGTGCATTTAATGCCGAAGTGGTTGTTGGCTACTTTGGCCAGGTCGCTATTGCCGTTGCCCGATTCAAAAAGCCCCTGGGCAAGTGTTATGCTTGCGGGGATGCCATACAGGTCCATTTCCTTAACCGCTATTTTTTTAAATCTTTCTATGTAGGAGGTTACAGTGAAGGGCGTATAATTAGCAATTGCGTCTCTGTTGGAGCGCTCAATAGCATTATTGTTCTTTCGGGCCTGGCTGTCGGATATTACATTTTTATGCGCCGAGCAGCTGCCTAGAAAAAAGAGGAATAAACAAGAGAATGAAGTATATAAAAACGCGCGACCGGCAGTCATCTTGTGTGCCAAATGGTATTTATTTTGCCTCAACAGTTTGTGCCATTTGCGGAGCAGGCTTAGCTTCGTTATCTAACTGGTTCAGATCATACTTGCGAATGATAGCCAGTACCTGAGCGCCCCATTTTTTGCTGCTTGCATAGCCGCTGCGCTGAATACCTCTTACCCATTTTTCGTACTCGGTTTCTGTAAGTTCGGATGATATAGCACCACGGTCACGTCGCTGCGTAATTATGCGGGCAAAATCGGCAAACGAATCCATGATGGAGTCGTATTTTTTGTAGGATGAGCGTACTTTCTTCTTGTTTTTGTAGTAAACAGAGCCGCTGTTGCCCTTTATTCCGAACTGATTGTTCAGTTTTTGGGCGATGTTGCTGTTTCCGTTACCTGATTCGTGCATGGCAATACCTAAAATTATGCTGGCCGGGATACCCGTTTCGCGCATAATACTTATGGCATTATCTTTGAATTGTTCGATATAAGTTTGTGAGGTGTGCTTTTGTGCTTGCGCGGATGCTGCAAAACTACAGATGACCAATGTGGCAATCAGTAAGGTTTTCTTCATAATTTACTTTTTTTGGATGACCAGCAACCCATCACGCACCGGGAGTATCAGTTTATCAACTCTCGGGTCGGCGGCTATCTGATCATTTAGTTGTCGGAAGCTTTGAGTATCAGCGTCATTTTCAGCGCCATATACCTTTCCTTTCCACAACACATTATCAATTATTATTAGTCCTCCAGATCTGACTTTGTCAAATATTAATTCAAAGTAAAGAAAATTATTCTTTTTATCCGCATCAATAAACACTAAATCGTAAGTTTTCTCATCAATTGTGCTTATAACTTGTGCTGCGGGGCCAAAATGGAGCTTAATTTTTTTACCAACATCTGTTAGCGAAAAATGTTTGTTAAGCATTTCCTCCATTTCCAAATTAGCCTCAATGGTATGGATGATGCCATCTTCTGTTAAGCCTTCGGCAAGGCAAATAGTGGCATATCCGGTAAAGGTTCCCACCTCCAAAATTCTGCGCGGGCGTATCATTTTACTAATCATGCTTAACACCCGGCCCTGGTAATGCCCGGTAAGCATGTTGGGTTTTAATACCCTTAGGTGCGTTTCGCGGTTGATGTGTTTAAGCACATCGGGTTCGGGCTCGCAGTGGGTGTCGAGGTAGGATTGAAGATCGTCAGGAAGTATTTCCGGTTTATTGTCCATTGCTATTGCTTTAAGCCATAACGGCAACCATTGTTAATACAACTCCGGCCAATTCTATATCTCCACCCAATTTAACCAGTTTGGCTGCGGTATCGGGTGTCAGGCCTTTGGTAAATAACTTCCAGGCGGTATCCGGGTCAAGAATTACGCTTGCAGCTACGTCGCCAGACTCCGTTTTGCTCAATATCCAACCAGTATCACCTTTTATTAGATACCAATCGCCTCCGCTATCTGTAGTGATAGTGATTTTAACTATTGTTCCATTTGGCGCGTTAGTGTTGCGGTAGCAATGCGGCAAGCCAAACATAAAAGTATCCATGCAAGGGTAGTACAGATCGCGACCCATTATACCCTGTTTGCCCACAGCATCGCGTATTTGCTGTTGGTGATGCCATTTTTCAGTGTACTCGCGTGCTACATGGAACCACATGGTTGAGCGCTCTTCGCCTGCCCATGCAACCGAAAACGGAGCTTCGTCATTTGGATCAAGCGATGCCATATAGTCGCTATGTTGTTTGCCTGTTTCATCAAGCATTTCAATCAACGTCTCCGGGTCAATTCTTTTCATCGCCGAAACCCACTCCGCATTTAAATGGTTCAAATATCCGACAAGGTCCTCGTAACAATTGATCTCACGGTCGGGCTTAACGCTATAATTTCTTTTAAAGGCTATTGTACGGTAGTTAACATCCAACAGGTGTGCTGCAATATCTTTAACGGTCCATAATTTGGCAATAGTTGGCTTCTGCCAATCTTCGTCAGAAAGCGAGCAAAGTAATTCAATAAGCTTACCATGTAATATTGGGAACAGATGTCTTGTCTCAATCATGCCTAAATAATAATCATCTATACTGCTGCATCCATCCCTGCAATAATATTACCGCCGAAACTGTATCAACCAACTCTTTATTCTGCCTCGCTTTTTTACCCATGCCGCTTTGGGCTATTACTGCTGAAGCCATTTTCGATGTAAAACGCTCATCCAGCATTTCAATTGGGATGTGCGGAAACGTTTTCTTCAACAGATTAACAAAGCCCTTAACGTGTTGCGCGGATTGCGATGGGGTATTGTCCATTTGCTTTGGCTCGCCTACAATAAAGCGTTCCACCTGCTCGGCTTGCAGATACTTTTGTAGGAATTCGATTATTTTATTGGGATGGATGTTATCCAGGCCCGTGGCAATTATCTGCAGCGGATCTGTAACTGCAATGCCGATTCGTTTGGTACCGTAATCAAAAGCCATTATTCTCATGTGGTTGCAAAGATACATATTTGAATTATAGGGGTGGCTCTGAGCCGGGGTGATCCACCCTGAGCCCTGTGAGCCACCGTGAGCTCCCGTGAGCCACCCGCACAATTTTGTCAGTACATATTCATTAGTCAAACCCATCGCTATTAAATTCCTCGCGTTTCGCATCAAATTACTATTTTGCACCAATGCAGTTTAAACAGATAGTAGGGCAGGCGGCAATTAAGCAGCGTTTGGTTGCCTCGGTAACAGAGAACCGGGTGAGCCACGCGCAATTGTTTTTAGGTCCGGAAGGCTCCGGAAGCCTGGCATTGGCCGTTGCGTATGCGCAGTATTTATGCTGTTTAGATAAACAAGGGGATGATTCCTGCGGCGAATGTTCATCGTGCCGTAAGTATCAGAAACTGGTGCACCCTGATCTGCATTTTTCTTACCCGTTTTTCGCTAAACACAAAGACGATACAGCAGTAACCTTTATTGAGCAATGGCGCGATGCCTTTTTAACTAATCCATATTTAGGGCTAGACAACTGGCGCGGCTACCTGGATGCAGAAAACAAACAGGCCAATATCAATATTGCCGAATGCCATCAGATCATAAAAAAACTAAGTCTTAAGCCTTTTGAGTCGGATTACAAGGTGCTCATTTTGTGGCTGCCGGAATACCTGGACAAAGAGGGCAATGCCCTTTTAAAAATTATTGAAGAGCCGCAGCCAAACACACTGTTTTTACTAGTGGCCCAAAATCAGGACCAGATACTGAACACTATCCTGTCGCGCACGCAGCTGATAAAGATCCCCCCTGTTGGCTATGAGGAAATAAAACAGCATCTGATAGAAGTTCACCATCAAACAGAAAACGCAGCGGCTGAAATAGCTTACCTGTGTAATGGCAGTTTAAACGAAGCGTTGTTTATGCTGCAGCAGGGCAGCAAAAGCTATCACCCGCTTTTTGTTCAGTGGCTAAGGCTTTGCTTTGGCAACAAAGGCATAGAGCTGGTTGGTTTTGTTGACCAGCTATCTAAAATGGGGCGGGAGAACCAAAAAAATTTTATACGTTACGGCATAAGCTTTTTACGGGAGTGTGGTCTGCTTTTGGCCGGTGCGGGCGAGTTGGTGCGTTTACCTGCTGCTGAGTTAGAGACAGCGCAGAAAATGGCAGCGATATTAAACTTTCCATCCATTAATGCCATAGCCGGTGAGCTGGAAAAAGCGCATTATCATGTGGAACGAAATGCTAATCCGAAAATTATGTTTTTAGATGTATCTTTACAAATTGTTGGATTTTTAAAATTAAAACCTACCCCTCAGGGGGATCAATATATATCAAGATAATATGGGATGTGGAAGTTGCTCAACCGGAGGCGGTTGTACGCCCGCGGGTTGCAAAAGTAATGGCTCATGCCTTACTAATGGATGCAGTAAATTAGATGTTTACGATTGGCTGTCGCATATGGACATGCCTGTTAATTATAAGCCTTTTTCTATTGTAGAAGTAAAGTTTAAAGGCTCACGCAAGGAGTTTTTTCAAAATACGGATAATATATACCTGGAAAACGGCGACCTGGTTGTTGTTGAAGCCGCTACCGGCGGTTACGACATTGGCCACATATCAATAACCGGCGAACTGGTGCGTATGCAGATGGTTAAGCGTCGCGTTAAGGAAGAAGACGTACTCAAAAAAATATATCGCAGGGCTACACCAACGGACGTAGATAAGTGGAAGGCCGCCAAGGACCTGGAGTGGGAAACCATGCACAGCGCCCGTAAACTGGCCCTTACCCTTAACCTAAGCATGAAGCTGAGCGATGTGGATTACCAGGCGGATAAAACAAAAGCTACTTTTTATTATACAGCCGAAGGCCGCGTTGATTTTAGGGAGCTGATCAAAAAAATGGCCGAAACTTTCCGTATCCGTATAGAGATGCGACAAATAGGTATGCGCCAGGAAGCCAGCCGTTTGGGTGGTATAGGTTCATGCGGTCGTGAATTGTGCTGCTCTACCTGGTTAACCGATTTTAAAACGGTATCAACATCAGCGGCACGCTATCAAAATCTTTCATTAAATACTTTAAAGCTTGCAGGGCAATGCGGCAAATTAAAATGCTGCCTTAACTATGAGCTGGATACTTACATGGATGCGTTAAAGCATATTCCTGAGAATGTGAATATTCTAAAAACAGTTAAAGGAGATGCCCGCCTGCAAAAAACCGACATATTTAAAAAGCTAATGTGGTTTAGCTATCTGCGTGAGGAATCGTGGATCCCACTTCCGCTTGCCCGTGTTAGAGAAATACAGCAAATGAATCGCGATGGCGTTTTGCCGGATGATCTGGGTGTTGTGACTGAAATAGAAGTAGCCGCGCCAAAGGTGCTGGATTACGAAAATGTTGTTGGGCAGGATAGCTTAACCCGCCTTGATGAGCGTAATCGTAACAAAAAGAAAAACAACAATCGTAATAAAAACAAAAACAGGCCAAACCCTAATGCAGCTGCCGGTAGCGGACAACCTTCGGCAGTTGCAGCTAACCCTGGTGTACCAAGGGAAGCACGGCCACAACAAGGACCGAGACCCAACCAGGGACCACGACCGGAACAAGGTCCGCGCCCTGAAGGTAGTGGCAACCCAAATAGGAACCGGAACAAAAACAGGCGCAATAACAATCGCCCTAACAACAATAACAACAAGGGAGAACAGCCACCAACGCAACCATAATGAAAAACACGCGCCCGCTTTATAATCTGTCGGTTTGTTTTTTGCTTTTTGCTTTTTGTGGCTGCTCTGATCCGGGCGCTGTAATAGATAATAATACGGCCTTGCCAAATAAGGTATGGTCGTACAATAACCGCGTTGGTTATGATTTTAAGATAGATGATGCCAATGCCGGCTACAATCTGTACATCAACCTGCGCGTAACCGGCGATTATAAGTATTCTAACCTGTTTGTTTTGGTTAGCGATCCTGTTAAAAAAGGATCATCGTCGCGTTATGAACTTAAACTTGCCCAACCCGATGGGCAATGGCTGGGTAAAGGATCAGGCAACCTATATAGCTTCCGTATCCCCTTCAAATTAAATTATAAATTCCCCGCCACAGGGCCCTACCACATCAGCATTGAGCAAAATATGCGGGATAATCCACTGCATGAGGTAAGCGATGTGGGATTGAGGGTGGAAAAAGCCCATTGATATGCGGATGAGAGGATGTGCAGATATGCAGATGCTTGAAGAAAAAGATTAAAACGCGCTGACACACAAAATAAGTTGAAATAATCATCATTTGCACATCCGCATATCTGCACATCTGCAAATTTTATTTACCTTCGTTTTGCTAATATTTTTATCAAAATGGATTTGGTTGTACTAATTGTTTCGCTTGTTTTATTGGTTGTTGCTGTGGTTCTGTTTTTGAAACGGCCAAAGGTTGCAGGCAGCATTTCTGAACAGGATTTTACACAACTTAAAGCAGAGGCCGATCAACTTAAGATCTCGCTTGCCATAGCGGAGCAAAAAGCCCTTGGCGTAGTTGCCGAGAAAGAAAGTATAACCCAATTGCTTAAGGAAGAAAAAGAGCGCCTTATAGAAGAACTCCAATCGGTTCGCACCAGTTTAGACCAAGCCAATCAATCATTAGAGAGCGCTCGTTCTTATTATAAATCTCAGCAGGAAAAAATGCAGGAGCAAAAAGCCGAGGTTGAACAGATCCGTACAAATTTTCAGAAAGAGTTTGAGAATGTGGCCGAAAAGCTGCTGAAAGAAAAATCAAAAGAGTTTATTGATGTTAACCGCAATAACCTGGATAGCATACTTAATCCGCTAAAAGAAAACCTGAAAGCGTTTGAGGAGAAGGTGGACAAGGTTTACAACATGGAAGCCGCCGAGCGTAACACCATGAAGGGTGTAATAACCCAGTTAATGGAACTTAACAAGCAGATAAGCGACGAGGCCAGTAACTTAACCAAGGCACTTAAGGGCGATAATAAAAAGCAGGGTAACTGGGGCGAGGTAATATTAGAAAAAGTACTGGAACGCTCCGGCCTGGTGAAGGATCAGGAGTATCGCCTGCAAGCCAGTATAACCGGCCTTGACGGTGGCCGCCTACAGCCCGACGCTATAATTGACCTGCCGGATAACAAACATCTTATAATCGACTCTAAGGTGTCTCTGATAGCTTACGAGCGTTTGGTAAACTGCGAGACAGAAGAAGACAGAAAGCTCTTCTCTAAGGCTCACGTAGAGTCTATACGTGGCCATGTGCATAACCTGTCAACCAAAAACTATCATGATCTGTACCAGATCAATTCGCCGGATTTTGTATTGCTTTTTGTGCCGATAGAATCATCCTTCAGTTTTGCAGTGCAGCTGGATTCTGAATTGTTTAGCGATGCCTGGGATAAGCGGGTTGTGATAGTTAGCCCGTCAACATTATTAGCCACGCTGCGTACTATTGCCAGCATGTGGAAACAGGAGCGTCAAAACAAAAATGTACTGGAGATTGCGCGTTTAAGCGGTAGTATGTATGATAAGTTTGTTGGCTTTGTAACTGATATGGAAAGCATCGGCAAAAACATTAAGCAAAGCCAAAGCGCTTATGACAGCGCCCTTAACAAACTGACCGATGGCGCAGGCAACCTAACCCGCACCGCCGAAAAAATCAGAAGTTTGGGCGCTAAGGCTAATAAGCAGATTGATCAGAAATATATTGGGGATGAAACAGAAGAAGAGTAGCCCCCTAACCCCCTAAAGGGGGAACGCGCTCCGTCTGTTTATTCGGTTTATTTCTTCGTCACTTTCACATCCGTGATGGATACACCTTTCATGTTTCCGGATAAGGGTGCTCCGCCTGCGTTCATTTTAAAAGCAAGGTCAATTGCTATATTGGTATTAATCGGAAATTTTGCAGCAATGTCATAGACCATACTTCCTGTACCTGTACCCTTCATTGTCATATCTCCGCCGGCCTGTGGTATGTTCATTGTCATATCAACCACCTGGTTCAAATCAAAAATCGCCTGGTTTGCCTTAATTTCTTTTAAGATATAGGTTACTTTTGTGATCACTTCTGCATTCCCCGCTGCTGTGGGAACGCTCATTGGTACATTTTGTACAAACTTATCGCCAATTTTTAATGTAGTATCCGGAAAGCTGTACTGATTAAATATTTGTGAAAGCTGCGTTTCTGCCGCTGCTTTCTTTTCCGCATTTACCGTATCACCCTGGATGCCGTCAATGCCTACTTTCTTTGTCTGGTTAGAATAGTGGCCAAAAAAACCGAAACCTTTCAAGCCGGCATCCGGCAAAGGCAAAGATTGTCCGTTCATGCTTCCGCTCATGCTAACGTCATTATAGATTATCGTAAAAGGGACATCTTTATTGGCAGTCTGTGCTTTGGTGGCCATATTAAACACTGTTGCCATATTCATTTTCATCAACATAGACGATGGCTGACCGGCATCTTTCATCGCTTTTGCCATTGTCTCGTCTGCAATGTTCATAGTCATGTCCATATCCATTTTAAAAGATGTGGCATAATTTTGCAAGGGCAAGTATTTCACGCTAAACTTTAGTGATTGCTGGGCAAATAAAATGTGCGAAGCAAGGCAGGCAATGACCAATATTGGAGCTTTTTTCATGATAAGATTTTTATATTTTATTTGTTACCGTTCTATTTTTATTTATGGTTCTTCAACTGGCTTTTATCAATCACTACATAAATAGTATCAACCACCCGGCCGGCACGCGTATTTTGATTGCCGAATAAAGAAGCCATATTTTTATCCAAAACCTCAACTTTGGTTACAAAATGATTGGTTTCGCCGCGGTTATCAAACCAGTTTTTACCTTTTGTTTCGTGGTAAACCAGTTTCACTTTCCAACCATGTTGTGCCGCGCTGTCTAACAGGTTGATAACCTTCTGATCGGGATTGTTGTTGTCTATTGAGAAATCAAATGGTACACTGCTGTTCATGCCGGTTTGGGTAACGTTCAGGTGCCCTTCCCATGATTTCCACCACAAGCCTGTATTAGAAAACTGTGTAATAACACCAATACGCTCGCCGTTTGAATAATTCTCAGAACATGATGCCATCGCGATAGCAATAAAGCAAATAAGTATAACTTTCTTCATAGTGTTTGATTTATGGTTAGATAGGGGACTACAAAGAATGTTACATCAATCCCTCCGTTAAGAGGCAGTTGGGAAAGCATTCCAGCCTTGTGCTTTCAGTTCGTGCATGTTGCCCGCCTTAGTTACCAAATTACACCCCGATGCCGGTTCTGTAATATGACCGATAATGGTGATATCCATTTTGAATTTGATCTTATCATAATCCGCTTGGCGAACAGTAAACAACAACTCGTAATCTTCGCCACCGCTTAAGGCGCAAACCGTTGGGTCAAGGTTAAAGCCGCGGGCTGTTTCAAAGGTCATGGGATCAATAGGGATCTTTTCTTCGTAAATACTGCAGCCTTTATCGCTTTGCTTGCAAATATGTAATATTTCGGAAGCCAAACCGTCGGATACATCTATCATCGCCGTAGGTTTAACATCAATCTCTTTCAACAACTCAACAATATCTTTACGTGCTTCCGGTTTAAGCTGGCGCTCTACTATATAATCTTTGCCTTCCAGATCAGGTTGGATATTTGGATTTTCCAGGTAGATCATCTTTTCGCGTTCCAGTAACTGTAAACCAACGTAAGCGCCGCCGAGATCACCAGATACACAGATTAGGTCGCCTTCTTGTGCACCATTGCGGTAAACAATGTCCTCGGCATCGGCATAGCCAATAGATGTTATACTGATAACCAACCCTTGCTTTGAAGCCGAGGTATCGCCACCCACCACATCAACCCCATATTTTTTACAGGCAATATAAATGCCTTCATATAACTCCTCAATCGCCTCAATAGGAAACTTGCTCGACATGCCGATAGAAACGGTTACCTGGGTGGCAATACCGTTCATGGCATAAATATCGCTCAGGTTAACCTGTACGGCCTTGTAGCCCAAATGTTTTAGCGGCACGTAGGCCAGGTCAAAGTGAATTCCTTCCAATAGCAGATCTGTAGATACCAGTATCTTCTTTCCGGCAGGGTCTAAAACGGCGGCATCATCGCCCACACCTTTTATAGAGCTCTGATTTACCAGTTCAATATTATCAGTTAAGTGTTTTATCAGGCCGAACTCGCCTAATGCTTCTATATTGGTTTTCTCTTTGTTATCAAACATTGCCATCGTGCAAAAATACGAAAGCATATCCAATTGAGCCTGCTTAAAAAATCAGAAACAATAAAGCCCCGTTCTTTTGGAACGTGGCTTTAATTAGCAAATTCTAATCCTTTAAAATTTAAAACCTAAACCTACCTGCCAAACCTGGTTGCGGTAGTCGGGTGTATAAGTATTGCCGTACCTGTCTGTCTTTTGCAGATTGATATTATAGCGACCATGTATATCCACATTTCGGTTAATATCAAAGCTTACGCCTACAACACCATCTAAAAATGTTTTGTGGCCATTGTTATCACTATCATAAGTTGATCTTTCTGTCACCATAAATCCGTCGTCGTAAGTATTGGTAGTAGACATCAACCAGGAAAGCTGCGGACCCACCAAAATATTAAAAGTGGGGCTTACCTTAAATTTGGCTAACAACGGCACATCAATAAAATGCGTACGCTGGGTAAAATTGCCATAAGTTGTACCCACCACATAACCCTTTTGCGAGTATAAAACCTCAGGTTGGAACGAAAGCGGCTGAATAATGGGCAGATCAGCAAATAAACCTAAATTTAAACCTACCAGGCTACCGGTTGTATAACCGTAATCTCGTGTGCTTACACTGTTTGAAAAATTGGCACCAATTTTAAATCCAAAGCTTGGCTGAAAGTAATTATTACTTCGTTGTTGTACATACCGCGGTGCAGGCACACGCCTAACCGGTTGGCGATAAACTCTACGTTGCGCATCCGCACTTATCGCTATCGCCATTACCGCTGCTAAAAAGAAAAGTTTTTTCATAATCGTATTGTTGTTTAATACGATTTTAGAGCAGGAAGAATTAAGAAGGTTTAATCAACTAAAATGTCATTACAACCCTAACCTTGCTGATATCTCCAGCATACGCTCAATAGGTTTTACAGCCTTTTCAATAATATGCTGTGGTACAGTTATCTCCGGCATTTCATTTTTTAAACACAGGTACAATTTCTCCAATGTATTACGCTTCATATGCGGGCAATCATTGCAGGCACATTGGTTATTGGGCGGAGCAGGAATAAAAACCTTATCAGGGTTTTCTTTCTGCATCTGGTGTATTATACCCGGCTCTGTAGCTACAATAAACTCTTTTACCGGACTGTTAGTAGCATATTTTAATATACCCGTGGTCGAGCCAATATAATCAGCCATTTTTAAAACAACATCCTCACATTCAGGATGTGCCAACAATTTAGCATTAGGGTAACGCTCCTTTAAACGGGTAATTTTCTCCTGCGAAAATATCTCATGCACCATGCAGGCACCGTTCCATAACACCAGGTCCCTACCTGTTTTTTTAGCTACATAAGCGCCTAAATTTTTATCCGGTCCAAATATTATTTTCTGGTCCGTAGGTAGACTTTCAACGATCCCTATGGCATTGCTTGATGTGCAAACTATATCACTCAAAGCCTTCAACTCAGCCGTGCAGTTTACGTAAGTTATCACCAGGTGATCAGGATATTGTTCCTTAAACTTTTTAAACAAATGCGGCGGGCAGCTATCAGCTAACGAGCAACCTGCCTTTACGTCGGGTAGTAAAACTTTTTTTGTTGGCGATAATATTTTTGCTGTTTCGGCCATGAAGTGCACTCCGGCAAAAACAATAATATCGGCATCAGTTTTTGCGGCTTGCTGCGATAATCCCAAACTATCCCCAATATAGTCTGCAATATCCTGTATATCAGCGTCCTGATAATAATGAGCCAGTATAACCGCATTTTTTTCTTTTTTAAGTTTTTCTATTTCAGCAAAAAGATCAAGCGTTGGGTCTATATATTCCTCAACGTAGCCTTTCAGGTTTATTTCTTCGAAGGTATTCATTTCAACAATTCAATTAATAACAACTAATTATTTTAAATAAAGAAACCTATTGTTATTATGGTGTTAGTTATGTGTATAAATAGAATAAATTAGGTATTGACAGATATATTACTAACGGGTTATCAACAGGTATGTTTATTTTTTTACGTTTTATAGTGCTGATTTTTAGATAAGTCTGTTAATGTAATTTTAATTTAAAAAGTTATTTGTTAATAGTTTTTGGAGTGGATAAATGTTAACTTCATGTGCTTTGTATCTCAAAAGTAGCTTAAAAGATTTGATGGTTACAAGCCTAAAAGCGAGTTATCCACGATATGTTATTTTATTAATTATTTACTTACACAAAATTAACATCTTTAAGGGCTATTATTAACAAAGCCATTAATTTTACACATATACCATATATTTTATGACCAGATCTGTTGATTTCCTGGTAGTGGGATCGGGCATTGCCGGGTTAAGTTTTGCACTAAAAGCTGCAAAGCACGGTAAGGTTCTGATAGTTACAAAATCAAACGAAGACGAATCAAACACTAAGTATGCCCAGGGAGGTGTTGCAGTGGTTGTGGATAAAGAGGAAGATTCCTTTGAAAAACACATAAATGATACGCTTGATGCCGGCGATGGGCTGTGCGATA
This sequence comes from uncultured Mucilaginibacter sp., assembly GCF_946479965.1. Next base: position 5,434 of record NZ_CAMLHX010000012.1, on the reverse strand, counting down.
AAGAGGTTGTAGAGATAGTTGTTAAGGAAGGTCCGGAGCGAATTAATGAAATTATTGAGTACGGAACCAATTTTGACAAGACAAATGAAGGTATTTTCGACCTCGCGAAAGAGGGTGGGCACTCTGAATTTAGAGTGTTACATTATAAGGATATAACCGGTTTTGAAATGGAGCGAGCTTTATTAGAGCAGCTGCACCAAAATCCTAATATTGAAATCCTGACACATTATTTCGCTTTAGATATTATAACGCAGCATCATTTAGGTGAGTTTGTAGATAAATCAAGCACGGATATAGAATGCTACGGTATATATGCTTTGAATACCGAGACTAAAGAAGTTGATAAAATCTTATCAAAAGTAACAGTAATGGCTTCGGGGGGTGCCGGTCATATATATTCTATAACGACTAATCCAACTATTGCGACAGGCGATGGTGTTGCCATGGTTTACCGTGCCAAGGGAAAAGTAAGAAACATGGAGTTCATACAATTCCACCCAACAGCTTTGTATAATCCGGGAGAATATCCATCATTTCTTATTTCAGAAGCAGTACGCGGCTTTGGTGGTATTTTAAAACGTACCAACGGCGAGGAATTTATGCAGGAGTACGACGAACGTAAATCTTTAGCTCCACGGGATATAGTTGCAAGGGCTATCGATGCGGAAATAAAAAAATCTGGGGAGGACTTTGTTTATCTGGATATCCGCCACCGTAGTAAGAAAGATATTATGGCGCATTTCCCTAATATATATGCCAAGTGTCTGGATATTGGTATTGATATGACCAAAGATATGATACCTGTTGCACCGGCTTGTCATTATATGTGTGGGGGTGTTTTGGTTGATCATAACGGCAGGTCATCTATTAATAGGTTGTATGCCTGCGGTGAATGTTCATCAACGGGCTTACATGGGGCTAATCGCTTAGCTTCTAATTCATTATTAGAAGCGTTGGTGTTTGCGCATCGTATTTACAAAGATGCTGTAAACGATGTAAGCAGCAAAGTAATACCCGAAGGTATTCCCGAATGGGATGAAAAGGGTGTTCAGCTATCCAACGAAGACATTTTGGTAACCCACAACGTACGTGAGATGCAGAAGCTAATGAGTGACTATGTAGGTATAGTACGCTCTGATTTCCGTTTGGAAAGAGCGCTGCGCCGACTTGGTTTATTGCATGAAGAAACTGAGGATTTTTATAAGAAAACAAAGGTATCTGTTAAACTATGCGAGCTGCGTAACCTGATACAGGTATCCTATTTGGTGGTAAAATCGGCTATGATGCGTAAGGAGAGTAGAGGATTACATTATACTACTGATTATCCTGAACATCAGGCGGTTTTGGAGGATACGGTTTTTTAATTAAAATGAAAAAGGCTTTCATTTTCGGTCTATTAGCTATCTCTATTTTTTATTCATGTAATAAAATAAAGGGGGCAAATGAACTGAGTAAGGCAGATATTGATTATTTGGTTTCATTAAAGCTATTGGAGCCGGACGAAAAGATTTATAAGTTTTATTCGGAGTATATATTTAAATATTCAGGCAATTTTTTCACGGATAGGCGTGTGGCAAACTATTGGATAGATAAACGAGATAGCGAAAAGAATATGAAAGCCTCCGCGTCTTACGAAGAAATAGTAGAAATGAAACCCGTCTATAAAGTTGGGGTGACGTATTGCCCATTTATATTGGTTAAAAAAAGAGATGGAGTTGAGTTTAAAGTTTATGCCGATGGAAGCGAGGAAGAAATTAAAGATTTCTTTAACAGTGTTATCGCTGTTTGGAAAGATAAAGTAAAAATTGAGCGGAAAACGGGATTCGAACCCGCGGCCTTCAGTTTGGGAAACTGATGCTCTACCAGCTGAGCTATTTCCGCTTATATTTACATCAAACATAGTAAAAAAACTAAATCAATAATTCAGTAATTCAATCCTTCAATAATTAGTAATATGTCTTTAATTCTGCCTGTAAAAGATAAAAGCCCGGCCTGGGGAAACGATTGTTTTATTGCTGAAAACGCTACCATTGTTGGTGATGTGCAGATGGGCGATAATTGTTCGGTATGGTTCAACGCGGTGATTAGGGGTGATGTTAACTACATTAAAATAGGCAACAACACCAATATACAGGATGGTGTTGTTATTCATGGAACTTACCTTAAAGCAGCAACAAATATTGGCAATTATGTATCTATCGGTCACAATGCTTTAGTGCATGGTTGTACTTTAAAAGATCATTCTTTGGTGGGTATGGGAGCCATTGTAATGGATGGCGCGGTTGTAGAGGAGTATGTTATTATCGGTGCCGGTTCTGTGGTCTTAGAGAAGACTGTATGCGAATCAGGCTTTTTATACGCTGGTTCACCTGCCAAAAAGATCAAAGCTTTAACAGACGAGCAAAAAGCACTTCTAGATAAACTGCCTGATAACTATATTTTATACTCAGGTTGGTTTAAGGAGCAGTAACCGGCTCGGCAGGGATCTGTATGTTCGCCGTATCTGACCAGTTTGGCCTTACGGTATATACGGTTTTGTCTGCCCAAATATTTTCAGGCTGCGTTTTCCTTGAAGTACTGCCCGGGTCCCACTTGCCGTTTTTATTAGTGTCATAGGTAACCCTTATCTGGTATTTACCCGCCAGTAACATTTTGTATTCAATAGCGGAATTACGACTTATGCGGTTGGTCCGGATCGCATTCTTTTGATCACCATTGGAAGTGAGCAACTCCACTACATAGCTTTTGCTTGTATCCGGCACGACTATCCGCATGGTTTGCTCGCCATAGTTTTCAGGATTATCCAAAGAAAATGTTTTCTGCGTCTTTTTTATTTTGTCGCCGAAGAAAGCTGTAATAGAGTTTTCATTAAAAGTCAGCGTATACTTTGCCTTGGGCTTCCATCGATATTTAAAGATCAGTTTTTTTCGGGTTGTAGTATCGCGCTGCACCGTATAATTTACTTTGGCCGAATCTTCCATCAACGTTATTGAAGATTGGTCAAAGCTCTCTATAGGCATGTTTGATGTTACCAGAAGGTCGCTGCCGGGTTTTATAACACCATTTTGGCTTATGTTGTAATATAAGGCAATGTTGCGTGTAAACGTTTCTCTGCGGCCTTTGGTAAACCTCACGGTGTCAAACGCCACCCCGTTTTCATAAGTGGCGAGTTTAACAGAATCAAAGTCCATATTTTTGGAGTATACATTGATGGTATCGCCGGTTTTGTTTATTTCTGCCAGCTTTTGTGCATCAAAGCCCTCCGGGAATATAATTTTTACAGAGGGACGGGCAATGGGCCGGTTTGCGATAAGCAGCATGCTGCCATCCCTGTCAAAGGCCTTGGTGGCGAAACGTATTTTGTCGGGCACTTCTTTAAACAATGTTAAATTTATCCCCGCCGTGTCTTTCCTTAATTGGATAGGGTTAGCCTTAAAGGCGATTAACTCATTATCGTTATTGTAGATCTTATCAGCGGCGGTTTCTTTTAAGGCGTATATTTTATAGTTGTCGGCTTTTAAATTGCTGAATTTAAAATTGCCGGCACTGTCAGTAGTAGTAAACAGGGTGGGTTTCTTTTTGCCAAACAAGGTAGAGTCTTGTTTCAGATTAAAGAGCAGCACCAACGCCTCTTTTTCTTTTTGTTGTGTAACGGCATTGGTTACGGTGCCGCTTATCGTCATAGAATCTATAGACGGGCCGGTAGCAAAAACGTAGGTAAGGTTTTTTACTGTATTGCCTTCGTTAACATCCATAATGGCTTTTCCAAAACTGATTACATAAGTTGTGTTTTTTTGGAGAGTGTCTTTTAATTCTATTATCAATTTTTTTTGTTTCACAGTATATTCCGGGCTGCGCTCTTGAGCCGGCGAAACGCTTATTTCCTGGTACTGGTTGTTGAGTTTAAAATATTCGTCAAATTCCAGCTCGATTTTTTTTCCGTTAAAGTTTCTGGTTTGATCCGCCGGCATTGCCTTCAATAATTTGGGGGCGACAAGGTCGCGCGGGCCACCTTGCGGCTTTTGCTGCACCGCACAGCCCGACAAAGCCAGCAAAGCCAAAAACAGGGGCTTTAAATACGAGAAAAATGGCCGTTTTTTATTTAACATTATTTTTAAGCGCTATAAGCAACTTTTTTCTTTTTATGAAGGTTATCATTAAAAATTAAAAAAAGTGGCGTATAAATAAAATTTTGTAATTAATTGATTTTCAATCAATTAAGACCTACCGACTTATGTGCACCATCAAAACGGATATATCGGACGGCGAAACTCCCGAAATGCGAGACGCCTGACCCAAAGTGCGCGGTTTTATCCGCATCAGTTTTTCCCGGGCCTCTTTTGACAAGGACACCAATTGATGATAATCAAACTCCGCGTTTATTTCCTTGTCTTCCATTTTTTTCATTTTGGAAACGATCTCCAATTCTTTCTCAAAATAACTCTCGTATTTGATTTTTATTTCAGCCTGCTCAATTGTTTCTTTATCATATTTTGAAAGCAACGTTTTTAAATTGTCATCAGCTTTCAGCAGATCATTAATTGAAACCTGCGGGCGGCTTATCAGTGCAAACAGTTTGGCATTTTGTTGCAGCGGACTTGTCCCTAATTCTTCCAACAGCGAGTTTACGCTTGATGGTTCAATGGCCACCTTTTTTGTATAGGCGACAATCTCGTCTGAGTTTTTTATTTTTTGATTGACTTTATCCAGACGCTCGTCGCTTATTAAACCCAACTCATGGCCAATAGGGCTTAAGCGGATATCGGCGTTATCCTGCCTCAATAATAGGCGGTGCTCGGCCCTGGAGGTGAACATTCTATATGGCTCCTCTGTACCCTTGGTCACCAGGTCGTCTATTAAAACACCTATGTATGATTCTGATCGTTTCATGATCAGCTCGTGCTTATCATATATCTTTTGATGCGCGTTTATGCCTGCAATAAAACCTTGCGATGCCGCTTCTTCATATCCCGTTGTTCCGTTTATCTGTCCGGCAAAGTAAAGATTGCTAACCAGCTTGGTCTCTAAAGTAAGCCCCAATTGTGTAGGCGGGAAATAATCATACTCTATAGCATAGCCGGGGCGGAACATTTTTGCGTTTTCAAAACCCGGTATTTGTGTTAGGGCTTTATATTGCACATCTTCAGGCAGCGAAGTAGAGAAACCATTAACGTAGATCTCTACTGTGTTTAAGCCCTCCGGCTCTACAAATATCTGGTGACGATCGCGTTCAGCGAAGCGGTTAATTTTATCCTCAATAGATGGGCAATAGCGAGGGCCTAAACCTTTGATCCTCCCCGTAAACATCGGTGATTTTTCAAATCCTTCCTTTAATGTTTCGTGAACTTTGGTGTTTGTATAGGTAATCCAGCAACAGCGTTGTTCTTTTATTTGCTCTACTTCGGTATAAGAAAAACGACCGCGCTCCTCGTCT
>NZ_CAMLHX010000011.1 GCF_946479965.1 uncultured Mucilaginibacter sp. | reverse complement strand
AGTACTTCCGGGTCGGGGAATACATTTTGCTCCATTTTCCGGCAGTTAACGCAGCTCCAACCGGTAAAGTCAATAAGTATCGGCTTATTTAACTCTTTGGCAACTATTTTAGCCTGTTCAAAATCATACCACTCATCAAGGCCTTTTACTTTTGGCAGGCGTTTAAAAAGTTCTTCGTATTTTTTCTCTTTTATAGAAACAGACTTATTAATTGTCGATACTGGCAACGTTCCGGCAGACATGTCAAAATCCTGTGTACTAAGTGGCGGTAACAGCGCACTTATCGACTTTAATGGCGCGCCCCACAGGCCGGGTATCATATATACGGTAAAGGCAAATACGCCAATAGTAATAAAGATACGTGGAGTAGACAAATAAGGGAGATCGCTATCGTGCGAGAATTTTATCTTTCCTATCAAATATAAACCCATCAACAAACCAATAGCTATCCAGATAGAGAGAACGATCTCGCGGTCAATCAAGTTCCAATGATAAGCTAAGTCAACATTCGACAAGAATTTAAGCGCGAATGCAATTTCGATAAACCCAAGAACGACTTTAACGCTATTAAGCCACCCGCCTGATTTGGGTAAACTGTTCAGAGCCGATGGAAACAGAGCGAACAGGGTAAAAGGTAACGCCAATGCCGATGAAAAGCCCAACATACTAATAGCCGGGCCAAGGCGCTCGCCTTTAACCGCCGCATCTATCAATACCGAACCCACCAAGGGGCCCGTGCATGAAAATGACACCACCACTAAAGTAGCAGCCATAAAAAAAATGCCGGCTAAGCCTCCTTTGTCGGAGTTTTGATCTAATTTATTTGCCAGCGAGCTTGGTAAAGTAATCTCAAAAGCCCCTAAGAAAGACACACCAAAGGCGATCAACAGGAGAAAGAAAAGGAAATTAAAAACGCCATTGGTAGCCAGATCATTTAAAGCAGTAGGGCCAAAAATTATGGCTATTAAAATCCCGATAAAGACGTAAATAAAAATAATTGAAAGGCCATAGAGCATGGAATTGAATACGCCTTTAGCCCGGGTGCCACCTTTCTTAGTAAAAAAACTTACGGTAAGCGGTAACATAGGATATATACAGGGCATTAAAAACGCAGCAAAACCGGCTAAGAAGCCCGTTATAAATATGGTCCATAAAGATTTCGGACCTTGCGTTGGAGCAATTGGTGCAACGGTAGAAGATACCACCTTTGCTACTTGCTGCGTGTCTTTTTTTACGGCATCAACCAAACTGTCAGTAGCAGTTGCTGTCTCAGTAAAAACCACACCACCAGTGTCCGGCTGTTGGGCAAAAGCAGCAGGTGGGTTTAGCCATAACGCAATAAAAAGAATTGCAATGCCTACAGCTTTTGGTAACAGGGACTTGAGTTTTGAAGCGCTCATATTACTTTACAGGCACAGATATGTTAAATGCCACCTCGTCGGGTGGAAGACATTGCCTGTCGTTACAAACACCGAATTCAACCTTACCTTTAACGCTTACTGCATTTGCAGATTTTAGCTTAACTTTTTGCTGAAAAACCACTTCCTTTTCAAAAAACCCGATGTTCATCTTAAATTGCTTGTCAAACTTTGCAACGGTTTTAGGTTCAACGGTTTTACCTGCTAATGAATATGCTTTTGATTTGGAAAAAGTGAATTCGGTTTTTGTTGGGCCACCTTCGTTAATATGCTGAGAGTATATATGCCATCCATCCTCCAGCGTTGCTATAGCAAAAATAGTCGCTTCTGTAGCGCTGGTTCTTTTTGCGCCGAATTTCCACTTCACCTTGTTCTCAACCTGCGCAAATGCGCCCAGGGTTAGCAATAATGCGGCAGTAATTGCCAGTATCTTCTTCATCTTATTTATTTAAAAATTCAATTTCTTTTAAGTTGTAGCTTGCTGTTGCGTCGCCCCTTTTTATTTGTAGCAAACCGTTACCGGCAACACCTTCAATTATTCCTTCAAAAACGTCATTGCCGGCCCTAAAATGTCGCGGCTCGTTCAACCAATATAAACGGCTTAGATACGCACTTCTTATAAAGTCAATTCTACCTGCCTTTAAATGTAAGTAGTATGCTTCTATTTGACTGCAAATCTCTGACAATAAAAGGCGTAAATCGTAATCTTTGTGTAAGATTTGTTTAACTGATGTGGCATTGTTTACTCCTTCGGGAAAGTCATCCTGATTGACATTAATACCTATCCCCACAACCGAATTATTTATCCGCTCGCCCTGCACCATATTCTCAATCAGCATACCCCCTAATTTACTGTCTTTATAGTATATATCGTTGGGCCACTTTATTTTAAGTGTATCGCCCAATAGTGTACGCAGTGTATCAGAAACGCCCAGACTAATGGCCCGTGTCAGATCGAACTGATTGACGGCGCTTATAAATGTGGGTTTAAGTAACACGCTAAATGTTAGGTTTTTGCCCGGCTGACTATGCCATTTATTTTGCTGCTGGCCGCGACCAGCGTATTGATGTTCTGCCATAATGACCGTACCTTCGGGCAATGGCTTGGAATTTGACAATAAGTTTTTAAGGAAATTGTTGGTTGAATCAACTTCTTTTAATGTCAGTAAATTTTGTCCAACAAATAATCCTGAAAATATGTTATTTTGCAATGTTATAATAATGACTTACTCAAAAACGTTTCAAAACTAATTCTTTTTGATGGTAAAAAATAAAGCGAAAAATGAATCCGCTTACATTTCTGAACTTGCCATACATGGCATACAGGAAAAAAAAGGGAACGACATTGTCAGATTAGATCTTCGTAATATACATAGCTCTGTGTCTGATTATTTTGTTATCTGTCACGCCGACTCGACCACACAGGTAAAAGCAATTGCTAACAGTATTGAGGAAGAAATATTTAAAGCCACCCAGCAGGAACCTTGGCGCAAAGAGGGCTTGCAGTATGGCGAGTGGATATTGCTTGATTATGTAAATGTGGTTGTGCACGTTTTTAGAACTGACAAGCGTGAGTTTTATGGTGTAGAGGAACTGTGGGGCGATGCTGAAATTAAAAGTTACAAAAGCGCATAAGAGCGGTTAACTTTTAGAATAATTAATAGTTGAAATAAAAAAAATGAAAGATAATAATTCGGAAAAACCAAAACCGGTAAGGAAGATCCCTGCCAAAAGGATAACACCTAAGCCCCCTAAATTCAATTTTATGTGGGTTTACGCACTTGTTATTGCCACTTTTATAGGGATAGCTGTTTTTTCGGGAAGCACAGGCGGTAAAATTATTGATTTTAAGCGCTTTGAGACAGAAATGCTTAAAACCGGTGACGTTAGCTATGTGATGGCTTATAAAAGCGGCGACCTGGTGATAGCTGAGGTACATATAAAAAAGGATAGCCTGGAGAAAAAGCCTCAATATGCGGATGTACGGAAGGCTCCTAACGCGTTCAATATGTCTGCAGCCGATCCGCAGTATTCATTTAACTACCCATCATACGAAAGTCTTAAGCAATCCATTGAGAATGCTCAAAAAAATGCACCGGAAGCGCAAAAAATCGCTATAAAATATGACCAGCGCGATAGCCTGCTATCAAACGGGTTGGTGCAAAGTGTTATTATGATAGTGCTTTTTGCTGCGGTGTTGATGTTTATTATGCGTCGCATGTCAGGCGGTGCAGGTGGTGGCCCGGGTGGGCAGATATTTAATATCGGTAAATCAAAAGCTACTTTGTTTGATAAGGAATCGCAGGTATCCGTTACTTTTAATGACGTTGCCGGCCTGGAAGAAGCCAAGCAAGAGGTAATGGAAATTGTTGATTTCCTTCGTAATCCTAAAAAATATACCAACCTGGGTGGTAAAATACCAAAAGGCGCATTGCTTGTAGGATCGCCGGGTACAGGTAAAACATTATTAGCCAAAGCCGTTGCCGGCGAGGCTCAAGTGCCTTTCTTCTCTCTTTCGGGTTCAGACTTTGTGGAGATGTTTGTTGGTGTAGGTGCATCACGCGTTCGCGATCTGTTCCGCCAGGCGAAAGATAAAGCGCCTTGTATCATCTTTATTGATGAGATTGACGCTATTGGCCGTGCCCGTGGTAAAAACAATATTGTAGGTGGTAATGATGAACGTGAAAATACCCTGAACCAGTTATTGGTTGAGATGGATGGCTTCGGTACAGACTCTGGTATTATCATACTAGCGGCAACTAACCGTCCGGATGTGCTAGACTCAGCTTTGCTTCGCCCGGGACGTTTTGACAGGCAGGTATCAATTGATAAACCCGATCTAATTGGTCGTGAGCAGATATTTAAAGTCCACCTTAAACCTGTTAAACTGGCTGAGGGTGTTGACGCTAAAAAATTATCGGCGCAAACGCCTGGCTTTGCCGGTGCAGAGATAGCTAACGTTTGCAACGAGGCAGCGCTTATTGCCGCTCGTAAAAACAAGGAAGCTGTAGATATGCAGGACTTTCAGGATGCTATTGACCGTGTGATAGGTGGTTTAGAAAAGAAAAACAAGATCATATCGCCGGAAGAAAAACGCATTGTTGCTTACCACGAGGCAGGTCACGCCATTGCGGGTTGGTTCCTAGAGCATGCTGATCCCTTGGTTAAGGTGTCTATTGTTCCGCGTGGTGTTGCGGCGTTAGGTTACGCTCAGTATTTGCCTAAAGAGCAGTTTTTATATACAATAGAACAGCTTGAAGACGGTATGTGTATGACAATGGGTGGCCGCGTGGCTGAGGATATTACCTTCGGCAAGATCTCAACCGGTGCACAGAACGACCTTGAGCGTATCACCAAGCTATCCTACGCAATGGTTACCATTTATGGTATGAATGAAAAGGTGGGTAACGTTTCATTTAATGATACACAAGGCGAGTATCAGTTTAACAAACCATATTCAGAAAAAACATCTGAGTTAATAGACCAGGAAGTGCGCAACCAAATAAACGCAGTTTATGCGCGTACCAAAGCTTTATTATTGGATAAACAGGATGGCCTGATAAAACTAGCCGACAAACTGTTGGAGAAAGAGATCTTGTTCCAATCAGATCTGGAAGAGATTTTAGGTAAACGACCGTTTGATAACCGCACCACTTACGATGAGTTTGTTAACGGCCCTACAGAATCTAACCAAGAGCCTGCAGCGCATTCGCTTACACATGAGGGTGTTGCTGATCATTCAGGAACGTTTAACAGGAACCCTGAAGAAAAAGAAGCTTCAGGCAACGAATAAAAAATTTAGCAGAAAGCTTAAAGCGAAAAGACCAAAGGGCCTTCAGCTTTAAGCTTTCTGCTTTAAGATATAAAATGCGGAACATCACTACATCAAAAGAAAAGCTGCTGAAAAAAATAAGGCAGGCGCTTTTGGAAAAAAGGGACAACCCCTATCCCAACCTGGAAAACTTGCCGCACTACCCACCGGCTGATGATCTGCTGGAAGTGATGTTTGCCGAAGAATTTACCGCAGTAGCGGGTCAGTTTTCTTTTTGTGAGGATGAAGTGCAGTTTATTGAAAACCTGCTTACACTTGCCGAGGAACGCAGCTGGCGCAAAATATACTGCTGGGAACCCGAGCTGCAGCAACTGCTTGATCGTTACGAATACCCTTATTTTGAAACGGATAAAGATTTTGAACAAGCGGAAGTAGGCTTTACTTTATGCGAAGCCCTGGTTGCCCGCAATGGTAGCGTATTGCTATCTAACGCCGGTATGGCGGGCCGCCGTTTGAGTATCTATCCGTCTGTACACATTGTGTTGGCATACACCTCGCAAATGGTTACCGACCTGAAAGATGGCTTTAAACTACTGAAAGAAAAATATGGCAGCAATATACCTTCAATGATAACCAATGTAACAGGCCCCAGCCGCACTGCCGACATTGAAAAAACACTGGTTTTAGGTGCTCATGGGCCTAAGGAGTTGTTTGTTTTTTTGTTGGATGGGTAAATAGCCGACCCCGATTTCCCCCGCGAAACGGAGCCGGCTGATATATGAGATGAAGGTTTAGGCAAGATTTGGTTACTGATTTGAATTTAATGGTGATTTGTTATTTCCACCGATCTGATGGTCCAAAAATCGTCTGACAGTCCCTCATTGAGTAAATAATCATACGGAAGAGTAAAGTAACCGTCTAAACCCCATTCTTCGCCCCCGCTGTTTTTTACCAAAAACCGCCGTGTTTCGTCATTATAACCAACCGCCATTACCGCATGCCCCCCTAAACGGGCTTCGCCTGGTTGTGGCATATTTGCTACTCCGGAGGTTGCTGTTTCCGTACTGTCAAATGACTCGAAAACAGTGAATCCAAACACGAATGGATATCCTTCGGCAAGGCAGCCTTTCATTTGCGAGAGTGTGCGGGGTACGCGGTGGTAAGACAATACCTGATGTTCCAACGCATCGCTGTAGCAGGATTGGTAAGGCTTTTTTGTAAATTCACTTATAGAATAAGGCCAAAGCAACTCCGGGCAGGCACCAAGTTTACTAACTACTATCAATCCATCTCTTAAATATGCACCCGAATCGATGTTCACTGTATCAATAATAACACGCTCGTTGTAATAAATGAATAGTCGCGATGGTGTAAATAATTGTGCGCCTTGTTTTATTAAGTTAAATTCCAACGCCGCCGCTATGGCCTGCGCAGTACAACTACCCAAGCTTCTCTGGTCGTAAACTCCCGGGCTCTGGAGGCTTAAATCTACCGTCGGAGGGAGTTGCTGTAAAACGTGGACCGGAGCAGCATATGCAAAGTCTCTAAAATCGGGCAGATCGGGCCGCCATCCGTAAAAATGATTCATTGTCATCGTCTTATTATGTTAATGCCTACTCTAAATACGTTTTCGGCTCACCCGTAAATATTTATTTCCTGGGAGGTGGAGCAAGCAAACCGCCAATTGCGCCAATTGCCGCGCTGCCTAACGCTGTGATAATGGTCGGTACTGCTTGGTCATTGGTGATCTTTCCTGCGCCTATTAATATTAGTACACCAATAACTGTCAACAAAATTGTAGCGCCTAAAGCAATTACCACAATTCGGTAAATCCATTTATCCTTGTCCAGGGGACTTATGCTCACATTTTGCACAGCCTGCGCGGGATCGTTTCTAAACTCTGCTTGTAACTCGGGGTCGGATATTAAGCTAGTTTTAAAATCAGCTATATTTTCAAATGTATTCTTCATAATATATTTATCGCCTACTCTAATCCGTTTTCGGCCTTCCCGGTGGCATTGACTATTAATGCTGAACCCAAAATTGAGCAAACAGAAGGGCTTAAAACAGCGGCATTTAACGGGATTTTAATAGTGTTTTGCGCCTGAAATACCGTGAAAACACGGGGGGCGTTTTGTTTTGGTTTGGCGTACTTTAGAGAAAATTATTGAAAACCCTAAAACCCTAAAAATCATGAAAAAACTATTATCCGCATTTGTACTGATTATTATTGTCGCGGTGGGATGCAAGCCTGGAGGCAATGAAAAAAGTGCAATTGATCCTGCATTAATCACTTCAAAGAAAAGCAGTGCGCAAGCTGCCGCTCCGCCTACTGACATTGTTTATGAAGCCCTTGATGGTACGCCCCGCGATGAAGCCCTTAAACAGATCGCCTATTTTTACATAGCGCGGTCAGGAAGAAGTTATACCAATGAAAGCTTTTTTTTAAATAAGGATATGATAAAAACAATCCGAGACCTGTTGGCGACAGAACAACCTTCCGCAGGCGGGCTTAAAACAGATGGCTTCAGAATATATTTCGGCCAGGAAAGTCCAGAATCTGAGACGATAAAATTGATCTTAGTTTCTACAACGGACAGCATAGCCTATTCTACCTCACCATTAGAAAAAATGCATCACGACTATTATGGACATTCAAAGGCAGCATTGCATAGGGCCGGTGTCTCGTTAAAAATTGAGCCCGAACCATTTTCCACATCAGGAGTCAAACTGCGTGAGCTTGTTCGATCACCCCAAGATGATTTTCCGGATAATAGCTGCGCCGTAATAGGTAATGATGGCAATCTGATAGTATCATATGCTAAACGAATGGTACAAAACTTTAATGGAAATGTTGTTGAAACCAAAGGCGTTTGGTTTGATAAAGAGCGGCTCGATAAGATGTTACTGGAAGCCGATTTCGCAGGTGTACGTATATATATTGCAACTTACCACAATAATTTTTATGGAAGTGCTAAATACGGAAAGAGCACTTTCGTGCTGACGACCGTTAATAAAAGTAAAGAGGACTATTTTAATTGCAACCCTGTAAGCATTGCCAACTTCATAAAAAACGAAAATGGTAAATGGAAACCTGAGAAAATCGAGCCTCAAAACAATGGTGGCCTTTGCCCCTATAATTGTAATTAACACCCAATATGCTTCAATTTTTTAATTTATACACCAGCGCCGAATTGATTTGCTTCATTTCGGCGTTGGTTTGTCTTTTTAACGCTAAGGAGTTTCACTGGCGAATGCTGGTGCTATTTATGCTGTTAACATGTATGGTAGAATTAGGTGCAATACCTTTAAAGGCGGCTTATAGGGCAAACCCTATACCGATGAATTCAAATGCCTGGATTTATAACGTTTTATTGTTTTTCCAAATACCCGCCTTCGCAGCAATGTTCTACAATCTCATTGGGAGATATATCAACAGCAAGCCTGTGGTTTTCGCGGGAACGGGCGCGTTGCTATTACTTTACATTGTTGAGGCCTTTACTAATGCGGATGGTATATTTGATTATAACTCTACAACCTATACGGTAATGTCTGTGCTGTTTATATTGTACAGCCTGTATTATTATTACCTTTTGATTAACAGTGAAGAGTATGCCGACTTAAAAACCTTGCCGGATTTTTGGTGGACAACCGGCACCTTGTTCTTCTTTTTCGGCACAACGGCCCTCAATATGTTTCGTAGTAAACTTTTGGCTGAACCCCTTAAAAATACAGTATATTTATCTTACATACACGATACTCTTATCGTTATTTTATATGGCTGCTGGACATATGCATTTATTTGTAAAAGATGGATAACATCAAGCAAGAGATAATATTATCTACCCTTGTTTTTTTGCTTGCCCCCTTGGCTATTGTTATATACATTAGCATATACAACCGGCGTAAAAAACGCCACATAGAAGAGAAAGAGCATCTTAAAAATGCCTTCCAGCAGGAAATCCTTAAAACCCAAATAGAAGTACAGGAACAAACCCTTAATAACGTTAGCCGCGAGATACATGATAACATTACCCAGGTATTATCATTTGTTAAACTCAATCTTGCCTCAATTACCAATGCTGCTGCCCCGGCTCAACTGCAAAAAGTAGCCGAAAGTCGTGAGTTGATAGGCCGGGCTATTACAGATCTGCGCCATCTTTCAAAAAGCCTTAGTTTTGAGCACACGATGCATCAGGGACTTATAAAGGCGCTTGAGGCAGAGGCTGATAGAATAAACAACAGCGGAATTATAGAGATAAACTTAAAGGTTGCGGGCGACACCTATAGTTTAGGCGAGCAGCGCGAATTGGTATTGTTTCGTATTTTTCAGGAAGCGTTTAATAATACTTTGAAACACGCTGCGGCAAGCAGATTTAATATCACCTTGCAATATTCTGAACAATTATTTAACTTAACCCTCGAGGACGATGGTATGGGTTTTTCTCCCCAAGCGTTGGCAGGCGATGCCGGTTTGGGTTTAAAAAACATGGAAAGCCGAGCGGCCATGATGGGTGCTGTAACAACTATTTACGCAGCCCCGGCAAAAGGTTGTAGCATAAACATCAGTCTGAACCCTAACTAAACACAATTTTGTACGCTGATGGAAACCTTCCAAATAGCATTAGTGGATGATCACAACCTGTTCAGAAGCGGCATTGCGGCTTTGATTAATGGACTGAAAGGGTATCAGATCATGTTTGAAGCTGCTAACGGGCAGCACCTGATGCGGAAAATCTCGCCCAAATTTAAACCACATATTATTTTGTTGGATATTAATATGCCCCAAATGGATGGCATAGTAACGGCTCAATGGCTGAGAAGCAATTATCCCGAAATAAATATCATTGTTCTCTCCATGTTTGAGGATGCCGACAAGGTGTTGGCAATGGTAAAACTGGGCGTAAAAGGCTACTTGTTAAAAGATGCAGAGCCTTATGAGTTTGAACAGGCGCTAAACAACGTATCGCAAAACGAAGTTTATTTTCCGCAATTTGTAACACGCCACCTCATCAGTAACTTTAACAAACCTGTTGATACTGTTAAGTTAAACAACCGTGAAATGGAGTTCCTCAAGCTATCGGGCACAGAACTTACCTACAAGGAAATTGCCGACCAGATGTGCATCAGCGTTCGCACTGTGGACGGCTATCGCGATCAGCTTTTTGAAAAACTTCAAATAAAAAGTCGCGTTGGGCTGGTGCTTTATGCTATAAAAAATAAACTGATAGAATTGTGAAATTGCTAAAATAATTAGCAATTTTGCTTAATGGCACATCAGGAGAATCAGGAATTTTTTAAAGGGAGAGGCGCGCAGGTAAATACTGATAACAAGTTTCTGAAACGCAAATATGTACTCGATCATATTGAAGGATTAGACGAACCTTTGCTGGAAAACAGCGCCACACAACTTTTTGAAGAGACGCCCAAAAAGATAGTAAGCGAATCAAACAGTCCGGACCTTAGTCACATGTACTCTATTAACCCCTACCAGGGTTGTGAGCACGGCTGCATATACTGTTATGCCCGTAACAGTCACGAATATTATGGTTTTA
Organism: uncultured Mucilaginibacter sp.; assembly: GCF_946479965.1. The sequence goes on along the minus strand of NZ_CAMLHX010000011.1, from coordinate 83,431 downwards.
GCGCCGGGCTTGATTTCGAGAGGAAAATAGTAGTTAAACGTAACGCCCCCGAATTGCTGGAACAGTACTTTAACAAGAAAAACTATCAGCCTGTAACCATTATGATGTCGGGTAATACAGACTGTTATCAGCCTATTGAGCGCAAGCTTAAAATAACACGCAGATTGCTTGAGATATTTTTGCAATACAAAAACCCGGTGAGCATCATCACAAAAAACAATGTGATTTTACGAGATTTAGATATCATAGAACCATTGGCCAAACTTAACCTTATCCACGTAAACCTCTCGATAACATCGTTAAACGAGCAGTTACGCCAAAAACTGGAGCCGCGTACAGTAACGGCGAGTGGTAGGTTGGGCGTTATCCAAAAGTTAGCAGAAAAGGGCGTACCTGTGCGCGTAATGGCCGCGCCAATTATTCCCGGATTAAATAGCAACGAAGTGCCTGATATTATAAAAGCTGCAGCCGACAGGGGCGCGATGTCAGCCGGCTTTACAATTGTACGATTGAATGGCAGCATTGCGGAGATTTTTACCGATTGGATCTACAAAGCGTTCCCTGATAGAGCAGAAAAGGTACTAAACGCCATAAAAGCCTGCCACGGCGGCAATTTAAATGACAGCGATTTTGGACGGCGTATGAGCGGGGATGGACAAATAGCGCAATCTATCCATCAGTTATTTAAAATGGCATGTAATCGCTTTTTAGCGGGGCGAGAGATGCCGCCGTTGGATCATACGCTGTTCATCCCCAAAGGGGGTAAGCAAACGACGCTGTTTTAAGCTTGATCAGGCATTAACCAGGTCGGCTAACGAGTCGGGGCTCATGGTTATGCCGTCAACAATATAGGTGGCCTGCTCATAAAAGCTTTCGCGTTCTGCCAGTTTTTCGGCTATGAAAGCAACCAGCTCATCACCATGCTTACCCAGAATAAGCGGGCGGGTTGTTTTGCCTTTATCCAAACGTTCTGCTAATGTTGCCGGCGTTAATTTTATGTAGAGAGTTTTACCATTCGCATTCATCCACGCCATGTTATCAAAAAACACGGGCAGTCCACCGCCCGTTGATACCACTACATTTTCTGTATAAGCAGTTTCTTTAAGGATCTTTGATTCCAGCAGGCGAAAGGCATCCTGCCCGTGCTTGGTAAAATATTCGGTAATAGTTGTACCAACCTGCTCTTCAAATACCTTGTCCAGATCAATAAACTCGTACTCCAGCCTGTTAGCCAGCTTGCGGCCCCAGGTGGTTTTGCCGCATCCCATAAAACCTACAAAAAATATTTTCATTGTAATTTAACTCTCGGATCTATCCAAACATAAATAATATCTACCAGGATATTGATCACCACAAAAATAAAGGCGATGAACAAAATAGCGCCCATTACCACCGGAAAATCCGACATTTCGAGTGCATGCACTGTGGTTTTGCCTAAACCGTTATAACCAAAGATGTACTCCACAAAGAAGGAGCCCGCCATTAACGATGCAAACCAATTGGCAATGGCGGTAACAACGGGGTTAAGCGCATTTTTTAGAGCATGCCGATAAATAATAGCTCCGCGGCTAAGTCCCTTAGCTTTGGCGGTACGAATATAATCCTGACTTAAAACGTCAAGCATTGCATTACGCGTTAGCTGAACAATAATGGCCAGTGGCCGCATGCCAAGTGTTACCATTGGTAATATCAGGTTCTTCCAATTAATTACTTCGCCTTTAAAAGGATCATACCCATATAAACTGCCGGACATGTTTAGCCCCGTGTAATTGCTTAACACAAAGCCGAAGATCCAGGCGATGATGATCCCTGCAAAAAAAGATGGCGCGGATATCCCCAAAGTTGAAAACGCCAGGGCAAGCCGGTCAACCCAGGTGTCTTTATATAATGCGCTCAAAATCCCTAAAAAAACACCCAGGGCAATAGCAAATATCATGGCGGTAGTGGCCAAAACCAGCGTATTAGGAACTACCTCTAACAATAGCGAAACAACATCTTTACTGGTTTGGTAGGAGCGACGTAGGTATGGCCATTTTAAGGCCAATGTTTTGGAATCGGAAACGCTTATAAGTGGTACAAAGTTATACCGCTCTTTGTCTGTTTTTAAATGGATGCCAACAGGAGAAAGATCATTAATATAGTAAGCGAATTGAACCGGCAGGGGCTTATCCAAACCAAACTCTTTGCGTACGGCTTGTAATGATTGCACGTCGCCACGCTGGCCCTGCGTCATCCGCGCGGGATCAACGGGAAGTACGTTAAAAAGAAAGAATACCACTACCACAATGCCCAGCATAACCGCCTGGCTGTATAAAAACTTGCGGAGCAGGTAGCGGCCTATCATTGCTGCGGGAAGTATTTTTTAACCATTTGGTCGTAATCGGGTACGGTATGGTAGTGCCATTTGTCTAGTATAGTACCGGCCTTTAACAACATAACCCCCGGGTTGGCCCTTATCATTGATTTAAGCGGAACCCCATCGGCATAAAAAATTTCGCTTACCAGATGATAACGTTTTGCAAAAGCGGTAGCTTCTGTTTCAGACGCCGAGGTAAGCAATATGGTACGCGTATTAAAGCTTCGGGTTAAGTTTATAGCCAACGCATTTATACGGATAATGGCAGCAGTATCCGTCTTGCTTAGATCATACGCAACAATAAACAAACTGTTAAAGGGGTTAGCTAATAGTTCGGGCGTGTAATTATTGCCTTGGGCATCCTGTATGGCAAGGTCCTGTATTTTTGGCGTGAAACCTTTTTTTATCAACTTACTTTCCGGGTTGCCAACGACTTCCCAGTTGGCATCTTTCCATATCCCGCTGCTTAGGTACTCTTTATCGGTAACTTCTTTAGTTGCGCCGGTTTTTTTGTTTTTCAGGTTATAATTTACTTCGTACTCGTCTGGTATAGCGCCCGGTGGCGTTTTCATTGCATCCGGGATATTTGCGCCCACTTTATAAGGTAAAAAATCAACTACAGGCAGAAAGTTATAGGTGAATAAGCCGAAGCCTAACGACACAACAGTTGCAGCAATAAGCAGCTTATCGCCCATTTTGGCGCTGAACAATGGCTTAATGCATTCCTTGTTTTTAAAAAGCACCAATATTAACACCAGCAAAATAAGGTCTTTACTGAACGATTGCCATGGCGTTAACGGAATAGCATCGCCAAAGCAACCGCAGGTTTGCACCACTTTAAATGCCGCTGAGTAAAATGTAAGGAACGAAAAGAAAATAATGAGCAGCAATAATCCCAATGCATTTTGTTTGGCGCGTACCCCTATCAGCAACGCAAAACCCATTATTATCTCCAGGGCGCATAGAATGATAGATAAGCTTAAAGCCAACCCATTTAAAAAGGTAATATGGAAAACTTCGAAGTACTCAACCAGCTTATAAGAAAAGCCCAGTGGGTCGTTGATCTTTATCAGGCCCGAGAAAATAAACAGTAGGCCAACAAAAATGCGGCAAAACCATATTAGGCCATTTTTCATTTCACTCCTAATTTTATCAGCGCGAATACTGAGTAGTTCAATATATCCTGGTAGTTGGCTTTTATACCTTCGGATGCCAGTGTTAAGCCTTTATTGTCTTCAATCTGCTTTACACGCAGCAGTTTCATCAATATCAGATCTGTTAACGAACTGATACGCATATCGCGCCAGGCCTCGCCATAATCGTGGTTTTTAGCAAACATTAGCTCTTTGGTTTCATTGGCCTTCTCATCAAATAAGCCATTAACTTGTTCTGCCGGGAGCTCAACCGGTGTGCTTTCGTCGCACTCCAATTGCATCATAGCTATGATACAGTAATTAACTATGCCGATGTATTCGCCGGTGATATCTTCATCAACTTTGGACACTTTTTTTTCTTCGAGCGTGCGGATGCGTTGGGCTTTTATAAAGATCTGATCTGTGATAGACTCCGGGCGAAGGATGCGCCAGGCCGTACCATAGTCGTGTGTTTTCTTCATAAAAAGCCCCTTGCTTAAGGCTATCACTGCGTCATATTCGGCTGATGTATTATTCACTATTTTATTGATGTTGTATGTTGCGGGTTGTTAGTTGAATGTCTTTACGCCGTTTTACATAAAGTTATTTATATGAGTAACTTTACGGCATTAAAACATTTCAACAGGACTACCAGTGGCTAAAGATACATTTTTTCATAAAAAGACAACGCTGAACGCGGGAGGTAAACTCATTGATCTGAGCATGCCTAAAGTGATGGGCATTATCAACCTAACACCCGATTCTTTTTTTGAAGGTAGCCGCCAACCTGCTGTTGAGGATGCTTTAAAACAAGCTGAAAAAATGCTTAGCGAAGGTGCTGTATTTTTGGATCTTGGCGCTTACTCGTCCCGCCCCGGGGCGGATGATATTTCTGTGCAGGAAGAGCTGGATCGTCTTTTGCCAGTTGTTGAAGCTATTACCGAAAATTTCCCTGGAGCAATTTTATCAATAGATACTTTCCGTGCTGTGGTGGCTGAAGACGCAATAAATGCCGGGGCGCATATCATTAATGACATATCAGGCGGACAACTGGACGACCAAATGTTTAGTACCGTTGCCAAGCTGAAAGTGCCCTATATTTTAATGCACATGAAAGGCAACCCCAAAACCATGACCCAGCTAGCCGTTTATGACGATGTGTTTAACGAAGTGCTTGACTATTTTACCGCACGCATTCATCAATTAAGGCAATTGGGCGTTAACGATATTATAATTGACCCAGGCTTTGGTTTTGCTAAAAAGCCGGAACATGGTTATAAATTGCTGCAACGATTGGCAGAGTTTCAACAATTGGGTTTGCCGCTGTTGGCAGGTGTTTCCCGTAAAAAAATGATCCATGGAACTTTAGGCATCACAGCCGATGAAGCGTTAAACGGTACCACTGTTTTAAATACCATCGCCCTAACAAAAGGCGCGTCTATTTTGCGTGTGCATGATGTAAAGGAAGCTGTGCAGGCAGTTAAGTTATTTAACGCGATGAATGATAAGGTTTAGGCCAAAAACATCATAATTTAAACTGCGCCGCCAGCATTTCCTTCACTTTAATGCGGTTAATCTTGGAGATAGGGATCTTGGTGCCATCATTTAACATTAAACTGCCGCCGTCCTCGCGTATCCAACTTTTAATGTGGGTTGTATTAATTAAGTGGGTTTGGTGGGTGCGTAAAAAGCTGTATCGCGCCAGCATATCGGCATATTCCTTTAGCGTTTTCGATACCAGTACCTGTTCGCCATTTGTCAGGTAAAAGCGGGTATAAGTATTATCAGCTTCGCAGCGCATAATCTCATTTACGTTTACATACCGCGTTTCCCCAAACATGGGCAGCGCAATACGCGGACTAACCTGCTTTTCGTCTTTCAGATACTCCAGCAAATGGTCCAACCGCTCATGTTTTTTTGTTTGCTGTACGGCTTTACGTGCCTTGTCTACAGCAGCGGTAAGCTCATCAATATCAATTGGTTTTAACAGATAATCTAACGCGGCAAACTTTACAGCTTGGATGCCGTATTGATCATATGCAGTTACAAATATTACTGCGAAGTCTATAGCATCTAATTGCTTCAACAGATCAAACCCTGATTGCCCATGCAACTGAATGTCCAGAAAAACCAGTTCGGGCCGGTGCGTTTTTATGGCCATGGCGGCTTCGTTAACGTCGCCTGCCACCGCCACTACCTGTACATCAGCTGCATATGTTTTAAGCAGCTGATGCAGGTTTTCCTGGTTTGATACTTCGTCGTCGACAATAATTGCCCTCATTCCTTACAGCCAGTTTTTTAGTTCGATAACGATCAAAGTACCGTTATCCGCCGGTTTTATATGCAGCAATATAGGCGTTTTTTTATGGATAGAATTGAACAGCGCTATCCGTTCTTTGCAAAGTTTTATGCCTTTGCCGTCGGTTGCTTGAGGATGGAAGCCCTTGCCATTATCTTGCACTTTCAGCAAAATATCATTCCCGCTTTGTGATATAATTACATCCACTTGTCCCTTTTCTTTCAGGGCCGATATGCCGTGCTTAACAGCATTCTCTGCAAAAGGCTGTAGCAGCATAGCAGGAATCTCGATTTGTTGATCGATTTCATCATCAACTTTTATATTAAAATTAAAGCCGAAGCGCGTTTGCTCCATTTGCAGGTAATAATCCAGCAAATTGATTTCCTGCTCAATGCTAATCAGGTCCTTTTGTCCTTCGTCTAAAACATTACGGGTTAGTTTAGCAAAACGGGTTAAATATTTATTAGCATCCTCAATAGCGTTTTTGTTTATCAGATTTTGTATACCCGCCAGGGCATTAAAAATAAAATGCGGGTTTAACTGCGCCCTTACTGATTGCAATTGCAGTGTGGCTATCTGCCTGTTTTGCGACTCTTGCGCCAGTTTACGTTTTTGCCTGTTGCGGAAGATGGTAAACATTATGGCAGCTGCCGTCATTAATGTTAGGATGATTGCTACCACCGTTTTTAAAGGGATGTCTTTATTTTCGGAAGGCAGCACGGTGAAACTTATGCTGGTTGCTAAACTATCTAACAAAAACACCGGCGACCCTCCATGCCTTTGCAGCCTGGGCGTAATTGTAAAGGTATACTTACCCGGCGTTTTCCAAAACTCGCGGCTAACCTCAATATAGTCATTTGCTTGCGTAAGCTGTATGGTCTCTTTACCGTTGTCGCCAACCTTCTCCAGTTGTACTTTGTAACGATGGTTGATATTAGGATTATTTATCCAAAACGTGATGTTTTTGACAGAATCGTCAGCCCTGAATTTTATATCCTTAGGGTCAGTAGTTTCTATGAAGTCATTAATCTTACTAGGGCGATTGGACATGTTGCCCTTCACCCTGTCAAAATAAGCTTCTTTGGTTTGCCTCAGATCTGTCAGCAGTTTACCAGCCGATGGTTCGCCCATGCGATCAAATCTCTTTGAAAAATATTTTACTACACTTAAAATTTTAGGCCGCTCTACTTTTCGCCAATCCATAACGGCTGCATCCAGGTTAGCGTAGTTACGTATGTTGTATATTTCAACTTTTAATACCTGCCCTGGTACATAATCAAATTTCCCCAAGTATGCGTAGGTAACTTTTCCATCTGCAGTTTTTTTGAATACAGACGGCTTGGTCCATGATACAAGTTCTCTTTTTTCATTTTGTACGACGTGATATCTAAAATCGCCGGCATTGGCCTCCGTAATATCCAGCGCTGAGAATTCAACACCGGCATCCCCGCCAATCAGGATGCTCTTATATTTTTTGCCACTTATAGACCCCCATTTGTTGCCCTCATATACCTCGCTTTTTTTACCGCTTTTTCCGGGGGTAAATCGTACGCCGATCATTTTGTATGGGTAGTCAAAATAATAATGGTCTTTAGCCAGAGTCCTCGCTTTAAAACCCTTGTGTATACGTGCCATTTGCTGCGGGGTGGCTTTGGTGGTATCAACCCACCAACCTCCGTCCATAACTCTGTTTTTATAAAATTCGGCTTCGGTTATGCGCTGACAAAAAGCGGCACTACATGTAATACATATAATTGCAGCCAGAACTATGTTTTTAAAGGGCAGTTTCATGATTTGTTGTTTTAGGTTTGTTGATGTAAAACTGCATTGATACTTAAACTTAAGCAATGCACAAACAGTAATCAAGCGCCCGGCATTAGTATTTGGACAAATTTAGCTGTTTACTGAGAAGCCGCCGGTTTTAAAACAGACCGGAAACTCACAAAAGTTAGGCTATTTTTTTACATATTAAATTTATTTAGCAAGCCTTTTAGCCCTACCTTTGCGCCTGAAAAATATTTTTACACCAATGAGTTTCAGAACCGAACACGATACTATGGGGCCTGTTGAGGTACCCGCCGACAAATACTGGGGCGCACAAACCCAACGCTCGCGTAACAACTTTAAAATAGGCGCGGAAGCATCAATGCCGAAGGAAATTATTGAGGCATTTGCTTTTCTTAAAAAAGCCGCTGCTTATACCAATACAGATCTGGGCGTATTAGCTGCAGAAAAACGCGATCTGATTGGTAACGTGTGTGATGAGATACTCGCAGGTGACCTTGTCGGAGAATTTCCCTTGGTAATTTGGCAAACCGGTTCGGGCACGCAATCAAACATGAACGTGAACGAGGTTGTTGCCAACAGGGCGCACGTTATAGCAGGGAATAAACTAGGCGAAGGCAAAACCTTTATCCACCCTAATGATGACGTAAATAAATCGCAATCATCAAATGATACTTACCCAACGGCAATGCATATTGCGGCTTATAAAATGCTGATGGATGTTACCATCCCCGGTGTTGAAAAACTGCGCGATACTTTGCAGGCTAAAACAGAAGCGTTTAAAAGCGTCGTTAAAATTGGCCGTACACACTTAATGGATGCTACGCCGCTTACACTGGGTCAGGAGTTTTCTGGTTATGTATCACAACTAAACCACGGCTTAAAGGCTTTGCGCAACACGCTAGATCACCTTTCTGAATTGGCTTTAGGCGGTACTGCAGTTGGTACAGGCATTAATACGCCGCAAGGATATGATGTTAAAGTTGCAGAATATATAGCTCAATTTACCGGTCTGCCTTTCCGCACTGCCGAAAATAAGTTTGAAGCTTTGGCTGCGCATGATGCTATTGTTGAGAGCCACGGCGCTTTAAAGCAAATCGCTGTATCCCTAATGAAAATAGCTAACGATATCCGTATGCTGGCTTCTGGTCCGCGCTCTGGTATCGGCGAGATCCATATTCCTGATAACGAGCCGGGTTCATCAATTATGCCGGGCAAGGTTAATCCTACTCAAAACGAAGCTGTAACTATGGTTGCCGCTCAGGTTATGGGTAATGACGTCACCATATCAATAGCGGGCTCTAATGGCCATTATGAGTTGAATGTATTTAAACCGGTAATGGCGGCTAACTTTCTGCAGTCAGCCAGATTGATTGGCGATGCGTGCGTATCGTTCAATAACAATTGCGCAGTCGGTATAGAGCCTAATTACGAAGGCATCAAAAAACACCTGGAGAACTCGTTGATGTTGGTTACGGCGCTTAACCCGCATATTGGTTACGAAAAAGCTGCTAAAATTGCTAAAACAGCATTAAACAATGGCTCATCATTGCGCGAGGCTGCTATTAGTTTAGGTTACCTAACCAACGAACAGTTTGACGAATGGGTGCGCCCCGAGGACATGATTGGCAGTTTGAAATAATTGCCTTAACTACTCTCATTCTGATTCGCCAACCGACGGATCAGAATGAGAGTTCTTTTAATATACAAAATGCAAAAAGCTTTCCCCTTTCTCCTTTACGCCTTTTGCTTTTTTATAAGCGCTTGTTCTTTAAACCCAAGCCTGCAGGGTAAAGGCGAAGCTTATCTGCAAGGCGAGTGGAAACAGGACAGCATCGCCATGCAAAAGCAGTTGCTTAACTATTCTTTATATGAGTTTAGGTTTAGCTGCGATTCCGTATACGGCACCATCCGAAGCTTCAGTAAAGTAAATAATGGGTACGACACTTGCATGAACTCGGGTAAATGGACCGAATACTTCCGGGGCACTTATCAGGAAACAAACGATACCTTACGCATTAAGGGCAATTTTTGCAATAGCGATTTTAGTCTTAAAGGCCCGGAGGGATGCTTCCGGTCAGGGGTATATCAGGATGTGTTCAAAGTATCTCACAAAAGTGATTCACTTGTTCAATTTTCAAGCACATCTAACGTTATTCCTGTTAACTTACGTTTGATAAATAAAATAACTTGTAACCCCAAACCCTTGTAGTTTATGAAAGCAATGAAAAAGATCATCGCCGCTATAATTTTGTTTTATATCCCGCTGCAAACTATGGCATGGGGAGCAAATGGGCATCGAATAACCGGCCAAATAGCTGATAGTTATTTAACACCAAAGGCGCGCGCGGCCATCAAAAAAATATTAGGTAATGAGCCGGTTTCAGTAGCAGGTAACTGGGCTGATTTTGTACGCTCTGACCCTAATTATAAATATACAGAAATATGGCACTTTGTTGATTTTGACCGACAAATGAGCTATCCTGAATTGACAGAATATCTGGAACATGATAACACTGAAGATGCCTACACAAAGCTTAAATTTTTTGTTGGAGAGTTAAAGAAAAAGACTTTGCCGCAAGATAAAAAGTTGATGTATCTGCGCATGTTAATACATTTAGTAGAAGACATACATCAACCCATGCATGCTGCGCTAAATGGAACGCAAGGGGGTAATAGCATTAAATTACAATGGTTTAATGAATCAACCAATCTGCACACCATATGGGACAGCAAGCTGATAGATTTTCAGGCATTTAGTTATACAGAATATGCGGCACTAATAAACCACACCACAGCTGCACAACGTGCTGACTGGCAAAAAGCCCCTATAACCAAATGGGTATTTGAATCCGAAGAAATATCAACCAAAGTTATTGCTGAAGCTAAGACACTAGAACTTCAAGCGTATAATTATAACTTCAAATACATCAGCACAATTAACCAACAGCTGCTAAAAGGTGGTGTAAGATTGGCCGGATTGTTGAATCAATTATTTGGATGATTTTATGATGTGCAGAAATGCAGATGAGAAAATGTGCAAATGCTCATTGAGCGTAGGCCTTAAAATCTGCACATCTGCATATCCGCACATCTACACATTTTCATAATGAAAATACTCATGGTATGTCTGGGCAATATATGTCGCTCGCCGCTGGCAGAGGGCATTATGCAGCATCTGGCAGATAAGGCAGGATTGAACTGGATCGTCGACTCGGCAGGCACCGGTAATTGGCACGTAGGCGAAGGGCCCGACCGCCGGTCAGTAAAAATAGCGCGCAATTACGGTATTGACATCAGCAGGCAGGTTTGCCGCTTATTTAGTCCAACGGATTTTGATGCATTTGACCATATTCTTGTCATGGATAGGTCAAATCTTGCCAATGTGTTAACTCTTGCCCGGAGTGATAAAGACAGAAAAAAAGTAAAATTACTCTTAGGGTCAGCCACCGTTCCCGACCCTTATTACGATGATAATCAGTTTGATCCGGTTTTTAAATTGATTGAACAAGGTTGTAAAGATTTTATCAATTATTATAAATAGTATATTTATAATAATATTGCTGATCGCAATGGTTTAATGTAGGATGTTCAACCTTATTTGCTATTTTAGCAGAGAGGAGCATCGCTCTGACCTATAAGCCAATTTTAAATTTTCATAGATAAATAGTGGAGCCTAATTAAGGCTGCATAGCGCGTAAAACTTTTAGTTGTACGCGCTGTTTAATAGTAATTTAACTTTTTTGAAGTATTAGTTGTCCGTGCAATTAATACACCCTATACCAATTAATTTAAACGCTCAGATGGATGACCCCCTAGACATACATCGCCCCGAAGTACGCATCAGGGCGTTCAGAGCTATTGATGAACCCGAAACATGCCGTTTATTTGTTGAGGGGCATGCCGAAGTACTGAGCAGCATTGGTATAAAAAAGGTTACTTCGTCTAAACACGAATGGACCACTAACCCCGCCGTTTTTGTAATTGTTGTTGAAGACCTTAATAGCAACAGGGTTTTTGGCGGAGCCAGGGTTCATGTTGCTGGAGGTACTGAATATTTACCTATTGAGCAGGCCCTAACGGAGCTTGATCCATCTATACATGCCCTTGTATGGCAATATGCAGAGCATGGCAGCGGCGAGATCTGCGGATTATGGAACTCAAAAGACTTAGGCGGTTATGGCATAGGCACACCAATACTTATCCGTTCAGGTATAGCAATGGCATCGCAACTGGGTATAAAAACATTGTTTGCACTTTGTGCGCCCTACACCGTTCAACCGGTTGTAAACTGCGGAATGGAGTTGGTTGATGCTGTAGGAAACAAAGGTACATTCTACTATCCCAAGCTTGATCTTATAGCCACGGCGATGGTGCTTAATGACCTGCTGATACTGAGCAAAGCCAATAAAGAGAGTTATGACGAGATTTTAAAAATGCGTGCTGAACCTGATAGCTTCAAGGTAACTGAATTTAAAAGCAGAGAAATATCCATTGATTTTAAGCTGCGCATACCGCATCTTGAAAGGTGGAACCTTGCTAAAATTATAGACTCAGCAAAGCAGCTATTTCTTCAAACTGAACTTGAGCGACAAAAGATGTAAACGTTTTAGAATCAATAGATACAACATGAGCGAGAAACATTACGACATTAATTATTTGCAAAACTCGCGGCGGCTGCTGCTTAATTTGAAAGAGCGCTCATACGCTTTATTTAAAGAGGTAACGAAAGGCACAATTGTTGACCTTGGCTGCGGTGCCGGTAAAGATGTTATTGAACTGGCTAAACAAAACGGCCCGGCGGTTAAAGTTATTGGGGTTGACCATGATCCGGTAATGATAAACCAAGGAAATGACGATGCCCGGGACATAGAAAATGTAAGTTTTGTGTTGTCTGAGGCTTCGCCGTTGCCGTTTGAGGATAACTCACTTTCAGGGCTCAGGACAGAAAGAGTTGTACAGCACCTTAAAGCCCCGGAGCAAGTAATAAGCGAGGTACATAGGATACTTAAGCCCGGTAGTCCTTTTGTTATGGTGGAGACCGACTGGCACAGCCTGGCATTTTTTACGGAGTTTATTGATATTGAAAAAAAGATAAATGCCTACCTAACCGATGTTAAGGTTAATAATGGTTTCGCATCGCGCAAGTTGACATCGTATCTAAAAAAACAGTTGTTTAAAGACATACAGATCGAGGTACATCCTATTATTGTAAGTACCTTACAAGAGGCGAATGATTATTTTTGGATAGAAAAAATGGTGAAGGAGGTTGTTGAAAAAGGATATATCACCGCCAAAGAACATAATGATTTCTATACCGCCTTGCAAACAGCAGATGAAAATGGCTATTTTGCCGCTTCAATTAATATGGTGGTTGCATGGGGCAACAAATAGCAGATCTGATATGCTGAAAAAGACGCTAAAGCCGGTAATTTTTCTATGCGTGTTATTGTGCAGCCTTGCCGGGCAGGCACAAGTGTTGGTTACAGACACTACCGGTACCAAGCTGATAGGTAAGGAAGTTTACGTATTGCAGCCGGCAACAGAACTATCTTTTAATGCAGTTCAAAAATCAAATGATTTCAAAAAGTACAATGCCGACATTCCTAATTTAGGCTTATCGGCTACAAGCGTATGGCTAAAGTTTACCATTACAAATAACAGCAATAACCCTGATCTGTTGTTGGATGTAGCATATCCTATACTGGATGAGGTGGAGTTTTTCGCTCCTGATACTTCACAATCTTATAGCAGCTTTTTAGCCGGCGAAATAAAGCCTTTTAAACAGAGGCTATATAATCATCCCGACTATATTTTCGATATCAGCATTCCGAAGAACACGAGCAAAACCTATTATCTGCGCGTTAAAAGTGCAGAGCAATTGATATTGCCTATCTCCATAGCCCAACCTAATGCTTTATGGCAGTTTCTTAGCAAAGATGCCGTATTATCAGGCTTATTTATAGGTGCCATTATTATCATGTTCCTGTATAACCTTTTCGTCTTTTTTTCTGTGCGAGACAGGAGCTATCTTTATTATGTAATTTATGTCGCTTCGGTGGGCCTTACTCAAATAGGTATAAAAGGCTATACGTTTCAATACTTATGGGGTAATTCGCCGGCATTTGAGCTAAAAAGTGTAATACTCTTTGCCTGCTTGGGTGCTATTGCTGCTATAGTGTTTACTCAACGTTTCCTTTCCACCCGTGTTAGAGCCCGGCGCTTTAATATAGTACTTAATGTTATCATTGCATTGCAGGCAATTGCGATTGTAATAACAGCTATCGGACGGGTACAGATCGGCTTTCAGCTGATGCAGTTAGCCACCACTTTATTTGTGTTCGGGCTAATCATTGTATCGGCCATTGTGCTTATAGGGGGATACCGTCCTGCAAGGTTCGTTTTATTATCCTGGTCGGTATTATTGGTGGGGGCTATTATTTTTACTTTAAAAGACAACGGTATATTACCTTATAATACGTTTACCAGCTACGCTATGCAGGGAGCGTCAATCATTGAAATGGCCCTGCTATCCTTCGGTTTGGCCGACAGGATAAATATACTCAAACGCGAGAAAGAAGAATCGCAGGCCGAAGCGCTCGGCATCGCCAAAGAAAACGAACGCATCATTCGCGAACAAAATGTTATGCTGGAAGAAAAAGTTACCGAGCGTACGCACGAGCTGAACGAATCATTAGAAGATCTTAAGCAAACGCAATCGCAGTTGGTTGAGTCGGAGAAGATGGCATCACTGGGTCAGTTAACGGCAGGCATAGCGCACGAGATCAATAATCCTATCAATTTTGTAACGGCTAATATCAATCCGCTTAAGCGCGACCTTGAAATGGTACTTGATGCCATGAATGTAATTGAAGAGATTGGCCTGTCTGACGCATCAACAGCAGAAAAACAAAAGAAAATAGCCGATTATAAAGAGGATCTGGACTTTGATTACCTGCTTGTTGAAATGAACCATCTGATAAAGGGTATTCATGAAGGAGCATCGAGAACAGCGGAAATAGTTAAAGGCTTGAGAATATTCTCCAGATTGGATGAGGATGATCTGAAACGCGCAGATTTGAACGAAGGCCTGGAATCAACCATGATAATAGGCAACAACCTGCTTAACCCGCAAATAAAAGTGATGAAAGAATATGGCGAGCTGCCGCTGGTGGAATGTTATGCCGGTAAGCTTAACCAAGTGTTTTTAAATATCATATCCAACGCGGCCTACGCTATCGACAAGAAGTTTGGCAGCAGCGAAGGTGGGGCGCTTAAATTGAAAACCTATATCGAGGGCGACAATGTGATTATAAAGATAGCTGATAACGGTATTGGCATGGACGAGGAAACTACACGTAAAGTATTTGAGCCATTTTTCACCACCAAAGAAGTTGGCGAAGGAACCGGGCTTGGTATGTCAATAGCATATAATACTATTAAGAAGCATCACGGGCAATTATTGGTAAACTCAGAACCGGGGAAAGGCTCTGAGTTTACTATACAGCTCCCTGTTATTTTTGATGCTTCGGGCCAGGTGTAACAGTAGTTATAGATTTACCTGTATTTTCTTATCTTTGCGCTTCATTTAACACCGTTTGCAGCGGTATCAATGTTGTTATGGCTAAATATAATACACTACTGTACTATTGTTATTCAACAATAGCCGATGCGGAGCAATTTGCTGCCGATCATTTAAAATTTTGTAAAAACTTAGGGCTAACCGGTCGCATTATTGTGGCGGAGGAAGGTTTGAACGGCACGGTTTCAGGCGCCGCTGAATCATGTAAAACCTATATGGATACGCTTCATGCAGATCCTCGCTTTGCATCCATCGACTTTAAAGTAGACGAGGTTGATACGCCATCGTTTGTAAAAATGCATGTGCGTTATAAGTCAGAAATTGTACACTCCGGCCTGCGCGATCCCAACATTATAAATCCTCAACTACAAACCGGTAAGCACCTGGAGCCTAAAGATTTTATGGCGATGAAGGATGACGAGGACGTGGTGATATTGGACGTTCGCTCTAATTACGAACATAATTTAGGCAAGTTTAAAAATGCAGTTACGCTGGATATTGACAATTTCCGCGACTTCCCCGAGAAGATAAACGAACTGGCAAAATATAAAGACAAAAAGATACTGACCTACTGCACCGGCGGCATTAAATGCGAAAAGGCATCGGCGCTGTTACTACACGAGGGCTTTAAGGATGTTTACCAATTACATGGCGGCATAATAAAATACGGCAAGGAAGCAGGCGGAACGGATTTTGAAGGCAAATGTTATGTGTTTGACAACCGTTTGTCGGTTGATGTGAATAGCGTTAATCCTAAAGTAATTTCAACTTGCTTAAACTGCGGTAAGGTTACGCCGAAGATGATCAACTGCGCTAACCCGGAGTGCAACGAGCACTTTACCCAATGTGATGATTGCGGTACGGCTATGGATGGCTGCTGCAGCGACGATTGCAAATCGCATCCACGCAAGCGTGTTTATGATGGTACGGGGTATTATGTTAAGGTTCCTCAACCAATAGGAGTACCTCTGAAGAAGCAAGAGTCAAGAGCCAAGAATCAAGAAGTAGTTGAATAGGCAAAATACATTGGTTGTATTACCATTGCATCACCCTTATGCCGATTTGACCATCGATTATGGCAAACTCTTTGGCCCCCCATGGCCTTAATGTTACTTTGTTCAGATTTGGATGCAGCATTTCGGGGAAAGCTGATGACACCTTTTCGTAAACCTCTTCAATATCGCTTGTTTCCAGGCGTAATTCCGGATGGTCATTTTCGGCCTGAGCTTTATCCTGAAAGATCATTACGCTTAACCCGCCCTTATTAACCACGCAATAAGGGTTACGGATGTTTAGTTCCTGATGCCCCATCGTAAACTCAAGGCAATCAACAAAAGTTTTAATGCCGATATTAATATCAGCATAAAATACGCTGGGAACCAGTTTAGTAAAGTGCATTTTTAAAAGGGTTTGCTTAAACAAATATAAAAGATGCTGCGAATATCAAACGCTTGAAAATAAATCACCACGCCCACATACCTAAAGTCATAGTTGAGGCGTTTAAGGATTGACTGACAGCTAACAGCCTATCAATAAACCTGACCATGAAGTATCTCTTCACCTTACTTGCATTACTTGTAATAATGCCGTCTAACGCGGATTCCGTTGTCAACAGATTTTCTGTTCCTGCCGGCTATACACGGCAAAAAAACAAGCCGGGAAGCTTTGGTTCCTGGCTGCAGCAAGTGCCGCTTAAACCGCGAGGCACCCCCGCCAGAACCTACAACGGCGACATTGCCAAAACAAATGCTTACACGGCAGCTGTTGCAGATATGGGTATCGGCAGTTATAATTTACAGCAGTGTGCTGACGCTATCATCAGATTACGTGCGGAGTACTTATATCAAAAGAAAGATTACAACAATATATCCTTCAACTTTGTAAGTGGTTTTAAATGCGATTACGCGCATTATGCAAACGGTTACCGGTATCAAAACGGTAAATGGGCCCTAACGGTTAAAAAGGATTATACCTACCCTGCATTTTTACGCTATATGAACCTCGTGTTCAGTTACGCCAGTACGCTGTCTCTTGAAAAGGAATTAAAACCGGTGTTGGATGCAGGTGATATTAAAGCGGGAGATGTATTTATTAGAGGCGGCTCGCCGGGCCATTGTTTTATTGTAATGGATGTTGCAGAAGATAGAGATCATCAAAAGCGGTTCCTGTTGGCGCAGAGTTTTATGCCAGCGCAAAATATACAGGTATTACAGGCAGACGACTCGCCTTGGTTTAGTATGAGCAGGCAGGCCAATATTTTTTATGCCGACTTGATACGGCCGCAGTTTTTACGAAGATTTGCGGAGTAGCGATATCCAAAAAAGGCCCCGGTATTTTTTACCGGGGCCTTTTTTATTTACTAACGTACATTACTTCTTTCACCGCTTTTACAACCCTTTCGGCGTTTGGCAGATACTCTTGTATCAGTGTTGGCGCGTATGGCAACGGCACGTCGCCGCCCATAATGCGTAGTATTGGCGCGTCAAGGTAATCAAACGCGTCTTTTTGTACTTTAAATGCTATTTCGGTAGCTATTGAACCTAATGGCCAGCTTTCTTCAACCAATACCAAGCGGTTGGTTTTTTTAACCGACTCAATAACGGTAGCATAATCAATAGGTCGCACAGTGCGTAAGTCGATAACCTCTGCGCTGATGCCTTCTTTTTCCAACTCAGCAGCGGCAGCGTTAACTACCTTCATTATTTTACCGAAACCTACTAAAGTAACGTCTGTGCCTTGTTTGGTTACAGCGGCTTTGCCTATCTCAATATAGTAGGTCTCTTCCGGAACCGGTCCCTTATCGCCATACATTAACTCTGATTCCATGAAGATACAAGGATCAGGATCAATGATACATGATTTTAACAAGCCTTTAGCATCTGCAGGGTTTGACGGTACAACCACCTTTAAACCCGGGCAGTTAGCGTACCAGTTCTCGAAACACTGACTGTGCTGCGAGCTTAGCATACCCGCGTTGCCAGTAGGGCCACGGAATACAATTGGTACAGAGAACTGACCACCGCTCATTGACATGATCTTGGCTGCGCCGTTTATCACCTGGTCAATAGCAACCAAAGAAAAATTGAATGTCATGAACTCGATGATCGGCTTTAAGCCATTCATGGCCGAGCCAATGCCTATACCGGCAAAACCTAATTCAGAAATTGGCGTATCAATAACACGTTTAGCGCCAAACTCATCCAACATACCCTGGCTAACTTTATAGGCACCATTATATTCGGCAACCTCTTCGCCCATCAGGTATATGGTTTCATCATTGCGCATTTCCTCCTGCATTGCTTCGCGAAGCGCTTCTCTGAACTGTATTTCTCTCATCGTATATTAAAGTATGATGTTTTGCAGCCGCAAATATAAACACTAATGTGTGAAAAGCAATTGAGTAGGGTTGCGTGGACGGTTTTTGTTACGGTAACGATGTAGAATTTGTATTTTTAGATAAATATCCTGGTCCTATCTTCAAACGCCCATGAAATACTTTGTTTTATTGCTTCTGTTGTTATCAAATATAGCCTTTAGTCAATCCACAATTCTTTACAATGCTAACGGCACCCTTAAAGCCGACAAGCAATTTAAAATAACAATAGAAACGCTTTTAAAAGCTCCAGTTATTGAGAAAGATCTGCTCGCATCTGTTTATAATAATTTAAAGTATCCGGTAGTGGCAAAAGAGAACAACTACACCGGATGGGTAATTGTAAAGTTCACATCTGTTAGCGGACGCGTAAGTTTTGAGATAGCAAAGTATGAGGACGAAATATTCAGGGATGCTGTTAATCAATTTTTCAAGTCGAGACCCGAATGGTATTTGCGCAGTAAGATAGGCCAGCATGGCGATCTAATATTCTATTTGCCTGTAAAGTTCCAAATGATCAATAACCGTTTCAAAAAAACCTTGTCAACCAACAAAATGCTAACTATTGAGGCGATAGAAACAGCACCGGATCCGGTTGTTACAGATGGTCCGGTTTTTATCGGCAATTAACGGCGTGGCTTTTTCTCATCTTCTCGTGTGTTGGTCAGGATTTAAAATCCCGGACCGAAATAGGCGGGGATTTGCAATCCCCGAAGCATGCTGTAATTAGAACAAAAACGTTGTGCCATTACGCGGATTACAAATCCGGACCAACGTGGAGAACGACCTTTTCATTGAATGGTTGTTGAACCGGATTTTCAATCCCTGACTGAAATAGATGAGGATTGTAATACGCCGAATGGATTATAAACAAAGCTTAGGTCCGGGATTGTAAACTACAACTTACACTAGATATTAGGCTCTGTTGAATAAAGTTTATATATTTATAGATACAATTAAATTACCAACCTTACATAATGAAATATACCGTTGCAGGCGCTTCGCTCGGATTAGTTGCTGGTTATTTTACTCCTTACCTTAGCACATTCAATTTTCCTGCAGGTTTTGCCTTTATCGGCTTTGGTTTGGGAATAATGTTTCACAAGCATCTTGCAAAAACTAACACGTTATTTGAAAAAATATTTTGGGTTTATATTTTCACAGTAGCAGGTTTAGCATATTCCGGCGTTCTGAGTTTGAGATATGAAACCTCAATGGGAATATCAACTATCCCCCTGTTTTACTTGTTTTTTCCATTAGCTGTTTCTGTTTTCGTATTCATTTTCTGTATCGCTGCGTTAAGTATAAAAGAGATATTCAGAATCCTTCTCTATATAATTGCAGGTATTGTAATTCAATGCGGGCCGCTTGTTGCGGTAATTGATTATTTATGGCTGCCAAGCTTTCTTGCCTCGTTCCTGGTTTTAGTCGCGATGTTTACAATTACTTTAACTCATTTTTTTAAAGAAAAAATTAGAAATTTAGGCCTGAATTTATTTGTTTTATTTGCTTTATATGCTACAGGGATTAGTTTACTACCCCTATCTGAGTATCTCAACTCAATGCCGCAAATAGCACTCATGGTAATTGGTGTTGGCGTAATTTCATTAGCTCTTTCAATAGCGGGTAACATTCTACATTTTATAGATATAAAAAACAGGAAATTGCAGGGTAAAATATCCCTTTCGTGGTTAACCTCTTTTTCGGCAATTATATGTAATTTCACTATTTTTTTATCCTTGGTTTGCGTTTTAGTGTACAGAAGAACGGCTTATTTTCTGCTACAACGGGGGCAGTTGAATAGCACAGATTTGAATATCTCGTTCAGATTATCTCTTGCAACATTTTTTATTCATATCATTTTCATGATATCTTATGAAACTTTTCTGGCGCCAATTTGGAAAGGTTTGTGGGCCATCGACACTCAGATAGCAAACGCAATTATTTGGGGAATCTGTTCTGGGTTGGCGGCAAACAGCTTAAAAAAAGCTATAATTGTTAACACAAGTGCAGTATAATATGCGAAGATGCGCGCTCACGACCGTATTGTTGCTTATGCCGGCACTTGTATTTTGTCAGTTCAGTATTACTGCAAAAAAGAAGGAAAAATACTACTTAGTAACCTGGGGGAAATTTGAAGGGAATCCGACACTTTTAAAAGGCTACAACATCTACCTTGAAGAGGGTTACCTTACCCGAAAATTTCCAAGCACCCGCGTTGACTCGTTAAGCAATCTGGTTTTAGGATGGGAAAGCAAGGAGCGAAAAAGCTTTAGCTTTAATAGCTTTAGTATTAGAATGCCTGAACAATGGGGGGATAAAAAAGTAATAACTACAGGTTTATTTTATACAATAGGAGTTGAAAGAATAGTAAAAGATTCGATTACGTTGAGCGATCAGGTTGATAGGGCAATATGCTACATTTTGCCGTTTGAGATTTTGCCTTTGCGCGATTACAAAGGCGTAAAGGAAGCCGATATTCATCCATCAAAAATCAATATATTACCCCCTTCTATAAAACCTTTTCTTAGTGTTAATGGCAATTCTGTTTGGTTTAACTTTGGCGATCATAAAAGACTTATACAGGCTATTACTGAATATGATGATTTTTACTATTTGAAATCGGCAGATGCGACCATAAAATATTTTAAACCACCACACAGACCAGAAGTTTTTGGAAGTGCCGAGATCGTCGTACAGTACTTAGGGTCGCTCATTCTGGGTTTTATAATTATTATAGGGTTAATACTACTTTATGTTGTTTTCAAAGCATTAATCCTGCTAAATTATATTTCCAACAATTATGAAGAAGCAAATCTCATTCTATCAGATATCGCAGAAAGGGAAGTATTTTCAGTATTAATAATTTACACATTCGTTTCTCTTACAAACGGCTCGTTTGTTACTAAAATATTTAAAGGTCTAGTAGCTAAAGTAACCGGAATGGAGATTGATATTTTTAACGACCGGCTTGGTGTGGTTAGGCAAGTGGCCGGCATCTTTGACAAGCATAGCTTATTTCAATACAAAAAGATAAGATTAGAATTAAGACAAATTTAGACATTACGAATGTTGCCTAATCAAAACTGCCAAACTCAGAAGGGTTTTTACGAGCGAAATCCTCTATCTTATCCATTGTATTATCATGAATACCATAGTATTTTGTATCGCAATCCTCAAAAGCGGCTATTTTTTCATAAAGTGGACTCCAATCACCCTTTCTCATTTGGTGTTTAAAAAACGTCTCATTTTCTAAAAAAACACTGTCCGCCGCATATACAAGTTCTAACATTTCATCGTCACCTATTAGCTCTAAACCCTTAACAATTGCCGGGAGGTACGGTCTGTATCCGTTCCAATAAAATTGCACAAAACCACCATTGGTCACTTCTGCATCAAGATACCAGAAGAAATAAAGTGCCTTTTGGCCGGGAGAAAATCTTTTCGATAATTCTCGGTCTTCATCCCTGCCAGTCGCAATATTTATAGGCTCCAATAATAACCAACCAAGATCCCAGCCATGTGCGCTATCAAATAGCGATTTTTCAAGTAGAGGTGACAGGTGACTGACGCTGTCAAACTCTGAATAAGGGTCAATAAGGTTTCTCATTCAATAAAATTACCTTTTCGAGTGGAATAAAAAAAGGCGGACCAAAGCCCGCCTTAAAAATCATTCCCCCCTCTACGCTTAACTACTTCCTCTCCCCCTTCATAGTCGCAGCAATCTGCAATGCCCTGTAAGCATTAGCAATACCGCCGGTTTTTGAAAGGCTAGTAAAATCAACTTTATCTGCCTGACTGCCGGGTTTAAGCACCATGGTGCCGGTAAGTGGCGTAGCCGATTGTAAAATGACTTGCTTTAGCTGACGTGCGCTAAGTGTTGGATAATACTCTAATATTAAGCCTGCAATGCCCGCTACAATTGGCGAGGCAAAGCTGGTGCCGTCGGCGGTATTAAATTCAGCGTCGCTATCAATTGAAGTGACTTTTGCACCCGGTGCAAAAACATCCACATTCTTTTTGCCGTAGTTGCTAAAGGTTGCGGCCAGCGTTTCATCTTTCCTGGCACCTGATGCACCCACACAGATCACGTTAGGCGAATCTGACGATGAGCCGTCTTCAAAAGTATCATTAGGGAACTGTGGTTTTGTGTCCATATCCTGGTTGTCGTTGCCCGATGCCTGCACCAATAATACATCTTTCGAAGCAGCATATTTAAAAGCGGCATCAACCCAATCCTTATGTGGCGACAGTTTTTTACCAAAGCTCATATTGATCACTTTAGCGCCATTATCAACGGCATAACGGATCGCTTTGGCAATATCTTTATCATATTCGTCGCCATTGGGTACAGCTTTAATGGCTATAATGCGCGCGTTATCGGCAACGCCATCAATGCCATAGCCGTTGCCACGGGCGGCGGCCATTAAACCGGCAACGCCTGTACCATGCGAAGCATCCGGAAATTTAAGCAGACCGCTGCCGTATGATTTGGTTTCCCAAACGTCCGGATCATCGCCTACAATGGTTTTACGTGCTGTTAGGTCGGGGTTAATATCGTTGTTCAGCTTGGCCATGTAATCGCTCAGCTCTTTTATTATTTTGCCGTTGTCTTCATCGCCGCCTTGTTGCTCAAATATCTGCATCCAAATGCCCTTGCTTTGTGCAATGGTATCATTGGCCACGTTATTAATTTTTTCTACGTCCGCTTTTTTAAACGTTCCTGATGCATCCAGTTTAAGTTGGCGCTTTAAATACCCGCTGGTAACCATCAGGGCGTTCAACATAGGCGAATACTGCTTCAATTCAGCATCCGATTTTTGCACCGTTTCATCATGCGTCGCTTTCACCTTTAACCAATACGCGTAGCCCTTGGCATCATTTGCCGGAGCCGCGGTAAGGTTGCCGTATTTAGGTTTAAGGCGATTGTATTCGCGCACCTCCTCGGTGGTTTCGGTATAATCGCATTTGCCGCCCGGGCCGCCTAAAAAGTTCCAGCCGTGTATGTCATCAATGTAGCCATTCTTGTCATCGTCTATTCCGTTGCCCGGTATTTCTTTGGTGTTTAGCCAAAGGATGCTTTTCAGGTCGTTCTGCGCGGTATCAACACCGCTGTCAATAGTAGCCATAACAACCGTTTTGCTTTTTTTGCCCTGCACCAGTTTGTAGGCCTGGTTTAAGCTGATGCCGTAGTAGCCATCGGTTTTAAGATCAAGCGTATGCCAGTTTTTGGGTGCATCCGCTTTAGGTGCCAGCTGCGCAAAGGCGCTAAAACTTGTTAAAAGCGCACCGAACAATACCGGCCCGACCATATATTTTTTGAAACTGCTCATCTATTTTAAAATTTGGCGTAATATATTTAAAAATGGTTAAATCATGGTGATAGGTTTATAAAGAACAATTCGGCTTCATAGCGATGGGTTTTAAACCCATCGTTATGGATAATTAGTGTTTCACCTAATGCGCAAATTCGCTGTTTTTACAATCTTCTGATAAATAGTAACTTACGTATAAATTACAGCTAATCTTACTGACTTAAAAGTAGTTTCATTTTGTTTCACCTCAAAACTATAAATCTATAGTAATCAATATATTACAAAAAAAAGTGTTTCAATCGTTTCATTTGTTTCATATATTTTGTGAAACACGCACTCAGCTACAGATCAAACTTTATCCCCTGCGCCAGGGGTAAATTTGTTGAGTAGTTAATGGTATTAGTTTGCCTGCGCATATAAACCTTCCACGCGTCAGAGCCCGACTCCCGTCCCCCGCCTGTATCCTTCTCACCACCAAAAGCGCCGCCAATCTCAGCCCCCGAAGTGCCTATATTAACGTTGGCAATGCCACAATCTGAACCTGCTACCGACAAAAATGTTTCGGCCTCGCGCAAATTGTTGGTCATAATAGCTGATGATAAGCCCTGCGGCACGCCATTCTGCATAGCAATTGCCTCATCAATGGTTCTATATCTTATAAGATACAAAATCGGAGCAAACGTTTCATGCTGTACAATTTTGTAATGATTTTCCACCTCGGCAATGCAGGGTTTTACATAACAACCGGATGCGTATGCCTCGCTGTCAAGTTTGCCGCCTTCCACAAGAAAGCGGCCGCCTTCGGCTTTGCACGCCTCAATGGATGCTAAATAAGCATCAACCGCGTCGTGGTCTATTAACGGCCCCATATGGTTGTTTTCATCCAACGGGTTGCCAATGCGGATCTGTCCATAAGCGTTGATCAGTTTTTGCTTAAAGGCATCATAAACGCTTTCATGGATAATCAGCCTGCGGGTACTGGTACAACGCTGCCCGGCAGTGCCCACTGCGCCAAATACCGCGCCTATCAGGGCCATATCGAGGTCGGCATTTTCTGTGATGATAATGGCGTTGTTGCCGCCCAGTTCCAACAAACTGCGGCCCAGCCGTGCGCCCACCGCAGCACCTACCGCCTTACCCATGCGGGTAGAGCCGGTTGCTGATATTAATGGCAGGCGGGTATCGTTTGCCATCAATTCACCAATATTTCTATCGCCAATAACAACGCAGGAAACCCCTTCCTCAACACCGTTAGCCGCGAAAACTGCCTGCGCAATATGCTGACAGGCAATGGCCGTTAGAGGTGTTTTTTCTGATGGCTTCCAAACGCAAACATCGCCACAAACCCAGGCCAGCATGGCGTTCCAAGCCCATACCGCCACCGGGAAATTAAAGGCCGATATAATGCCTACCACCCCTAAGGGATGATATTGCTCATACATGCGGTGCAGTGGCCGTTCAGAGTGCATGGTAAGGCCATGTAACTGCCTGCTCAGGCCAACGGCAAAATCGGCAATGTCTATCATTTCCTGTACCTCGCCAAGGCCTTCCTGCAGGCTTTTACCCATTTCGTAGGATACCAAAACACCCAGGTGCCGTTTGTTTTGGCGGAGCGCTTCGCCTATTTGTCTGATTATCTCTCCGCGCTTGGGTGCTGGTACTGTGCGCCATGTTTTAAAGGCGATATGCGCTTGTTTAACAACCGCTTCATAATCGGCTGGCATAGCCATCTTTACTGAGGCAATGGGTTTTCCATCAACCGGCGATATTACTGTTTTAACTTCGGCACCATTGCTGCTACCCCATTTACTCCCCGTGCTGAAAGCCTCACTAATAACATCTATATGTAAATGTTTCAGCGTATCGCTAATATTGATGTTCATATTTTGTAGATTTGATCAAAGTTAAAAATCTTTTAAGGCAATTACAGTTTATCCCGCCTCATTGCCGCCGCAAATGCTTTCTGATTAATAATCAACTAATTGCAATTGCAGCTGTTAGCCAATGTTTGTATGTTGAAAACTTAATTGCATTAACGAAGGTTTTAACTAGTAATTTAAACACAACTAAAACTTAATATACAACCTAAAAATTGTACGTTAGGAAGGAATGTTCTGAAAACGCTATTGAATGGAAGAAGAATTTGAATTTGGCTTTACTGAGGATCCAAAGTTTTCGGTAGAGCGGTACGAGGAAATGATTCGCAATCAGGACCAGTACTTTTTTGATGCCCAGGCGTTTGAGAACATTATCGATTACTACATCGAAAAGAACGACCCCGCCCGGGCCTTGCAAGTTGCAGAGTATGCAATTAGTCAGCACCCTTTTGCCGCCGTTTTCTTGATAAAGCAGGCCCAGCTGTTGGTGATAGCCAACAAGGTTGACGATGCTTTTGCTGCGCTGGATAAAGCTGCCATGCTGGAGGCTTCCGATCCGGATATTTATATCATCCGCGGTAATATTTACGAAGGCATGGAGCGTTTTACCGAAGCTTTAGAGAACTACGAAAAAGCCCTTGAGCTTGCCGAGGAAACCGACGAAATATTGCTGCACATTGCCTACGTATACCAAAACATGGGCGATTACGAAACGTCCATAACGTACTTAAAGCTTTGTCTTAAGCAAAACATGGAGAACCAGGATGCCCTGTACGAACTGGCTTTCTGTTATGATGTATTGGATAACCAGGCTGAGAGTGTTCAATTTTATCAGCAATATATTGATAACGAGCCCTACAGCTATGCGGCATGGTATAATTTAGGCAACGCCTTTACCAAACTGAGCCTGTTTGAAAAAGCTATTGATGCTTACGACTATGCTATCTTAATAAAGGATAACTTCGCGTCGGCTTACTTTAATAAAGGCAACGCCTTGGTTAACCTGGAGAAATATGCTGAGGCCATTGAGGTTTATCGCCATACTTTTGAGTACGAGCAACCCAATGCCGATACCTATTGCGCCATTGGCGAATGTTACGAGAAGCTGGAGCAAATGGATGATGCGCGGGTTTTCTACAAAAAATCGGTTAAGATGGACCCTAAGTTATCTGATGCCTGGTTTGGTATTGGCGTAACGCTTGACTTTGAGGAACGCTATTTTGAGGCTTTGCATTTTTATAAAAAGGCGCTCGATCTGGATATCGCCAATGCCGATTATTGGTTTGCCATAGCCGATGCTGAGTATAAACTGGGCCATTTGGCAGAAGCAGAAGCCGCTTACGAAAAGGTGGTTGAGCTTAATCCTATTGATGTTGATGCCTGGCTGGATTACTCGTCTATTTTATACGAGCAAACAAGGCTTACCAGTGCAATTGAAGTTATGGCCGAGGCAATTAAAAATAACCCCGATGCGGCGGAACTATACTATCGCATGGTGGCTTATTTGTTTGCTAAAGGCGAATATAACGAGGCGCTTAATTATCTGGAATCGGCCCTGTCTGCCGATCCGGAGAAGCATTACATATTATTTGATTACCTGCCTCAGTTGCAGGAAAATAAGGTGATATTAGATATTATTAACCGTTACAGCAGGTAGCGCATTTTGCTATGCTGACATAAATTAAACTAAAACTTCTTTCGGGTTTTAGTTTTTTTTATGACTTTTACCGCGTATAGCTCAAACTACACGTTGTTTTTTATGAATTACACCATCAATAATCTTCCGGATAGAGTGCAAAAGCCGAGGGAGAGCGGTATAACCATGGTAATGGATAAGGGCCTTAGTTTACGCGAGGTGGAGAATTTTATTGAAGTGGCCGGGACATATACCGATATGGTGAAACTGGGATGGGCCACATCATATGTTACGCCTAATCTGGATCAAAAACTTAAGCTTTATAAGGATGCCGGCATCCCCGTTTATTTTGGTGGGACTTTATTTGAGGCGATGATAGTACGCGGGCAATTTGATGATTATCGCCGCCTGCTGGATAAATATGGGCTGGCTTATGCCGAAGTATCTGATGGATCTATCGAAATAACACACGAAGAAAAGTGTAAATATATTACCGAGCTCTCTAAACAAGTAACCGTAATATCCGAAGTTGGCTCAAAGGATGTGCAAAAGATATTCGCCCCTTACAAATGGATCCAACTGATGAAGGCCGAAATAGAAGCCGGATCATGGAAGGTTATTGCCGAGGCCCGCGAAAGTGGCAACGTTGGCATCTACCGCGACTCAGGCGAGGTGCGCCAGGGTTTGGTAGACGAGATACTCACCCAAATACCTGAGCAAACCATAATCTGGGAAGCTCCGCAAAAACCGCAGCAGGTTTGGTTCATTAAACTGGTGGGTGCCAATGTAAGTTTGGGCAATATTGCTCCTAATGACGTGATCCCATTGGAAACTCTGCGTTTAGGTATCAGAAGCGATACTTTCGATCATTTCTTGTAGGAATGCGTGCGTTTCTATCATTTTTGTTGAGTTTGCTGCTGGTGTCAGTTGCCCACATTGGCAATGCACAGAGCCTTGACCTTAGAATACTTAACAGCATTAATGGCCCTCCCTCCAGTTCTGATGCAGCCTGGAGAGACCTATCCTCATCAGTTTCTGTATTGGCTGTAACGGCGCCCGTCACCGTAATTGTTACCGGCCTTGCCGGGCACAATAAAGAACTTACCTGGAAGGGCGTGCAGATGGCGGGAGCGCTGGTGCTTAACGAGGGTGCGGCAACGGTATTAAAGTATACCATTAAACGGCAACGCCCTTTCGAAGCTTACCCTAACCTTATTTATGGTAAAGCGGAGGGTAACGATCCGTCTTTCCCATCCGGCCACACCTCAGTAGCCTTTGCTACAGCTACTTCACTCAGTATAGCTTTCCCAAAATGGTATGTAATCGTTCCATCTTATACCTATGCAACAGCTGTTGGATATTCGCGTTTACATTTAGGCGTCCATTATCCAAGTGATGTATTCGCCGGAGCGCTTATTGGTGCAGGGTCATCTATTTTAGCTTCTAAACTTCAAAAGCTTCTTAACAAAAAGCATCAGGCATCAGAGCTGAAAAGTAATTAAGGGGCTCACAAAAATTAGCTTTTCCTTTCAACAATAAATAATATATTTGGCTATCGGGTCTGTCCATCAGGCCGCTAACCAATTATATATTATTATCGTTTATTCTAATGAGAAGACGCAGCTTTATCCAAAAGATGGCTGTTGCCGGCGCGGCAGCAGTGTTTATGCCCTATCTTGATCTGATGGCATCGCCCAATGTTCGCAAGGTAAAGATCACTAACATTAAAACCCTTCGTACTAAAATCGGTTTCAGGCCAAGCTTGCTGGTTAAGATTGAAACCGACGCAGGTGTAATCGGCATCGGCGAGTGCCATCATGACGAGAACAGCTTTGGTGCAAAAGACATCATTAATTCGGTTTATAAACCCATATTAATGGGGCAGGATCCATACGAATTGGAACGCTTATTATTTAAAATGAGCACCCGTACATCCTACTACGGTGGCAACCACGGCATCCCTCAACATGCCATAACAGGGGTAGAGATGGCGCTGTGGGATATCCTGGGTAAACTGGCCGATCAGCCGGTTCATAATATATTAGGCGGCGGTGCGCACCGTAAACAAGTTCGTGCTTATTGCACCACCCGCCCCCGCGATTTGCTGAGCAAAGACTCATGCGCAGAATATGCTGCTAAAATGAAGCAATGGAAATTAACCGCAGCTAAGGTTGACTATATCCGCGATCAGAACTGGGAACGGTTGGATAACCGTATGTTATCCAATAACGAGGTGGAGCGTAACGCACGTGGCTTTCAAAACGTGCGCGATGCTGTAGGTCCCGATTTTGAAATTGTTGTGCATACACATTGGGAAATGGATCTTGACAGCGCCTTACGCTTAGCCCATGCCGTTGCGCCTATGAAGCCATGGTGGCTGGAAGACCCGCTGCCATTCGCTTATAACGAACAATGGGTACGGCTTACCCAGCAGTCGCCGGTGCCGATATTAACCGGAGAAAACCTGTATACCCGCGACGATTTCCGCCCGTTTATTGTAAACGGCGCGGTACATAAAATTGAGATAGATGTATCTATGACCGGCGGCTTACTGGAAGCGAAGAAGATAGCCGATATGGCCGAAACCTATTTTATCCCGGTAGTAACACATAATGTGGCCGGACCGGTAGCTACAATCGCTTCGGCACATTGGGCAGCAACTGTACGCGAGTTTGTTGGCCACGAAGCCTTTATGAACCAGGCGATAAACCAGGATGGAAAAAGCTGTAACGGCGACCCCGAAGTATTGGGTTATGGTATTGACATGTTAAAAGACGGCTACCTGCAATTTAACGGTAAACCGGGTCTCGGCATTACGCTTAATGAAAAACTGGTTAAAGAAAAATACATGGTGCCAGGCGAAACCTGGTGGGATTAAAGAAAAGATGAAGCCCTTGCCAAAAACAAGGGCTTTTTTAATGCTTGTTGTTGAGGTAAGTTTGGTATAGTACAGTATTCCGCGTTATTTTAATAACTATTCTGCTGATAGCTTACATTGTACTTAGTTCCCGTAAAGCCTTTTGGTTCAAGATAGGGTACATAGAAAAAGTTATCAAACCATAAGGTGGCACCGCCATCTGCATAAGCGCTGTTGTCAATTTTCTTTTTTGACAGGCGCTCCATTTTGTTCCATTTGCCGCTTTGCAGGTCGAGCACTGAATAAAGCGCGTTCATAGTATTTGCCCCTGTTTTGTCTGAAGCGAGGATGTGCAATTTGCCTGTGTTAGTAAAAATATAAGCAATTGGTATCCGCCGGCTAGGGTACGAATACCCGCAGGGCACAAATTGCCGGTACTTTAGTGTCAGCGCGGGATCGTATACATGAATAAGTATCCCCAACTCGGTCACCCACATCCCAGAGCTATTTATAGCGGATGATTGGGCACCACGCGATGTCGCAGCCATTACCAAGGCTCCGTTTACCTCTTCAAAACACCGCACCTGCAATGAGCGTCCTAAATCTAAGTTGTGCAGGTCATTGTTAAATTCAACATACTCCTTTTCAATAGCTTTAAAGTGAGCGCGGTCAAAAACTTCGGTAACAAACTTTTTTTGCCCGTTGGCCAAATCAAAGGTGCCAATGCCTAACTCAAGGTCTTTATTGAGGTTGGTATAAAAGAGCCCGAGGTAGATCTTTGACCGGTTAGCAGACGATGTAGTGAATTGAATAGCATCAACAGCAGAAAAAAGTTCTGATCGTAACCCAATGTCAGCTTTTATAGTTCCTGCTTGTTGTTTTTTCCCATATTCATACCGGTGTATATTAACTCCGCCATCGTTTCCTTTGTTCTTACCATCGCTAAACCAGGCTACAAAAACATCGCCGGCCTCGTTTACTTGCATACCTGCATAGGTAGCTGTTGGTAAAACTTCGGGCTTGAATGTATTTATAACATTCAGGCTTTCATCATACTGAAAAACATTCAGGTCCTTGGTGTCATGGTATTGTTTATCGAACTTTGATAAGGAAATGAGCGCGAATATACTGGGCGCGGCCACGTGCAGTTGGCGTTTAAAGGTGCTCTGCCTTACGCCTATGCCCCAAAAATTATCTTTGCTGATCAGTATTTCCGGGAAATCCATGTATTCGGGCGCGCCCTCGTAAATGGTTTTGGTGGTTACAATTTTCCCGTTGGCGGGGTCAATAATCACTGCTTTATAAATATTGTTTTTACCCAGCATAGCGGAGTGATCGGTTGCAGCAATGGCAATTATCTTACCTTTAAATTTGGCAACCGCCATAGCATAACCTGCCATTGGTGTACGCCAAACCATCTGCATTTTATCGTTTATAGCTACTACATCATAATTTTCGTTATCCGTATTAACTTGCAGTACGCTTAACTGACCATTTATTTTAATGGCTGTAGAAAGGTCTCTAACTTTTTCGAAGTAATCCTGGTAAACGCCGTTGTTTTGACCCATCGCAAGCACGGGCAAAAAGGCCAGAAGGAAAATAAGCTTTTTCATGATAAGGCTTTAATAGGGCTAAAAATACAAAATCAATTGATGCTTGCAATCCTTAAAGCGAGTGAAATCAGCTCAATCCACCAAAGTGCTGACAAAATCTTGCGGGTGGCTCACGGTGGCTCACAGGGCTCATGGTGGCTCACCCCGGCTCAGAGCCACCCACCTCTACCGTTTACCGGGCGCTTTTATTCATCGGTTCATTAAGTTTCACCCTGATAAAGCAACAGTCTTTACCCTTTCGGCTAAAAAGGTTACTTTTGCTGCAATATGAGCGAAGAGAGATCATTAAACTTTATAGAAGAAATAGTTGAAGAGGATTTAAGTGCAGGCAAGCACGGCGGCAGGGTGTTAACCCGTTTTCCGCCAGAGCCTAATGGCTATCTGCATATTGGTCATGCTAAATCCATCTGCCTTAACTTTGGCCTGGCCAATAAATATAACGGCAAAACCAACCTGCGTTTTGACGATACCAACCCCGTTACTGAGGACACTGAGTATGTTGAAAGCATAAAAGATGACGTACGCTGGCTGGGCTTTGAGTGGGCCAATGAGTTGTACGCGTCAGACTATTTTGATCAATTATATGATTTTGCGGTAGCACTGATAAAAAAAGACCTGGCCTATGTTGATGACAGCAGCGCCGAAGAAATAGCGGCTCAAAAAGGAACGCCAACCGAGCCGGGTACACCTAATCAATACCGCAGCCGCAGTGTAGAAGAAAACTTGCAGCTGTTTGCCGAAATGAAGGATGGTAAATATCCTGATGGTGCAAAAGTATTGCGCGCCAAGCTTGACCTGGCCGCGCCTAATATGCACCTGCGCGATCCGTTGATGTACCGCATAAAACACGCGCATCATCACCGTACGGGCGATAAATGGTGCATTTACCCGATGTATGATTTCGCGCATGGTCAATCGGATGCAATTGAGAATATAACACATTCCATATGTACGCTGGAGTTTATCCCGCACCGCGACTTGTATAACTGGTTTATTGAGCAACTGGGTATCTTCCCAAGCAAGCAATATGAATTTGCCCGTTTAAACATCACTTACACTGTAATGAGCAAGCGCAAGCTGATGCAGTTAGTGAATGAAAAGCATGTTGATGGTTGGGATGACCCGCGTATGTCAACCATTAGCGGTTTGCGCCGTAGGGGTTATACCGCCGCTTCCATCCGCGAGTTTTGCGAGCGCATCGGCGTAGCCAAACGCGAAAACATGATAGACTTTAGTCTGTTGGAGTTCTGCATCCGCGAGGACCTGAACAAGACAGCCTGGCGCCGTATGGCAGTGCTTGATCCGATAAAACTGGTTATAACCAACTATCCCGCAGGCGAAACCGAAACTATGCACGGCGAAAACAACCCCGAAGTTGAGGGTGGCGACGGCGGGCGTGATATCCCATTCAGTAATGAACTATGGATAGAGCGCGAGGATTTTATGGAGGAGCCGCCTAAAAAGTTCTTTCGTTTGGGTGTTGGCTTGAGCGTACGCTTGAAAAACGCTTATATAGTAACATGCGAATCCTTTAAAAAGGATGCCGATGGCAATGTTACAGAAATACATTGTATCTACCTACCTAACTCCAAGTCGGGTCATGACACCAGCGGGGTAAATGTAAAAGGCACCATCCATTGGGTGAGTGTACCACATGCAAAAACTGCCGAGGTGCGTTTGTATGATCGTTTGTTTAAGGTGGAAGACCCATCAAACGAGGAGGGTGACTTTAAAGATTATATCAACCCAGAAAGTTTAACCATTATTCCGAACGCCTACATAGAACAAGACCTTGCAACCGCCGAAGCCGGTAGAGGTTACCAGTTTATCCGCAAAGGGTATTTTACTTTAGATAAACTTTCAACCGACGATAAGCTGGTGTTTAACCGCACGGTAACGTTGAAGGATGGATGGAAAGCCCCCCAGCCCCCTAAAGGGGGAGCATAAAATAAAGGTCACTTCACAAAGTGGCCTTTATTATTGAAGCCGGTTAGCAAACTATCGTTCCCCCTTTAGGGGGTTAGGGGCTAAAATTTCCTGTAAACGTTATACAGCACATTCAAATCAAGCTCGCTCATTATCGGGTTGCTGTCTTGCTGTACAAAATGGCGCTTAAAGGCAACAATAGCCGCGGTGAGGTTGGATGTATCGTAGCCGATTATACGTAATGCGGTAGCATAATCAAAGTTTGGCGGCGCGGGCACCACTACTGTATCGCTCCAAAGACCAAAGCCGTTATCAGCTAGTTTTTTCCAGGGGAATAACGATCCGGGATCAGATTTTCTTTTTGGAGCATAATCCTGGTGACCAATAAAATTGGCAGTTGGTATATTATATGCCTTTTTTAGCTGAGCCAATAAAAGCAGGAGGCTATTTACCTGGGCATCAGTAAAAGGCTCGGTGCCTGTATTGTCTATCTCAATACCTATTGAACTGCTGTTCATATCCGTAACGCCGCCCCACTTACCCGCACCGGCATGGTTTGATCGCAGATAGTCATTCACCATATGGAATATTTTACCATCCTTGCCAATAACGTAATGGGCACTTACTTCGGTGCGCAGCACAGTAAAAGTGTTTAAGGTTTGCTGTACAGAATCCTGCGCGGTGTAATGCAGTATCACAAAATTAGCTTTGCGAATACCGAAATTCACCGAACCAACCCACTCAGAAGGTACCGCGATAGCGCCCGTACTATCATAAAGCATTGCAGGTGTTTGTTGCTTGAGAATATTTAATAATGAATCCGCTTTGGTAGTATAAAACTTATCAGTGGTCTCATATTTTTTGGCGACCAAAGGTACGGGCGGCACATCGGGCGGTTGCACAGCTTTTGGTGGCTGTACTACTTTAGGCGAGCAGCCATACCATAGGGCTACACAAGCAAAAAGAATTATTCCGAAA
This sequence comes from uncultured Mucilaginibacter sp., assembly GCF_946479965.1. Next base: position 48,701 of record NZ_CAMLHX010000011.1, on the reverse strand, counting down.
AAATTCCGCGGGCTATACATTCAGCTAAAGTAAAATATTATTGCAATAAAGGGAAAATGTGACGCAATCGATTTTACTCATTCTCATCATTGGCAAAAGTATCTCCTTTGCGCAGGTCGCCGGTGTCAAAACCTCTTTTAAACCAATACATGCGTTGTGCACTACTGCCGTGGGTAAAACTATCCGGTGTAACACGGCCCTGGTATTGCTGCTGCAACCTGTCATCGCCAATCTGGTTGGCAGCGTTTAATGCAGAATCGATATCCGCCCGCTCAATTACAATATTATTGTGGTGATTAAGCGCCTGGTAATGCGCCCAAACGCCAGCATAAAAATCTGCCTGCAGCTCCAGTTTAACCGAGAGTTTATTATATTCCGTTTCGCTCATTCGGTTACGTGCGGCATCCATTTTTGCGGATGTTCCCATCAGGTTTTGAACGTGATGGCCAACTTCGTGCGCTATTACGTAAGCGCTTGCCGCTTCGCCGGGAGCGCCAAATTTGTTGGCAAGTTCCTGAAAAAATGAAAGGTCTAAATAAACCCGTCCATTAGCAGGGCAGTAGAATGGCCCTGTTGCTGACGATGCGTACCCACAGCCTTCGGCATTTACCTCATCAGTAAAAACATGTAAAATTGGGTGCTCGTATTGCTGGCCCATGGTATTGAAAAGGCTGTCCCAAACTATGGTTGTACCTTCAAATATCACACGCGCAAATTGTTTTTCGCGACTATCGCTGGCGCCGGGTTGTGTAATTATTTGGTCGGAATTGCCGGATTGATTTAAGATCTGACCGGGGTCAATACCGGTAAAGAAATAGATGGCAGCGCCAATTAAGCCAAGTATACCTCCGCCAAATAACATTCCGCGGCCGCCGCCGCTGCTCTCTTCGTAGTCGCTACTTTGCTTACCGCCGAACCATTTCATATTTTTAGTTTTCTTACCTTAACAGGATGCAATATTAAATGTTTCTTAAATAAAGGAAATACTGATAGAAGTCATCAAACACTAATGCGTTCAGAATCAAATAAAATAAGCTAAACGTTAATTAAAATATAAAATAAATTTTCTTACCTTTGCGTCCCCGCTGAAAGAAACTCCGGGGGAATGTTGGACACATAAAAAAGAATAAGAAATGGCAACTAAGATCAGATTGCAAAGACACGGTAAAAAAGGAAAACCTTTTTACTACATTGTAGTGGCAGACGCACGCGCACCTCGCGATGGTCGTTTTATTGAGCGTATAGGTTCATATAACCCAAACACCAACCCTGCAACAATTGACATTAATTTTGAAAAAACTCTTGATTGGGTAAACAACGGCGCACAGCCAACTGATACTTGTCGTGCAATTTTGTCTTACAAAGGCGTTTTATACAAAAAACACTTAGAGGGCGGCGTTAAAAAAGGCGCTTTAACCCAGGAACAAGCTGACGAGAAATTTGCAGCATGGACCGATCAAAAAGACGGAAAGATCACCGGTAAAAAATCAGATTTAGTTTCTGCAAAAGATGAAGCACGTAAAGCTGCTTTAGCTGCTGAAGCTAAACGTAATGCTGATAAAGCTGCTGCTATTGCTGCTAAGAACACTCCGGTTGCCGAAGAAGTTGAAGAAGAAGCTCCGGCTGTTGAAGAAACTGAAGCCGCTACAGAAACTGAAGCTGCTGCTGAAACCGAAGAAGGCGCAGAATAATTTTTTTGAACTTGTTTCAAATACAATGGCGAAGCATCCAAGAGGATCTTCGCCATTGTTGTTTAGATAATAATCGGTTGTCATTGCTTCGTGCCTCGCAATGACACAAATATTTAAAGAGTAAATTCGGTATGAAGATAGAAGATCATTTCAGGATAGGCAGTGTGCTTAAAACCAAGGGCCTTAAAGGCGAAATGCAGCTGTATGTTGATTTTGACGGGTTGGACGACATCAACTTCAATGCCCTGTTTATCGAAGTAGGCGGTAAGCTGGCACCTTACTTCGTTGAATCCATAAAGTACAATCAAAAAAACTCCGCCTACCTGTACCTGGAGGATGTGGATACCATTGAAAAAGCATCAATCCTAGTAAAAAAGGACATCTATCTGCCCAATAAACTTAAACCAAAAAAGAGAAAAAGCGATTTCACCTTAAAAGACTTGATAGACTTTACAGCTGTAGACGAAAACGAAGGCGAACTTGGAGTGATTACCGCCATACACGAATATCCTCAACAACTAATAGCAGCCGTTACCTATAAAGGCTGCGAGGTGCTTTTCCCACTAAACGAAGCAACCGTTAAAGGAATAGATGTAGTTAAGGAGATTGTTATGGTTGATTTGCCGGATGGTTTACTGGAGATTTATCTGGATTAAAAAACAAATTGTCAAATATACTTGACATTTGTAAAGTTTATTTTACATTTGGTAAATCAAACTTTACAAAAATGAAATCACGTTTTTTATTCCCTTATCCCTGGCGCAAATATGGTGTTGTGCTGTTTATAATCGGGGTTGCAATTTCGCTTATACACGTTTTTTTGGACGCGCATATGGTTGCTTTGCATCACCATTCGGTTGCCGGCAAAACCGACTTTCGCGAATTGGTAACTGACATTATTTTGTTAACGCTGATCTGCGGCTTATTGCTGATAGCCTTTACCAAAGAAAAGATAGAGGACGAACACATAGCCCAGTTACGCCTTGACTCGTTACAATGGTCTATCTATTTTAATTATATAGGTTTAATTATTTGTATAGTATTAATAACCAATTGGCATATGTTTATCGGCATTGCAGCACACTTTATATTTACACCGCTATTGTTTTTTATTATCCGTTTCAGGTGGGTAATATATCAGGCGAACAGTCAGCTTAAACATAGAGAGTAAGGCCATGAAAAATAATATACGCGTTGAACGCGCCATTAAAAACATAACCCAAGGCGAATTAGCCGACCTGATAGGCGTATCCCGGCAAACAATAAATACTATCGAAAGTAATAAATACGTACCTTCAACGGTGCTGGCGCTAAAAATTGCCAAAGTATTTAATAAACCGGTAGAAGAGGTTTTTATGCTGGATGGCAATGATTAACTATTGTTAAAAACCATTTTATGAAAACAATAATAGCTTTCGCGCCTATGTTGGCCATTCCCAACGGAACAACGGATATTAATTTCTATAAAAACGCCCTTAACGCCAGTGAAAATTTCTGTTTAAGAAATGATGATGGCAGTATTCATGTTGCCGAACTTACTATTGATGGTGCATTGTTTCATCTGCATGAGATCACCCAATTCAGCGGTACAATTCCGCCGGATAAAGCAAGAGGCGGCACTGTAAGTATAGGATTATTTGTTGATGATGTGCACGCGGTATTTAACCAGGCCATTACGGCAGGAGCCGTTTTGCATATGCCCGTAACTGATTTTGAATATGGTTACAGGCAGGGCGAGTTTACAGACCCCTTTGGCCACCGCTGGATAATTCAGTGCAGAATCGCGGTATCGCCGGATTGGAAAGTGTGATATTAGATTCAGGAATCAAGAGCCAAGAATCAAGATGTTAATCTGGTTTGTCTTGATTCCTGGCTCTACTTCCCGACTATCACAAAAAACCTATCTTTGCCCCATGCGTTTTGATATCATCTCTGTATTGCCGGGTTTGTTGGAAAGTCCTTTTGCTCACTCAATTTTACTGCGGGCGCAAAAAAAAGGCATCAGCGAGATACATGTTCATAATCTGCGCGACTACGCCACCAATAAGCAGAAAAGTGTAGACGACTACCCTTACGGCGGTGGCAGCGGTATGGTAATGGGCATTGCGCCTTTTGCCGCCTGTATTGAAAAGCTAAAAAGTGAACGGGAATATGATGAGGTGATCTTTATGACACCCGATGGCGAAACGCTTAACCAGCCAATAGCCAATCAACTTTCCTCTAAAAAGAACATTATCATTCTTTGCGGGCATTATAAAGGCATAGACCAGCGCATCCGCGACATTTACGTTACCCGCGAGATCTCTATAGGCGACTATGTACTTTCAGGCGGCGAGCTGCCGGCAGCGGTTTTGGTAGATGCAGTAGTGCGATTGATACCCGGCGTGCTGAATGACGAAACATCTGCGCTTTCTGATTCTTTTCAGGATGGCTTGCTGGATGCCCCGGTTTACACGCGCCCGGCAGACTGGAACGGTCACAAAGTACCCGATATACTATTAAGCGGCCACGCAGGTGAAATTGAAAAATGGCGCTTTGATCAGGCTGTGGAACGCACGAAACAACGTCGGCCTGATCTGTTAGAGTAATTAAAATCACTCACAATTTGAGGCCTTTTGTTAATAAAACACAAATTGTGGAATTTTTTAAAATCGTTTTTTAATTCTCAAAAATAATCCCTATACTTGCAATCCGATTTTTAGGGGACTAAAAGTCGCTTTAAGAGCTTAAAATCATGGATTTAATAAAATTTGTCGAAGAGCAAACAGTAACAGTTAACAATCTTCCGTCTTTCAAAGCAGGCGATACTGTAAGCGTACACTATAAAATCAGAGAAGGTAACAAAGAGCGTATCCAGGTTTACCAGGGCGTTGTTATCCAACGTAACAGCACAGGCGTTTCTGAAACGTTTACCGTGCGTAAAGTTTCTAACGGTATAGGTGTTGAGCGTATCTTTCCTGCTAACTCACCAAACATTGATAAAGTTGAAGTGAACAGCTTTGGTAAAGTACGTCGCGCTAAATTGTTCTACCTGCGCGAACTTACCGGTAAAGCAGCACGTATCAAAGCAAAACGTATAGTAAAGTAATTTACTTTTATAAAGTATATAAAGCCTTTCTGAATTTCAGAAAGGCTTTTTTGTGTTTGATGGTTTTTTTGATGCCGCTTAAAATCGCAAACAAAAAAGCTTTCGGTTATTAGCCGAAAGCTTTTAGAAATTCTCTAAATAAATTCTATTTAAGCCGGAAGCTCTGCCAGTACGGTTGTTCCGCCTTTAACTACTTCGCCTATCTCTACATTAATTTTTGATCCCAGGGGCAAGAACACATCAACCCTTGATCCAAATTTGATAAAGCCAAACTGTTCGCCCTGCTCTACCTTATCGCCTTCTTTTACGTACCATACAATGCGTCGGGCAAGCGCACCTGCAATTTGCCTGAACAATACCTGCTGACCTGTTTTAGTTTCGGTAACTACAGTGGTACGTTCGTTCTCTGTTGACGACTTGGGGTGCCATGCTACCAAGTATTTGCCCGGGTGATATTTAAAATATTTTACCACGCCGCTAATAGGGTTGCGGTTAACGTGCACATTAACCGGTGACATGAATACTGATACCTGGATGCGTTTATCTTTTAAAAATTCCGGCTCGTTGGTCTCTTCAATTACTACCACCTTACCATCGGCTGGGCAGAGCACCACTTTTTCGTCCTGCGTAATAAGCAGGTTTGGGCTGCGGAAAAATTGAACTATGGTTACAAACAGCAGAAACGATAAGATGTAAATTATCCACTTAAACACAGTTGCCTGCGGAAAATAAAATTGAATGGCCGCATTCAAAACAAATATGAAAAGAATGCAAAGTGCCAGTGAAGTGTATCCCTCTTTATGAAAAGTCATTGAAATAAATTTTATGCAAAACTAAGCATTTGTAACAAAGTATAGGTATGCGTATACAATTGGTGCGGCCATAAGCAGTCCGTCAAACCTGTCGAGCAGTCCGCCGTGTCCCGGTAATATACCCCCGGAGTCCTTTACATTCAGGCTGCGTTTAAGCATTGATTCTACTAAGTCGCCCGCGGTACCCACAATACTAATGATAAGCGCCATGCCAATCAGGTGCTGCAGCGCCAGGTCTGTATAGTAGTGATTAAGTATAAATGCCACGCCAACGGTTATCAGGATACCGCCAATAAAACCTTCCCAGGTTTTTTTAGGGGAATGGCGCTCAAAAAGTTTGGTCCTGCCCATTTTACTTCCCACCAGGTATGCGCCGGTATCATTGGCCCAAAGCATCAGCAGGAACGATAGTGGGATATGAAAGTTAAAAGTTCCGTTAATATAACCCAGCGCGTGGAAGACAGAGAATGGAATTATAACATAAATAAGTCCGATATATGTATACGCGACATTGGTGAAAGGCTTTTCGGAAGTTTTATAAAGCTCCTGAATAAATATAGCGGCAAGTGTTACCGGTAATAGCATTATCAACTTGCCAAGTTCAGGATCTTTCACAGCCAGCATAAACACTACATAAATAGCGGTTGCGTTGATAAAGCCCGAGGCTAAACTTGGCCCTATACCGCTTTTTTTAAGCAGCCCGTAAAACTCCCATAAGCAAAAGCCGGCCAGCAAAAAGTAAAAAACGTCAAAAACGTATTGGCCGGTTAAAACCGAGGCCAGCATCACAATAACAAAGAAGAAGCCGGTAATGGCACGGGTTTTCATAAAAATTCAATATTGATTAAGGACCATTACCTCTATGGCGCGACTAAAGTTTTCCTGGTGGATATAAACTTCCACGTTGCCAAAGTCGCGGTGAGAGGAAGCCTGTTTGTTAAGCAAAACGGCATCTATTTCATTTTCGCACAGCACCTGTTTTACAAGTTCAGATTTATAAAAATCAGAAGAGGTAAAGATCTTTATCCAGTTTTTCTCCATTTTGTGCTTACGACGCTATTTTCTCCTTTTTGGCGATATTATGATACAGGAACAGCAAAAATAGCACAATTATAAAGCTAAACACATAGGCCGGGTAGTTAAAAATATGGGTACCGTTGGGGTCTACCTTTACTAATTTGTGTTGATAAAGGTAAACGGCAATAACGGCGGTACTATTATTTAAAAAGTGGCCCCAAACAGCCGGCCATATGCTGCCGCTCCAGGCAGTAAAATAGCCGAATAACACGCCCAATAGCAAGCGCGGCAAAAAGCCAAAAAACTCCATGTGGAATGCGCTGAACAAGATGCCTGTTATCCAAACGGCGGCATGCACATTGCCTGTCTATTTAAAAAAAATGGTTTGCACGCAGCCTCTGAACATCAGCTCTTCAACAATGGCGGTAAAAAGCCCAACGGCAATTACGTTTGCAATCACGCCAAAAATGGTATCCATTTTTAACAGCACTGTTATTAGTTTTTCGGCTTTATCTTCGCTCTCACGCATCCATTTTTGTACACTGTTCAGATATTCAGGCAGCACCATATTTTGGTTGATACGGCTTAAAAGCTCTATCAGCGGCGACGATACCATCATTACGCAAAAAACAATAACCAGCATGGCCCACGGAAATTTGAATGACGGCTTTAGATACTCTTGCGGTTGTTTTACAACTAGCCGGGCAAAAACCAAAGGCGCTATAAGCAATGGTACAGTAGTTCCTATTATTTGTAATACCCATAAGGCGTTAACCGTACCGGGGGCCGACAGGTCTAGTTTGGCGATATTCATTAACATATCCAACCCATAAAATGCCACTACTATACCTGCGCCAATTAAATTTCCAACCAATATAATACCAATGGTAATGGCTACCAGGACAAGGAACTGCAATGCCGGTTGCAGGCGGTTAGCGGAGTTAGACGTCATTTAAATCAATTTTCGTATTTTTGCAATGGGTTAAAGATAAGCATGTCTGTACAAATAGGAAATATTGATTTAGGGGAGTTCCCGTTGTTGCTGGCGCCGATGGAGGATGTGAGTGATCCGCCATTCCGTTACGTATGCAAGCAGCATGGGGCGGATATGATGTATACCGAGTTTATCTCGTCAGAAGGGTTGATACGCGATGCCGCAAAAAGCCGCAAAAAGCTGGATATTTTTGAATACGAGCGCCCTATTGGGATACAGATCTTTGGCAGCGATATTGAACACATGCGCGAAGCGTCTGAGATCTCAACGCTGGCTAACCCTGATCTGATAGATATTAACTACGGTTGCCCGGTTAAAAACGTGGCCTGCCGCGGCGCAGGAGCAAGTTTACTGCAGGATATTAATAAAATGGTAGCCATGACCAAAGCAGTGGTTGAAGGCACACACTTGCCGGTTACGGTTAAAACCCGCTTAGGTTGGGATGATAATACCAAAAATGTAGAAGAAGTGGCTATGCGTTTGCAGGATGTAGGGATAAAAGCGCTTACTATTCACGGCCGGACCCGCTCGCAAATGTATAAAGGGCAGGCGGATTGGACACTCATCAGTAAAATAAAGAAGAATCCGCTTATCCAGATCCCGATTTTTGGTAATGGCGATATTGATTCGCCCGAAAAAGCGGCAGCATGGCGTATGGAATATGGTGTGGATGGCATGATGATAGGCCGCGCCGCAATTGGTTACCCCTGGATCTTTCGCGAGATAAAGCATTATTTTGCTACAGGCGAGCATCTGGACAAACCAACCTTTGCCGAACGCATTGACGCTTGCCGCACTCACCTGGTAAAATCAATTGAATGGAAGGGGCCAAAAACAGGCGTTTTCGAAATGCGCAGGCATTATTCTAATTATTTTAAAGGGATAGAAAATTTTAAAGAATACCGCGCCAAACTGGTTACCGCCGGCACTTTTGACGAACTTGACGATATACTTAATGAGATTGAACGCAACCCCCGCTTCTCATCGTTCGTATCAGTAATGGAAGTTTAACACTTTCATTTGTTTTTTTAATGTTAAAAAATATATATTGCTGAAAATTATGCCATTAGGATGGCCTGATTTTTGAAGACGAGGTATATATTTGAATTAAATGATAATACTTTATGGTTACTTATACAACAGACGGGGTTAAGGTTTCAGTTGAAACCATCTATCAGCCGGAGTATTCCAACCCGGCGAACGACCATTTTATGTTCGCGTACAAGGTAAATATTGAAAATACCGGAAGCTATGCTGTGCGCCTGTTAAGCCGCCATTGGTATATTTTTGACTCGAACGGAGCTAAGCGCGAGGTAGAGGGCGAGGGTGTTGTAGGAATGCAGCCGGTAATTGAACCGGGTAACTCGCACGAATATGTATCCGGCTGCAATTTGAAAACCGACATGGGCAACATGAAGGGCCAATACCGCATGATGCGTTTATTGGATAACACCTTTTTTGATGTGCAGATCCCGGAGTTTTATTTGATTGCGCCTTACAGGATGAATTAAAAGAGAATATAGTTATATAAAACGAAAAGAGCGATAGGTTTACCCATCGCTCTTTTCGTTTATTTATATTTATCTAAACTGGAAGGCTTGATTAGCCGCAGCAGGTGGTGCTGCCGGGCGCCCCATTTTTTGGTCGGCCCATTTGATGAACCATTTCATATTAGCCTGGTCCTGGTGGCCCTGATCATGCTGACGCCATGCCAGTTCGCCGTCGAGCATTGGGGTATTTACAGGCGGCATTTTTTCTTTGTTGTAATCGTTTGATACACCAAGATCTTTTACGCCTAACAGTTTAAATACTGGCCCGGCTGCAACTGCCGCCATATAGCTGCCTTGCTGATCCAACCATTTAGCGTCGCCTTTTTCAGGAATGCCATAGCTGATAAATGTTAAGCGCGGCGCGCACAGAGCAATTAATTCATGTGCGTCTACAGGAATATCGCTAGGTTTTTTCTCTCCGAAAATAGCATCAGATGCGCCATATTTCATAAAGTTTCCGCCCATCCAATGGTATTCTCCTGTTCCGGTTAAGCTTTCAACAGCTTCGCCAAAGTTACGACGGTGCAGTTTAGCGCCACCCTCGCCTGATGAGCCTACCAGGGCCATAGAGAATTTAGGCTCAAAAGCTAATGCAACCAAAGCCGCTTTGCCATAGCGGGATACGCCTTCAATGCCAACGTGTTTGGCGTCAACAGCGGGTTCTTTTGCTTCCAGGTAATCCAACGCGCGACCGGCGCCCCATGCCCATGCACGTAACGAGCCCCAGTCTTCGGGCTTGCGTGGCTGGCCTTTATTTACCAGACCAATAATGCCGCGGGTTAAGCCTGCGCCGTTGTCTGCCTGTATGCTTCCGGTATTAATGGTGCAATAACCCCATCCGGCAGCCAGCAATTGCTGGGTTGAACCCGGGTCGTTGTTAACGCCGGCTACTCCAGGAACATCAACCGGACCTGTAGCGGGGGCAGCAGCCGGGGTGCCCCCGCGCCCCGGAGCTGCGCCACCACCAAAACCAAGCGCGCCTTGTGCGGCGGGCAAGGTAATAGGTTGCCATGCCTGGTGTTCATCCAATATCGCTTTTAGCGACGGATCGCTTTTTATAAGCATTGCTTTTAAAGCAGAGTTTAGCTGGGTTAATTCGGCAGGCGTAGGCGCGCTTGGCGCTGGCAAACTAGGAAAGCCAAACATCATTAAAACAGGTACCGGGCCCTTTGCATTAGCAGGTACTACCAACACCATATCAATATCTACACTGATAGCCGGATAAGCCGAATTATCAACATGCCCGATAATATGTTTAGCAATAACCGGGATACGATTTACCATTTCCTTGTCGGTAACAGTAACTTCCCAGTTAATTTTAGGCATGTTTTTAGGTACGCGACCAAGTACTTCTTTCTCAAAATCTTCAACAATCTCAGGGCGGCGCTGGTTCCACCACTGATCAGCAGTAGTTACCTTTTTGCCGTTTTTAAGTGTTAAAACATCCGGCAGGGTAGGGATTAAACGGTTAGCCTCACTTTCATCATAATTAGCGTGATTAGGAGCACTTTCGTTACCGCTGGGGCCTGGCCGTAAGGCCTTGATGCCTAACTGGTCCATCATGTTTTTGTGGTCTTGCGTGCCGACGAAAGTTACCGGCGCAGGTTTGATAGATGCCGACACAATTTTTCGTACTTGCGCAGCAGGCTTGGGGGTTTGGGCCATTGTAGCTGTTGAGGCTAACAATAATAAGCCAAGGATTTTTTTCATTTTAGTATAATTGGTTAATTGGGTTATTGTCTGTTTGTTTGCCGGTAGCAAACACCTGCTTGATGAGCAGGTTTAATTGATTCCTAACAAATCTATATAAATAGCGCCAAGCGAACAATCAATGGAAAATAAAATTTACCGCTAACGTTTTCGTGCATATAAATGTTACATTATCAGGCAGATAAGTGTTTTTTATACACTTAAAACAAAAAAGGGATAGTTGTAAAACCATCCCCTTTAAAAGATATTTAGCTAATGTTAATCCCTGCGATTAATAAGCATCGAAGCATAATACAACAGCGTAGCCAGTGATGCTAAAGCGGCAACAACATAGGTCATAGCGGCCCACCAAAGCGCATCCTTAGCTTGCTCGTGCTCGGCACCGGTTTGCATAACATTGTAGTTATTATTTAGCCAGGCCAAAGCCCTGTTACTGGCGTCAAACTCAACGGGTAGCGTTATAAAACTGAATACAGTAACCACGGCCAATGCCACAACACCTACAGCTAAAACAATTGGGTTATGCGCAAAAAATAACAGCATAATGCCTATAGTGAGCGTTACCTGCACCAGCGTGTTGGCCACGTTGGTTAAAGGCACCAGGGTACTACGCAGGCTGAGCCAGCTGTAACCACAAGCGTGCTGCACAGCGTGTCCGCACTCGTGCGCGGCAACTGCAGCAGCTGCAATACTGCGGCTATGGTAAACATCCGGACTTAAATTAACGGTGCGGTCCTCGGGGTTATAGTGGTCGGTTAGCTGTCCTTCAACAGATATTACCTCCACATCATATATGCCGTTATCGCGCAGCATTCTTTCGGCAACGTCTTTTCCTGAAAGGCCGGACGACAGGGCGATCTCCGAATATTGCTTGAACTTGCTTTTAAAACGCCACTGCACTATAAAACTGATCACAGCTATGGCTATCATTAAAAACAATGCAGAACCATAGCTTATAAAACCTAATATAATTGATAAATGATTCATGGTCTATACTTTTTTGAATAGGTATTTCAAAAAGCATTCCATTATAATAGTATAGCTGTTTTTGGCTTTTGAATTTTTACATTTGATAACATGGAGCCATCCTTTTCTTACTGGGAACAAACGCAGTTTATTAACAATGCAGATGTAATTATTATAGGCAGCGGCATTGTGGGTTTAAGCGCGGCGCTGCATCTTAAAAAGAAACAACCCAACTTAAAGGTGTTGGTGCTGGAACGCGGCTTTTTACCCAGCGGCGCGAGCACAAAAAACGCCGGTTTTGCCTGTTTTGGCACCGTTTCAGAACAAATAGCTTATCTAAAGCAATCGTCTGAGCAAGAAGTACTGCGCCTGGTTGACTACAAATGGCGGGGCCTGCAGCGGCTGCGCGAAAATCTGGGCGATACCAATATTGATTTCCATCAATATGGCGGCTATGAACTTTTCAGGGATGATGAGCAGCACCGCGCCGAAGAATGCTTTGATCAATTAACCTACTTTAACAATCTGCTTGCACAGGCCATTTGCGATACTGACATTTATGCAGGTGCCGATGCTAAAATTGTCGATTTTGGCTTGAAAGGCGTTAGCCGGATGATCTGCAATAAATATGAGGGACAGATCAATACGGGTAAGATGATGCGCACGCTACTGCATAAGGTTTACAGCACCGGCACATTGGTGCTAAATGATTGCGGCGTAAATAAAATTGAAAATGTCGGCAGCCATATCGAATTAGCCACATCCCACGGTAGCTTTAAAACACAAAAAGCAATACTGGCTACCAATGCCTTTGCCGCACAGCTTTACCCGGAGCTGAATGTTATTCCCGGCAGGGGACAGGTATTGGTTACCAAACCTATTGCCGGTTTAAAACTAAAGGGCACCTATCATTTTGATGAAGGATATTATTATTTCAGAAACATTGACAACCGCGTACTTTTTGGCGGCGGGCGGAATATTGATTTTAACAGCGAACAAACCTACGATCTTGGCCATACAAAACAGGTTAAACAGCAATTGTTAGGCTACTTAAATGAAATGATATTGCCGGATCAAAAAGTCGAGGTTGATTATTGGTGGAGCGGCATTATGGGTTTTGGCGAAGAGTTAACACCTATTATAAAACAGGTGCAACCCGGCGTGTTCTGCGCTGTACGGTGTAATGGTATGGGTGTGGCTATGGGTAGTTTGGTGGGGGAGGAAGTATCGGAGATGGTGGTGAACTCTTAGTACAATTGTCATGCTGAACGCAGTGAAGCATCTTGGATAAGATTCTTCGCATGCGCTCAGAATGATAAGTCTTTTTCTACACCGTCAACTTCTTATACTTAATCCTCTTCGGTCCAATATCCCCTAAACGTTTTTTGCGGTTCTCTTCGTAATCGCTGTAGTTGCCTTCAAAGAAGTATACCTGCGAGTTGCCTTCAAAAGCCAGTATGTGTGTGCAGATCCGGTCAAGGAACCAGCGGTCGTGACTGATGATCACCGCGCAGCCGCCGAAGTTTTCCAGGGCTTCTTCTAAAGCCCGTAAAGTGTTTACGTCAATATCATTGGTAGGCTCATCCAGCAGCAAAACGTTACTGCCTTTTTTTAGTGTGATGGATAAATGCACCCGGTTACGTTCACCGCCTGATAGTACCCCTACTTTTTTCTGCTGATCTGCACCGTTAAAGTTAAAGCGTGACACATAAGCACGCGAGTTGAGCGGCTTATTGCCCACCATAATGGTTTCCAATCCGCCGGTAACGTTTTCCCAAACCGATTTATTGGGGTCCAAATCGTCATGCATTTGGTCAACATAACCTAAGGCTACCGTCTCGCCAACGCGGAAGGTACCTGCATCGGGTTTATCCTGCCCGGTTATTAAACGGAAGAGTGTTGTTTTACCCGCGCCGTTGGGACCGATGATACCTACTATACCAGCAGGCGGCAAACTAAAGTTTAGGTTGTCAAATAACAGCTTATCGCCATAGCTTTTGCTTACACCGTTGGCCTCTATCACCACATTACCCAAACGCGGACCCGGCGGAATAAACAGCTCCAGTTTTTCTTCGCGTTCTTTTGTTTCTTCGGATGCCAGTTTTTCGTAATTGCCTAAACGGGCCTTTGATTTAGCATGACGGCCCTTGGGCCCCATGCGTACCCATTCCAACTCACGCTCCAAAGTTTTCTGGCGCTTGCTCTCACCTTTTTCTTCCTGTGCCAAACGTTTAGATTTTTGATCTAACCAAGACGAGTAATTGCCTTTCCATGGCAAGCCTTCGCCACGGTCAAGCTCCAATATCCATCCGGCCACGTTGTCAAGGAAATATCTATCGTGGGTTACAGCTATAACAGTTCCCTTGTATTGTTTAAGGTGCTGCTCCAGCCAATCAATAGATTCCGCATCTAAGTGGTTGGTAGGCTCATCCAGCAGTAAAACATCAGGCTCTTTCAATAACAAACGACATAGCGCCACACGGCGGCGCTCACCACCTGATAGTACCGCTATCTTGGTATCGGGCTCAGGGCAGCGCAGGGCATCCATGGCGCGCTCCAGTTTGGTATCCAGTTCCCATGCGTTCACGGCATCAATCTGATCCTGCAGCTCGCCCTGGCGGCTCATCAGCTTATCCATTTTATCGGCGTCGCTGTAGTACTCTTCCAGTCCGAATTTTTCGTTGATCTCTTCGTATTCCTTTAGCAGGGCGGTAGTTTCGGCAACGCCTTCTTCCACTACTTCGCGCACCGTTTTTTCGGGATCTAACTCAGGCTCCTGGCTCAAATAGCCCACGGTATAGCCCGGCGAGAAAACTACTTCGCCAATATTGGTTTTATCTATGCCTGCTATAATTTTAAGCAGCGATGATTTACCTGAACCATTTAAACCTATAACGCCAATTTTAGCGCCATAAAAAAAGCTGAGGTAAATATTTTTTAGTACGGTTTTTTGCGGGGGATAAACTTTGCTCACCCCGGCCATTGAAAATATTATCTTTTCGTCTGCCACGAGATTAATGATTGATTGAGTGAATTAGTGAATGAGTGATTTTCTTCAACTGGTAAATAATGGAAACAAATATGAGCAATAGCGGGGCTAAGTGCAAGGTGAAAGAAATTTTAGTTTGGGGCATGTCCGCCCGCTATTCGGATGGGACAGTTATGGACGCTCGGACGGGGATTAACACCCAACAACCACTAAGCCAACACGTCATTGCGAGGAACGAAGCAATCCCCGAGCGACCTGCATAGGACAATTATTTCTTTAGAAGAACCCGTTAGCATGTAGTGCAGGTAAACCGCCCCCGTGCAATCACCCTGCTTTTATTAGCGCGTGCAGAGATTGCTTCGTTCCTCGCAATGACGCGCGGGTGTTTTTGGGTGTCCGTCCGCTATTGGGATGGGACAGTTGTGGAGGGTCGGACGGATTGCTTAACACATTCCCTACCTCGCCCCATCATTGATGATAATCTTTAATTTTTCCTACCTTAATAGACAATTAAATTTTTTTCTAATGAATGAGCCAGTAAGGCAGCATGTTGTGCCAAGATGTTATCTTAAGAAATTTGCGTTAAGCAGAAAGAAATCTTGGTTTATAGACGCGTGTGATGTTTCAAAAACACCTCCAGTATTTTTTAATTCAAGCATTGACAATATATGCATAGTAAAGGATCATTATACCTTTCGTAATTTACCCGGAGAGGAAAAGAGATTTTTAGAAAGATATTATAGTCAAACTATCGAGAGTGATTATAATGAGGTTTATGATGCACTCATTAATCCCTCGGTTACAAAAATAAGTGAAAACCTACGCTTTAAAATTATCTCATTTGTTATAGCTCAGTTTTTTCGGACCACAAAATTCACTAAAACATTCAATGAACATTGGGAAAAAGTATTGAAGATGGGATATGATATGATGCAACATCACTCAACCGGGACTAAGCTCTATTTTGATAATAATAATGAGGGCAAAGACACATTTATTGACTTTGAAGGGCGAAGTCTGGAGGCTGTTATTAAGGATGAAAATGAAGACAACCGCGAGCGAATTAATATTCAAAGTTTTTTTTTATTTCGCCAACTCACTAGTCTTCGCCTCGATGATATAATAGCTGTATACAAGGTGGATTCACCAAACAAGTTTATTTCCAGCGATCACCCTGTACATATAAAGCACCCCCCGTTTGATCCAACAAATCATATTACCATGCCTTTAGATAGTCATCATCTGGTAGCAATCATGCCCGTTGGCGATGAACCGATGCCTGTGAACAGCAGAGGCATTTCGAGGATTAGGTTGCGGGATAATGCAGCTCGCTTACGCATGTTGACCAACAACCTTGTTCAAGTCGAACAATGTGTTCAGCACATTATTGGGCATAAAGATGCTGTAGATATTGCGATGAAGATGCATATAGAAACATCGCGAGAAGAACTACATAGTGAACTGACAGAATATTTAAACAGATTAACGGAAATATACGATAATCGCTCGCAATGACACACGGTGATGAACTATCCCACCCTCAATCCCTCAACCCCATTCCCTTTCAAACAATTGCTGGCGCACGCGTGCCGCGTGTGTCATTTCCGCCGGTGTTCGTGTTCCCCATCCGCACAACCCCTGTTCGTTTTCGTACAGTTATTTAAAAATAAGATGATATAAATAGTTTATTATCAGCCATTTAATATCTTGGCCTTAACTATGCTGTATCCTATTATCACTTAATCAGTCATTACAGCATGTTGCAAAGATATTTCAAGATAGCGTGGCGGGTCTTTTTAAAGGACCGCCAATTTACTTTACTTAATGTGACAGGTTTAGCCATTGGCCTCGCCTGTACGCTGCTCATTTATTTCTGGGTAAATGATGAGCTCCATATTGATAAGTTTAATCAAAAGGACAGTCGTTTATACCAGGTATTGAAAAACGCGCCCAACTCGGATGGTTCCATAAGTACATACGAAACTACCCAGGGTTTGCTGGCAAGATCTATGCACGTTGATCTTCCGGAAGTTGAAAATTCGGTTTCTGTCAGAAAAGACAGAGGCATGGGTGTACTCACATTGGGGGATAAACATATTAAAGCAAATGCTGAGTTTGTTGGAAACGAGTTTTTTGATGTATTCTCCTACAAATTAATAGAGGGCAGTAGTAATAAACCCTTTGCCCGGCACGATGGTATATTACTGTCGGACAAGCTGGCCTTAAAATTATTTAATACAACCAACGGGCTTGTAGGCAAAACGCTTACGTGGGACCATGGCAATAGTTATAACGGCGTGTACGCTATAAGCGGTGTTTTTCAATCGCCACCGGCAAGCGCAACCGATCAGTTTGATGTATTATTCAGCTATGACCTGTATGCTCAAAAAGAAGCAGGCGGATCGGGCGATATTTCTTACTGGGGGAGTAACAGCGTAAACACTTATGTTGTACTAAAGGAGGGTACCGATGTTGCCGCATTCAATAAAAAGGTGAAGGATTATACCAAATTAAAGATGAAGGGATTGGGTGATGGCGCGATAAAGTGGGAAGGGAATATATTCCTGCAACGCTACTCAGACAGGCATTTGTACAACCAGTTTGAAAACGGAGTTATTACCGGCGGAAAGATAGAATATGTGCGATTGTTCTCTATCATCGCGGTATTCATTCTGATAATTGCCTGTATTAACTTCATGAATCTATCTACCGCCAAAGCCTCTAAAAGATTAAAGGAAGTAGGAATAAAGAAAGTTGTGGGGGCTACCCGGTGGACGCTGATATTTCAGTACATGGCGGAGTCTTTCCTGATGGTGTTATTGTCGCTCATTGTCGCGGCAGCATTTATAGTGCTGGCAATACCCGCGTTTAGGGAAATTACCGGTAAAGACCTTGCGCTTGCTTTTGATGCGAAGCTTGTGGTTACTGTTGTTTTGATCGGCATTATTACCAGTATTATTGCAGGAAGCTACCCTGCATTCTATCTTTCGGGCCTTAAGCCCTCCCTGGTTCTTAAGGGGCAGCAAAAAACTTCATTTAGCGAAATATTTATCCGCAAGGGCCTTGTCATTTTTCAATTCGGCATTTCTATAATACTTATTGTTGCCGTTTGTGTGGTGTACAAGCAAATGAATTTGATACAGAACAAAAATCTGGGCTATAACAAAGATAATATTATACGCTTTGCAAGCGAGGGCAAGCTGCGTGGAAGTCTGCCAGGTTTTATCAGCGGAGTTAAAAATGTTCCGGGTGTAGTTTCGGCATCAAGCATGGATGGCGATATGACCGGGCACTATAGCCAGGGAGGGGGCATGATCAGTTGGGAAGGCAAAGACCCGACTGAAGGTGTTAAGTTTGAGGGTTTGGATATGGATTATGGAATGATGGAGCTGTTGGGTCTGAAAATGGTTGATGGCAGCCGTTTTTCAAATGATTTTGCTGATAGCTCGTCTGTTATTTTAAATGAAACTGCGGTCGCTGCAATGGGTTTGAAACATCCCGTTGGCCAAACCATCACAGTGTGGGGAAAAAAGAGGCAGATAGTTGGCATCATTAAAGACTTTCATTTTGAATCATTTCATACAAAGATACCTCCCTTCTTTCTCAGGCCATCACAGGATAATGCCAATGTTTTTGTTAAGATAAAGGCCGGTGCCGAACGGGAAACCCTTGCGCGGTTAGAAAGCTTTTACAAGCAGTATAATATGGGCCTGCCTTTCCAGTTTACTTTTATTGATGAGGACTACCAGGCGCTGTATGTTTCTGAAGAACGAATACAAGTGCTAACAAAATACTTCGCCGGGGTTGGCATTATCATTTCCTGCCTTGGGCTATTTGGATTAGCATCCTTCACCGCGCAAAAACGCCGCAAAGAAATCGGCATCCGGAAGGTGATAGGCGCAACTGTGAATGGCCTCACACTGATGCTTACGATAGACTTTTTGAAGCTGGTGACAATAGCCTGCCTTATGGCATTTCCGTTAGCATGGTTGTTAATGAATAACTGGCTTAATGGTTTTGCCTACCGCACGGACATTGGAGTCGGCGTGTTTTTAATTGTTGGCGTCGCGGTAGTTGTTATTGCATGGCTTACGGTAAGTTCGCAAGCCATTAAAGCAGCTTTAACTAACCCGGTAAACAGTTTAAGATCTGAATAGTTCTCTCAGTCCGTCAGGAATTTATTAATCCCCAAACAAAAAAAGTTCAAATTTATTTGATACTATAAACATAGTACTATATTTGTAGTATCAAAATATGATAGAGATAAGAGAACTGACAAAAGCTGAGGAGCCCTTAATGAGGGTGCTATGGCAATTACAGAAAGCTGTAATTAAAGAGATAGCTGAAAAAATGCCCGAGCCTAAACCGGCCTACAACACCATTGCCACCGTATTAAAGGTATTGAAGGGCAAAGGCTTTGTTGATTTTGACACGGTTGATAACGCTTATGTTTATTACCCGCTTGTTGCCGAAAAGGATTACACCCGGTTTATGTTTGATAAGGTGTTTAGTAACTACTTCAGCGGGTCTTACAAGCAATTGGTGTCTTTCCTGGTAGAGGATAAGGCCATGGATAGTGATACTAAGACTGAGCTGATGAAACTGGCGGATAAACTTAAAGAGGATTGACATGAGCAACTGGCTGCTATACCTGCTCGAAGCCAATATTTATGTGGCCGTATTTTACGCGTTTTACCTGTTGGTTTTAAAGCGCGAAACCTTTAGCTCCATTAATCGCTGGTTTTTGTTGGCGGGCACTATGGCAGCATTCGTGTTGCCCCTTGCGAAGGTAGAGTTGGCAGTTTTAACGGCACCAAACATTGCACATATGCCCGATAACCTTAACGATCGGATATCAGCATTATCATCCTCTCCGCCTTTTAAGCCTGCTGCTGTTATAGCAATACAAAACGGGCCAATCAATTATGCCGATGTATTAATAGTCGTTTGTGTAAGCGTATCGGCAATCCTTGTCATTAAATTCGCGCTCAATATTTTAAACATTGTTCGCCTGTACCGGCGTTCAGAAAAAGTTCATCGAGACCGGGGCATCACGCATGTGCTTTTATATGACAAGGAAGATGTGTTTTCTTTTTTTAGCTGGCTATTTTATCATCCTAAATTTAAAAATAACGAGGCTATATTGGCACACGAGGAAGTTCACATCCGCCAGAAACATTCGCTCGATCTGCTTTTTTTCGGCTTGCTGCGTGCCTTTAACTGGTTCAACCCGGTGTTTAAATATTTGTTAAATGACGTAAGGATAAACCATGAGTTTATTGCTGATGAGATTGCGGCGGCTAAATGCGCCACCAAATACCAATATGCAACATTGCTTATAGGCTACGCTGACAGTAATAACGCTTACCCATTGGCCCACGCCATGTTCAGTTCCAATCAGCTAAAAAATCGCATTAACTTCTTAGCAAAAAAGCGTTCACCAAAAATTGCCCGTTTAAAATTGCTTTTTGCGTTGCCGGTTTTGATAGTCGGATTGTTTATATCGGCATTTAAAGTCCCCAAGCAATACGGCATATTTAAGATCCGGTTGGCCCAGCAGCCCCTTAAAGTACACACCAACATGCCGGCTACTAAAGCATACGTGGTTAAGCAATATGATACGCAGGTGCCGCAGGCTAAACAGGTGCCGCAGAAACTGTCGTCATCGGTTGCGCCATTGTCTGTATCAAAAATTAACAAAAGCGCTGATGTGTCTGAACTGGCCGCTCTTGACGATCTGTATAGCAAATATATAATGGACTGGAAAGAACTGGATGGCCAACTGGCTGATATTATAGCAGAAAGGGATGCTATAATGAAGGGCTGGCGGGTTGTTGTTGAAAATAATGCTTCAGCTCAACGTAGTTATCAACGGATGAGCATTCTGGACGAAGTATACAAACCCGCTGAGCTTAACTTATCAGAGGCTTTCTTAAACGAGAGTATAAATGCCACCACTGAAAGCCTTGAAAACTCCGCCGAAGACGAACGTGTGTATTTAAAAAGTATTTCTTTGTTGGTGAGTAATTATCAGCAGTTTCAGGTAGCCACAAGTAAACTGTTTAAGTTAAACACAACAGATCCCGCTATCAACAAACAATACTATCTGGATAGGGTTGCCAAAAGAGAGGAATTCTACACAAAGGTTGACCAGCTTTTTAAAGATATTAATAACGATGTGTCAAGATCGGCAGCATACAACTTGCAATTAGCGTTGATAAATTTCAAAATTTACTGTAAAAAGGACGAGATAAACGATAAGATCAATCAACGAAACGGCGTTGTCCGGGCACGTAACTTGTTAACAAAACCCATCACCTAAATATTAATCAATTTATTTTTTAACTCACCTAACAAGGTGAACGGCTATTCTATTGCCTTAAAAATCAGCTTAATCACATGAAAAAGATCATCAACCTCATTTTAACCGTTATGTTATGCGGCCAGCTTGTATTTCCGCAGTTGGTGCTTGGTCAGGATAAAATTTGCACCATAAAAGGAACAATTTATAATCGTAAAAGCACAACCCTGATATTGGCGAAAGGAACTTCCAATCTTAAATCAGGCTATCAACGCATACCCATTGTAAATAACGCATTTGAGTACAAATTTGCTTTTTCAGAACCCGAGGCCTGGGTATTAATATTTGAAGAGGAATATAAAAATGGCGCTTACCGTAAAATAGAATTTTTTACGGATACAACCGACGTAAACTTTACGCTTTTGCCGTCGGATGAAGCGGATGGCAATAAAATAAACGGCGGACGGTTGAACCGGGTATATTATGGCATGAAAAGCCAGATAGATTCAATATTTGGTTATAAAACCGCCCAGCTCAATTTAAAGTCAAAAGCGCTATATGATTCCAAACGATTTTACAGTAAAACGTACGATAGCTTACGGCACGCGGTATCACTTATTGAAGATCATGATCTTCAACGCCCTGTCTTTCTTAAGATAGCCGAAATGGAAAATACCGGCGAATATTTGACCGCGGAAGGCAAACAAATGAAGGAGCTGATAGATCAGCATGCCGCGCTTAAGTACCGTTGGAAGTATAATTACATTTTGAATAAGCCCACCCTTGCAGGATATTATGAGTTATGGCGCGATATCTATTTTATCAAGGACCATCCCGAAATTAAGGATATAGTAAAAGACGTTTATCCGGTGCTGGTAAAATCGTTCCCGGATCACTCGTACACAACTTTAGTAGGAAATGAATTGAGTGGCGCATTAAAAATTAAAGCCGGCGAGCAATACATTGACTTCAGCGCTCCTGATATTGCCGGTAAACAATACACATTGTCTGAGCAGATAAAGGGAAAGGTGACGCTGATTGATTTTTGGGGATCGTGGTGCGGGCCATGTATAGCGGCCACAAAAACCATGTTGCCGGTGTACCAGGAGTTTAAGGGTAAAGGATTGAATGTGATAGGTATCGCCCGAGAATTTAAAACTTTGAACGGACTAGAAATCGCCTTAAAAAGAGAGAAATATCCTTGGATTAATCTTGTAGACCTGGATGATAAATACAAAGTATGGAACAAATACGCGATAAGCAGGCAAGGCGGGATGATAATTCTTGTTGATGCATCTGGCAAAATACTGGCGGTTGATCCTACTGCCGAAGAAGTGCGGACGATACTATTGAAAATTCTTTAAAATTAGTGTTGCAAAAAAGTGTAAATTTTTCAATTTCCCAATAGGATGATAATGAGCAAGTTGAGAGTATTTCACAGCTAAACTTCCTGACGAATAAGTCTGTTGCAAAGTGTTGCATGTGTAAACATTTACTTTGCGTAAAAACCTAGCTTTCAAATATTTGCAAAAAAGGGTGTTGCAAAACGTTGCAAGTGTTGCTATATTTTTCTGCAACACCCTTTTTTAAATTATGAGGTAAATCGCCCCTGTTTACACCCCAAGATCCTTCATTATCGTTTCTATTTTAGCTTCCATTTGCTGGTCGGTTTCGGCATAAGCTTCTTTTGAAGCCAGCGTGCCTTTAGCCGAGCAATAGAACTTAATCTTAGGCTCAGTACCCGATGGGCGGGCCGATATAATGGTACCATCCTCGGTTACAAACTGCAACACATCGCTTTTTGGCAACTCAATAGGTTTGGTTGTGTTGGTAGCCAGGTCGGTCTCTACCTGCAACTCGTAATCTTTAAGCGTTTTTACTTTTGATCCACCCAATGTAACCGGCGGATTGGTGCGGTAAGCTTCCATCATCGCCTTAATTTCTTCGGCACCGGTCTTACCTTTTTTGGTGATGGAGATCAGCTTTTCTTTATAGAACCCGTATTTAATATACAACTCCAGCAAAGCCTCGAATAAGCTGCTGCCCTGGTCCTTGTAATAAGCCGTCATCTCCGCAATAAACGCAGCAGATACTACCGCGTCCTTATCGCGCACTATTTCACCTATCAGGTAACCATAGCTTTCCTCACCACCGCCAATGAAGGTTTTCTTGCCTTCCAGTTTCGTCATCAGTTCGCCTATATATTTAAAGCCGGTTAGGGTATCGTAATAGGTAACGCTTTTGTCGTTGGCTATATCCGCTATCAGGTTGGTGGTAACAATGGTTTTAACAATGTACTGGTTGCCGTCCAGCTTGTTTTTAGCCTGCCATGCTGTTAACAGGTAGCTTATCAGCAAGCTGCCGGTTTGGTTGCCATTCAGTAAAACAAACTTGCCTTCGGTGTTTTTAACAGCTATGCCCACGCGGTCGGCATCAGGGTCGGTAGCTACTACCAGGTCGGCATCAACCTCTTCGGCCTTTTTAAGGGCAAGGGTTAGGGCTTCTTTTTCTTCGGGATTAGGGTAAACCACTGTAGGGAAATTGCCATCAGGTGTAGCCTGCTCCTCAACAATTATCACGTTCTCAAAACCAAAACGCTTCAACGCAGGCGGCACCATGGTAATACCCGTGCCATGTATGGGCGAGTAAACGATCTTCAGATCCTTTTGGCGTTGTATAGCCTCCGGCGATACCGATAGCTCAGTGATCTTGCTCAGGTATAACTCGTCTATCTCTTCGCCTATCAGCTCAACATTGGCATCAATGCGGGTAAACTTTACTTCGTCTATGCTCTTTATCGCAGCTACTTCGTCCATCACTGCCTGATCATGGGGTGCAACAAACTGCCCGCCATCGGCTCCATAAGCCTTGTAGCCGTTATACTCTTTAGGGTTATGTGATGCAGTAAGCATCACCCCACTTTTGCAACCCAAATGCCGCACCGCGAAGGAAAGTTCGGGCGTTGGACGTAAGGCTTTGAAAAAGTATACATGTATGCCATTTGCCGAAAACACATCGGCGGTTATGCCGGCCAGCACATCGGAGTTATTGCGGCTATCGTGCGCTATGGCCACCTTTATCTGCTCTGCGGGATAGGTTTTCTTCAAGAAGTTAGCTAAACCTTGCGTAGCTGTACCAATGGTGTATTTATTAACCCGGTTTGATCCTGGCCCCATGGTGCCGCGCAAGCCGCCCGTACCAAACTCCAGGTCGCGGTAAAACGAATCGGTAAGCTCGGTAGTGGCCCCGTCGTCAATAAGCTTTTGTATTTGTTGCTTTACCTGGTCGTCATAGCTTCCCTGAAGCCATGCGTTTACTTTTTCCTGTATTTGCGGATCTAATTCGGGCATGTGCGTTAATATTTTCAGTAGTGGATATTATAAACCCAAATATGATAAAAATGTGTGGAAATGGTTAGAGAATAAACCGCAACATGAAAAATTCATTAGAAATTAACGCGAGTGTCATAGAATAGCCCATCGGAGCAGCTTATCCCTGTAAATACGTATCTTTGGCGCACAATGCAATTATCTAACACCATACCCGCCACTTGGGAGAAAGGCTACAACAATTACGGCCCGTGGCTGCGCGAAAAGTATAATGGCGCCCGTGTGTTCAAAGTAATTGTTGATGGCGGCTTTACCTGCCCTAACCGCGATGGCTCAAAGGGTTATGGTGGCTGTACCTATTGCAATGTAGACTCGTTCACGCCATCGGTTAGCCGTAACGCGCCAACCGTGCGCCAGCAGGTAATTGAAGGCATGGAGCGCGCCCGTAAAGGCAATAGAGCCGACAAGTTTATCATCTACTTTCAACCTAATACCAATACATACGCCCCGACACATTACTTAAAAATGATGTATGATGAAGCGCTGAGTTATGGCACCGAAGATATTGTAGGATTAAGTGTAGGTACCCGCCCCGATTGTATTGATGCTGAAAAGATAGCCCTGATAGAAAGCTATACCGATAGGTTTGACGTGGATCTGGAAATGGGCATGGAATCGATCTATGATGACACCCTCAATCAGATCAACCGAGGGTGTAATCATGACGACCTGATAAAAGCATTGAAACTGGTTGAGAACAGCAAGTTGGATATTTGCGTGCATACCATTTTCGGCTTCCCATGGGAAACCAAAGAGATGATGTTGAAATACGCCGACGAAATAAACCGGCATCCGCAAATAAAATTCGTAAAGTTTCACCATCTGCATATTGTTGAAGGTTCGGTTATGGGCGTAAAGTATAAACGTGAGCCCTTTAAGCTTTTTGAGCTGGATGAGTACGCCGACTTTTTATGCGATCTGTTGCCGCTGGTTAGGCCTGATGTAGTGATACAACGCCTCTTCGGTCTAAGTGACCGTGAACTATTAATAGCACCTAACTGGGGCCTCAAAAAATCAGAGATACAGTATCGCATAGATCAACGCATATTAGAGCGCGGCGTTGTGCAGGGAAGTGCTTTTTAGTTGCAGTAATAAGTTGCAGTAGTAGTAAATAGAATATTTTATCGGCGGCCTTAAATACTGCCACTCCACAGGCTAACGGCATCCATTTTGCAGGTAAACAGGTAAATAATTACTTTTAAGAACATAAATATTTGATCTGTTGCCACCAAAAACGCTTCAAAACTACATTCCGGCGCTAACAGGAGTTCGTGCGCTGGCTGCTTATCTGGTTTTTATATCGCACTACTACTACGTTTTTGATGACGTTTTTCCCCATATTGTGCAACGTTTTTTAGGCGAGTTCCATATCGGCGTGTCAATATTCTTTGTATTATCCGGCTTTCTGATAACATTCAGGTATTATAATAAATTCCATTTAACCGCAGATTGGTTTAGGCAATATCTCAAAAACCGGGTAGCGCGTATCTATCCAATGTATGCACTACTCACTATCTGCGCCTTTATATATTACTTTATAACCAAAGATCCTGCAATTACCAAAGGGCATGATAACCCTGTTTTGTTGTTGATCATGAACATCACCTTTCTGAGAGGGTTTTTCTTTCAGTTTTGGGATACAGGCATAGCACAAGGCTGGTCGTTAACGGTGGAAGAGTGCTTCTATTTTTCGGCACCTATAATATTCCTTGTCGCAAAAAGGTACAACAAATTTTATTTACAGCCCATTATTTTAACTGCCTTTGCTATTATAATGGTGCTCATATTTAGTCGTGTTAACTGGCATGGCTTTTTTGGTAACTTTCCGTTTGTAATGTTGTTTACGTTTTTCGGGCGTTGTTTTGAGTTCTTTGTAGGTGTTCAGCTGGCGCGTATTGTGCTTAACAAAGGGTTTGAACGCACCAACAAAATAGCATATACTTACATTGGCTTTTTATTAATGATGCTATGCGTTTTGGCAATGGCGTTTCAACCGGTACCCGCAGGCTGGGCTGCAGGGGTAGAAAGCCCCACCGGTATTATAATAAACAATTACTTTTTATGCCTGGCTGTAGCGCTGTTCTTTTACGGTATACTTACCGAAAACACCCTGTTTAAAAAAATACTTGCCCTGCCGTTTGTTGAGCTGTTGGGTAAAAGTTCGTATATATTCTACCTGATACATTTGGGTTGGATGTATACCTTGATGCATGGCTATTTTGATACTTTAAACGATTATGCCTTTGAGTTATATGACAAATGGGGGGTTGACTGGCGTTCGCCGTTTGAGTTTGATAAGCTTAACCTGTTGTACGCTTTCATTATTTTAAATGCGATATCAATATTGTTGTTTACTAAAATAGAAGAGCCGCTGAACCATTACATCAGAAGGTCAAATTTTCTGATAAAGAATAAGGCGCGCAATCCTGAAAACGAGTCAGCCAATATCAGTTAAGCACCATAAAAGGAACCAAGGTTGATAAAGATGAATATTTGTGTTAAATTATCAGGAAAAATATGGCAAGTCGCTCGCCTTTCAAGAAAACCGGATTTGTTTATAATGACCAATGCGTTTTGCAGACGCACATAAAAGTGAAATATAATGAAGTATAGATATTTTTTATTGTTGATTACAGGCTGCTTATTTTGGGGTTGTTTGGATGCGTTCGCCCAGGATGATCAGGGAGATGTTTCCACTGTCCTTTCAACGCCAAGCAAAGACGCGGTTTTTAGCAGTAAAGCGCTTTATAAGTTTGATGTAAAAAACACTTATAACCAGCCGCAGGAGGGAACCATCTCTTATCTTATAACTACCGAAAAAGGCGATTCTGTTAAAAACGAAGTTAGAAAGGTAAATATCCGCAAGAAGAGTTCAGCCAGTTATGACTTTGCTATTGACGGTCTTAAGCCGGGGTTTTATAAAGTGAGTTTCATGATCAATGTATCGTATTACGATGATACCACCCGAAAAGCGTTCGGTATTAAACCAGAAGAAGTTAGGTCCAGTCATCCAAAGCCTGCAGACTTTGAGGCGTTTTGGAGCAAGACGAAAGCTGAATTAGCTGCAATACCTCCTGATTTTAAGTTTATACCGTTGCCCGATTCCACAAAGGATGCACGTGCCATGTATCGCTTTGAAATGCGATCGTTAGATAATGTGCTTGTTGGGGGCTACCTTACCATACCGGTGACAAAAAAGAAGAGGAAATTTGCCGTGTCGCTTCTTTTACCCGGCTACCAGGTTGCCGCTAAACCCATAATGGGAGATGAGCCCGATCTGGCCATAATTACACTTGATATACGCGGACAGGGATTGTTTCGCGGTGTGATAAATACCCGTTATGACGATTATATATCCTACCATATAGAGAATAAGGAAAGATATGTAATGCGAGGTGCCATAATGGACTGTTTACGCGCCGTAGAGTTCATTTTTTCCCGGCCCGAGCTAGATCATGACAAGATCATCGTGTCCGGAGGTAGTTTGGGGGGATATTTGGCAATTGCAACCGCTGCGCTTGATAGCCGCGTTAAGCTGTGCTCCGCACAAAATCCTGTTATGAGCGACGTCCAAAATCTGGAAGGAAAAGTAGAATGGCCACTTAAAGATATCAAGCAATATATTAAGACACAGCCCGGCCTTAATATGCAAAAGGTGATGAATAATCTTGACTATTATGACACCAAAAACTTTGCAACGATGTTAAAGGTTTCCACGCTTTTGGGTATGGGCTTGCTTGACCATTTGGTTCCGCCCTCAAATGCGTATGCGGTTTACAACAATATAAATTACAAAAAACACATTTTTATATTTAAGGACCTTGGCCACGAAGTGGGCAAAACTTATGTGGATTATCAAAGCAGGTGGTTACATGATACGTTCGGACTTTTTTAAGATCACTTGAAATGAAAAAAAGCTTAGTGAATATTTTACTCGGAAGCCTGTTGTTACTTTACAGTTCAACCGTTTTAGCAGGTGGTTTCCCGGTTAGGCCACGTAGTGTAACGATGGCAGCCTCGGTAAGTTATTTCTTTGCCAACAAGGGCTGGGATACATTGCGTATTCTTAAGCCATTCTCTAATAAGGGGCACTACAATTCAACTACATATTCTATTAACACAGAATACGGCATATCACGACGATTCACATTGGTTGGTACTCTGCCTTATACTTTTAATAGCTACCGAGACACTACAGGTTATAGCCAAACAAACCAAGGCCCTGCAGACTTTGAAATAGGCCTGCGTTATTATGCGGCCAATATTAATTACATATACTATTTTAGTATTCAAGCCACTTATATTGTCCCCTTGTATAAAGGTCTTAGTTTAGGTTACCAAGCTCAGGGCGCCGAAATAAGATTCTTATTTGCGGGCAGTGGCAGCTTATTAGGTAAGAACTATTACTTTACTGTTGAGAATGGCATTAGGCAGTATTTTGGAGGCAGCGGGCCCATACAGGATCGTTATTCGGGCACGGTTGGTCTGACGCTTGACCGACGCGGTAAAAATCAGGTATTGGCTTCTATTGGCGGCTTTTATTCAACCAGCAGCCTAAGCACGGCCTTTAATGCAAAACAAATAGGCAGCAATAGAGACTTTACCTTTAACCAGGTATCTTTAAGCTATGGTTATACATTTTCAAAAAAAGCTACAGTCTTTGTTGGTGGCGGAACGTTTATATCCGGGCGTAATACAGGTAACGGTTCAAGCGCGTCGATATCACTTATTATTAAACCATAAATAGCATACTCAAAAAAGAATGATAAAGTTAATTGCCTGTTTTCTGCTAATACCATTCTGGTGTGTTGCGCAATCGGCAGAAGACCACATTCAAAATGGAAATGCTAAATCTGCTGTAAATGATTACACAGGATCAATAGCGGATTTTACTAAGGCCATTGAAAAAGACAGCACCGTGGCAAGGGCATACCTTTATCGTGCTAACGCTTATGCAAATCTGAAGAATGATTCTTTGGCTATAAAGGATTATAGTAAATCTATACATTTCGACTCATCGGCGGCCAATGTAGAGTCCTATTTTTACCGCGCTAATGCTTATAATAACACCCGCCGGTATGCAGCCGCAATAAAAGATTTTGATAAGGCAATTTCCATTAACCCGCGTAATGCCAATATGTACCACTATCGGGCAAATGCAAAAGCCAGCTCGGGTGATCACGGAGGCGCCATTGCCGATTTTACCAAAGCGATAGCGATTACGCCTAACGATGCATCATTGTATGAATACCGGGGCGTAGCTAAAGCTAATTTAAAAGACTATAAAGGCGCTATAGTCGACTATGATATAGCGGTTAAGTTAGATCCTGAAAACTCTGACCTTATTTTTTATCGGGCCAACTCAAAAAGTGAAATAGGCGACTATAAAGAGGCAATAACCGATTACACAAGAGCACTTGAGCTAAATCCGAAGAATGCCACAGCGGTTTTTTATCGCGCTAATTTGCAGGCTAATTTGGCTAACTATCCCGCTGCTGTAGAAGATTTTAAGCAAACTATAGCTTTAGAGCCGGAAATGCCCAATGTATACAAGTACCTGGCCAACGCCCTCTCCAACGCTAAGAATGATACTGCTGCCCTGGCATTCTTTGACAATCTTATTAAGTTATACCCCAATCGGGCGGAGCTTTATCTGTATAACGGCATAGTAAAGAATAACCTAAACGATAAAGAAGACGCAATTACCAACTTTAGCAAAGCTATTGAACTGGATAAAAAAAATTCAGAAGCGTTTCAAAATCGCGCAGAAGCAAAATTCAGCATTAAGCGTTATGCCGAAGCAAAAGACGACGCTAACGCTGCAATTGAAGCCGACGCAAAAAACAGCGACGCATACGTTACGCTGGCAAGGGTAAAATATGTTGAAAGTGATACTTTAGGGGCTTTACAAGAACTTGACAAGGCAATAAAGATTGACACTGAAAATGATTTTCCGTATGCCATTAGAGGGGAAATAAAAACCGGGGCAAGAAACTATAGCGAGGCCTTAGCCGATTTCAATAAGGCAGTTGTTCTTAATGCAAATAATACGGAAAATTATCTCCGTCGTGCTTATTTGTTTTTACGAATGAGAAAGCGTTCTGCGGCATTGCAGGATTTGCAAAGTATAATAGCGGTTAATTCAGCAGATGAACAACTATACATACGTGTAGCTGATGCTATGCTTGAAGGTGGGTTTAACAAAGAGACGGTGGTACTTACCAACGACCAATTAAAAAAGCATCCCACTAACCCAAAGTTTTATGTTCGAAGGGGAATAGCTAAACAAAATAATGGAGATATTGAGGGCGCTATAACCGATTATAACATCGCGTTAAAAATGGATACGGCACTTTTTGAGGCTTATCATAACCGAGGCAATGCAAAGTTTGCGCTTAACGATGCAGCAGGTGCCCTTAAAGATCTGAATAAAGCTATAGCGATACAGGATAAGGACGATCTGGCTTTTTTTATACGCGGCAACGTGAAAATGACAATAAAGGATTATCAGGGTGCGATTGATGATTATACAACAGCTTTGATTATTAATCTGGATAACACAAAAATATTTGCTTACCGAGGCCTTGCCCAAAGTTTGCTGCCTGATATTGACCGCATGGAAGCCGATCTTGGCGAAGCGATAAGACTTGACCCTGAGAACAGTGAATTTTATCGCATGCGTGGCGATGCCCGCTTGAATGTGAAAAACGTGACTGGCGCTGCAAAAGATTATGATCAAGCCATAGCGCTCGATACAAAAAATGCCCAGGCATATTTAAATCGTGGATTGTTTAAAAGACTTAGTGGTAATGCATTGGGTGCGTGTGGAGATATTGCAGCAGCTGTTTCACTGGGATTGAAGGAAGCTAAAGACGCCCAGGCGGTTTACTGTAAATAGTTCTACTCCTCTTCCGGAGGTGGTTGTTGCTTTGGCAGCGCAGATGCCTTAAATCGTGGCGTAAACCCAATTTTAGGCTTGTCTTGAGTCGAAGATTCTTCAACTTTCTTTTCTTCCTGTGGGGCGTGTGACTTCTCGTTTTCTTCCGGTACCGTACCAACAGGTTCAGCAGGCTTCGTAATTCCCGCTTTAAAGCGTGGTGTAAAACCAACCTTCGGTTTGGTGGGTTCTTCTGCTTTGCTTTCTTCGATAGGTGGAGCAGACTCCTCGGCAGGTTTTGTAACTCCTGCTTTAAAACGTGGTGTAAAGCCAACTTTGGGTTTGGTAGGTTCTTCTGCTTTGCTTTCTCCGGTTGGTGGAGTACTAGCCTCGTCGGTGGGTTTTGTAATGCCTGCTTTGAAGCGTGGTGTAAAACCAACCTTCGGTTTGGCAGGTTCTTCTGGTTTGCTTTCTTCGATTGGTGGAGTATTAGTCTCGTCCATCGGTTTTGTAACTCCTGCTTTAAAGCGTGGCGTAAATCCTGTTGAAGACTTTGTTTCAGGTGTCGCTTGCCCCTCCTCGGGTGGAGATGTTTGTGCGGGTATTGGGGTCGGCGCTTTAAAGCGAGGTGTAAAACCCGACTTTTTAGCGGGACTTGCAGACTCAGTTAACGAATCGGCTACCGTTTGCTCCGCCAGCCGATTCTCTATGTGCGGTTTTTCCGTTTTGATCTCGGGCGCAAGATGATATTGTAAACGCAGCTTGTTGAACCAGTACTTTTTGGTATGATCAAAGCTTTTCTCACCCATTTTATCAAAGTGGTTCTTAAACTCAAAAAGCAAAGCCGGGTTGCTCTTTTCAAAAGCATCCAGATCAATTCTTTTCTTTTTAAAAAACTCTTCGAACGTCATTATTATTTAGAATCAAGACACTCTTGTTTCTTGATTTTATTAAAAAGCAACATCAATGCCTAACCTATTAAAACGAATACCCTTATCGGTTTGCGTCCAATCTTCGCGTTCTTCTTCTGTCGCGTTCAGCAACTTCGGGAACCATTCCAACGGAAAAACCTGCTGTTTGCCATCATCCTTTTCAACCAGCAGCAAGCCATCGCTAAAGGTAACTTTAACTTTCTTTTCCTGTCTGCGGGTGTTAAGTAGCGGCATAATATATTAATTAGGATTTGTAGGACTAGTGGGTCGCCATGATTTAAACTAATCGTTTATCAAATAATAACGTCTATTCCGCCATATTATGATAAACCGCCTGCACATCATCATCCTCTTCGAGCCTGTCTATCAGTTTTAAAACATCGGCTACCTGCTCTTCGGATACCTCATGGAACGATTGCGGCACGCGCTCCAACTTAGCCGATTTAGGCTCAATACCTAAAGCCTCCAAGCCCTTTTGCATCTTTCCAAAATCCTCAAAGGCCGTATGAATTACTGCTATATCCTTCCCTTCTTCATCAGCTTCCACAAACAAATCTTCTAAGCCCGAATCGATCAGTTCAAACTCCAGCTCTTCCAGATCACGGTCGCCCGGATCAAAAGTAAAAACTGACTTACGGGTGAATATAAAATCCAGCGATCCGGTTTTGCCCAGTGTGCCGCCCGTTTTTGTAAAATAGCTGCGCACGTTGGCAACGGTACGGTTGGTATTATCAGTAGCTGTCTCAACCAATACGGCAACGCCGTGCGGCGCATAGCCCTCGTAAACCAGTTCTTCGTAATCTTTCTCATCGCGGCTGGTCGCGCGTTTAATAGCGGCTTCCACGCGGTCTTTAGGCATGTTAACGGCCTTGGCGTTTTGCACGGCAGTACGCAAGCGCGAGTTGGTGTTAACATCGCCGCCGCCGGCCTTTACGGCCATTACTATTTCTTTACCCAAACGGGTAAATTGTATGGCCATTTTGGCCCAACGCTTAAATTTTCTCTCTTTACGGAATTCAAATGCTCTTCCCATATATTTTAGTCAATGGTCCATGGTTGATAGTGCATGGAAATATGGGGTTAAAGATAGCAGGTTTCTTTTAAATTTTTGAGCGCCGTTGCACATCCGTCAATTATTGGCTGTACTTACCTGAGTGCACTCCTCCCGCTAACATTTCAGTTAGCCTGTCAGTTTTTGAAATCCTTACCTACATTTGCTGTAACACCCCTTATACCAAACTTAACGTTATGAAATTCTGCCATACAAAAGCCTTCCGGAGCGTTTCAATGCCCTGGTGTATGATGATAGCTACTGGACAGTTAGCTAACGCGCAAACGCCGGCCACGCCCGCTGTTCCTGATTGGGCCCTGCCGGCCACTGCAACGCATAAACAAGTATCACCCCCTGCTGATTTTCATCGCGAAGCAAAAACGACTATGACGCCCATAGGTATATTTGATGGACAGAGTGACGTTGGTGCCGCTATTATTCCCGGCAGTTCAAGTTATAACCCTGCTACCAAGAAATATACCATTACATCAGCCGGTTACAATATCTGGTATGTCAGGGACGAGTTCCGTTATCTGTGGAAGAAGGTTTCGGGCGATGTTTCAATGGCGACAGATATCGTGTATCCGGATCCCAAAGGCTATGGCGACCGCAAGGCATGTATAGTTATCCGCCAGAGTTTAGATGACGATGCCAAGCAAGTGGTGGTTGCATTGCACGGCGAAGGCATGATACAATTAGGCTGGCGACCGGAAAAAGGTGAACGCGTAAGAGATTTTGAATATCGCATTACCAGCCGTGGCGCTTTGCCGGGCGGCAAATCAATGGATGAAGGTGTTATAGCTCATGCACAACGCATCGGCATTGAAAAGCGGGGTGATAAGTTTGCCTTGTTTGTAAGCGTTTTTGGTGAGCCGATGACCCAATACGGCGCACCTATAGAATTAAAATTGGATGGCCCTTTCTACGTAGGGATAGGTATGTGTTCGCACGTGCCGGATAAAGCAGATACAGCGGTTTTGTCAAATGTGGTGTTTGTAAACAACGCTGGTAAGGTGAAATAAAGCCCCGGGAAAGATGCATGAGCGTTTCACAAAATATATGAAACGAATGAAACAAGTGAAACGCCATTTTTCGATAATCCATTGATTGCGATCAGATTATGATTTCAAGGTGAAACAAAATGAAACGACTTATAAGTCAGTAACGTTAGCTGTAGATATGGCATAATATGCTGATAATAAATAGCTTGTAAAAACAACCGTTTTTGTTTCACCGTGAAACGCTTTTCTCGCCTTTATAACGAGTAGATTGAAACCCTTGGCTCGTTATAAAGCACTGTTTTCTCTGGTCAAATTATCCAACATATCCTTTGTCATAGCTGCCAGATCATATTTAATTTTCCAGCCCCAGTCTTCCTGCGCTTTGGTATCATCAATTGATTTTGGCCAGCTATCCGCAATGGCCTGGCGCG
Source organism: uncultured Mucilaginibacter sp. (assembly GCF_946479965.1). Next base: position 13,902 of record NZ_CAMLHX010000011.1, on the reverse strand, counting down.
GGTCGTTATCAGCGTATGTTATTTCAAATTCCGGTAAGTAGTTTTTTATTTCTGCAGATAGTTGTTCGGGCGTAAAGCTGATGCCCGCCAGGTTGTATGACGAACGGATACTTAATTTATAAGCCGGTGCATCCATCAGCTCAAGGGTAGCGCGTATGGCGTCGTCCATATACATCATCGGCAAAGCTGTCTCTGCTGATAAGAAGCTTTCGTATTTGTTGTTTGCCAAAGCTTCGTGAAAGATATTTACGGCATAATCTGTAGTTCCGCCGCCCGGGTCGCTCCGCCAGCCAATTAAACCCGGATAACGCAGGCTGCGTACATCCAGCCCATGTTTAAGGTAATAATATTCGCACCATCGCTCGCCTGCCAGCTTGCTAAATCCGTAAACTGTGTTCGGGTCCATTATGCAAAACTGAGGTGTATTTTCTCGCGGTGAATGCGGACCGAAAACGGCGATGGAGCTTGGCCAGAAAACCTTGTTTGTTTTATACTTCACAGCCAGATCAAGCACATTAAGCAAACCTGTCATGTTCAAATCCCAGGCCATTTTAGGGTGCTTTTCGCCGGTGGCGGATAAAATAGCGGCTAACAAATAAACCTGGGTGGGGCGTTGCTTTTCAAAAACTGCTTCGAGAACTGCTTTATCTAAAACATTTACCAGTTCAAAAAGGCCATCTTTTATTAAATGATGGTCTGAGGTATGAATGTCCGAAGCAATTACAGCTTTTTCGCCATACCTGCTGCGCAGGTTTACAACCAGCTCTGTACCAATTTGACCGTTAGCCCCAATAACCAATATGTTTTCGCTCATAGCTTGCCGAATATTTGTAAAGGTAGAATGTTTAACGTCAACAGAGCCTGTTTCAGTTACATACAAGCAAAATATGAGCCACCATTTACAATAAATTTACCTGTCATAAACAAAAAAATACGATATTTGCCCCTCGCAATAAATTATTAATTAACAAATTAAAAAAAACAATGAAGATCGCAGTTGTGGGTGCCACAGGTTTGGTGGGCACTAAAATGTTGCAGGTTCTTGAAGAACGCAACTTCCCGGTAACAGAATTAATTCCCGTTGCTTCCGAAAAAAGTGTAGGTAAAGAGATCACTTTTAAGGGTAAGCAGTACAAGGTTGTTTCTGCCGAGGATGCGATAAAGCAGAAGCCCGAAATTGCCTTATTCTCGGCAGGTGGTAGCACTTCATTGGCGCAGGCGCCGCTTTTTGCAGCAGCAGGCATCACTGTTATTGACAATTCATCAGCATGGCGCATGGATCCTACCAAAAAACTGGTAGTGCCTGAGGTAAATGCAAATGTGCTTACTGCCGAAGATAAAATTATTGCTAACCCTAATTGCTCAACCATACAAATGGTAGTAGCGTTAAAGCCATTACACGATAAATACAAGATCAAACGTGTTGTGGTATCAACCTATCAATCTGTAACCGGTACCGGCGTTAAAGCGGTTGACCAGTTAATGAATGAGCGTAACGGTGTGGATGGCCCTATGGCATATCCGTATAAAATTGACCTGAACGTTTTACCTCATATTGATGTATTTACCGAGAATGGTTACACCAAAGAGGAAATGAAAATGGTTAAAGAGACCAACAAAATTATGGGCGACGACAGCATCCGTGTAACGGCTACTACTGTTCGTATCCCGGTTATGGGTGGCCACTCTGAGTCTGTGAATATTGAATTTGCTAATGATTTTGACTTAGCAGAATTACGTGAGCTGTTAAGCAAAGCACCGGGCGTTATAGTTACTGATGATGTAGCTAACCTTAAATACCCTATGCCGCTTGACGCGCATGATAAAGACGAGGTTTTTGTTGGCCGTATCCGCCGTGATGAGAGCCAGCCTAATACTTTAAACTGCTGGATAGTAAGCGATAACCTGCGTAAAGGCGCCGCTACTAATGCCATACAGATCGCAGAATATTTGGTTGCTAACCATTTGGTTGGACAAGCTGTAGAAGCGTAGCCCCCCGGCCCCCTAAAGGGGAAAATAAACAAAAAAGGGATGACCGTGCGGTTATCCCTTTTTTTGTTTACATCTATTATAAAAGCCAACTATGTCATGGGTTTATTTTATCTCAATCTTCCAATGCTCTGTAATTGCCTTTAACTCAGCTTTAGTAAGATAAGTTACCGCACCGTGTTTAGGGCTGGTAAAGTTGGTTGTCTTCATTACGCCTTCGTTAAAGTGGCCCAGATCTTTAAAGCTCACAAAATCCGTGGTTTCGCTAAAGCCCATATTGCTGGGGCGCGCGCCGTAAACATCATACATTAACACATACTTATCTGTAGCCAGGCGTTTGAACACGTTAGGGGCTTCTGTTGATACTTTTTCAGGATCTATGCGCCTTTCGCGAGTAGCCGGAAAACCGCTGTTTATCTTATCAGATACCGACTGCCAGATCTTGGCATCACCTACATAAAACATCTGGTACTTGTCGCCCACTTTGGTAATGTCGGCATCTATGCCCCCAATTTCCGTAACGCGCTGGGGCACGGCTTCCAGTTTGGTAAAATCGTCATTAGCATAGGCCCAATAAATGCCCGCGTTTTTGTTGTTATAACGAATGGTGAAATACACCATCATCTTTTTTGCTACCGGATCATAAATAGTTTCAGGAGCCCATGAACAATCAATGTCGCCCAACTCGGGGAATGCTTTGTCTATCCTTAAGTCAGAATGCGTCCAGTGGATCAGATCGTAAGATTTCATTAATACTATAGCGCGGTTATTACCCCAGCCGTATTTTTCCTGTGGGCGCTCCCACTCTGTATCCCTGAAACCTGCGCGTTTTCCTGAGATGTGAAGATCCGTCATTGCAACATAAAAAGCGCCATCGGGTCCGCGTGTTATATGCGGATCGCGAACACCTTTTTGTTCTGCCAGTTGCGAGCCGATGAAAATTGGTTGCCCTCCGTTAACATCTGTAAACGTATAACCATCGGCACTGGCAGCCAGGTAGGCCGACTGGTTTTGATCTTTAAAGTAAACCAGCAGGTATCCGCTCAGGTCTTTCTCGTTAAACTTCTTTTTCGGTTTGTCAAGCCTTGATACGATCTCGATACCGGTTATTGCCGTAGGAGTTGCTGCAGCCGGGGGTGCTTGAGAAAACACAGAGCCTAAATTAATGAGGGCCGTCCCGACGGTTAATGCTACGGTGTATTTTATTTTCATAGTCAGAACTGGTTGCAAAAAAAAATGTGGAGGTAACAATAGTTACCTCCACATCAAAAATAGTAATTATTTAAGCTTATTTAAACAACAATGGACCCATTTCAAGCAAGCTACGGCGCCAGGTTTGGAATTCATGCCTTGTGCCTTCTGATATGTAAGAAACTGAATTGAAACCAGCGGCCTTCAAATCCTCCGCATCTTTTTTGGTTTTAGCGGCACCTTCAAAACTGCCACAGCTTACAAACGCAAGCTTTGGTTTCATTTTACCTTCCAGGTCTGCCGCAGAATATGTGCCGCCGCTCAATAGGCCCCAGTAAGCAAATACGTCTGGTCTTGCTAATGTTATAGCTTTTGTTTCTGCGCCACCCATTGATAAGCCAGCCATTGCACGACCATCTCTTTTGGCGATTGTGCGGTAGTGTGAATCAACAAAAGGCATTATTTCGTCTAACAACACAGATTGGAATGCAGCAGTACCTGTTGCATCGCCTTTGGTAATACCTGAAGCAACAACACCGGCTGCGCCCATACCACCACCGGCAGGACGAGCACCTGCAGCTGGAGGGCCACCGGCAGGAGGACCAGCAGGACGTGCGCCAGGAGCGCCAGCAACAGGAGGACCACCAGCGCCCGGAGCACCACCAGCAGGACGACGAGGACCGCCACCCATTGGAACACCGGTATTAGTCATACCATAGCTCATTACAACAATAAAAGGTTTGATTTTGCCTTCTGCTATCATGTTATCCATTATCAGGTTGGCTTTGCCCTGGATACCCCATGAGGTTTCGTTTTCGCCCCAACCATGCTGCAGGTATAATACAGGGTATTTGGTTGAGCCTTTTTCGTAACCCGGTGGAGTGTACACTACAGCAGTACGGAAAGGTTGATTTCCTACTTTTGATGGAACTGTAATGGTAGTCATAGCGCCGTGAGGAACGTCTTTTAAAGCGTAAAAATCCTGGTCGTGAGCCGGAACCTCTACGCCGCTTTCCCAACGTTGAGAGCCATAGAAAAAGCCTGTTCCCGGATCGTTTACATTCTCACTACCGTCAACTACAAAGTGATAATAATGGAAACCTTCTTCTTGTGGAGCTACAGTTGTGCCTGTAAACCAGCCATCGGCACCTTTGGTTAATTTAGTGCCACCTACGCCGCCAAGGCCAAGATTTGCTCTTACGCTATCTGCTTTTGGCATTTGTATCTTAAAACGTACATAGCCCTGCGAGTTTACCATTGGGTATTCTCTGTGCGGTTGATTGAAGGCCGAAGGCTTAAAGTCCTCCTTTATTGTTTGGGCTTGCGAAAAGCCACCCGCCAATGTGGCGGCCAAAACAATAGCTAATGATTTTAATTTCATTTTACTAGTTGGTTAATGTTTAATATAATAATCGGTTGTTTAAGATGGTTTGTACTACATCGATGTAGCCGTGCACACAAACTTATATATTTTTAAATGTATTTTTCACAATAAAAAGTGATTTTAAACGTAGCAATTGACACATTTTCGTTACATTTTGACTAAAAAGATAGTTGTTATGGCGGTTTAGTAGGGTAAAATGGCTTAATTTTTAAGTGATTTCAACGTAATAAAAGAAGCATTACAACATTTTTGTTGATGTGGGATATTGTCAGTGTTCAAAGCATTCACTTTAAAATAGATACAAAAAAAATGTGCAGACAATCTATTCAATCATCTGCACATCTTCAAATTTGCATATATGCACATCAACTCACGTTCCGTATTCAGGCGTAGGTGCTTCACTTTCGCACATTCAAAATAACAGGATAAAAAACTGACTTAAAAGTAGTTGTGAGTATCAGGTGTTTATATGTAAATTTATAAACCCGTTATAACCTAATTTTTATCGTCGCATACATCACCTAAAAAGGAAATATTTCATTTTATAAAGGCTTAGTGGAATCGGTTTTTGGATCTGATATGTTAACTATTTAATTACTTTTTAACTATAAAATATTGTTGGCCAACAATGAAGATGCCTGCCTTCGGTAAAACAGGCAGGGGAAAAGCCTTTCCCTTATTAATAAAGGCAAACCAAATTATGCATTATGAAAAAGTTAAAATTAAAATTGGGTGGCAAGGAAATGCTATCAAAGGAACAAATGAAGAAAATTAACGGTGGGTATGATGCCGAAACTATGTGCGGCTCTGCTTGCAATGAGCTATCTGATTATGTTTGTTGTCAGGGTGGCGGTTTTGCCGCCACTTTAGGCTATTGGACGTGTTGTGATGCTTATGACTTTTGTGTACAATTTATGACGGGGTGGAAAGTAACCAACGATCCATCGCGCTGCGCTATTTAATTATTAAAGAGGCTGTCTTAAAGAAAGGCGGCCTCTTTCAAAAAAAAATGAGCAGATAATTCATCACCATCTGCTCATCTGCGTCCCGATAGCTATCGGGACTGCACATCAACTCATGTTCCGTATTCCGGCGTTGTTACTTCGCTTTCTTCAAATTCATAATCGCTTAACGGTGGGCATGAACAGATTAGCGTACGGTCGCCATAGGTATCATTAACCCGGCCAACTGATGGCCAGAATTTATGAGCGGCTACATATGGCAGCGGGAAGGCTGCAGTTTTGCGGCTGTATGGATGTTCCCATCCGTCAGCAGAAATAACGGTCATGGTATGCGGCGCGTTCTTAAGCGGGTTGTCAAGCTTGTCGAATGCGCCCTGCTCAACCTCAGCAATTTCCTTGCGGATAGCTATCATGGCATCGCAAAAGCGGTCCAGCTCATGTTTGGGCTCTGATTCGGTTGGCTCAACCATTACCGTACCGGCAACCGGGAAAGAAACAGTTGGTGCGTGGAAACCATAATCCATTAGTCGCTTCGCTATATCCACAACCTCAATGCCTGCGGCTTTAAAAGAGCGGCAATCCAATATCATTTCGTGCGCGCAGCGGCCGTGTGATCCGGTATATAAAACAGGATAATGGTTTTCTAAGCGTGTCTTAATATAATTAGCATTCAATATAGCATAACGGGTAGCGTTGGTTAAACCATCCGGCCCCATCATGGCTATATAAGCGTGCGATATGATCAATATAGATGCCGAGCCCCACGGCGCGGCAGATACCGCGTGGATGGCTTTGCCATTATCAATATCAACAACAGCATGGCCGGGCAGGTAAGGAACCAAATGTTTGGCTACGCCGATAGGCCCCATGCCAGGGCCACCACCGCCATGCGGAATGCAAAATGTTTTATGCAGGTTAAGGTGACAAACATCGGCACCAATATTAGCCGGACTTGTTAAGCCAACCTGCGCGTTCATGTTGGCACCATCCATATAAACCTGCCCACCATTTTGGTGAATGATCTCGCAGATATCAATAATCGATTCTTCAAAAACGCCGTGAGTTGACGGATAAGTTACCATCAGGCAGGAAAGTTCGTCTTTATACTGCTCGGCGCGGGCTTTCAAATCGGCAACATCAATATTGCCGTTGTCATCGCATTTTACCACTACTATCTTCATCCCCGCCATAGCTGCTGATGCAGGATTAGTTCCGTGTGCAGATGATGGTATCAGTACAATATTACGATGATGGTCGCCACGATCATGATGATAAGCGCGGATCACCATTAAGCCGGCGTATTCGCCCTGCGCACCAGCGTTAGGTTGCAGGCTCATAGCGGCGAATCCTGTTATTTCACTTAGCCATCTGTTTAACTCATCAAACAGCTGCATATAACCACCGGTTTGATCTCCCGGCGCAAAAGGGTGCATGCGGCTAAATTCTGCCCAGGTAACAGGTACCATTTCGGTAGTAGCATTAAGCTTCATGGTGCATGATCCTAATGCTATCATAGAGTGGCAAAGCGAAAGATCTTTTGCTTCCAGCGATTTTATATACCGCAGCATCTCATGTTCAGAATGATGCGTGCTGAAAACCGGGTGAGTAAGATAAGCAGACGTTCTTTGCAAATCGGCAGGAATAACTGTTTCAGCCGATGTGTCTATAGCGGTATCATTAAGTGTTTTGCCTTTTACTTTGGCAAATATTTTTACCAGTGTTTTAATATCTTCAGGCAGGGTGGTTTCATCAATAGCAATAGTAACTAATGATCCCTTATAGTTAAGGTTCACATCATTATTTAATGCCTCAGCGTGTATCGCGTTAGCCAAGTCGCCAACTTCAACAGCAATTGTATCGAAATAGCTGTCATTAACTTGCTTATAGCCTAGGCCGGTTAAAGCGTTGCTTAAGGTAATGGCTAAACCATGCGTTCTTTCGGCTATCAGCTTTAACCCTTGAGGGCCATGGTACACTGCATACATACCTGCCATAATAGCCAATAACGCCTGTGCGGTGCAAATATTGGAAGTCGCTTTATCCCGGCGGATATGCTGCTCGCGGGTTTGCAAAGCCATGCGCAAGGCATAATCGCCGGCGCTATCAATAGTAACGCCTATTATACGGCCGGGCATTGAGCGCTTGTACTCCTCTTTTGTAGCAAAGAAAGCAGCATGCGGACCGCCGAAGCCCATCGGCACACCAAAACGCTGGGTTGATCCCACAACAATATCAGCACCCCACTCACCCGGAGGGGTAAGCAGCAGCAGGCTCATTATATCAGCGACCACGGTTAGTTTAATCCCTTTCTCGTGGCCTTTTGTAGCAAAATCAGCATAATTATAAACTGCTCCGTTGCCTGCCGGATATTGTACTATGGCACCAAACATGGTGTCGTTTAACTCAATTGTTTTGTGGTCGCCTATCAGCAAATCAATACCATAAGGCTCGGCGCGGGTTTTTAAAATATCAATGGTCTGCGGGAACAGCTCTTGTGAAACAAAAAACGTTTTAGCCGACTGGTTTTTACGCAGGCTGTATTGCATAAACATAGCCTCGGCAGCAGCGGTACCTTCATCCAACAGGGATGCATTTGCAATCTCCATACCGGTAAGATCTATTACCATGGTTTGGAAGTTAAGCAGCGCCTGTAAACGCCCCTGGGCTATTTCAGCCTGATAAGGGGTGTATTGCGTATACCATCCCGGGTTCTCCAGGATGTTTCTTTGTATAACACCAGGTACAATTACATCATAATAACCCTGACCTATATAGCTTTTAAAAACTTTATTTTTTGAGGCGGTTTGTTTCAGGTCGCGCAGATAAGCGAATTCACTTTTTGCAGCCGGAAGATCTAAAGGCGCTTTTAAGCGTATTTTTTGTGGGATGGTTTGTTCTATAAGTTCATCAAGCGTAGCTGCGCCGGTGACGTTCAGCATGGCGGTTGTGTCGGCGTCGCCGGGTGCAATATGTCGCCCTTCAAACCGCTCCTGGTAGGATGTATTTAAGATCATTTAATGGTACTTGCGTTATGGCCCCAAAGGTACATTTTAAATAATTATGAGGCAATTGTTAAAACGAATACTGACTTGCCCTTTACATGCAAATTTGTATTTTAGCCATAACGCCTTATCTATGTTACGGAAGTGCTTTTTATTATTTACGCAGATATTATTGTTGTGCCTTACAGCCAATGCCGCGGTATTTGTAGTAACCAGCAATGCAGATTCGGGGCCGGGTACTTTTCGCCAGGCTTTATCGGACGCCGCAGCTAATGGGAAGTTTGTTAAGGATTATATATATTTTAATCTACCTGATCAAAGTAGTGCCGGGCGCACAATAACGATAATTAGTTTGCTGCCCAATATAACTTCAAACCTTGTAATAGATGCCAGTACGCAGCCGGGTACTAAATTTGGCATAAGCGACACTAAGGTGTGTTTAAACTTTACGCTACCTGGCTTGCAGCACGAATCCTTCGAATCTGCATTATTAGTCTCAAAAGAAAATGACATAGAAATATATGGATTGTATATTAAGAATAGTACAACTGCATCATCCTATTTAGTCGGGATCAGACTTGAGAACAACAACAACATGCAAATAGGAGCTATGGGGAAAGGTAACGTGATATTTGGTTTTTCATCATCCATTACCGCTGGTATACTTAACAATCAGGTAAGATATTCTGCGAACCTGACATTAAAGGGCAATTTTTTTGACATAGATGTAGACGGGGAAAAGACGATTCCCGGTGGGTTTCACGATGGAGTAACGCTCAATAATATAGCTGGAGAAGCACAGATCGGCGGTGCCCCATCAGATGGTAATCTTTTTGCTGCCGGATTATTCGTTCACCAGGCTAATGTTTTAGATTCAGATAATCCGGATGATTGGTATTATTCTGATCCTGCATCTGTAAGCATTCAAAATAATAAGATCGGCGTTAATTATACAGCGACACGCTCGTTCGGATCCCAAGGACTTCATACATGGGGAGGTAAAACCTATTTTTATATAGCAGATAATGTAATAGCCACGGGTGGTAGCAAGAATGCGATAGATATTGAAAGTGTCCTTTATCCGGTTAAGATTGTCAGAAATTATATTGGCATTGATAAAACTTTACAAAACAAATTGCCGACATCTTCCCTTGCAATATTTATCAGATATTCCGGGAAGGTTTTTATAGGCAGCAGCGACCCCGCGGATGCTAATTACATAACAGGTTGCAAGCCTTTATATGTTTGGGAAAATTCCGTAGCAGCTGTTAATAAAAACAGTTTTTTTTGTACCATCGGTTTCTATCCTACTATTGAGCCCGGATCACATATTCCGATAACACAAATTGCTATAACGAATACCGCAGCCAACAAAGTAACCGGTACTGCAACACCAAATTCATCAATAGAATTATTTTACAGCGATAATTGTGGAACGACCTGTTCCCCGCAAACTTATTTTGCTTCGACAATGGCTGATGCAAGCGGAAATTGGGAATACACAGGTACAATCACAGGGCCGGTTATCGCGTCGGCAACATTTAACAATTCAACATCCGAATTTACAAACCCACATATTTACACAAACGAAATAATAGTAACAAACGCCTGCAACGGAATTGGTTCAATAAAAGGAGCCAAAGTTTCTGGTGGCGCTAATATTAAGTGGTTGAATGAACAGGGCGCTATAGTTGGCAACGAACTTGATTTAGTGAATGTGCCCCCTGGTAAATACCAACTTATAGTTAGCAACGGAAATTGCGGGGACCAAACTACTTTTTATACTATAGAAGATGTGAGTTTAGTAGTTAACACAACTCAAATGCAAAAAACAGATCCCTCATGTAATCAGGCGCAAGGGAAAATAACGGGGATAACATATAGTCCTGCATCTGCGGCTACCATAACCTGGAAAAATAGCTCAGGGGTAATCGTTGGCCATAATATTGATTTAGTTAATGTACCGCCGGATGATTACAGCCTCACTATTAGTCCTGACGATGGTTCTTGCGGAAAAACTTACGGACCCATAAAATTAATAAATTCCTTCGGCCCTGGTATCAATCAAACATCGGCCACCATAACGCCTACAAACTGCGGTCAGTCTGCCGGCTCAATTACCGGCATTACAGCCACCGGTACAGGCACATTAAAATACAGTTGGAAGAACGAGCAGCAACAGCAGGTGGGAACAAGCATTGACCTGTTAAATCAACCGGCCGGAAAATATATGTTGCAGGTTACTGATGAGACACAATGCGGGCCGCTTTATACCACAGTATTAGAAATACCGGAAATAAACGGCATTACACTTGATGAAACGGCGATGGCTATCACCGTTTCAAGTTGTAGCAATAGTGACGGAGCAATTGCCGGAATTAAAGCCCCTCGAGCCACGCAATATAAATGGGTAAACGCAAATAATGTAACAGTTTCCAACGCGCTTGATCTCAGCAATGTGCCTTCGGGCGATTATACTTTCACGGCATCTAACGCTTTGGGTTGCATTACAGTAAAAACATACCATGTGGGGAAGCAGGCTGCTACAATTTATCCGGTATATAGTTCAACCATTGTAAATGCCTGCTACGGCTTTACCAACGCAAGTATAACAGTTGTGCCAGACGCACTCGTAAAATATGCGCGATGGACAAATAATGCAGATGTAACGATAGGCTCTGGCAACGCCCTTCTCAACCAGGCACCGGGTACATATAAGCTTTATTTTACTGATATCAATGGGTGTGAAAGTTTGTATAACAGTTTTTCGGTGGCGGAGGATGCGCCGCTAATGCCGCCGTCAGTAAATGATGTACAGGTGTGTGCTCCGGGAAATGCAGCTGTTACAGTAAATGGCTCATCTGCAGGTTATCGTTACCGTCTTTATGATTCGGAAAATAGCCCAATACCTATTGACGAACAAGCTACCGGGCAATTTAGCGTCACAGTAAAAAATAACACCAGCTACTTTATCTCTCAACTACAAGGTACATGCGAAAGCGGGCGTACACCCGTACGGGTCACTGTGGGTATTTCTAACTTAGATATTGCAAATACTTTTACGCCCAATGCCGACGGAGTTAATGATTATTGGAAAATAACAGGTATTGAAAATTCACCGAACGCTACAGTGCAGATTTTTAGCAGAAACGGCCAGATGGTGTTCAATTCAAAAGGATATGCTAATCCATTTAATGGCACATCAAACGGGCGGGATCTGCCGATTGGCAACTATTATTATATCATTAACATGGGTTCTGCCTGTAGTATACTGTCGGGAACGATAACAATTATACGTTAAGCCAATTGCCTTAAATACATTTGTACGGTATTTTCCAGCCCGTAATACAGCGCATCGCAAATAAGCGCGTGCCCTATGCTTACTTCAAGCAACCCCGGTATGTTTTGTGCGAAGTATTTCAGGTTATGCAGGTCAAGGTCATGGCCGGCATTTATTCCTAATCCCACTTTGTTAGCCGCCTCGGCAGCTTTTATATAAGGCGCAATTGCAGCGGCACTGTTTGCATGATATTGATGTGCGTAAGCTTCGGTGTACAATTCTATTCTATCGGCACCTGTTGTGGCCGCGGCCTCAATCATTTCTACAACAGGATCGACAAAAACAGATACCCGTATACCCCCATCTTTAAAAATCGGAATGATATCCTGCAAATATTGCTGGTGTTTTATGGTATCCCACCCATGGTTTGATGTAATTTGACCCAGCGCATCGGGCACCAACGTAACTTGCGCGGGCTTATTGGCCAGTACAAGGTCAATAAATTTTTGCTCCGTACAGTTCCCTTCAATGTTAAATTCAGTAGCTATGGCTTCCTTCAGATCAAAAACATCCTGGTACCTGATATGCCGCTCGTCTGGCCGCGGATGAACGGTAATTCCCTGTGCGCCAAAACATTCGCAGTCTAACGCTGTTTTAACCAGGTCTGGATTGTTGCCGCCGCGCGAATTACGTAGCGTTGCTATCTTGTTGATGTTGACAGATAAATGTGTCATTAAAAAGAATTAGTCTGCAAATATCAAAATTAACCGGAGAATATCGATTATCGGGAGCCGTTTTGATCAACAGTGAATGGTCAAAAATAAGATTGAGCAATAAAATTATAATTTAATTATTAGCGGTGCCTTGTTTTGAAAAATGCCGGTATATTTGCATGGTGTTAATTTTACACCAGAAGCATTAAGAATATCGCAAAATTTAAGCCTTTACAGCTAATTTGTAACAATTATACTAATATCTAACCTAAGTGTGTAACAATCGTATTGGTGTTTTCTGTTAAACGTAATTTATGTTGAACCTTTGCATCTGGTATGATAAATATAATATCAATCTGCCTTTTTAACGAGTATAATAACCCTGTATGAAATATCTCTTATTACCATTCATTTTAGCCTTTCTGATAGTTAACAGCGCCCTGGCGCAAAACGGAAGGCAGATAACAGGAATGATAATTGACAGTACGCAATTATCTGTTCCGGGTACTACTGTGAAGTATGTATCAAACGCCGGCGACAGTACCACTGCCGTTACCGGATTAGACGGAAAATTTACTTTTGACAATGTTCGCGGCACAGGCATGACCTTAACCATAACCTCACTGGGTTATGAAGGCATTCGCAAACGTTTCACTTTTGCTGATGGAGATTTTAAACCACTTGACCTTGGGTCGATTGTACTAAAGACCGAAGCCAAAGAGCTGGGTGTGGTAACCATTAAGGGTGTGATACCTGTAAGAATAAAAGAGGATACCGTTGCCTATAGTATCTCTGCCTATCCGGTACGCCAAAATGCACCGGTTGAGGATGTGATAAAAAAGCTGCCCGGCGTTGAAGTTGACGCTGCAGGTAATGTTACCACACAAGGCAAATCAGTAACAAAAATTCGTATAAACGGTAAGGACTATATGGGCGGCGACTTGCAAGCTGCAACCCGTAACCTGCCCGCCGATATATTAGAAAGCATACAGTTAATTGACGATTACGGCGACCAGGCCAACTTAACAGGTATTAGAACCGGAGAGCCAGATAAGATCATTAACCTTACCATACGTGCAGACAGAAACAATGGTTATTCATTGCAAGCTACTGCGGGCGGTGGTAGAGACATGCTACCTAAAGGCCCAAATGGAGAAGATCTTAATGATGCCCGTTATGCCACTTCTGCCAACTATTACAGCTTTAAGGGCAACAGACAGATAACCGTATTAGCAAACGCCAATAACACCAATACCAACCTGTTTAACTTTAACCGCGGCGGTGGTGGCGGCGGTGGTGGTTTTGGAGGTGGCGGCGGAGGAGGATTCGGCGGTGGAGGATAAGGTAAAGTTGGGGGAGGAGGACGTTGTATAGGTGAAAG
>NZ_CAMLHX010000010.1 GCF_946479965.1 uncultured Mucilaginibacter sp. | reverse complement strand
TGCCGCCACCAAAACCACCAAAGCCGCCGCCGCCTGAACCACCGCCACCACCGGAGAAACCTCCAAAGCCGCCGCCGCGGTTACCGCTGTTCATCATTGAGCCGGCTAACATCCACCACAAAGGGCTTGCACTGCCGCGACGACCAATTACCTGGCCACCGCCACCGCCGCCACCTTTGCGAAATATCATTACCAGTATTACTATCACTATTATCACAACAAAGCCAATGGGACTGCCGCCGCCATTACCCTTGCGTCTGGCCGGCCTGGCGTCAGCTTTATATTCGCCTTTGGTGTATTTAATAATAGCTTCGGTGCCCGCATCCAGTCCGCCGTAAAAATCACCCTCCTTAAAACGGGGGTTCATTTCTTTTACGCGGATCTGTTGGGTAATAATATCAGGCAGGGCACCTTCAAGGCCGTAGCCCGTTTGTATAGATAGTTTGCGGTCGTCTTTAGCCACAAGCACTACAATGCCGTTATTCTTGCCCTGGTGCCCTACTCCCCATTTGCGCCCTAACTCAGTAGCATACTCGTTCACATCATAATCGCCGATTGAGCGCATTACAACCACTGCTATCTGGATGGATGTAGAATCATCGAAAGCAACCAGTTTATTCTCCAGGCGCTGTTTTTCATCGGCCGACAACGTATTGGTATAGTCCGTTACCAGTGTATTTGATTTTTCAGGAAAATCCTGCGCGAAAGAGAAGAGGCCCACCAAAAGCAGACCGGAAAATATCAGAAGTTTTTTAAACATTAGCTTAATTTTAGTCGCCGTCCATAAATGCCACATCGTCCGATACCTCATTTACATCATCCGTTGCGCAAGGAAAAAATGTGGCCAGCTTTTCGCCGGCACGGGTAATACCTATTACTATGCCATCAATTAAATTGCCTTGCTTAAACTGCTCCAGCATTTCGTTTTTGGTGGTATCCCAAAAATCAACCGGCACCATTTTATTTATACCGGCATCGCCAATTATGGCAAACTTACGGTCTACAGTGGCCAGGTAGATCAGCACGCCATTGCGCAGCTTGGTTTTATCCATATCCAACTGATAGAAATATTTGGCGGCCCGGTCAAGCACATCATCCTTGCAGGTTTTTTCAACACAGATGCGGATCTCGCCCGAAGTGTTCTTTTCCGCTTTGGCTATGGCATCGCGTATTTGCTGCTGCTCGTCGTCGTTGAATAGGTCCATTTGATTCAATTAATGAATTATTGAATGAGTGAATTAGTGATTATGAACGCGTCTTAACATTCACTAATTCACAACTCACTCATTCACTCAATAAAATTAGAACTTAACAGTAGGCGCTTTGTCGGCTCCTGCTTCTGCCTGGAAGTAACCCTTCTCGGTAAAGCCAAACATCTTAGCGGTTATATTAGCCGGGAATTTGCGTATTTTGGTATTGTACTCTTGCACGGCATCGTTAAAATCTTTACGGGCAACAGTAATACGGTTTTCTGTACCTTCTAATTGCGCCTGTAAGCCCATAAAGCTTTCATTAGCTTTTAATTGTGGGTAAGCCTCGGCCACGGCCAATAACCTGCCTAAAGCAGAGCTTAATTGTCCCTGAGCTGCCTGAAATTTTTGTATTGATTCCGGAGTCAGTTTTGTAGGATCAACCTGTACCGAAGTAGCTTTGGCGCGGGCCTCTATTACTGCTGTTAAAGTACTTTTTTCAAAATCGGCAGCACCTTTAACGGTTGCTACCAGGTTAGGTATCAAGTCCGCACGGCGTTGGTATTGGGTTTGTACTGCACCCCATTTGCCTTTTACATTCTCGTCTAACTGCACCATGCTGTTGTAGCTACATGAGCTTAACGACATTGCACCTACTATTACTAATATTGCTGCGAATAACTTTTTCATGTTTTTAGATTGTATGTATTTTAAGATTAGATAGCAAAAGGTATACCGTTGTTACAAACCTGCCACTTCGACGTATATGGTAAATATACAAGTTTAGGCGGGATAGGTTGTGAAGAGCCGTAAATTTAGGCAACTAAAGCGTTAAGTATTGATTAGCAGGAAGGGTACTACACGCCGCTAAGTCTAATAGCTATCAAGGGGTTCCGTTTCACAAAATATATGATACAGGTGAAACGCATGAAACGCTTTTTGTTGCTATCCAACTTATTTTCAAATTGTTAGCTATTTGATATGAAACACAGTGAAACTACTTTTAAGTCAGTTTTTTTAGCTGTAAAAACAATTTAACTTATTGACAATCAGCATACTACAAAAATGAACTATTTTACCGTTAGGTGAAACACCAATTCAGACGTTTGTTATTAGTCATAGGCAGCCCTATACTTACTTTTCTCTAACCTGCTTAAAACAAAATAGCGATGGATTTCGCCCCATCGTTAATTCGCGGTATCATCCGTTAACGACTTTAAAAAAGCAATTACCGCTTTCTTTTCCTCAGGTTTTAAATTGAGTTTATCAGTAGGCAGGGTTTGATTTTCCAGTTTTATGCCAATACCCGCACCGCCGCCATTGTCATAAAAATCAATCACCTCCTCTAAAGTTTTATAAGCGCCGTTGTGCATATAAGGCGCTGTTAAAGCAATGTTTCTTAAGGTTGGTGTTTTAAAAGCGTATTGTATTTCTTTTATTTTGTTGTGAAATGACCGCCCTTCGTCGGGATCAATTACGACATGTTTAGCTTTGGGATCAGCAGGCACGCCTAATACTTCAGCTTCGGTATTGTCAAACACCGGTGGGGCCGTTCCGTTAAACAGGGGTGTAAAATGGCAGGTCCCGCATTTTGCTTTACCCATAAACAGGTTAAAGCCTGTTATTTCCTCCTTGTTTAATTGCTTGCTGTCGCCACGCATATATGTATCAAAACGCGAGTTAAACGGAGCAAGCGACCGTATATAACTTGCCAGCGCTATCATCACATACCGGGGCTTTATGGTGCTTTCCATTGTTGAGAAAGCCGCCTTAAACTTATTAAAATAAGTGGAATTGCTTTCTAACCTATGCGCCGCGTCTTCAACAGATGCGTGCATCTCATCTTTGTTAGCTATTACATCTGTAGCCTGGCCCTCCAACGTTTTTGCCCGCATATCATAAAATTGCGCGTTTTGCAAACCGGCATATAAAAGCGTTGGCGAGTTCCTTTTAACAAATTTACCTGCTGTTAAGGCGGTACTTTTAGCTAAACCATCTGTAAATGCCAGTTTAGGATTGTGACAATTGGCACATGTGCGTGTAGCGCCTGATATCACCGGGTCAAAAAACAGCGCTTTGCCCAGCGCTACCTTTTTTGCATCGGGCATAGCCTCTGCACTGTTAACAAAATGCTTGATATTGAAAGCGTTTTTATCAAAAAGTGTTGCTGTGCTATTGTGCAAGGCAAGCTCCGTATCCAATGGTTTTATGCCCAGCTTATTTTGCCATGCTAGTATTCCCCAGCTAACCGGGTTGGCGTATTTGGTTATAAATTCCGCCCGGTTAAAATTGTCAAAATCGGGATGATTAGTAGTATATGTTATAGCCTGGTTAAGCTGATTTTTCAATGCCTCATTCTCCCCAAACAGTTTTAAAACATCGGCAATAGCAGCTAAAGACACGCCCGCTTCATTTATACCCGTTTTGCATAATGGTGTGTCAAATCCAGATATACCCAGTCCAGTTATCCTGAAGACTTCCAATTTACAGGCATCCATAATATGAGCTTCTGTAAACTCGGTATCGTTCAATATCATTCGCAACTTTTTCAGGCTCGACCTGAACGAGGCGATCTCTCTCAGCAAATCATTATGAGCAGCCTCATCATACGGATAAAGGTGCTCTTCAATAACCTGCAATCCCGAAGGGTCAAAAACCTTTGTCTCTTCTACCTCTATTTCAGGCAAGGGTGCGCCATTCAGTTCTTTTGATGTGGTAGGTGCATAGTATTCACTAAACCATTCCAATTTTTTGTAGGCTTTCCTTGTATTTAAAAACGCGCGGTGCATATCAGCTTCGTTTTTATCGGTACTTGCAAGCAATTGGGCGGCGCGTTGATCTAAAGTATCAATATCAAGTAGCAAATGCTCTTTAACGCTGTCTTTAACATCCTTTTTAAACAATGAGCAATAGGAAAGCAGAATTATAAAGGCGAATAATATAAAAGGAATGAATTTTTTGAACATCGTTATAAAAAAAATAGAGGCCCCCCAATTACAGGGGGCCTGCTAAAAATTAGTGTGATTGTTATTATTATTTTTCTAAACCGGTAAGTATCACTGTTTGGCCGCCTTCTTTATTGGTAGTTAAACCGCCACCGTCAGCATTCAGAAATTTATTATCTGTCCAGGTGTGCGGGTGTATGTTCACTACAAAAGTGCCCGGTCTGCCTGCCAGATCAGAAATATCATACATAGCGCCATATTCCCAG
This sequence comes from uncultured Mucilaginibacter sp., assembly GCF_946479965.1. The sequence goes on along the minus strand of NZ_CAMLHX010000010.1, from coordinate 93,162 downwards.
CTGCTTAAGCGGGTATCATTAGCGGGATTATACTTGGCGTTAAACGTTGCATCAGTACGGCGGTGATTCATTTCTAACACGGGCTTAATAGCTTTTGTAGTTAAGTTATATTGCCATATTCTGCCATCGTGCTTGTTATTGGTATAAAAAGAGTCGCCATCTTCTTGTATGTAAACAAAGTTTTTGGTTACGCAGATATTGTCAGGGTTAACAATGCTGTTTCCCGGATCAACATTACCATCAATAAGCGGAGTTAATTTTCCTTTTAAAGGATCTGTTGCATCCATTTCGAGTTTGTAAACCCTACCCCACATGGTTAAACCCGGGGCCGGATTCACTTTATCTGGGCTTACACCTGTCGCGCTGAAATAAACGGTTCTGCTGGCAGCACCACCACCTTTACCATGGTCAAGATCTTCAACGCGGGCAAACTGAATAGCACTTTTTGTAACTGTTTGTGTAGCAAGCTGCGCGCCTGTGCTTGTTTTTACATTATCATATTTTACAAATTCAACGTCGTAAGTTGAACCTACAGCCATATCCGTTTCTACAATATTAAGGTCCTTACGGCGCAGCATGTATAAGTCGCCTCCGTTCAGATCGCCTGTTGCACCCAGGTACAAATTTACCTGCCCTAAGCCTTGGCGACTGCTTTCATCCTCGCCAATTAAAATGGCTGTTTTACCTGCATAAGCGTCTTTAGGAAGCGGCACCGCGTTCTCTGCGCTACATTTTCCCAATGCAGAAAGTGTTCTGTTAGCTTTTTTATTGTAGACAGGTCCCAGCGGATCAATTGCATGTATCATCGACTCGCCATCAGTTTCGCCCGCAGTAAGAAATACCGGACCAAAGCCATACGTAGCCAAATCAACAAGTGTTGCCGAGCACAAGCGCATTTTACCACCTTCTGAGTCAACTATGTATTCGCCTTTTACGGGTTTTAAGTTTTTGTCGAGATAAACTCTTGACACAGAAAAAAGTATCTCATGGTTATTGATCATGATGTAGCCATCACCGTTAGGGTCCTTCATCATTCCCGCACCATCAGGTTGTGCACCGTAAATAAAATCAGGAGAAGCAGCCAGCTTGTCGTCGCTGCTTAAAAGGGTGGTGATCTTTACATTTTCAAAGCCTGATAAGGTTTTAACCAATGATGGGTTAACTGAATAGTTGGAAAGTTCAGTTGCCGGCGGATCTACAGGCACGTCGTTATTGTTCTTCTTGCAGGCAACAAATGTAACCGATGCAATTGCTGCCATAGTTAACGCAAGATTTAATTTTGCGCGTAAATTTTCTTTCATAGAGTGAATTTTTATTTACGTCAAAAGTATTTTAGGAAAGTAAAACAGGTGTAAACTGAACTTTAACTTTATATTATAAAAACCATGTGGTGTTAACAATAACAGCACTCAACATTAGCGCAGTAATTATTTGTGCAGGGTGGCTCACAGGGGCTCACGGTGGCTCACAGGGCTCAGGGTGGCTCACCCCGGCTCTGAGCCACCCCCTTTACTTAGTTTTCGATATAGCAACCTCGTTTACAGAGATGCCTGTGCAGTTATGTGAGATACTATTTTTTGAGTAGCGCCGATATTTTGCTGTACGTAGACCCGGGCTCTTTGGCCTGCTGCTGTTAAACCAGCGGTATCAGTCATTAGGCTTTTGGCAATGCTTTGAAGTTCATTTTCATTGGCAATACTGAAACCCGCACCTTCGGCTATCAGATCGCAAGCTTCTTTAAAACGTTGGTAGTTCGGCCCGAATATTACCGGCAAACCAAAAGCTGCGGCCTCCAAAGTATTATGTATCCCCACGCCAAACCCGCCGCCTATGTAGGCAATATCAGCATATTGATACAGGGCGGATAATATGCCGATGTTGTCGATTATTAAGACTTGAGATGTGAGATGTGAGACTTGAGATGTAAGCTGGGAATATCTGACGGTTTCATTTGGCGGTAGTATCTTCAATAGTCCTGTTATTTTATCTTCGCCAATGTCATGCGGGGCAAAAATAAATTTCCAATCGGGATATTGCTTTACTACATCAACCAACAAAGCCTCATCAGCCGGCCAGGTACTGCCTGCAATAAAAAGCTTTTTCCCGTTTTTAAATTCTTCAATAAGCGAAATACTTTTCGGCTGCTGCGCATTGGCCCAAACCCTATCAAAGCGCGTATCTCCGCTAATGGTGGCGTTGGTGATATCTATATCGTGTAGTAATTTTACAGAGCGTTCATCCTGGACAAAAAAATGGCTAACAAAGGCCAGCATTTTACGGTTCAAGCCACCGTACCATTTAAAGAAAACCTGTTCAGGCCTGAATATGCCCGATACGATGTGTAGCGGCACCTTGCAATGGTTCAACTCTTCAAAAAAATGATACCAATACTCATACTTGGTAAACACAGCTACAACCGGATCTATTTTAGAAATAAAATCTCTTGCATTAGCAGTTGTATCTAAAGGCAAATAATAAACCGCATCAGCGAGTGGTGTGTTCTTACGCACTTCGTAGCCTGATGGTGAAAAAAAAGTAATAATTATTTCCCTGCCGGGATATTGCTGTTTAAGCAGTTCAAGTACAGGCCTGCCTTGCTCAAACTCACCCAGCGATGCAAAATGGAACCATAAACTTTTATTATGCTGCCTAATGTCCTGATTGTGGCGTCCGCTTATCCATAACGCTGCCTTTTTATTAAAAAAAGATGCAATGTAAATAAGGACATAATAAATACGGACGGCTATATTATAGACAAGCAACATAAACGCTAAATTACTATCTTACTTGAATACCCGACAAAATTTAATGCTATTGCCGTAAAAGAAATCCAAATAAACCCATCGCTTGGTTTACATTAACTATTTGACAGGGCTGCACAACACTTTTCTCGGAAATGCGTAAAAGTAACGCATTAACATATAATTGACATAGGCCTTTAAGCCTAAAATTGTATCTTAGCAGCATGCATACTACCGCATTGCTTTAGTTTACTAAACAAATACTACACTATTGGTAATGGCAAGAAAACGTATTTTAATTACAGGAGCCGCCGGCTTTTTAGGCTCGCATCTTTGCGATAGATTTATCAAAGAAGATTACCATGTTATTGGCATGGATAATTTGATAACCGGGGACCTGCGTAACATTGAGCACCTGTTCAAACTGGAAAACTTTGAATTTTATCATCATGATGTTTCCAACTTTGTGCATGTGCCGGGTGAATTGCACTATATTCTGCACTTTGCGTCACCGGCAAGCCCCATTGATTATTTAAAAATCCCGATACAAACGCTTAAAGTGGGCTCATTGGGTACACATAACCTGTTAGGTTTGGCATTAGCAAAAAACGCACGCATGCTGATAGCATCAACATCCGAAGTTTATGGCGATCCGAACGTTAACCCTCAACCCGAAGAATATTGGGGCAATGTTAATCCGGTTGGGCCACGTGGCGTATACGATGAAGCCAAACGCTTTCAGGAAGCCATAACCATGGCTTACCACACTTTCCATGGAGTTGAAACACGTATAGTACGTATTTTCAATACTTACGGCCCGCGTATGCGGTTAAATGACGGACGTGTATTGCCGGCCTTCATTGGTCAGGCATTACGTGGCGAACCATTGACTATGTTTGGCGACGGATCGCAGACCCGTTCTTTCTGCTACGTGGATGATTTGATAGAGGGCATTTACCGTTTGCTGCACAGCGACTACGCGCAACCTGTAAATATTGGTAACCCGGACGAGATAACTATACGTCAGTTTGGCGAAGAGATAATAAAACTTACGGGTACAGATCAACAAATGGTCAGTTTGCCGCTACCTACCGATGATCCTAAACAACGCCGCCCTGATATAACTAAAGCAAAAGCATTGTTAAACTGGGAGCCTAAAGTATCGCGCAGCGAAGGTTTAAAAATAACCTATGAATATTTTAAATCGTTGCCGCAGGAGGTAATAGAAAAAGTAGAACACAAAGATTTTAAGCATTATAGTAAATAGTATGAGTAAAATACTGGTAACCGGCGGATTAGGGTTTATTGGTTCGCACACTGTTGTTGAACTTGTAAATGCCGGCTATGAGCCCATTATAATTGACGACCTGTCTAACTCGCATCCAAAAATGCTTGATCAGCTGGCAAAAATAATTGGTTATAAACCGCCATTTTATCAACTCGATCTGTGCGATGAAGCGGCAGTTAAAAATTTTGCGGCAGACCAAGCTGATATAACAGGAATTATACACTTTGCTGCATTCAAAGCCGTGGGCGAGTCGGTGAAACTTCCGCTTAAATATTACCGCAACAATTTTTATTCGCTTATTAATATACTTAATGCCTATTGGGGCCGTCCGTTAAATTTTGTGTTCTCATCAAGCTGCACCGTTTACGGCCAGCCAGACAAGCTTCCGGTAACGGAAGATGCGCCTGTTAAAGTCGCGGAGTCGCCATACGGAAATACGAAGCAGATTGCCGAAGAGATCCTTAAAGATATGATTGCTTCCGGCGGCAGCTACAAAGTAATATCTCTTAGATATTTTAACCCGGTAGGCGCGCACCAGAGTGCTTTAATTGGCGAACTGCCCATTGGCGTTCCGCAAAATCTGGTGCCGTTTATTACACAAACCGCAATTGGCAAACGCGAAAAAATCACCGTTTTCGGCAATGATTATAATACGCCTGACGGTAGTTGCGTTCGCGATTATATCCATGTTGTTGATCTTGCGAAAGCGCACGTGGCAGCACTTAAACTAATGGAAAAAGAAAGCTATACCGGTTATGACGTATATAATTTGGGCACAGGGAAAGGCAGTACTGTACTGGAAGTAATAAAGGCTTTTGAAGAATCAACCGGGGTGAAACTGAATTACGAAATTGGCCCACGCCGAAGTGGCGACGTGGAGCAGGTGTGGGGAGACGTTACTAAGTCAAAAAACGGGCTGCAATGGCAAACCGGTTTGGGTTTGGATGTAATGATGCAATCGGCCTGGAACTGGGAAAAATATATTGCAGAAAACCCGTTATAGTTTATACTTAATGAAAAACATAATCATTACCGGCGGTGCCGGCTTTATTGGTTCGCACGTAGTACGCAGGTTTGTAAAAAACTATCCGCAGTATAATATTATCAATCTGGATAAATTAACCTATGCGGGTAACCTGGCCAACTTAACGGATATTGAGAATGAACCTAATTACAAATTTGTAAAAGGAGATATAGTTGATATTGCGTTTATAAGCGAGCTTTTTGCAAATGAAAAGCCGGATGCAGTTATACACCTGGCAGCCGAATCGCACGTTGACCGCTCAATAGCCAATCCGGCTGAATTTGTGATGACCAACGTTGTTGGTACTGTTAATTTGCTTACGGCAGCACGCGAGGCCTGGAAAGGGAATTATGATAAAACACGTTTTTATCATGTTTCAACTGATGAGGTGTATGGCAGCCTGGGCAAAGAAGGCATGTTTACCGAAGAAACCGCTTATGATCCGCATTCGCCTTATTCTGCGTCAAAGGCAGGTTCTGATCATTTTGTGCGGGCATACCATGATACTTACGGTATGGATACTGTTATATCCAATTGCTCCAACAATTACGGATCATATCATTTCCCTGAAAAATTGATTCCGCTTGCCATTAACAATATTAAGAACGGTAGATCCGTTCCGGTATATGGCAAAGGAGAAAACATACGCGACTGGCTGTGGGTTGAGGACCATGCCAGGGCCATTGACGTGATCTTCCATAAGGCAAAAGCCGGTTCAACCTATAACATAGGCGGCCATAACGAATGGAAAAACATTGACCTTATAAAATTGCTTTGCGCTATAATGGATAAAAAACTGGGCCGCGAGCCCGGTGCATCTGCAAAGCTTATAACATTTGTGACGGATAGAGCTGGGCACGACCTTAGATACGCCATTGATGCAACAAAATTAAAAAATGATTTAGGCTGGGTACCCGGAATAACATTTGAAGAGGGATTGGAAAAAACCGTTGAATGGTATCTTGATAATGAAGAATGGCTGAATGATGTTACCTCAGGACATTATCAGCAATATTATACCGATCAATATAACGACAGATAATGTTTAATTTTTTTAAAAAGAAGGACAAATCAAAAAAAAACATAACGTTTAACTACGAATCTATCGGCGTAGATATGCATTCGCATGTTTTACCGGGCATTGATGATGGAGCCCAAAATGTAGAGGAATCTGTTTTTTTAGTTAAACGGATGATGGAGTTAGGTATCAAAAAAATTATTGCGACACCTCACATCATGATAGATTATTACCGCAATACCCCCGAGACAATAAATAACGCGCTTACGCTATTGAGGGACGAATTGTCAAAGCAGGGTATAGATATACAGGTGGAGGCCGGTGCTGAGCACTATTTTGACGAGACCTTTGAAACCCGCATTGACGAGGGCAAATTGGTGTCATTTGGGGACAAATATGTATTGTATGAATTCCCTTTCATTAGTCAGCCGCAAAACTGGTTTGAGGCTATGCAAAAAATGCTTCAAACAGGCTACAAACCTATTTTAGCTCATCCGGAAAGATACCCTTATTTAACTAATGACAATATGGCTATGATGCGGAGCTGGGGATGCAATTTACAGTTAAACACCATATCCTTAACAGGTTATTATGGCCGCGACACAAAAAAACGTGCCGAAGAAATGGTGGACCTTAAGCTTATAGATTTTATATCAAGTGATATGCACCACCCACGGCATGCCGACGCATTGCGAGACACGCTAGCCACAACTTATATTGAGAAGTTGCTTTTTAATGATTACCCGCTAAAAAATATACAATTGTTGTAGTCCTTTGTCGTTCTTAATAATGGCGAAGAACCACGGATTTCCTTAAATTCGAAATTGAACATCCGAAATCCGAAATCATACCTACTCGTATCTTAAAGCTTCTACCGGATCTAAATTGGAAGCTTTCTTAGCCGGGTAAAATCCTGAAGCAAGACCAATAAAAGTACATATCGCGAAAGCAGATAACAGCCATAACCACGGAATAACAAACTTGCCGCTAATACCCACAGCTATAAGGTTGCCAATGGCCATACCCAGTATCATGCCGCCAATGCCGCCTATAATACATATTACAACAGCCTCTATTAAAAACTGCTTACGTATAACAGCGGGTGTGGCACCTATGGCTTTACGTACACCAATTTCGCGTGTCCGCTCAGTAACCGATACCAGCATAATATTCATTAGGCCGATAGCTGCACCAAGGAGTGTAATAATGCCAATGCCAAAACCGGCTATGGTCATACCTGTAATTTGTCCGGATAATTGCTGCTGAATAGAATCGCTCCGCACTATCTCAAAATTGTCTGGCGCTGCTACACCAAGTCTGCGTATATTTCTAAACATGGAAGTGGCCTCGCCGGTAGTAGCATCCAGCGCCTCGGGGCCTTTAACCATTACAGCAATAGAGAATGACGGATTAGCGCTGGTAGCAATTTGCTTGGCTTTTAAAATTGGAATAAGGCATATGCGGTCGGCACCGCCACCCATTGCCGATCCTTTTGGCGCAAACGTTCCTATTACTCTGTACTTATGACTACCAACATAAATAGATTTATTAATTGGATCTTCCTTTTTAAAGAGCTTATCCCTTACCTCTTCTCCTATCATAACCACGTTAGCCCCATGCTGTAGCTCGGTGTCCGAAAAATTTCTACCCAGCGCCAGCTTATAGCCATTGGTTTGGATGTAATTTTCGTTTGATCCTGTTATGTTAACATTGGGGTTGGTTTTATTGCTTGCATATTTGGCAACAGCTGTTCCCGAAACGTTCAGGTTGATGGCTACTGTTACCGGCAATTTGAATTTTTCTCTGAAACGTGCTGCCTGGTCGTAACGTATGGAGGGATAAGTTTTTCTACGCCCACCTCCAAAACGTATTCCCGAACCTCTGTTCTGAATAGTAAATGAGTTGGCGCCTAAGCTTGAGAATGCATCTGTTGTGTATTGCTTAATCCCCTCAACCGCTGTTAATATGCCCACAAGGGCCATTATACCTATGGCTATAATTAATGATGTAAGCGATGTACGTAAACGGTTACCTGCGATAGACTGCAGGGCAATAGAAACATTTTCGCGAAAACTGGTTTTTACCGGCATGGGATAAATATAGAAAAACTAATTGTAAGACTACCCGTTGCGGTTATTGTTACACCAACTTTAACAAAACACAAGTTCATTAAAAGGTATTTTAATCGCTTTGTAATAAAAACAAGCTTTAAGCGGTTAGGTTCTTTTTTTGCTATTTTTGCGCCTTATGGCAAAAAAAGGCATTTTATTAGTAAACCTTGGCACACCGGATAGTCCTGAAACTGCAGACGTACGTAAATACCTTAACGAGTTTTTAATGGACCCCAGGGTGATTGACGTTAACCCTGTTTTACGCACTGTTTTGGTTCAGGGCATTATAGTGCCGTTTAGAGCGCCAAAATCTGCCAAGCTATATAAAGAGATCTGGAGCAAAGAAACCGGATCGCCATTACTGCATTACAGTGTTTTACAGCATAAGGCTTTACAGGAACGCCTGGGCGATGAGTACCAGGTTGAGCTGGCCATGCGTTATCAAAGCCCTTCAATAGAATCGGCATTAGAAAGATTGAAGCAAAACCTGGTTAGCGATATTAAAGTTATCCCCATGTTTCCGCAATATGCCTCAGCAAGCACAGGTTCTGTACATGATAAGGTTATGAAGCTGGTGAGCACCTGGCAAACCATACCTAATATAGCGTTCATCAATTCTTTTCATGATGATAATCTGATGATTGCTACTTTCGCACAAAATGCGGTAAAATATCAGCCTGAAACTTACGATCATATTTTATTCAGCTTTCACGGCCTGCCACAGCGCCAGCTTATAAAATGCGACCATACCGGCAGTTATTGTTTAAAAGTCGATGGTTGCTGCGAAACTTTGAATGACACCAATAAACTTTGCTACTCTGCACAGAGTTATGATACAGCACGTTTGATTGCCGAACAATTAAATCTTCCAAAAGAAAAGTACACCGTCTGCTTCCAATCGCGCCTGGGTAATGATCCCTGGGTGCAGCCCTACACCAGCCAGGTAATTGCGCAGTTAGCTAAAGAAGGCAAAAAACGCTTGTTAGTATTCTGCCCTGCCTTTGTTGCCGATTGCCTTGAAACCGTTTACGAAGTTACTGTGGAGTATGGCGATGAGTTTAAAGCCTTAGGTGGCGAGCATGTGCAATTGGTGGAAAGCCTTAATGATTCGCCAACGTTTATAGATGCGTTGGAACGGATGGCGAGAAGGTAGCAATCCACCGTCATGGCGAGCGATAGCGTAGCCATCTCTTTAAGCTGAGCCGCTATCCCGACCACCATGCTTATCAACCCTTAACGTCCGCAGTAGATCAGTGCGCTCGTGATGACGTGTTACACCGCTATAGGCAACTCATCGTCCTCTTTAGCAACTATTATCGGGTTAACCGTTTCATCATCCTTTTCTACACGTAAATTACCGATGATATGTTGCTGACGCGCCGGTGTATTTTTACCCATAAAATATTCAAGCAAGCCTTTTATATTGGCATCCCGCAATATCACCGGGTCAAGACGCATATCCTTACCTATAAATAAGCCAAACTCTTCGGGCGATATCTCGCCCAATCCTTTAAATCGGGTTATCTCTGGTTTAACGCCCAATTTAGCAATGGCATTACGGCGCTCTTCATCGCTGTAGCAATAAATGGTTTCTTTTTTGTTGCGCACCCTGAATAGTGGCGTTTGCAGAATAGATACGTGGCCGGCCTTTACCAGATCAGGAAAGAACTGCAAAAAGAAGGTCATCAATAGCAAACGGATGTGCATACCATCAACATCGGCATCGGTAGCAATTACTATGTTGTTGTAGCGCAGGGCATCAATCCCGTCCTCAATGTTAAGCGCATGTTGCAACAGGTTAAACTCCTCGTTCTCGTACACAACCTTTTTAGTAAGGCCAAAGCAGTTAAGCGGCTTACCTTTTAAACTGAATACCGCCTGCGTCATTACATCGCGCGATTTGGTGATAGAACCAGATGCTGAGTCACCTTCGGTTATAAACAGCGTTGTATCCTGCTTACGTTCGTGCGTATCGTCAAAATGCACTTTGCAATCGCGCAGTTTGCGGTTGTGTAACGATGCTTTTTTAGCACGCTCGTTAGCTAATTTCTTAATACCGGCAATATCCTTACGCTCGCGTTCAGATTGTAAGATCCGGGCCTTTAAAGCTTCGGCTGTCTTTGTATCTCTGTGCAGGTAATTATCAAGTTCCTTTTTTACAAAATCGCCTATAAAGCTTCGCACAGACGGTCCTTCGGGACCTACATTTTGCGAGCCCAATTTGGTTTTGGTTTGCGATTCGAAAACAGGCTCCTGAACCTTAATGGCTATTGCCGAAACTATTGACGCGCGTATATCGGCAGCATCATAATCTTTGTCGTAAAACTCGCGGATGGTTTTAACCACCGCCTCACGAAAGGCCGCCTGGTGCGTGCCGCCCTGGGTAGTGTGCTGACCGTTAACAAATGAGTAATATTCTTCCCCATATTGCTGCCCATGCGTCATGGCTATCTCAATATCTTCACCTTTAAGGTGGATAATAGGATAACGCAAGGTCTCAGAGTTATCTGTCTTTTTGGTCAGCAGGTCATAAAGGCCGCGTTCCGAAAAATATTTTTGTCCGTTGAAGTTAATGGTAAGGCCCGAGTTCAGATAAACATAGTTCCATATCATGTTCTCAATAAACTCTGGGATAAAGCGGTAATGCCTAAAGATGGAATCGTCCGGGAAAAAGTTAATGGCGGTACCATTCCGTTGCGAGGTTTCTTTTTCTGCCTCATCACGTACCAACTCCCCTTTTTCAAACTCGGCAATTTTAGTGCGTCCGTCGCGGTAGGATTGTACCACAAATGATGTCGACAATGCGTTAACCGCCTTAGTACCCACACCGTTTAAACCTACCGACTTTTGGAATGCTTTACTATCGTACTTACCACCGGTATTGATCTTAGACACGCAGTCTATCACCTTACCCAACGGTATACCACGACCGTAATCGCGCACAGAAACCTTATGGTCGCTAATGGTTACCTCAATGGTTTTACCGGCACCCATCACAAACTCATCTATTGAGTTGTCAATTATTTCTTTTAACAGAACATAAATACCGTCATCATAAGCAGAACCGTCGCCCAGTTTACCAATGTACATGCCCGGGCGCAGGCGGATGTGTTCTTTCCAGTCAAGCGACCGTATACTGTCTTCACTATAATTAACCTCAGCCATATACAGAAATGATATATAAGCGCCAAAAGACGCATACAGCAAAAATAAAATTTAGAGGATGAATAAGGGCGTTAAATAAACTAACTTATTAACATTATTTTTCTGTTTTCTCCGGCGATTTGAATTTAAGGCAATTACTTGCCTGAAACATGTTCTTAAAAAACTCCGGGCCCTTATCATTAGTAAGAGAAACAGCAAATACACTGCCTGTATTGAATTTCGCCAAAACTATCAGTAGAGCGTATTTATAATGTTTTGTTATTGGGGAGTCCTTCAGGTTAACCAAATAGGTTTTGCCAACGTCTGCGTTGTAGCGGTTAAGGATAAAATTAGGAATAGGGCGTGTAAGCCAGTCATTGTCGTTAGAAAAAGCCAAAGCCTGCTGTTGTATGATAAATGAATACGCAGAATCAACGTTCATACGTTTATAATTATCGCTTAATAGTGCTTTATTGTCTTTTAGAGAGTTTACGCGCAGCCATATTTCAAAATCCTTACCCGGAAGCTCCAGGGCATAATTAAATTTAAACTCACGATTATTAACGGCCTTTATTTCTTTAAACCCTTCGGGGAATGTAAAAGTAATGCCTGATTTATTCAAAGCTTTATCAAAGGCCTTAAATTGCTGGCTGTTATCCAGGCGGGTGCCTTGCGCAACTACGCCGGATGCAAAGCATACCACTAGTATCGCTAATATAAAACGTGTAATTTTTAACAGAATGATATTCATTTTTGGTTTAAGCCGCAAAAGTATTAGGTGTACACATATTACTTAGAGTTAAAAAGCAGATATAGTTTAAATATAAAAATTAAATAATAAGATTATTTTTAAACTAAAGCGATAGTTAAGATGGTAACAAAATTGTTACTTATCCTTTGCACCTTCATTTTCAAATTTAAGCAGATAGTCCAATATACGTTTTTTAGGATAAAATGGTTTTACTACATCCAAACCCATGCCTTTAACAGCAAAATTCAATAATTCATTTTCCGATAAAGCCTTTACCCCTTGTTTACTGGCAAAGTATAGCCCCGCTTCTGTTATGGCACTTAGTGGTATCAGGCCTATCAATTCGCTGCCGGTTGCTTCAACACCGCGGGCTTTTGCCCGTTCAGCAATGGTTTCAAAAACTCGATGTATGGGGCTAAGCGTGAAATTTGTAATATTGGTTGACACCTGCGCGCATTTGTACTCTTCCATGTACCAGCCTATCGCTTTCACGCCCTTCAATAAGCCGGGGATACGCTTTTTTTCGTCGTTATTAACTACTAACCGGCCCGATTCGCGCACATCAGCAGCAATTTCGTTGGCTAAATCTACAGATGTAGCGTTAAGGTTAACATTATAAGCAATTAAAAAATTGCGTGCACCTATAACGGTAGCTCCCGCTTTCGCATTCATCTCTGCCGGGCCAAAATCAGGCTGCCATCCGGGTTTTACTATCTTATCAAAAAAACCCTCATACTCGCCTGATCTGATGACTGAAAGATTACTTCTGCGCTTATCTGGCTGCGAATACTCATACAAATAAACAGGTATTTTCAATTCAGCCCCCACCCTTGCGGCTAATTGCCTTGCGTAAACATCAACCTCAGCCAGTGTTATATTACTTACGGGCACAAGTGGGCAAACATCCGTTGCGCCCATACGCGGATGCTCGCCTTTTTGCGTGCGCATGTCAATCAGTTCTGCTGCTTTTTTTATACAATTAAAGGCGGATTCAACAACAACTTCGGGCTCTCCGGCAAAAGTTATTACAGTGCGGTTAGCATCACGGCCGGCATCAACATTTAGCAATTTAACGCCTGTGGTTTGCGTTATCGCCGCAGCTATTTGCGCTATTACGTCAGCATTAACGCCCTCGCTAAAGTTAGGTACACACTCAATTATCGGTTTCATTGCCCGTGCAATTTAGATGTTTTGATGTAACATCTCTGTCCAAAATTAGTCTCTATATAACAATAAAGTAAAAAACCTGTTGTTATATTAAAATAGCAAAACATTATTGTAATATTGTTATTCTCAATAAGAGGCAGACAATTTAGACTGTCTTTTTTTGTTTATATTTAATTAGCCTGGTATTAGGCACAAGTATTGTATTGATGTTTGATTTAGTTCCTGATTTTAAGACAGTAAAGAATATGTTTAAAAGATTTTATTTCGTTTTGGTCCTCGGCGCGGCGCTTGCCTGTAACGCGGCACCTTCAAAACCGGTTAAGGTTGATGGCTCGCTAAACCTGGAACCAAACGAACAGCAGAGTACCGCTGTTAAGGCGGTGGCTTCGCTTATATCCGGTTATAACTATAAAAAAGTACCGTTGAATGATTCTTTGTCGGCAATTATATACGATCGCTTTTTGAAAAGCATGGACGAAAACCATGTTTATCTTCTTAAATCAGATATTGCAGACTTTGATAAATACAAAACCCAGTTTGATAATGATATTAAAGTAGGCAACCTAAATAATGCGTTTTATATTTTTAATGTATTTCAAAAAAGGTATGCAGAGCGTCAAAACTATTCATTAGCACAATTAAATAAAGATTTCGATTTTACTAAAGATGACGCTTTTGTTTACGACAGGGAAAAACTGCCATGGGCATCACAGGCCGAAATAGATACGTATTGGACACAACGTGTTAAATATGACTTGATCAACTTAAAGTTGGCTAGTGCGGACGTAGTAAAAAACAAAGAAACTTTAAAAAAGCGTTACGAAACGTACCTGTCGCAAAACAGCAAATTACAAAGCGACGATGTGTTCCAGATGTTTATGGACGCCTTTACCGAAGCCATTGACCCGCACACCAACTATTTTAATCAGTTTAACAAAGCTCAGTTTAAAATGGAAATGTCTCGCTCATTGGAAGGTATCGGCGCAACGTTAGAAACCAAAAATGAATTCATCAGTATAAATAGCCTGGTAGCAGGCGGCCCTGCCGATAAAAGCCACCTGGTTAATGTAGGCGACCGTATAGTAGCTGTAGCACAAGGTAAGGATGGGGAATTTCAGGATATTATTGGCTGGAGAATAGATAACGCAATTAAGCTTATACGTGGCAACAAAGGCACAGTTGTGAGATTAAAATTGCTACCACAAGGAAAGGCCGTTTCTGATCCGACCAAAACCGTTGAGATCATTCGCGAGAAGATAGTTTTAAAAGATCAGCTTGCTAAAAAAGAGATCCGTAGCTATCAGCAAAATGGGAAAACCCTTAAGATCGGCATTATAAACGTTCCGGCGTTTTATGTTGATTTTGATGCCGCGCGCGCCGGTAATCCAAATTATCAGAGCACTACACATGATGTTAAAATAATATTAGATTCGCTTAAGCGTGAAAACGTGGATGGTATTGTTATTGATCTGCGCTCAAACGGGGGTGGTTCATTAACCGAAGCTATTTCACTTACCGGCTTGTTTATAAAATCAGGACCGGTAGTACAGGTCCGCGACACTAAAAACGAAGTTGAAGTAGACAAGGATGAAGATCCTGAAATTGCATATGCAGGTCCGCTAGCGGTTTTAGTTGACCGTTTCAGCGCTTCAGCTTCCGAGATCTTCGCAGGCGCTATACAAGATTATGGGCGCGGGATAGTTTTGGGTACCCAAACTTATGGCAAAGGCACCGTTCAAACCCAGATAGATCTGGATAAGGTTGTAGCATCCTCACTGAGTAACAGAATTGCTACGGCCGCGACAAGAATAGGTATTGGCAAAGAAGCTAATGCTACCGGCGTAGATTACGGACAACTTAACCTTACCATAGCCAAATTTTACCGCATAAGTGGTGGGTCAACGCAGCATAAAGGCGTAATTCCTGATATTAAATTCCCGTCTGCCATTCCTCTTGACAAATATGGCGAGGACACAGATCCTTCGGCTTTGCCTTTTGATGTAATTGCAAAAAGTGACTATGCTAAAGTTGGCGATTTCGCTTCGGTTATGCCGCAGCTAACACAAATGCATGAAGGACGCATGAAAAACAGTGTTATCTTTAAAAACCTGCAAGAGGATATTGCTGAATACAAAAAGAATGAAGCAAACAGGACCATTATATTGAACCTGGATAAATTAAAAGCCGAACGCGAGAAAGACGAAAAAAAGACTTTTGAAAGAGATAATGCTTTACGCATCGCAATGGGTCGCCCTATCCTTAAAATAGGCGAAGCCAAACCTAAAAAAGAAGACTTGGATGCCATAAAGTTTGAAGCAGGCCAGGTATTGGTTGACTACATTGGTATTGCCGATAAAGTAACACGCGTTAAAGCAGCGGCCTTCTAAAAGCAAATACTGTTGATATAAAAGCCCTTCCGCTAACACGGGAGGGCTTTTGCGTTTAAAACCAATTAGCAGTAAAAAGGGTTATTACTATATGACAAGCAAACCGCTGATAGAGTTTACCGACAATGGCATTTACTGTGCGCAGGGCAAGTTTTACATTGATCCCTGGAAACCTGTTGATGACGCGGTTATAACCCATGCCCACAGCGATCATGCCCGATGGGGAAATAAACGGTACCTCGCCCACCATTTATCAAAAGAGGTATTGCTTTACAGGCTCGGTGAAATTGATTTGCAAACCATAGAATATGGTGAGAGGATACTGAAGAACGGTGTAGAAATATCCTTATATCCGGCGGGTCATGTAATTGGCTCAGCGCAGGTGCGGGTTGAATATAAGGGAGAGGTTTGGGTGATATCCGGCGATTACAAAACCGAAGACGATGGTGTATGTGCGCCTTTTGAGCCGGTAAAATGCCATCACTTTATCTCTGAATGCACCTTTGGCATGCCGGTGTTTCAATGGAAGCCCCAGCAACAGTTGTTTGATGATGTAAACAAGTGGTGGCGCGGTAATGCTGAAAACAATATTGCCACTGTGCTGGTAGGTTATTCGCTTGGTAAAGCGCAACGCATTCTGCAAAACCTTGATCTATCCATCGGCAAGGTTTACACTCATGGGGTTATCGAAAACACCAATGAAGCATTTCGCCGCAACGGCATCACACTAAATGAAACACACCGCATAACGCCTGAAACTGCTAAAGAAGAAGTACGCAAAGGATTAATACTGGCACCGCCGTCATCAGTGGGTACGCCTTGGATGCGCAAATTTCAGCCGTACAGCTTTGGCTACTGTTCCGGGTGGATGGCTTTACGCGGAGCCAAGCGCCGCCGGGCGGCCGACCGCGGTTTTGTGCTGTCAGATCACGCCGACTGGAATGGTCTTATCAGCGCCATTGATGCTACCGGCTGCGAAAAGGTTTATCTTACTCATGGTTATACCGCGCCGTTTGCCCGTTATTTAAGCGAGATAGGCTTTGATGCACACGAGGTGCATACATTGTTTGGGGATGATGAGGCCACAACGGCTCCTCCTGCAGAAGGAGAAGAAGTGGCTGAAGAGATTGGAGGGACTATATGAAAGCCTTCGCTCAGCTCTTCTTATCGTTAGATGAGACCAACAAAACCAACGAGAAAGTAAAGGTTTTAAAGGACTATTTGAACTGCGTGCCCGATTCTGATAAAATGCATATGCTGGCGCTGTTTACCGGGCGCAAGCCTAAAAGGGTGATCAATGCTACCCAGATCCGAACATGGGCCAATGTTGTTACCGGCATCCCGGTTTGGCTGTTTGAAGAGAGCTACCACATAGTAGGCGACCTGGCCGAAACCATGGCTTTGCTGTTACCCCAAAACACCCAAAGCAGCAGCGATAAAACCCTTACCGACTGGATGACGGAGCTAAACACACTTGGCAACAAAACCGAAGAAGAACGCAAACTCTGGTTGACCGATGCATGGGCTGTGCTGGACACGCAGGAACGTTTTGTATTTAATAAGCTCCTCACGGGGAGCTTCAGAGTTGGGGTGTCGCAAAGTTTAGTGATAAAGGCGCTGGCAGACATTACCGGTTTGGATGCCTCCACGCTTACCCACCGTATTATGGGTAACTGGATGCCGGAGACCTATTCGTACGAGCAACTGACCCAAAAGGGCGATGCATCCGACGATGTATCCCGCCCATACCCTTTTTTTCTGGCTTACCCTATACAGGAAACATCCGACAAGCAGAAATCAGCCGACGAGCTAAAAGTAACTTTAGGCAATGCCGATGAATGGCAGGCCGAATGGAAGTGGGATGGCATACGGGCGCAGCTAATAAAACGAGATGGCCAGATCTTCATCTGGAGCAGAGGCGAGGACCTAGCAACCGAGAAGTTCCCTGAGCTTCATCCTTTCTTGAACGCGCTGCCTGACGGGACGGTAATAGATGGCGAGATCCTCAGTTTCAGAGATGGGGCGCCCTTGCCCTTCAATGTGCTGCAAACCCGTATCGGCAGGAAGAATATAAGTAAGAAGATACTGGAGGAAAGTCCGGTGGCGGTGATAGCTTATGATTGTTTGGAGTATAAAGGCGAGGACATAAGGTACAAAACACAATCAGAGCGACGGACCTTGCTGGAAGGTCTACAGGCTGCTACCCTCCACGCGGAAGTATTCAGGATATCGGCACTCATCAACTTCAACACCTGGGATGAACTGGCGGAAATACGGGAACAATCTCGCGCTATGATAGCCGAGGGTATTATGCTTAAGCGTAAAAGCGCTACCTACCAGGTGGGCCGCCGGCGTGGCGATTGGTGGAAATGGAAGATAGATCCGCTATCAGTAGATGCCGTGATGGTTTATGCACAAAAGGGTCATGGGCGTCGGGCCGACCTGTATACCGACTACACATTTGCCGTATGGGATGGCGACAAGCTGGTGCCCTTTGCCAAAGCCTATTCGGGCTTGACGGATGCGGAGATCAACAAGGTTGATTACTTTGTAAAGCGCAATACGCTCGAAAAATTCGGGCCGGTGCGTACGGTTAAGCCGGAGCTGGTTTTTGAGATAGGTTTTGAGGGCATTAACCGCTCTAACAGGCACAAGTCCGGCATTGCCTTGCGCTTTCCGCGAATACTGCGGTGGCGGCATGACAAACCTAAGGAAGAGGCGGATACGTTGGAGAACTTGAAGGCGCTGTTGGGAGATTGAAGGATTTCGAATGTCGAATTTTCAATTTCGGATTTATAAATTCTTCAATCAGCAACTTCACGCTCCACAATGTCAACCTCCGGATTACGCGGCTGCCAATACAGATAGTAATACGCCAAACACGCCACGCCCAACAAAAACGGAATAAGCGCCATTTGTTTATAAGTTACACCACTATAAACAGTCAAAGTGTCAATACCCAAAAACTCCGTGGACATCCAGTAGGAATTAGCCAATATCCACAGGGTTATAGCCAGGTTGTGGGTAAGCTCAGCCATCATGTGGCGGGTACGCCAAGCTATTACAATGGAGATGATCAGCGTGGGGAAGATCATCATAATGCCTAATGGTTTCCAGATAAGGCACCAGCCAATGTCCTTAAAGATCCAAAAAACAATGTGAAGATTTTCCATCTTCCGGTATTTGAGCGGGATAGTATAAACAGACATGAAGCGAAAATAAATAAAAAATGGAAATGATGTGTTTAACGCTATCTTTCAGGCTACACATCGTAAAACCAGAAAAACGAGGTGTTGCAGAAAATATATGCAACACTTGCAACAGTAATTTTTCATAATCTCTTAATTTATAAGATGTTATATAACCTACCTGCAACACTTTGCAACAGACTTATTCGTCAGGAAAATTAGCTGTGGAGTTTACATAAATTATTATTAATCAACAAGTTGGCATATACAGCAATTCAGCCTTATTTAAAGCAGTTTTGCAACAGCTTTTACATACTAAAAGCCGCCATCTGTATGCCTCCGATTTTGACTTTTAAACTTATAACCAGACCGGAAACAAACGATGGCTGATCGTGATCTTATTTTGCATTTGTTGAATTAATAATTTATTC
This sequence comes from uncultured Mucilaginibacter sp., assembly GCF_946479965.1. The sequence continues at coordinate 73,912 of NZ_CAMLHX010000010.1, read as the reverse complement.
TTACTGTAAAATAAAACAGCGTGAAAAAAACCTATCACCTTATGTTATGCCTGCTGATGCTATCGGCAGCAGCTAAATCCCAAACCAATTGGATAACAAAAAAACTTGATGAAAAATTATCGGTAAAATTTCCCACCAACCCTGAAACGGTGACTAAGAATGGCGTTGATAGTTATCTGGTTAAAGCAAATGATAGCATTAAATACAGCACTACTTTAGTAGATTATAAACTTCTGGCTAAACTAGATTCGGCAACCCTGGCGCCGGTAAAAGACACCCAGGCATTTGCAGACCAGTTGCGGATGGGCATAGCCTCCTCAAAAACAAACTACACTTTTGGGCCAATAACAGTTGGCAAGTGGAATTCTTATACTTCCTATAACTTAACAGCAACTGAAAATACTACAAAAAGCACTTTATTGATGCGAATGATATTAATTGGCAGTAAAATGTACACACTTGCCTGTCTGGTTCCCCTTAACATTATTACTCAAAACAATGAAGTTTTCTTTAGCTCTGTTGAAATGACGAAAAAATAGAATTGTTCAACATCTGGCCACTGCAGTTACCGATTATTTAAAATCAGTTTACTCACGTCGTGCGCAATGGCTTTCTCCATAGCGATGGGTTTGAAACCCATCGCTATAATGATAAATATACTGATCAACCATTTTACTAATGTCATATCCTCTCAAATCATTAAAAAATTAGCGCAAAAACCACTAAGTTCGTGCCGTTGATTTTGTGATAACCGAATAAGATAATGACAACAAAAAAAGGCTTTACTACTACCCTGCTGCACTCAGACCGTTTACAAAAACCGGAGCATGGCGCTTTGCATAAACCCATCCATACTTCGGTAACGTTTGGTTATGATGATGTGCAGGACCTGGTAGATGTTTTTCAGAATAAAACGAGCGGCTATGCGTACTCGCGCCAGGGCAGTCCTACTGTTAGCGCGTTGGAGCACAAGGTAACGCAAATGGAGAATGGTTTTGCGTCTGTTGGCTTTGCAACAGGCATGGCAGGCATAGCTTCCACAGTATTGGCTTTGATAAAACAGGGCGACCATATTGTGGCCAGTTCTTACCTTTTTGGCAATACCCGCAGCGTGTTTCAATCGTACATGGATCTGGGCTTGGACATTACTTTTGTTGATGCCACCGCAGTAGCCAATGTTGAAAATGCTTTAAAACCCAACACCCGCATGGTGTTTGTTGAAACCATTGCCAACCCGGCTACACAAATAGCCGACCTGGAAGCTATTGGCAACCTGTGCGAACAAAAAGGCATTTTATATATGGTAGATAATACCATGACCACCCCTTACTTATTTAATCCGGTAAATGTTAAAGCCGGACTTGTGGCTAACTCCCTAACCAAAAACATAGGCGGTCATGGCAATGCTTTGGGTGGTTGTGTTACTGATACGGGCCTGTTTGATTGGGGCACTTACCCCAACATTTACGACGTATACAAAAAAGGCGACGTTAAAAAATGGGGCATCACCCAGATAAGAAAAAAAGGACTGCGCGACGCAGGTGGCACAATGGCACCCGAAGCAGCTCACTATATATCAATTGGTGCCGAAACATTGGCGTTGCGCATGGACAGGTCAACCGATAATGCGATGGCGCTGGCATCGTACTTTGAAGTGCATCCTAATGTTAAAAAAGTATTTTACCCCGGATTGGAAAATCACCCGCAGCACGGGTTGGCAAAAAAACTCTTTTCTGGTTACGGCACTTTAATGAGCATTGAACTGGCGGAGAACATGGATTGCTTCGCGTTTTTAAACAAGTTGCAACTGGTAGTAAAGTCAAGCAATTTGGGCGATACGCGTACTTTGTCTATCCCTGTAGCACACACCATATTTAACGAGTTGGGCGCAGAGAAACGCGCCGAGATGGGCATATCAGATAACATGATCCGACTTTCGATAGGTATTGAGGATAAGGATGATCTGATAGCAGATTTTGCTGCGGCACTGGGGTAGTTTACTCACCCGGTCTTGCTTCGCTCGCCCTTCCCTCTCTTCGCCTGCGGCGGAAAGAGGGGATCCTATCGCTTAAGAAAAACCAAACCCAACCTCTTTGCGGCGTAGCCGGAGAGAGGTCGACCAGCGCAGCGAAGTCGGGTGAGTCAATAGACGAGCGGCAGCAACAACCCTCGCCACTTTTTCTTTCGAACATTTCAGCTTATAATTGTTTAGCATTAACTGTTTATTTTTTATGCTGAGCTGAACCCTTTATGCCTGATTTTGAATCTTTACCCAAACGCGATTACGACGCCGTTGTAGTTGGCGCCGGTCCGAATGGCCTGGCAGCGGCTATATTAATGCAGCTGAACGGTCTTTCGGTTTTGATCGTTGAAGGCAAGGCCAATATCGGCGGCGGACTGGCTACCAAGGAGCTTACCCTGCCCGGCTTTAAGCACGATGTTTGCTCGGCTATTCATCCCCTAGCCATCAATTCTCCTTTTTTCAGGAACCTGCCGTTGGCAGACCATGGGTTAGAGTACATTCATCCATCCGTAGCCTGCGCGCATCCGCTTGACGATGGCAGCGCCGGCGTTTTGCATTCGTCTATACAAACTACAGCCAAATATTTGCCCGGCGACGAAGAGGCTTACAAGAAGCTTATATCGCCGGTTGTTAAAAGCTGGCCGCTAATTGAGAATGACGTATTGGGCCCGTTCCATTTTCCTAAACATCCGTTGGAAATGGCGGAATTTGGCTTAAAAGGACTGCAAAGTGCAGAAAAAATGTCCGCCTTATTCGCTACCGAACGGGCAAAGGCCTTGTTTGGCGGTATGGCGGCGCACAGTATGCAGCCGCTAAGCAACCGGTCAACAGCGGCTATCGCGTTGGCGCTTATAACCGGTGCCCACTTGAAAGGCTGGCCGGTGGCAAAAGGCGGTTCGGCATCAATAGCAGCGGCGTTGGGCTCTTATTTTATCTCTTTAGGTGGCGTTATGGAGACGAATATGTATATCACTTCATTATCGCAATTGCCGTCATCGCACGCTGTACTATTTGATGTAACACCAAAACAAATGCTGCAAATTGCAGGGCATAAGTTCTCGGCTATTTACAAATGGCAGCTAAACCGCTACCGCTATGGCATGGGTGTTTATAAAATAGATTGGGCGCTTGACGGACCGGCACCTTTTGTTAATGACTTTTGCCACGGCGCGGGTACTGTACATTTGGGCGGTACATTTGCCGAAATAGCTGATGCAGAATTGGCGGTAAGCGAAGGTAAGACCCCACAAAAACCATTTGTATTATTTGCCCAGCAAAGCTTGTTTGACCATAGCCGCGCACCGAAGGGTATGCATACCGGCTGGGCGTATTGCCATGTGCCAAATGGTTCAGTTAAAGATATGACAGCTGCCATCGAGAACCAGGTGGAGCGCTTTGCCCCGGGCTTTAAAGACATTATTATTGAGCGCCATACCTTGAATACCGCGCAGATGCAGGAATATAACCCCAACTACATTGGCGGAGATATTAACGGCGGCATTCAGGATATAAAACAGCTATTTACTCGCCCCGCCCTGCGTTGGTCGCCGTACAAAACATCGGCAAAAGGACTATATATCTGTTCGTCATCTACCCCTCCGGGTGGTGGTGTGCATGGCATGTGCGGCTATCATGCCGCAAAAAAAGCTTTGAAAGATGTTTTTGGGATAAAAGCGCGATAGCGTTAGTCTTTATAAACCTCAGCCATAAAATTCATACTTAAATTGCCACCTACTTTTAACCAGGTTGATTGGCTTTTATCCCTGAATAAGATGTAATGGCCAATAGCCGGAACGGCTGCTACATTGAAAGATTTTTGAGGATCATTCCCGGCTGTACTTTTTAACCACTGAATAGCCGCCGCCACCTTTTCGTATCCCTCCAGGTAGATCTGATATTTTGTAAGATCGACATTGATCCATTTCTGACGGACGTGACCAACATCTAATAATATATTATCCTTTATAATCAGCGTGTCGGGTAAGCCGTCTTTTACGCTGTAAATATTTAGTCGGAACTTAACGTTATCAAAATGGTTAAATATAACATGCATGTTAAACGCGGTGAGCCTGCAATTTTTATCTATGTTAATTACCGTTCCTATTTCGTTGCCTAACTCGTCGCTGGTATGGTTATGCTCAGATATCATTTTCGTACTCATAAACGCCGAGCTGCCGGTTCTGCCAAACGTTTTCACCTTAACCTTTGCCGGTTTTACCGCCACCTGGCTTAACAAAGTGGTAGATGGCGATAAAGCAATTGATTGCTGTATGTCTTTAAGGTCCCGCGCGTTTATTTCTAAAGAAGTATACCCGATACAACTTACTATAACAGGGTTATTGGGCCCAATACTATCGGTGGATATAGATAACTGGAACCTTCCGGTTGAATCAGCCACAGTACCAATAATTCTGTTTTTAACACCGATAGTAGCAAAGGGGATAGCCGTCTTTGTGACGGCATCAATTACATGGCTCTGTAGTTTAATCTGCGCTTTTAAATAACAAGGGGCAAAAGTTAAAAAATATAAGATCAAAAATTTAATGCGGGCTCTTTTCATTGTGATGATTTAGCGTCTTTTATAACCTAGTTGACTTAAGAATATTATAACACATGACGAAATAAATGCGCATAAGGTGTCATTCATCATAAATCATCCTAATTTTATATCGTGGAAACAAAAAAGTCGCCTGCGCTAACATCTGTTTTAATTATTGATGACGAGAAAAAGCTCAATGATCTGTTGTCGCGTATTTTAAGTCTGGAGGGTTTTAATGTGCTGCAGGCTTATACGGCAAAAGAGGGCCTGAGTATTTTACATCATGAAGATGTTGTATTGGTTATAAGCGACGTAAAATTACCCGACGCCAACGGCGTGGAGCTGGTAAAGGCCATTAAGCAAATAAAACCTTTTGTTGAGGTGATCAACCTTACCGCTTACGGCACCATTGCCGATGGGGTACAGTCCATTCAGAATGGTGCGTTCAACTATATTACCAAGGGCGATGATAACGATAAAATAATCCCGCTGGTTAACCAGGCTTTTGAGAAAGCGACCGTTCAGTACAATGCGGCGTTGTTAAAAAAGAAAGAAAAAGCCAATATTAGTTTTGATAATATAATAGGCACATCGCCCGCAATTGTTGATGCAATAACGCTTGCCAGAAAAGTGGCCGCTACTGATACTACCGTTTTGTTAACAGGCGAAACAGGGACAGGGAAAGAGGTTTTCGCGTCGGCAATTCACCAGGGCAGCGACCGTGCGGCTAAGCCATTTGTCGCCATAAACTGCAGCAGCTTTAGCGGTGATCTGTTGGAAAGCGAACTCTTTGGTTACAAAGCAGGTGCCTTTACAGGGGCTTTAAAGGATAAAAAAGGATTGGTAGAAGAAGCGCATAACGGCACGTTATTTTTAGATGAGGTTGGAGAGATTAAGCCGGAGATGCAAGCCCGCCTACTGCGACTTATTGAGAACAAAAGCTTCATAAAGTTAGGCGATACACAAACCACAAAAGTTAATATCCGCATAATAGCAGCCACCAACCGCGACCTGCAAAAAGATGCCGATGCGGGGAACTTCAGAATGGACCTTTTTTACCGGCTTTCTGTTTTTAACATACCACTGCCGCCACTGCGCGACAGGAAGGCTGACGTTTTGCTTTTGGCGGAGTATTACCTAAAAGAGTTCTCTTTAAAAATGGGTAAATCAGCCGTTAAAATGGATGGTGATTTTATTAAATTGATAACAGGCAACCCATGGAAAGGCAATATACGCGAACTTAAAAACGTAATGGAGCGCGTTGTTATACTGGCTGATTCGGATACGTTATCACCGGCGCTTTTACCGTCCAACTTTACAATTGGAACTGCCGATGATAACCCTATCGATTTAGCCGGGGTTGAAAAGCAACACATCAAAAAAATACTCGTTTATACCGGCGGCAACAAAACGGAGACGGCACGCTTGCTGGGGATAGGCGTTACTACACTGTACCGTAAGTTGGATGAGTATAGGCTGGGGTAGTTAGGCTTTCTAATGAATATGGCCCGAGCGACTCCCCTCTTGAGAGGGGAATCACATTGCCCGCCGCTTCTTTTTAATTTTCCTGCCCTTCCAAAATGAAACAGCACCCTTCCAAAATGGTAGGGTCACGCAGTGTTCTTAAACACCAAAACCGCGTTTCGACTGCATAAAGTCACTTTTTGTCTTTTTGGAACAAGGCTTGCCAAGCCTGTATCAAAAAATACAAATACATGAATTCATCATCTATTCAGAAAGTTTCGGCAGGGGGCATGTTGGTTACACTCGGTATTATTTTTGGCGACATAGGCACATCTCCCCTTTATACCATTCAAACCATTTTAACCGAAGGCAAAAGCGCCGGTCCGTTTATGGTTTTGGGGGCGCTATCATGTGTGTTTTGGACGCTTACTTTACAAACCACATTTAAATATATCCTGATAACCCTACAAGCCGATAACCGCGGCGAAGGGGGAATCTTCTCGCTGTACGCCTTGGTAAAACGCTACGGAAAACGGCTGGCAACACCTGCAATTATTGGCGCCGCGATGCTGTTAGCTGATGGCATAATTACCCCTCCAATTTCGGTAACATCAGCTATTGAAGGCTTGGCCCAGGTGCCTGCCTTGTCCCGTTTTATTGTCCCGGGTAACGATGTTATTCTCATCATCGTAATTGCCATCCTGGTGCTGCTTTTCTTCTTTCAGCAGTTTGGCACCAAGGTAGTTGGATCATCATTCGGACCGATAATGCTGGTTTGGTTTGGGATGTTGGCTATGCTGGGCGCTGTTCAGCTTTTTGAATATCCGCAGATCTTTAAAGCGCTGAACCCTGTTTATGCATATGATCTTTTAGTACTGCATCCCGAAGGTTTTTGGCTACTTGGCGCAGTATTTTTATGTACCACAGGTGCCGAAGCGCTTTACTCCGACCTGGGGCATTGCGGCAGAAAAAACATCCAGGTAAGCTGGATCTTCGTAAAAACAGCGCTTTTAATTAATTACTTTGGTCAGGGAGCGTGGGTGTTAATGAATGTTAATCCCGCAGGGCTAAATGGCGTCAATCCATTCTTCGCCATAGTGCCGCAGGGCTTTATAATACCGGCGGTTATTATTGCAACGCTGGCCACCATTATTGCCAGTCAGGCGCTGATAAGCGGCTCATTTACTCTGATCAGCGAAGCCGTTAGCATGAATTTCTGGCCGCGCATAACCATCAAGTATCCATCCAACATCCGCGGGCAAATTTATATACCCAGCATCAACTGGATACTTTGCGTTGGCTGTGTGGCGGTAACTTTATATTTCAAAACGTCTGGCTCAATGACGGCCGCCTATGGTTTCTCCATCACCATCGCAATGATAATGACCACCATGTTAATGTACTACTTTATGCGCTATGTAAAGCACTGGCCGGTGTGGCTGGTTACAACCATAGCCTGCGTGTTTTTAACAGTGGAGTTCTCATTCTTTATAGCCAATGCCGTTAAAATATTACACAGATTATTTTTTGTACTGTTTGAGGTTGGGCTGTTCTTCACCATGTACATCTGGTTCCGTGCCCGCAAGATCAATAACCGCTTTCTTACTTTTGTGGACCTTAAAGAGCAAATACCCATTTTGCATGCTTTGAGCGCCGATACGTCAGTACCGCAATATGCAACACATCTTATTTACCTGACAAAAGCCAACAACAGCAAGCAGATAGAACAGAAGATCATTTACTCTATTTTCAGTCGCAAGCCTAAAAGAGCCAACGTTTACTGGTTTGTACACATAGAACGCACCGACGAACCTTACACCATGGAATATACTGTTGAAGAACTGGAGCAAGACCGGGTGATCAGGGTGGAGTTCAGGTTGGGCTTCCGTATTCAGCCGCGCATTAATGTGCTTTTCCGCAAGGTTGTGCAGGATATGGTAGCCAACGAGGGGCTTAACATAACCAGTCGTTATCCATCGCTTAAACATTTTAACCTGGCCGCCGATTTTCAGTTTGTGATACTGGAGAAATTCCTGTCGTACGCCAACGAATTCAGCGTGAAGGATGGGTTTATATTGAACAGCTACTTCGCCATAAAAAAACTGGCACAAACGGATGCTAAGGCATTTGGATTGGATACCAGCGAAACACATATAGAAAAAATACCCCTTGTGGTTGCCCCGGCTACCAATGTTACCTTAAAACAGGTGCCGGTCTAGATCAGGCATCTGTTTAATAAATTTTTACCACGATATTTACTATTCGTTATGAAAGTTAAAAATAAGCTCCGGCTGGGATTTGGGTTTTTGTTTATTGTAGTGATGTCATTTGGAGTTGCAGCGTTATACTGCATCAACAGAATATCAAACAGTGCTGAGGTCATATTAAAAGACAACTACAAATCGTTGGATTATGTGCGTGGAATGCGGGCGGTTATTGACGAAAATCAACTTCCGCTTAATAAAAAAAATGAGGCCTTATTCAACAGCCTGCTTAAAGATGAAGAAAAAAATATAACTGAAGAAGGTGAAGACAAAGCAGTAAGGCAGTTGCGCGCAACCTTTGATTCTTTACAGGCCGAGCCAATTCCGCAGCAAAGTCAGTTACTAGTCAGCAAGTTGCGAAATCACCTGCAAGCTATTGAACTACTAAACATGAACGCCATAGTGCGTAAAAGTAACACCGCCCGGGAAACGGAAAGCCAGGCTTTGTTTTTTCTGGGATTGGTTGCTTCTTTCACGCTTCTGGTATTGGTCAGTTTCTTTTTCAACTTTCCCGGCTATATTGCCGACCCGCTGAATGTGTTGTTAAGGGGTATACGCGAAGTTGGCCGCAAAAATTACAAACAGCGTATTGAGTTTAAAACCCATGATGAATTTGCCGAAGTAGCAAATGCTTTTAACGAGATGGCTGCCCGGCTAAATGAGTGGGAAACCAATAACCTATCCAAAATACAATCCCAAAATTTACGGATTGAGACAATTGTTGAGCAAATGCGCGACGCGATAATCGGCATAAGCGATAGCGGTGAATTGCTCTTTATTAATACGGCTGCTAAAAAGCTTTTTAATGTTGAAGGTAAAAACATAACCGGCCGGCCGGCTGCTGAAATAGCTGCCAAAAATGAACTCCTTACTATGGTGTTTGGTAGTGATGAAGCGAACAGGCTCATCAAAATAACCAGGAACTCCAAGGAGCTTCATTTTCAGATTGAGACCCGCGAGATATTTGTGCCGGTTAACCATGACGACCATACACAGGTTATTAACAAAACGCAAATGCCTGCAGGGAAGGTTTATGTGTTACGGAATATCACCGAATTTAAGGAGCAGGATACAGCTAAAACTAATTTTATAGCAACGCTGTCGCATGAGTTAAAAACGCCTATCTCCTCCATAAAAATGAGCCTTAAGCTGCTTGCCGACCAAAGAGTGGGCGAATTAAATACAGAGCAGCAGCAATTGGCAAAAAATATGACTGACGATGCCGAACGCCTGCTAAAAATCACTTTTGAACTATTGGATATGGCTCAAGTAGAGACCGGTAACCTGCGGCTAAACTTTGTTCAGGCGGATGCACACACCATAGTTAATTATGCCATTAACGCGGTTAGGCAAGATGCCGAACGCAAGCATGTTACCATAGACCAAATAGTTGAGGAAGAACTGCCTGCCGCGTACGCCGATGTTGAAAAAACAGCCTGGGTGCTTATTAATTTTTTGCTGAATGCTGTAAGATACGCGCCTTCGGGTTCAGCAGTAACGGTACAGGCTTTTGCAAAAAATGGTGCGCTTGAATTTTCTGTTACAGATAAGGGTAAAGGCATTGAAGAGCAATACCAGGAACGCCTGTTCGACCGCTACTTCCAGATACCTGCGGATGGGCAAAATAAAACCGGCAGTGGTCTTGGCCTGGCCATATCAAAGGAGTTTATTATAGCCCAGGGCGGCAGCATCGGTGTTAAAAGTAAGCCGGGCGAGGGCGCTAAATTTTATTTCCACCTGCCTGTTTGGAAGGGATAAGTAATTCATTCTAAACCCTATATTTGAACAAACCCGCTCATCATGATTAAAAGCGTTTTCAATGCCGCCGATGTTACCGAACTTAAGGATCGCATCAATAAATTAACGCCGCAAACAGCTGCCCTGTGGGGCAAAATGAACGTGTCGCAGATGTTGGCGCATACCAATGTTAGCTATGAAATGGCTTATACTGATAAATATCCAAGGCCAGGTTTCTTACTGCGGTTAATTTTAAAAACGGTAGTAAAAAATGTGGTGGTCGGGCCAAAACCGTACAAAAGGAATACACCTACCGCCAAAGCGTTTATAATAGGCGACGGAAGAGATTTTGAGACGGAGAAAAAACGTTTGTTAGATTATCTGGATCATACCCTCCAATTGGGTAAAGATCATTTTGAGGGCCGCGAATCCCTGTCCTTCGGGCGCCTGACCGCTGATGAATGGAACGTGATGTTTTATAAGCACCTTAACCATCATTTGGAACAGTTTGGCGTGTAAAACAATAGCGATGGGTTTAAAACGCGTCGCAATTTGTTTATTGAGCAGCCTCCTTCGGCGATACCCAAAAGTTGTTATATCCCAGCCCGATCTGAATTTCGAGCAGCTCCTGCTGCAGCATCTCCAGCACGGCTAAAAAGTTGTATACAAAATGCACTTTGTTTTCTGAGTTGCCGGCTATGGTTTTAAAATCGAGCCGGCTGTTTATGCGCAACAGATCATCTATGGCTTTCTTCTGCGCCTCTATGGTGTATGGGTACTGCACTACGGTATGCGTAACCTCCTGCGCGCGGTTTTGGTAATTGCGCATCAGGCGGGAGTAAACCATCATCAGTTTATATAAGCTTATGTCGGCCAATTCTTCGCCCGGCAGTTTTACGGCCTCGGTTTGCTCTATATCGTACTTAATGTTACCCCGGCGCTCCTGTTTAAAGCGCTCTTCCTCCATCGGCCTTATCTCTTCGCAAATCTCTTTAAATTTCTTGTATTCTATCAGCCGGCGTATCAGTTCATCTTTTTGATCTAGTTCGCTTTCGCCATCTTCGGTATCGTATCGCGGCAGCAGCATTTTAGCCTTTATGCGCATAAGCGTAGCGGCAACAAAAATAAACTCGCTGGCCAGCTCAATGTTAAGGCTGGTCATGTGGTGGATGTAATCCAGGAAATCGTTGGCTATGCGGGTGATGGAAATCTCGTGTATATCCAGCTCATCCCGTTCAATAAAGAACAGCAGCAGGTCAAACGGACCCTCAAACTGCGGCAGTTTTATTTCAAAGCTTTCTTCGGTCATGGCTTAATCCAAATATAGGGATTTCGACCATTATTGCCTCAGGTGGTAAATCAGAAAAAGATATTGCCCCCGTATAACAAATCGCCTATCTATGTCGTTATAATTAATTGCACCTGCAACAAACTAATTTTTTCTTTAAAAGTTATCATATAATTAGCTTAATTTGTAAGTTAATATCGGTAATATAACAAATGCAGGTACCCGCTGGTGAACTACTTGAAGGCATTAACTCGCCTTCTGATCTGAAACTACTTAAAGAAGAACAACTTGAGCAGGTTTGCCAGGAGCTGCGCCAGTACATTATTGATGTGGTATCGGTAAACGGCGGGCACTTTGCCGCCAGTTTAGGCGTGGTTGAATTAACTGTAGCGCTGCATTATATCCTCAATACGCCTTACGATCAGTTAGTGTGGGACGTTGGTCACCAGGCTTACGGGCACAAGGTATTGACCGGCCGCCGCAACGACTTTCATACCAACCGGGTTTATGGCGGCTTAAGCGGCTTCCCTAAACGCTCAGAAAGCGAATACGATACTTTTGGCGTGGGCCACTCTTCTACTTCAATATCGGCAGCATTGGGTATGGCTGTCGCATCAAAATACAAAGGCGAGAACGACAGGCAACACGTTGCCGTAATTGGCGACGGCGCCATGACCGCAGGCTTGGCTTTTGAGGCTTTGAATCATGCGGGCATAGCCAACTCCAACGTGTTGGTTATTCTGAACGACAACAACATGTCTATAGACCCGAACGTTGGCGCGTTAAAAGAATACCTGACGAGCATAACCACTTCCAGGCCCTACAATCGTTTCAGGGATGATATTGCCAGCGTTTTGGCTAAGATCTCGTCTATAGGTCCTGATGCCTATAACATGGCGCTTAAAATTGAGAAGAGCATTAAAGGCACCCTGCTTAAACGAAGCAACTTTTTCGAGGCCTTAAAATTCAGATATTTTGGTCCGGTTGACGGGCATGATGTTAAAAATTTAGCTAAAGTACTGCGCGATCTGCGCGATATTCCCGGCCCAAAACTGCTGCACTGCATTACGGTTAAAGGCAAAGGCTATGCATTGGCCGAAAAAGATCAGACCAAATGGCACGCCCCCGGTTTGTTTGATAAAATAACCGGCGAAATAAAAAAGACCAAAAGCGACAAGCCTCAACCTCCAAAATATCAGGACGTGTTTGGCCACAGCATAATTGAATTAGCCGAGCAGAATGCCAAAATAATGGGTATAACGCCTGCTATGCCTTCGGGTTGCTCATTAAACCTGATGATGAAGGCCATGCCTGATCGTGCTTTTGACGTAGGCATAGCCGAGCAGCACGCCGTTACTTTTTCGGCGGGTTTAGCAACACAAGGGCTGGTACCGTTTTGTAATATCTACTCTAGCTTTATGCAGCGGGCTTACGACCAGGTGATACATGACGTTGCCATCCAAAACCTGAATGTTGTGTTTTGTTTGGATAGGGCAGGTATTGCCGGTGCGGATGGTGCAACACACCACGGCGCTTACGATCTGGCGTTTATGCGTTGCATCCCTAATATGACGGTTTCTTCACCAATGAACGAGGAAGAACTGCGTAACCTGATGTATACCGCGCAGCAGGAAAACATGGGTCCGTTTGTGATACGCTACCCGCGTGGTACGGGTGTTATGGTTGACTGGCAGCGTCCGTTTAAGGCCGTTCCGGTTGGCAAGGGGCGTAAAATATGCGATGGTGAAGATGTAGCCATATTAACCATAGGGCACATAGGTAACGAAGCCGTAAACGCCGTTGCCGAACTTAATGGCGAGGGTTATTACCCGGCCCATTACGATATGCGTTTTGTTAAACCGATTGACGAAGCGTTACTCCACGAGGTATTTAAAAAATTCAGCAAGGTTATAACTGTTGAAGATGGCTGTATGGAAGGCGGTATGGGAACAGCCGTGCTTGAATTTATGGCTGATAACAACTACCAGGCGCAAGTTATCCGCCTGGGTATCCCCGACCATTTTGTAGAACACGGCGAGCAGCCCGAACTCTGGGCAGAATGTGGTTTTGATGCCGCGAATATTGCCATAAAGGTTAAAAGCATTGCCGCACAGCGCAAAGCGCATACGATAGCTAGTTAATTATCGCCCCTCATACAAAAATAGCGATGGGTTTTAAACCCATCGCTATTTTTGTATGAGGGTTTATTGTTTTTGAGCCTTTTTTATCTCTTTTACTTCATCCGTAAAAGATTTATCGCGATGGTGTTTCTCTTGGTTATAGATATAACCTCGCACCCTTTTTAATTCATTCGGGCTGACACTGAACGCCGCAAAACCATCTTGCCAGGTAATATATTTCTCCGGATCATTTTTAAAATATTCCCACGAACTGCCTTTTATCGTTTTAACTATATCGGCAACTGATTGATCTGTTCTTAATCGCACTAAAAGATGAACGTGGTCTTCTACACCATTAATGCAGTCGAGGTATATTTCATGGTCTGCTGCTATTTCGTTGATCACTCTGTAAACTTCGCTTTTTAATGTGGGTGTAAGAATTGGCTCTCGGTTTTTTGTGGACCAGATAAGGTGCACCCATATTGAAGAATAACTTTGCGGCATTGGTTTAGATTTACATCTAAAATATTGAAAATTATTCATTCTCAATAACGATGGGTATAAAACCCATCGCTATTAAAGAAAATGCCGTTATAATAATGGGTTAAAACGCGGTTACCGCTATAGCGATGGGTTTTATACCCATCGCTATGATAATGATAACGCTATAATGATGCCACCGCTATTTATTATCTTTGCCCCGTGAGCGAGAAAACCATTCTTAAATTGCAGTTACCTACCGATCCTGTTTGGGTGAAAAATGTAGTGGAGAGCAACATTGAAGAACTACTTACCGACCACGCTTTTTGCGAGCAAAAAGCCGCCAGCAACGCCATAACGCTTATTGTACAAAACCCTAACCTAAGCGACCTGGTGCAGCAAATGGCCGACCTGGTGCGCGAGGAGATGGATCACTTTAAACGGGTGCACCAGATAATATTGGAGCGTGGATTTATCTTGGGAAAGGAACGCAAAGACGACTATGTTAACGAGCTACGCAAATTTATAATAATAGGCGGCGGCCGCGAAGCGCAGTTAATTGATAGACTGCTGTTTTCGGCCATGATAGAGGCGCGCAGCTGCGAGCGTTTTAAAGTGCTGTCAGAGAATATTAATGATGAGCAACTATCCGAGTTTTATCATGAGTTGATGATAAGCGAAGCCACGCACTACACCATGTTTATTAACCTGGCCAAAAAATACGCAGGCAGTATTGATGTTGATACGCGCTGGAAGGAATTTTTAGCTTACGAGGCTAAAGTGATACAGAATTATGGCAAGCACGAAACCATCCACGGGTAAGCAATACAAACACATCTACTTTGATCTTGACCATACCATTTGGGATTTTGACAAGAACGCCGAAGAAACCCTGCACGAGCTATACTTACTGCACAAACTGGCTGATATCGGCCTAAACTCTGCCGATATATTCATTGAAACCTACACGGCGAACAACCACCGCCTGTGGAGGGAATATCATTTAGGTACCATTACCAAAGAACAACTCCGCCAGGCACGGTTCAATCAAACATTTTTAGATCTGGGTGTTCATCCTGACGTTATACCGATGGGATTTGAAGATGCCTACGTGCAGCTATGCCCTACCAAAACCAACCTTTTCCCGCACGCGCACGAAACGCTGAGCTATTTGCAAGGCAAGTATACTTTGCACCTCATCTCTAATGGTTTTAAAGAGTCGCAGGATATTAAAATAGGCAATACAGGTATTGGTAAGTACTTTCAGCATATAGTAGTGTCAGAATTAGTCGGCGTAAACAAACCCGATAGAGCCATTTTTCAGCATGCTTTGGATATAGCAGGTGCTCAAAAACACGAAAGCATTATGATAGGTGATAGCTTAGAAGCTGATGTTTACGGAGCGCTTAACTTTGGGATGGATGCCATTTATTTTAATCCTTTTAATGCAGAAAAGCCGGAGGATGTGCCGGTTCAGATCAACCATTTAAGGGAGTTGACGGTGTTGTTGTAATCATCCTATCATTGCAAGGTAGACATGTTTTCCCCCCTGTTAACATGTTCATAAAAAATATATTTTTCAACAGATGAAACCTTTTACATTTAACAGAGTCTTAACGTTAAATTAAATTGATTTACAGACCTTTGTAAAAACCTTTTATCATGTTTGAGTATACATCGTATATGGTTGTTATAGGGCTGCTTGTATTAGTTGGCGTGTTCTATTTAAGTCCGTATGAACTTAAAGTTAATGAAGACGAAGACGACGAATAAAAGTTGCTCTGCTATACTTCCCTTTATTGCGCCGGTAAATATTACCGGGAGTGCCTTTTATCCCCCTTTAATTAATGGCAAAGCGCGAAGTTGATATCGTAATTATATCTGATGTGCATTTAGGCACGTATGGCTGTCACGCCAAAGAACTGCTTAAATATCTAAAAAGCATAAAACCCAAAATACTTATTCTTAACGGCGATATTATTGATATCTGGCAGTTCAGCAAATCGTACTGGCCCGAGGCACACATGAAAGTGGTGCGCAGGATATTAAAGTTTGTTACTGATGGTGTTCCGGTGTATTATCTAACCGGTAATCACGACGAAATGCTGCGCAAGTTTGCAGATATGAACCTGGGCTCGTTCCAACTATTAAATAAGCTTGTCCTTAATATCGATGGTAAAAAAGCATGGATCTTTCATGGCGATGTGTTTGATGTTACCATGCAACACTCTAAATGGCTGGCCAAATTAGGCGCTGTTGGTTATGATACACTGATACTGCTTAACAGCTTTACCAACTGGCTGCTTACCGCCATGGGGCGCGAAAAGATGAGCTTCTCTAAAAAAATAAAGGCCCGGTTTAAAGACGCTGTAAAATTCATTAACCAGTTTGAACAAACAGCTGCCGACCTTGCCGTAAGCAAAGAATATCAATACGTAATATGCGGCCACATCCACCAGGCCGAAATGCGCGAGATAGTAGCTACAGATAATCCGGGCAAGGTGCTTTACCTTAACTCGGGCGATTGGGTAGAGAACCTTACTGCGCTGGAATACAATAAAGGCGAATGGGAAATCTTTAAATATTCCCCCCTTGATTTTGAAGAAGACAGTGATGCAGCCGACCTGTCAGACGCCGAGGACCTGGACGCAAAAATGGACGTTCGCGGTTTATTGGAAAGATTTAGGCAAGAAAGTTAATTGTAATGCAAACTTTATTCCTTGTAAACCACCCGTTTAGCGCTCCTACACACCTAAACTACGTACTTAGGTAAAGAAAACGCTATCTTCGTTCCAATTTTTAAACCCTTAATTTTATTACAATGAAAAACCTTATCCTCTCTTGCGCAGTGGCATTTGCAGCTGTTTTGGGCTTCACAACTAAAACCAACGCACAATCAAAAACCAGCATTGGCGTTAAAGCCGGCCTTACCTATATGACTTTGGGCGCGGCATCAAGCAACGGCATATCTATTAATTACGATTTCCGCCCGGGTTTTCAAGGTGGTATTTTTATTGAGACGCCTATATCAGAAAGTGTCTCTTTCGCACCCCAGTTATTGTATACCCAAAAGGGTGGCAATGCTGCAGCAACCATAAGCGGTGTTACCTTTGATGCCAAAACGCAGGTTAATTACATTGATCTTCCGGTTTTATTTGGTTTTAAAGCCAATCCTAAACTTTCGTTTTACGTAGGTCCACAGGCTTCATTTTTGATGTCGCAAAAAACAGTTGTAACTGTTACAGGATTGGGTACTAATACCGATACAAAAACCGACGATTTGAAAAAAGTTGCTGTTGGCGGCAACCTTGGCGCCGGTTATACCATAACAGACAAAGTGGGTGTAAACCTCCATTATGCATTTGATTTTGGCCACGCCGCAAAAAGCAATGCTGACACCGGTGAAAGAAACAGCGGTTTCGCTCTTACATTAGGCGTTAAATTCTAATAATCATTACAAAAAAACCCTAACGGGCCGCTTCGTTTGGATAGTAAAACAGACGAAGTTGGCCCGTTTCTGATGTATGCGACAAGGCATAAATACTTCCCAATAAGTACCTCACTATCATAGTCTAACGGCATACTTCCGTCCTTTTTAAGCATTACTAATTATGGCTTTGGCATAGATATTGGCTTGGCCTGTCCAATATTTTATTACACAAATCATAAAAAAATGAAAAAGCTAATCATACTATCAGCATTAGGATTAACGCTAACAGCAGGCCTAAACACGGCCACGGCACAATCAACGAGGCCACGTATAGGTATTAAGGCCGGCGCTAATTACATGACGTTGGGCCAACTGGAAACAGGGGGCGCTACTTATGACTACGATTACCGTTTCGGTTTCCAGGGCGGTTTAATGGCCGATCTGCCGCTGGCAAGTCAACTATCATTTATGCCACAGGTATTATATACCCAAAAAGGCGGTAACGTAAAAGGGACTATAGGTTCAACAACCGGCGAATTAAAGACCCGACTTAATTATTTGGATGTACCGCTGCTAGTAGGTTTTAAACCTTCGCCGGATGTTACCCTGTTTGCGGGCCCACAGGTGGCATTTTTGTTGTCGCAATCGTCAGATACCTATGTAAATGGCGCAGCAACATCAAACACTACCAGTACCGATGGTTTAAGAAAAAACGCTATAGGGGGCCACGTTGGGCTAGGTTATAATTTTAACAGCAATGTAAGCCTTATTGGCAACTATGTTTTTGATTTTGATAAAGCAGCTAATGATAACTCTGCTCAAAACAGGGCTAAAAACAGCGGTTTCGCTTTATCATTGGGTTATTCATTTTAATTTTAACAGAGTTTAGTATAAACTGTAGCAAATAATATCTTTGTGGGGATAACAGCCTAATGAAGATATTATTTGCCATTCAGGGAACAGGTAACGGACACATCAGTCGCGCCCGCGAGATTGTACCGTTGCTGCAGCAATATGGCGAACTTGACCTGCTGGTAAGCGGTACTGAAGCCGAAGTTACCCTGTCGCAACCGCTCAAATACCGCTTTCATGGGTTTAGCTTTGTTTTTGGCACTAACGGCGGTGTAGACAAGTGGGCCACCTTTAAAATTATGGACCTGCCCCAATTGTGGAAAGACATGCGGGGATTGCCGCTTGACCAATACGATCTGATAGTTAATGATTTTGAACCGGTAAGCGCCTGGGCCTGTAAAATGCAGGGTATCCCATCAGTATCATTAAGTCATCAATGTTCTTTTGTTTCTAGAAAAACACCGCGCCCGCGCAAATGGCACTATGGGGAGTGGCTGTTTAAAAACTACTCGCCTACTACGCATCACATCGGTTTTCATTTTGAGCGGTATGATGATTTTATACATACTCCTGTCATCCGCAGCGGCATCCGCAGTATGGTTACCAGCAACGCAGGGCACTATACCGTTTACCTGCCGGCTTATGATGACAAGAAACTGGCGCAGCACCTTAGCAAGGTAAAAAACACCGAGTGGCACATTTTTTCAAAACGGCAAAAAACGCCCTATAAATTGGATAACATCAACATATTCCCGGTAAGCAACGAGGCATTTAACAGCAGTTTGGCAAGCTGCGAGGGCTTACTTACAGGGGGCGGGTTTGAAGGGCCTGCCGAAGCGCTCTTCCTCCAAAAAAAGGTAATGATGATACCCATGCAGGGCCAATATGAGCAACAGTGCAATGCGTTGGCAGCATCGCGGATGGGTGTGCCTTTTGTGCCCGCTATTGGCCATAAATTTGCAGAGCATGTGGCCAAATGGGTGCACGAGGATGAACGTGTGTTCGTCAACTTCCCGGATGAGACCGCCCAGATAGTAGATGATATGGTGAAGCGCTACGCACGGCGATAATACTAATCTCCGATTAAAAATCACCCAAAAACGTTAATATTGCCGCATGATCAACCTGTTCAGAACATATAACCCGCTTAATGCTATATGGCTGGTTATTTTGCTGGTTGTATTGCGCATTGGCTATGTATTAAACGCCCCGCAACAGATACAATTTGAATTTGTTGAGCCATTTGCTCGCCTGCTATTCCCGGCTGATTACAAACTCACGCCATCGCCGTTAATGAATGTTTTTTTGGCAAGCGTTCTCATTTTTCTGCAGGCGTTGTGGTTTAACCGTTTGGTAAATAGTTTTAATTTAATGGGGCGGCCCAGCTTTTTACCCGCGCTAATGTATGTTGTGCTGACAGCCCTTTTTGCACCATTTTTAACATTGAGCACACCGCTTATTTGCAATTTTTTGGTAATAGGCATGCTTTATCGGCTGTTTGGCACCTATAAAACGCCCGATGCCAAGTCTGTAGCCTACGACATGGGTATGGTGGTAGCCCTGGGCACGCTTATTTATCTGCCATTTATTTTCATGTTCCTGGTAATATGGGTAGGGCTGATGGTTTTCAGGCCATTTAACTGGCGCGAATGGGTTGCTGCTATTATGGGCTTCGCCACCATATTTTTCTTTTTAGCGGTGATCTATTATCTGACTGACAGATTGCCCGATTTTGCAAAAATATGGCTGCCGCTGACAACAAAATTTCCCGCACATATTCAAATCAGCTCCTACAATTACCTGGTACTAATACCGGTTGCTATAATATTGCTGCTTTGTTTTTTAAAGGTAAGCCAGATATTTTTCAGAAGCTATGTGCAAACGCGCAAATCATTTCAGCTTTTAATGGTGCTTACGGTTATAGCAGGGCTGTCGTTTTACACTAAAAAAGAGTTCCATTTGGAGCACTTTTTACTGTGTGCAGTACCCCTGGCAGTGTTTTTCTCCTACTACTTTTTGTACGCCACAAGCAGGTGGTTTTACGAGGGGCTGTTCTTTTTGCTGGTTGGCGGTATCATTTATTTTCAGTTTAACACTTTTTAACTTTTATATGCGTTCAAATTTGAGCGGTTATATTAGTTTTGTAGCATGAAGTTTGGCGTAGTAATTTTCCCCGGTTCCAATTGCGATGAAGATATCATCCATGTATTAGAAAATATAATGGGTCAGCAGGTTGTTCGCCTGTGGCACAAAGATCACAACCTGCAAGGGGCCGATTTTATAATTTTACCCGGAGGGTTCTCTTTCGGCGATTATCTGCGCTCAGGCGCCATTGCCCGTTTCTCGCCAATTATGCAAGAGGTTATACAGTTTGCGGCTAAAGGCGGCAAGGTTTTGGGCATTTGCAACGGCTTTCAGATACTAACAGAAGCCGGTTTATTGCCGGGCGCATTGCTGCATAATGAACACCGTAAGTTTATTTGCCGCAATATTTATATGAAACCGCAGACAGCTAATTCACTAGTTACTGCGCAAATAGATCAGCAAAGAGCGCTTAAAATACCTATCGCGCATGGCGAAGGCAATTACTTTGCGGATGCCGTGTTGCTTAAGCAATTAAATGATAACGACCAGATATTGTTTAGGTATTGTGATGAGGCGGGTAACATAACCACTGATGCTAACCCTAACGGTTCTATTGAAAACATTGCCGGGGTGTGCAATGCTGAAAGAAATGTATTTGGCTTTATGCCTCACCCTGAACGCGCTGCAGATAGCCTGTTAGCTAACGAAGATGGTTTGGCCATATTTGAATCTATTGTTTCAATAGCGCGAGCCTGATGGCCAATTTGGTTATCGATATAGGTAATACGCATACAAAATTGGCCGTATTTAATCATAATGAAATGGTTGATGTGGCGCGTTACGAAGATATTGACACGACAACCATCGAAACCATTCTGCAAAAACACAACATCAGTAAAGCCATTATCTCATCGGTAAAAAAAGACAGCCGCGCATGGGAGGCTGAGTTAAAAGCTAAAGCAACTTTGTTATACTTTAATGCCGGCATGGTAAAAAGCATAAATAACCGTTATAAAACTCCGCAAACATTGGGTGCCGACAGACTGGCCGCCGTAGTGGGGGCGCATAACTTATTTCCTGCTAAAAATAACCTGGTTGTTGATGGGGGTACCTGCATAACTTATGACTGGATTGACGCCGGCGGAAATTATTTCGGCGGCAGTATATCGCCGGGCTTAAATATGCGTTATAATGCGCTGAACCATTACACAGCGGCATTGCCATTGCTTGAACCAGACGCGAATTTTGACGGGGTATATGGCGATGATACTATTACCGCAATTACATCAGGTATACAAAACGGAATAAAGTACGAACTGATGGGATTTATTGAGAATTACAGTGATAACAGGCAGGACATAAATATTATACTAACCGGGGGCGATAATGTTTTTTTTGATACGCTGCTTAAAAATAGCATCTTTGCCCCCTATATAAAAAAAGAGCCGCACCTGGTTTTAAAAGGATTAAACGCAGCCATTGAGCATAATGATTAAATATATAAAGTTTTTACTGCTGTTTTTACTTGCCGGTGTAGTACTTGATGCAAGATCTCAGAACAGCCCAACTACCAGTTCACCTTATTCGCGTTACGGTCTTGGTGACCTTAATCCATCGTTATTGCCGCAAAATATGGCAATGGGCGGTATTGGTACGGCCCTTGGTCCTATTAATCGCTATAGCACTGTAAACCCCATTAATCCGTCATCGTATTCATCCATCGGGCTAACAACAATTGATGTAGGCTTATATGGCAGTGTTTTTACGCTGAACCAAACCGGGCAAACTTCACAGCGCGACGCCAGTTTCAGGTTGAGCCATATTACTTTTGGCATACCGGTAACACGTAATTCGGCCTTAGCGTTTGGTTTAATGCCTTACAGCGAAATTGGTTATAATTATACTAAAACACTTGAGCACGGTTTTGGCTCATCGGCACCTGCCGACACTAATCGCACGTTATTAAGCTACAAAGGCGAAGGCGGCCTTTCAAAAGCGTTTTTAGGTTACGGTTTTTCGCTTTTCAGAACATTGAAACTGGGAGCCAACGTCTCGTACATTTTCGGCAACATGAAACAATTTAGCTCAACAGAGTTTCCTGATCTTTACGGCGCGCTCAACTCGCGCGATGAGAAAAGTTATGCTGTAGGAGGTGTTAACTATGATTACGGCGCACAGTATCAGCTTGATCTATCGCTAACAAGGCACGTTATTTTTGGCTATTCAGCCTCAGCACAGTCAAGCCTCAATTCTCAAAAAAGTCACATTGTTAGCCATTACAAAACTGACGCTTCCGGTGCCGAAGGTTTACCCACCGATTCGGTAATCAATATCCAAAACGCTAAAACTAAAATACAGCTGCCTAATGTTCATCATTTTGGTGTTTCTTACCAACGCGATGAGAAATTTTTAGTGGGTGTTGATTATTCCATAGGTAACTGGTCGGCATTAACAATTGACGGTGCAAACGCCGGTATGGCTAACAGCCGTACACTTAACGTGGGCGGACAAATAACCCCTAACTTAAACTCAATAAACAGTTATTGGGCAACGGTAGATTATCGTGCAGGTTTAATTTTAGACCAAACGTACTTTAACGTTAACAATGCAACCGGTACGGGCCAAACCAATATCAAATCTTACGCGGCTACTTTTGGCTTCGGTTTACCTTTACGCGCTGTTAACGGCACAAGTTTTTATAAAATAAACATTGCAGCCGAATTAGGGCGCAGGGGAACATTGACAAACGGCCTGGTGCGCGAAAACTATTTCAAAATACGCCTGGGCTTTACGCTTAACGACAGGTGGTTCCAGCGGTATAAATTTGATTAAACATGTTGCCACATACTCCAAAACATGCATCGCGCCTGCTTTTAGCTGTTTTGGCCATTGGTGTGTTTGGGCTTACCGCATGCGAAAACGATCTGGAAAACATTAAGAAAATTGCTAACATGACATCGGGCGCGGCGGTTGATACTACCCGAAGTGTTGACGTTATTTACAGCGACTCTGCTGTAGTAAAAGGCCGGATGCTAACGCCTTTACTTATTAAATACTCCACAGATAAGCCTTATGATGTTATGCCCGATGGCGTTAAGGTAATATCATTTGATAAATTTGGCAAAGAAGAAGGAAATATAGTAGCCGACTCGGCTGTTCAGCTGGAGAACGAAAACATCACTAAGTTTTATAAAAATGTTATTGTAACTAGTTCAGATGGCACTACCTTCAAATCTGAAGAAATGATATGGGATCAACCTAAAAAGATCATCTACTCTAACCAGCGGGTTGAGATGCACAGGCCTAATGGCGATGTAACTTACGGAGTAGGTTTTACCAGCGATGATAAGCTGGAACATCCGGAAGTTAAGGGTGCAACAGGCGAATTTGAGGTCCCTGAAAATCAAATGCAATAGCCTTATTTTGAGTTAAAAAATTGTATTATATAATTTTACCAAAAGTTGTATCTTGCGCCCTCTTTTAAAGAAAAAAGTTTCATTAAAATATTATAGATCAATATGGGTATAATGGGTTATCTGCGCGAGCGGATGGGTAAAATTGTAGCAGGTGTAATAGGCGTATCGCTTGTGGCTTTCGTTATAACTGAGGTTGTGCAATCGGGCGGTTCTTTTTTTAAAGACGATAATAGCACTATAGGCGAAATATTTGGTACAAAGATACCATATGTTGAATTTACAGAAACGGTTGAGCAAAACAGCAACCAGTTTAAACAGCAATCAGGTCAAAACAGTCTGTCTCCGCAAATAACGGCTTACGTACAAGAAAACACCTGGAACCAGATGTTAAGTAAAGCCATGATAGAGCACGAAGCCGAAAAAATTGGTTTACTGGTTACGGGCGACGAATCACAAGCGATGATCAGCGGAAATAACCCAAG
Organism: uncultured Mucilaginibacter sp.; assembly: GCF_946479965.1. The sequence goes on along the minus strand of NZ_CAMLHX010000010.1, from coordinate 49,732 downwards.
CGCCGAAATAGTACGGGCTTTTACAAACCCGCAAACCGGCCAGTTTGACAGGGCTAACCTTAGCGCAACAATAAACAAATTGCGCGTAACACCTGATACAGATCCGGACAAACAACGATGGAACAAGTTTGTAGAAGAACTGATCCAAAACAAACTGGCTGAAAAATATATGTCTGCCCTGACCAACGGATTATATGTTAATTCGCTTGAAGCAAAAGACGATTATGAGGCTAAGAACAAACTGGCTAATTTTAAATATGCCGTTTTAAACTATCAAACTATTGAGGATAGCAAGGTTACTATAACTGACGCTGACTACAGCAGCTATTATGAAGAGCATAAAAACGAATTCAAAAATCCGCAGGAAACACGTACGCTGGAGTATGTAAGCTTTAACGGTGCGCCGTCAAAAGCAGATTCGGCTGTAGTAAAAACTCAGGTTGAAAAATTAAAAGCCGAGTTTGCAGCTTCAACTAACGACTCGTTATTTGTGCAGATAAATTCAGAAAACAAACAACCTTTTGCTTACAAACATAAAGGCGAATTGGGCAGTGGCTTAGATTCTGTAATGTTTAACGCTGCACCCGGTTTTGTGTACGGCCCTTACCTGCAAAACGGATATTATGCATTGGCTAAACTGGTTGACTCAAGAGTTGGCCCCGATTCGGTTACAGCCAAGCACATTCTGTTAAGCCCTGTTGACGGTTTGAAAAAAGCAGACTCGCTAAAAAACCTTATACAGGGTGGAAAATCATTTGCTGATATGGCAAAAACCTATTCGCTCGATCAGCAATCAGCAGCCAAAGGTGGTGATCTGGGTACTTTTGCCCGTGGCGCAATGGTACCTGATTTTGAAGAGGCCGCTTTTAACGCAAAAACCGGCGATTATAAAATAATTACCTCTCAGTATGGTGTACACCTTATATACATAGTTGCTCAAAAAGGATCATCGCGTGTTGTTAAGGTTGCCGTTGTTGATAAGCCGTTAACCGCCAGCAGCGAAACACAATCTGCAGCATACACAAAAGCACAGAACTTTTTGATCTCTACCAATGACGGAGACTTTACAGCCGAAGCTAAAAAAGCAGGCCTTGAGGTAAAAACTGCTGATGACGTTACCGGAGTTGCCGCATCGCTACCAGGCCTTGAATCTGCACGCGAATTGGTAAGATGGGCATTTAATGCTGATAAGAACGCTGTTTATGACCAGGTTTATACATCAGGCGATCAATATGTAGTTGCTCGTTTAACTGCAATTAAACCAAAGGGTATTTTAGCACTTGATCTGGTTAAGAAACAAATTGAACCAATGGTGAGAATTGAGGTTAAAGCGAAAATGCTTACCGATAAATTCGCGGCAGCATTAAGTGGGGCATCAACAATTGAGCAGGCTGCACAAAAAGCAGGCGCAACGGTTACTCCGGTTCAAAATATTGTATTTGCCAACCCAATGATTCCGGCCGGTGGTGCCGAATATAAATTGATAGGAACCATATTTGGTTCTCAGGTCAATAAATTATCTAAACCGGTTACCGGCCAGCAGGGTGTTTATATTTTTGTAGTTAATAGTTTTGTTAATCCGGCCGCTTTGGCTAATACCGTAACACAAAAACAACAGCTAGCACAAGCATTGGTTCAGCGCTCGCAAGGACAAGCACTTGAGGCATTGAAAAATAAGGGCAATGTAAAAGATTACAGGGCAAGGCTGTTATAGTTATAAATTAAAGTAATTTTGCATCCGGGATCGCGATAATATCGTAATCCCGGATTTTTTTATTTTACAGATATGGATATACAGGAAAATATAATGAATAAGGTGGCGCAAAGCGGACTGGTTACATTGGATCCTGCCGACTTTTATACGCCGGGTGAGCGCGTGGTATATGATATAAAAGATAACTTGTTTCAGGGCCTTATTTTGCGCGAGAAGGATTTCAGAGAGTTTGTTAAGGGGCATGACTGGACACAATACCAGAATAAAAATGTAGCAGTAACCTGTACTGCCGATGCGATAGTACCCGCCTGGGCATATTTGTTATTGGCCAACCGTATGGCACCCTATGCTAACGAAGTTGTATTTGGTGATGCGGATGTTCTGGAAACTGTACTATTTGTTAAAGCCATAGCTAAACTTAACCCGGAGCAGTACCGCGACCAGCGCCTGGTAATAAAAGGCTGCGGAGATATTGATATACCTGTTGCAGCCTATGTTGAGTTAGGCAAAAAACTTAGTCCCGTTGTTAAAAGCCTTATGTTTGGCGAGCCGTGCTCAACCGTACCCATTTATAAGCGAAAAGATTGATCGGGCTAATACCTCCTGATAAAAAATTAAACTATTATAAGTATTTATGGTCTTAATAATATACCAAAATTAATTGGTTTGCTTTTGTAATAACCTGATAATGAATAAATATATTATTACCATTATACTTTTTATAAGTTGCTTTAATCTTGTAACCGCGCAGGAACTTAAAACCACCGGCGACCCCGTTTTTAAACCCGGGGAAGAACTTAGCTATAAATTAAAGTATGGCATATTTACCGGTGCCGAAGCGACGTTGAAGGTTGAAGACGGGGGACAGAAAATAAGCGGGCATCCAAGCTATCATATAACCGCCAACGGAAAGACAGCAGGTACTTTTGATGTTTTTTACAAGGTGCGCAACCAGTACGATAGCTATATAGACAAAAACACACTGTTGCCCTACTATTACACCGAAAACAGGCGCGAAGGGGGTTACAGACATACAGATAACGTAACCTTTAATCATCAGGAAGGAAAAGTAACTGCCGATAAAGGCACATTTCCGTTTAAAGGAAAGATATTTGATTTTGTATCGGCCTACTATTTCGCCCGCAACCTGGATATATCACAGCTTAAACCCGGCGATAAACTGGATATGCCTTATTTTCTAGAGGATGGCATACACACTTTATCTATTACTTATATAGGCAAGGAACAGGTAAAATGCTCAATGGGCACCTTTAAGTGCCTTAAGTTTAACCCCACAATTATACCGGGGCGCATATTTAAGAAAGATAGTAAGCTATATTTGTGGATAACAGACGACGGCAACCGTATACCGGTTAAAGCACACGTTGGCTTGATAGTAGGCAGCGTAACGATGGATCTGACAGGAGCAAGCGGACTTAAATACGCCTTAAATCCTGTTAAAAAGTAAAGATATAAATGATTGAAGTAGGCAGTGTGCTGGTGCACGAAGATGTAGTAAAAGAGAATTTTGTTTGTAATTTGAACAAATGCAAAGGCGCCTGCTGCCTTGAGGGCGACTCCGGCGCGCCGCTGGAAGCCGCCGAATTAGATATCCTGAAAGAAATATACCCTAAAGTTAAGCCGTACATGACTACCAAAGGCATAGCTACCATTGAGCGCGAAGGTACTCATGTTACTGATTTTGAAGGCGACTACACCACACCATGTGTTGATACCAATAAAGAATGTGCTTACGTAATATGGGAAGCCGGTATAACCAAGTGTGCCATTGAAAAGGCTTATGAAGAGGGAGTTATCAATTGGAAAAAACCCATCTCTTGTCACCTATACCCTATCCGTATAACTAAATACCCTGAGTTTGATGTATTGAATTATGATCGTTGGAGCATTTGCAGCCCCGCCTGTAGCTTTGGCAATGAACTTAAGGTACACGTACACGAGTTTTTAAAAGCCCCGCTGATAAGGAAGTATGGCGCCGATTGGTACACTGAATTGGAAGAAGCTGTTGACTACATCAATACCTCAGAAATTTAAGCCTTAAGCTTTTCTTAAAAAACTCAAATAGCTTTTGTTTGTTGCACCTGTAGCTATATTATCAGCTAATTTAGAACCGCTATCTAACCGGTTTTACAATTAAATTGAATAATATTGTAATAATTACTTCACAACAATGAAAATAGCTTTAATAACGGGTATCACCGGTCAGGATGGTGCGTACCTGGCTGAATTTCTTTTAAAAAAGGGCTATTTTGTCCACGGAGTAAAAAGAAGGGCTTCATCCTTCAATACCGACCGTATTGACCACCTTTATCATGATCAGCACGAAGGCGGTTTACAGTTTAAATTGCATTACGGCGATCTAACCGATTCCACCAATCTTATCCGTATCATTCAGGAAACACAACCCGACGAAATTTATAACCTGGCTGCGCAAAGCCATGTTAAAGTAAGTTTTGACACACCCGAGTACACTGCTAACGCCGATGGCGTTGGCACCCTCAGAATACTGGAAGCTGTGCGCATACTAGGCATGACCCAAAAAACCCGTATTTACCAGGCGTCAACATCAGAGTTGTATGGTTTGGTACAAGCCGTGCCACAAAGCGAGACAACACCTTTTTATCCGCGCTCGCCTTATGCTGTAGCCAAAATGTATGGTTACTGGATAATAGTGAACTATCGCGAAGCTTATGGTATGTATGCCTGCAATGGCATCCTGTTTAACCATGAGAGCCCCGTACGCGGCGAAACCTTTGTAACACGTAAAATTACACGCGCAGCAGCAAAGATCGCTCTTGGGCTTCAAAATTGCCTTTACGTGGGCAATCTGTCTGCGCAGCGCGATTGGGGACATGCCAAAGACTATGTAGAAGCCATGTGGCTGATGTTGCAACAAGATAAAGCCGAAGATTTTGTTATTGCCACGGGCGTAACCACCACCGTAAGAGATTTTATTAAAATGGCTTTTGGAGAACTGGGCATTGAAGTGGAATTTAGCGGAAGGGACGAATACGAACGGGGTGTTATAATTGACGTTGACAGGCAACGGGCGGAAGAACTTGGCCTTAACCTGGCAGCGCTACCGCAAGGTCAAACCATTGTTAAGGTTGATCCTAAATATTTCAGGCCCACAGAAGTTGATCTTTTGATAGGCGATGCTTCAAAAGCTAAGCAAAAATTGGGCTGGACACCAAAATATGATCTGCCGGCTTTGGTTCAAGAGATGGTGTTATCAGACCTGAATCTGGTAAAAAAGGACGACTATCTTCAAAAAGGGGGCTTTAAAACTTTAAATTACTTTGAGTGATACATAAATAAAAATCATCTGCCTACATGAAAAGAATCTACCTAAGCATAATTATACTTATAACAGCGATAACAATATCAAAGGGCCAGGCGCAATATCAGCCTTATTCTTACCAGTTCTACCAAAAATTCAATGCCGACGCCTATTCAACCAAAACGCGTTTTCACACTTCGTTAAAGCCGTTTTTTATGGATGATACGGTGCTGCAGCGCCGCTATCAGCAGCTGATGAATTATGGTAAAGACAGTACTGTACAGCACGGCTGGATACATCGCAAACTTTTTAATGAGCACTTAATAGAGGTTAACGATAAAGAATACACTTTCTTTGCTGATTATCTGACTGATATTACCGGGGGCCGTGACATAACCGGTAAAAAAACTGTGTGGCGCAATACCCGCGGTTTTCAAATAGGTGGTACCGTAGGTAAAAACTTTTACTTCTACTCTGCCGGGTTTGAGAACCAGGCCGTGTTTCCTGACTATTACCGAAAGTATATTGACCAGGTTGGCGTAGTGCCCGGCCAGGCCTTTGACCGCACCTTTGCTGAGCACGACGAAAAAGATTGGTCTAACGTTTTAGCATTGATATCGTACACACCGGTAAAATTTTTAAATGTTACGCTGGGGAACGACAGGAATTTTATTGGTGATGGTTATCGTTCGCTGCTACTGTCAGACAACGCCTCTCCCTACCCTTTTCTTAAACTTACAGCAAACCTGGGTAACATCAAATACATGACCATGTGGTCTTATATGACGGATCCTGCATCGCCCCAGGTATCATACGTAAATGGCTACCGTAAAAAATGGGGCGCCTTCCATTATTTGGACTGGAGTGTAACAAACAGGCTTTCGTTGGGCTTCTTTGAATCAGTTATATGGGCCGAACGTGATGGTGACGGGAATTTTAGAGGGTTTGATTTTAATTACCTGAATCCCATTGCGTTTTTAAGGCCGACCGAAGCCTCTATCGGCTCGCCTGATAACGCTATGATAGGCTTTACCGGTAAATACAAAATAGCAGATGGCATAGCAGCCTACGGTCAATTCGTGTTGGATGAATTTGTGTCTAAAGACCTCTTCTCGGGCAATGGCAGTTCACGCAACAAATATGCTTTTCAAATTGGCGTGCGCGGCGCCGACCTGTTCAAGGTTAAAAATCTAAATTATTTAGTGGAATATAATTCTGCACGGCCATATACTTATTCTGAGCAAAACTCCATTACCAACTACAGCCAGCAGGCCGAGCCGTTGGCGCATCCTTTCGGCGCTAACTTTAGAGAAACCGTAGGGATGCTTAATTATAGCTACAAGCGCTTTGATTTTAGCGGACAGCTTAATTATGCCCGCTATGGCCTGGATGTAGACGCAGCTAATTACGGTAAAGACATTTTTAAAAGTTACATATATCCTGCTAAGGCATATGGAAATTATATTGGCCAGGGTTTAACCACTAATATGGTTTACTTAAACGGCAGGGTTGCTTATGTAGTTAACCCCAAATATAACCTGCGTGTAGAGGCTGGTTTAACCTATCGCAACGAAACTAATTCCAAGTTTAACGATAAAACCACCATGGTGTTTATTGCGTTACGGAGCTCATTCCGCCATTTGTATGAGGATATAGCGAGACCAAGGGGTTACTAAATAAAGATGGTGATTATACGAGTTACCTTATAGTTTCTCGTATTTGCATAGCGCGTTGCAGGCGTGGACGGTTATAGCGCTGAAGTACAACCGGGTAAGCATTTAGCACTATATTAAGGAATAAAAGCGGCAGTGATTTAGCAATGCCGTAATAAATTGCTACAAAGAGATTTGTTGCTAACACGATAAAGAAAATAACCAAATGCCCAAATTCTGACTGACGGGTGCCATATTCTAAATGTTTTATTGCGTCCAAATTGTTTTTAACGGGATTGGACGCTCTAATAACTTTCTCCCAGCCAATCCATACCAAAATTTTCCTGAACAGATTAACGCCAAACCATTTGTATATCGCTCCCTTAGCCTCCCATTGCTTTGCATCATAATACTTTGATGCTAATGACAGTTTAAACATGTTGGTAAAAAAGAAAACACCCAACATTAGCATAAAGTTTAAAGTCCAGGCAAAAACAAAAGAATGAGGTCCTTTCCGAATAGCAATATATGTAACTGTTGATAGTACAATTATCAACGTTAAACCCGCCTTCAGGTATTTACCGATCATATTATTTTAACGGATAAAAGATTAAATTCTATACAAACTTTTGCTCTCTATAAACTTAAGCACAGCATCGGGCACAAAAAACTGCACGTTCTTTTTCTCGGCTATTGATTTGCGGATAAAAGTAGCAGACAGTTCCATTTGTGGCGTCATAGTGATGGTAACTGATGGATGCGAAGCAAGTTCAGCATTTTCATAACCCGGGCGGGGGTATACATAGATCTGATGATCTCGCAATATGAGCTTGTAGTTTTTCCATTTAGGCAGCGATATCAGGTTATCTGATCCCATTATAAGGGCAAACTCATGCTGTGGATATTTCTCTTTAAGGTGGGTAAGCGTATCAATAGTATAAGATGGTTGCGGCAGTTTAAGCTCCACATCACTCACCTCAATATTCTGCGCATTATCTGTAGCCAGGCGTGCCATCTCCAACCTGTCGTAAGTATTTATCAGGTCGCCGTATTTTTTTAATGGATTTTGGGGCGATACCACCAGCCAAACTTTATCTAAAGTTGTATGGTTAGCCAAGTAGTTGGCTATAATTAAATGGCCGATGTGAATGGGATTAAATGAACCAAATAGCAAGCCTATTTTCATTTAGTTGGCAGTTTTGAGTGAGTAGTGCCTAGGAATTAATAAAATTGGCAACCAATTTCTCCGCCTCCTCGCAGGCTGTATTAAGGTCGTAATTTTTTAGTATAATATCAAATTGAGGGGCATAATTCAGCTCTTTTTCAGCTTTAACAAACCTTTCCTGCAATTTTTCCGGGCTATCAGTGCCCCGACCGGCTAAACGCTGCTTTAAAACCTCCAGAGATGGTGGCTGTACGAATATTGCTAAAGCCTGCTCTTCGTATTTTTTCTTTAAGTGAAGGCCTCCCTCAACATCAATATCAAAGATCACAGTTTTGCCCGATTCCCAGATCCGCTCAATTTCTTCCCGAAGCGTTCCATAAAAAGTGCCGCTATAAACTTCTTCAAATTCAACAAACTGCTTTTTAGCAATGCGGTGTAAAAACTCTTCTTTACTTATAAAATAGTAATCCTTTTTATCAACCTCATCGCCTCGGCGCTCACGGGTAGTAGCCGATATAGAAAACTCCAGGTTAGGTATTTTTTTAAGTAAGTGGTGTACTATAGTTGTTTTACCTGCACCTGAAGGGGCCGAGAATATAACGAGTTTACCGTTTGGGGTCATGGTTTTCAGTTGATGGTTCATAGTTCATGGTTCATGGTTGATAGGCGGTAGTTCATGGTTATTGGCTAATTGTATAATTTCTATACACTATTAACCATCATCTATAAACTGCTATGAACTATGAACCATCAACTATGAACTCCTATAATACATTAAGTAATTGTTCCTTTATTTTCTCCAGCTCTTCTTTCATGCCCACCACCAATTTTTGCATGTTGGCATCGTTAGCTTTAGAGCCCAGGGTATTTATTTCCCTACCAATTTCCTGCGATATAAAGCCCAGCTTTTTACCATTCGCATCGGCATTTTGCAGGGTTTCTAAAAAGTAATCGCAATGCGTTTTAAGGCGGATCTTTTCTTCGGTAATATCAAGCTTATCAATATAATAAATAAGCTCCTGCTCAAAACGGTTCTGATCTATGGCCTCGCGGTTAACAGCTTCACTTAAAAACTGGTTTAATCGCTCGCGTATAACCGGTACACGTTTAGGTTCCTCAATTTCTACCAGTCTTAGGTTTTCTACAATAATGCCTATACGGTATTTAATATCCTTTTCAAGCGTATCGCCTTCATCTTTTCTGAACTGCTGAAAAGCGGCCATGGCCTGCTTAAAGGTATCCTCAACTATTCTCCACTCCTCGTCTGATACCGTTTCTTCATCATACTTAACTACTTCCGGCAGGCCCAGCGCCAACTGTAAAAGATTATCAGCCGGTTGACCTAGTTCTGTGCTAACCTGCTGTAACTGCGTTAAGTAATGTTTGAGTAAAGTAGCATCAATACCGGCAGCTTTAACTTTAGAATTTGCCTGTTCAGTATTTATAGAAAGGTTTACCTTTCCGCGCTCAATTTGCCTGCTGCAGTCGTTACGCAACTGAAATTCTTTTTCAGAAAACATTTTCGGCAGGCGCAGACTAAGTTCAAGAAACTTGCTATTGAGGGATTTAATTTCGACGGTGTATTTTGTATTACCCGTATCAAAACTGGCAATGCCGTACCCTGTCATTGATTTTATCATGCGCAAAGATAATCTTTTTAGTAAACTACAATCTGCCGGTCGGTAATATTCTATACAACCGCTATGGCAAAAAACCCATACGTTAAACAAGGTTTAACAATTTTTAACGTTAGATATTTCAATAGTTTGCTAATTTTGCGTGTGTTGACAAAGCCATTTTTATACCGGATATGCACTTTTGTACTTTTGCTTTCTGCATTTGTTTATAAGGACGCAAAAGCTCAAAAGCTATTTATAGTAACAGGAGTTACGTTTGAAAAAGCTTCGCAAAATCGTGTGTCACAGGTGGTAATTAGCAATATAAACCGCAGAACGATTGTTAAAAGCGATGACCTGGGCGTTTTCAGGATCCAGGCAGGCGCAGGCGATACATTACTGTTCAGCAAAAACAGGTACACCACACAAACCGTTGTAGTAAACAACGACGATCTGCTTTCGGTATATCTACAACCAATGGTAACGTTAGACGAGGTAAATATATCTGACAAGAGCACAAGGCAGGAACTGAATTCTACATTAAATAATTATAGAAAAGCCACCCCCTTTGGTACGTTACATCCGAGTGTTGCGGCTACCATCTTCTCTCCATTATCCGGCCTATCTAATCTCTTTGGTAAAACAGCTAACCGGGCAAGGCGCTTTGAAGCGTTTTCTAAACGCGAGCTGGAGCAGGTAGAAATTGAAAAGCGATATAATAGAGGTGTAATTAAGAAAATTGTAGATATCCCCGACGAGGATATCACAGCTTTTATGATGGCTTTTACACCGTCGTATGATCAGATAAGGGTTTGGGCCGATTACGATATTATTAAATACGTACAGACCTCTTACGCTTTCTTCGTGAAGAATAAGGAAAATTTGAAGCCGCAAAAATTATATTAAATCCCCAAAGCTTCACAAGCTTTTTCGGCAGCCAGTTTCTCAGCATTCTTTTTACTGAACTCTTTACCCAGGCCCAGCATTTGGCCCTCTATACTGGCTTGCACGGTAAATAACTTTAAACTTTCTCCAAGGTCATTCTCTACAACATCAAAAGAAATATCTTTACCATGCCTTTGGCACCACTCTATTAGCTTACTTTTAAAATTGGTTTCGGTTTGCTCCAGCATATGGATATCAATATGCGTTTTGATGATCTGGTTCACCAAAAAATCGCGCGTAAAATTGTATCCTTTATCCAGGTAAACAGCACCTACAAGCGCCTCAAAGGCATCGCCTAACAATGAGCCCTGGCGCGATGGACCAAGCATACGGGCATCATACTCAATAAGCTGCTCAAAACCCAATTTACGGGCCAGCTGATTCAAATTTTGGCGGTTAACTATTTTAGAACGCAGCTCCGTTAAAAAGCCTTCGTCCTCATAAGGGTAAAGTTTAAAAAGCACCTCGGCCACCACGCTGCCTAAAACGGCATCGCCTAAAAATTCAAGGCGCTCATTACTGTTTTTTACGCCTTTTTTTACGTTTTGGGCTACCGACTTATGCCTGAAAGCTAAACGATATAACAACAAATTGCCCGGCACAAAACCGAGCAAATTCTTTAAAACTTTAACGTATTTTCTGTGAGGAGATAAATAAAGCTTATATAATCGGCTTACCGGCATTAACGTTACTATTAACCTTCATACTTTTTAAAAATCACAGAAGCATTATGACCGCCAAAACCAAAGCCGTTGCTTTGTACTATTTTAACATCGCGCTTTTGAGCAGTGTTAAAAGTAAAGTTAATTTTAGGATCAAATGATGGATCGTCTGTAAAGTGGTTGATAGTTGGCGGTATAATGCCATTATTTAAAGCCAATATAGATGCTATTGCCTCAACCGCACCCGCAGCGCCCAAAAGGTGCCCGGTCATTGATTTGGTTGAGCTGATATTTATACGGTAAATATCATCGCCAAAAACATCCTGTATAGCTTTTACTTCCTGCGGATCGCCTATGGGAGTTGACGTTCCGTGTACATTAACATAATCAATGTCTGATGCCTGAAGCCCGGCATCGCTTAATGCAGCTTTCATAACCAGCGCAGCGCCCAAACCATCGGGATGCGGAGCCGTCATGTGATACGCATCGGCACTCATGCCACCGCCTATCATTTCAGCATAAATTTTAGCACCACGCGCCTTAGCGTGTTCCAGTTCTTCTAAAATTATTGTACCCGCACCTTCGCCGGCAACAAAGCCGTCGCGGTCCAGGTCAAACGGACGTGAAGCCGTAGCCGGATCATCATTACGTACTGATAAGGCATGCATGGCGTTAAAACCACCAATACCCGCTTCATTTATAATAGCCTCAGAACCGCCGGTGATAAACATATTGGCGCGCCCCAGGCGAATGTAATTGAAAGAATCTATCAGCGAATTGTTTGACGATGCACAAGCCGAAACAGTAGTAAAGTTTGGCCCGCGTAATCCGTATTTGATGGAGATATGGCCGGGGGCAATATCTGCTATCATTTTAGGAATAAAGAAGGGATTGAACCTTGGTGTTCCGTCGCCTTTTGCAAAGGCAACAACTTCATCTAAAAAGGTTTTTAAACCTCCTATGCCTGATCCCCATATCACACCTATGCGATTGGTATCAAGCTTTGAAAAATCTAACCCGGCGTCTTTAACTGCTTCCTCTGTAGAATAAAGCGCGTATTGAACAAACGGATCGAGCTTACGGGCATCCTTGCGGCCTAAAAAGCCGTCGGCATCAAAGTTTTTAACTTCGCATGCAAATTTTGTTTTGAACTTTTCAGTATCAAAACTCTTGATCAAAGCAGCGCCACTCACTCCATTGATAAGAGCGTTCCAATATTCAGAAACGCTGTTGCCAATTGGAGTGAGTGCCCCAAGCCCGGTTACAACTACTCTTTTAAACCCCATTTAAATAAAATAAGGAGAGCTTATTTAACGTTTTTCTCAAGGTAAGCTATGGCTTGACCTACAGTACCAATAGTTTCTGCCTGATCATCAGGTATAGCCACATTAAATTCTTTTTCAAACTCCATGATAAGTTCCACGGTGTCTAAAGAGTCGGCACCAAGATCATTGGTGAAGCTAGCCTCAGGTGTTACTTCACTTTCGTCAACACCCAATTTTTCAACGATAATAGCCTTTACTCTTGAAGCGATATCAGACATAGTTTTATAGTTTAATGATTAAATAAAATTCTGTGCAAAGAAAAATAAAATCTATCAAATATCAAATCTAAAACCTTTTTAGTTTTTGACCAACAAAATTTAATTCCACAATGCTGTTTTTGTATCTTTAGCGGGATAAATATAGTTATAATTGAACAGGAAAATTTTAAAGTTTGAGATAGATCTCGATTTTATTTTGATAGCCGTAACTGCCTCATTAAAAGACTATCGCGCCTGCTATCTTATCAATAAACACTTAAATTTCAATTTTGTTCGCGTAGATGATCTTACGGTTGATAATTTAAACGGCAACAATAAACGCGGTTATTTTTCGCTGTTCAGCTGCAACTGGGAAGCCAGCGAAACCGACTTTTATTTTATCGCCAACAAAAGTACCGAAGGATATCTTGTTCCGGAAATGCGTAAAGCCGACTATTTTCTGCTAATAAAAAATTATATTGATGAAACCGACCTCGAAAACCTTATTTCATCGGTAAATCGCATCCCCGAAATTGTTGCTGCAGTAAAGATCGACCCAAAAAAAATAAAATCACGCGAAAATCTTCTATTTTAGCGGAAATTTTACACACGTATTATAACCGTGTATAGTTATAAAAATACTTGGATACAGATAAACATGAAATTAGCTAATAACCGCACCAAAATTGTTGCCACCATGGGGCCGGCATCGTCAAATAAAGATGTACTGCTGTCAATGATAAGAGCCGGCGTAAACGTATGCCGTCTTAACTTTTCGCACGGAAAAATTTCTGACCATAAAAAAGTTATTGAAACAATACGCGAAATTAACGAACAGCATAAAACCAACGTGGCCATACTTGCTGACCTGCAGGGGCCTAAAATTCGTATTGGTTTGGTTAAGGATGGCGGTATAAACCTGATTAATGGTACGCATATTAATATAACTACCCACGAGTGTATAGGCGACGACAACCAGATATATATTACTTATGATACGTTTCCGCAGGATGTACAGGCTAATGAGATAATTTTGCTTGACGACGGAAAAATACAAATGCGTGTATTAGAGACCAATAAAATAGATACCGTAGTTTGCGAAGTTGTGCATGGCGGTATTTTAACGTCTCGTAAGGGTGTTAATCTTCCAAATACTAAAGTATCTATCCCAAGCTTAACTGAGGATGACCTGGAACACCTGAATTTTGTTTTAGAGTGCGATGTTGACTGGATAGGCCTGTCGTTTGTAAGAAATGCTGAAGATATTGTTGAATTAAAGCAAATAATAAGCCGCAGCGGTAAAGCCGCCAAGGTAATTGCCAAAATAGAAAAGCCTGAAGCCATTGATAATATAGATGCTATTATAGCGGTTACTGATGGTATAATGGTAGCACGTGGCGACCTTGGTGTTGAAATGCCATTGGAAGAAGTGCCATTACTGCAAAAAATGATAGCGCGTAAATGCCGCGCCGCTTCAAAACCGGTTATTGTTGCTACACAGATGCTGGAATCAATGATAACTACACCGCGCCCTACCCGTGCAGAGGTTAACGACGTAGCTAACTCTGTATTAGATGGTGCGGATGCTGTGATGCTTAGCGGAGAAACGTCAGTAGGTGAGTTTCCGTTGATCGTTATAGAGACGATGTCAAAAATTATCAGGAATGTAGAAGAGGTGGGTTATCCGTTCAATACCGGTAAAGCCGATATTGATAATGCTAAATCAACCTATTTGGCCGATGCCATCTGCGGATCTGCGGTTTACCTGGCAGAGCAAACTGATGCACAGGGAATCATAGCCATGACTTCATCCGGCTATACCGCGTTTGAAATATCAAGCTACAGACCTGAAGCACCTACATATACCTTTACGGCCAACAAGCATTTATTAACTGCCCTTAGTTTAGTTTGGGGAGTACGTACGTTTTACTACGATAAAGTGGAAAGCACTGATCAAACTATTACGGATTGTAATAACATGCTGATAGCTGAAAATTTAATAGCTGCCGGAGATGTTATCATCAACACGGTATCAGCGCCTATAGCCCGCCAGGGACGTACCAATACCGTGAAGGTATCTGTTATAGAATAATAAAGTCTTATTTCATTATAGAACATAAAAGAGCCCCGCTATGCGGGGCTCTTTTGGTTTGATATCTGATCAAAAAAATCAAAAAATTTCAGCCGAACAAACCTCGTTGAGTAGTTTATGCGTATCGGCAAAACAATAATTCCAGCAAACTTTTAGCATTCCCATAGTATTATTCCTCCCTTTTTAGTGTTTGACGTTCTTAATTCGACCTCGTTACAATCCTATAGTTTAAAACGCACCGAAATTATCTGTTCGCAGCAATAATTATACTTTAAATTAAAACGACCGACTAAATTATTATTTTCCTGCAAAAAAAAAATTACTTATTTGTTTTATTTTACACTTCAATGACTATATTGCAATTCAATAAACCCTAAGTAAATTGATTAAATTCGTGTGGAAACTCGCCTGGACAGCGGGCGTGGTGCTGTTATGCACAGGGACAATTTTTGCTCAGGAGCGGCAGGATCCGCCTGAGGTTTTACAAAAGCAAACAGATGCGAAACAAGTACTGAGCAAATGGTTCAGTAAAAAAAAGGCCGCATCTTATACAAATACTACAAAACCTTCAACCATTTCTACGCTCCCTTCTGCCGGCTTTAACCCAAGTGTCGGGCTTTCGGCGGGTGTAACTTCTACGGCAGGTTTAATTTTTGGCGATCCAAAGATCACCACCATGTCTGTTTTAAATGCCAATGCCTACATATCAACCAAAGGCCTTTTACAGTTTGAAGTAAAAAACAACATTTTCACTAATGATGACCTGTATAATATCCAGGGCAATGTACAGTTTGGTAAAACCGTGGCGTTGGATTATGGTGTAGGAACAGGAAGCCGGGCCCGCGGCGAACAGGGTTTTTCGTTTGATGGTTTACCACTATCAAGCAACAGCGAAGTAATGACTATAAATTACTCGTACATCAAAATATCCGAAAGAGTATATCGCAGAGTGGCACCCCACCTGCTGCTGGGCGCAGGTGTTATTTTTAATATATACCAGGATATTGATAACGAACGAAAATTAGGGCGAAACATGAATGCGCATAATGTGAGATACAGCATGAATCATGGTTTCCCTTCAATGGGTTACAAAAATAACGGGCTGTTGTTGAATATAGAATATAACTCGCGCGACCATATTAACCGCCCCTACGAAGGAGTGTTCGCCGATGTAGTTTTGCGCACTAACGAAACCTGGATGGGCAGCAACAGGCGGGCAACACAATTGCGCACAGAATTCAGAAAGTACTGGGGCCTTTCAAAAATTAACCGCGAACATGTAATGGCGTTCTGGTTTTGGGGCAGCTTTCTGCTAAACGGCGATCTGCCTTACCTTGAACTGCCGGGCACCGGTAGCGACCAAACCAACCGTTTAGGTCGCGGATATACCATAGGCCGTTTTAAGGGGCAGTCATTCGCTTATACCGAAGCTGAATACCGCTTCCCTATCTCACAAAATAAATTATTTAGCGGCGTGGTGTTTGCCAATGCGCAAACTTCAAGCGCCCAGCGTACTATAAATGATGTTAATCTTGGCGAATTTATTGAACCCGGCGGCGGATTTGGCCTGCGTATATTATTCAACAAATATACCCGATCAAACCTATGTATTGATTACGGAGTAGGCACCTACGGCGCCAAGGGGATATTTATAGGCCTGAACGAAGTTTTCTGATCATCAGAAAAATGCGCATAAATAAAAAGGCGGTCTCTACGCATTGTAGAGACCGCCTTTTTTATGCTTTATGTAGTTTAGTTATTAACTACTTCGTGGTGTACGTCATCTGTTGTAAACGGAGAGCCGTGTGTAAAAACACCTGCTATTAAAAATGTACCGCCAATTAAAACATGCGGCAAACAAACCTTACCACAAAAACCGTATAAAAAAGGAGATGCCAATAAGATAAAGCCCGAAAATGCATCAAGCACATTATGCGTTGGCATAGGGAAGATCTTAATAAAACCGTGACTGTTATTGCTAAAAATAGCCATTATTAGTTGCACCCATCCTATAAGTATTGGTAGAAAAAGAGCAGCGCCGCCAAAATGGGCAAAATCAAATAACCATGGAGACGCCATTGATACTAAGGCGGCCACATAATTTATAACTCCGTAAAAGCTTCTTGAAATAAATGGGTTCATGTTTTTAATATTGCTTAACGCATCAAAAGTAATAATTAAACCTAAAAAAACTGCCATAACTACAGCAAAAAAGTTTATTTTATGTACAATTAAATTTGGTATCACATTAGCGTTTACCGCCGTCTCTCGCACAAAAAAGCCTCGCAGAAACATCCACGAGGCTAAACCGATAGAAAATTATTCGTCGTTTATACCTTTATTATTTACTGGTTGGCTTGTGTCTCATCAAAAGAAAGTGTAAAGTTAATAGGCACTGTATACTGCACCTTTACTTTGCGACCATTTTGAAAGCCGGGTATCCACTTTGGCGAGGTAGAAAGCACTCTTACAGCTTCCTCTTTAAACTCTTCGCTCGGGCCGCGCATAGCCTTTATGTCAGACAGCGAGCCGTCCATTCCTACAATAAATTGTACAAAAACTTTTCCTTGTATGCCCCTGCTCCTCATTTCATTGGGATACTTAAGGTTTTTTGATAAAAACTTAGTAAATCCGCTCATACCACCGGGGAAAACCGGATATGCCTCAACTGTTGAAAATACTTTATTATCATCGTTTGGACCAGGCGGCATATCATCCTCGTCGCCAAGTGTAAAATTAATAGGTACGGTATACTGCGTTCTCACTGCCCGGCCGTTTTGCACACCGGCTTGCCACCTGGGCGAGGTACTGAACACACGCACCGCCTCTGCATTTAGCTCTTCAGAGGGCCCGCGAACTGCGTGTACATCAGAGAGTGAACCATCGGCTTCAACAATAAATTGAACAAATACCTTACCCTGAATATTATTTTCCCTGGCTTGCGCAGGGTATCTTACATTGTGCTCTAAAAATTTAACAAAGGCGCTTGAGCCGCCCGGAAATTCCGGTGATTGCTCTACAGATACAAATACTTTTTTGTCGCCCAACAGGTCTTCTATTTCTGATCCATATGTGGGATGATCTTTGTACGGCGTGGTATAATATTGCCGGGCAGCATCAGAATAAACAACCGGTGTCGGAAATTTCACCCGTATCTCGTCCTCGGGTATTTCGGCGTGTTCTATTATTTCGTTAGTGATATTGTCAACCGGTGCCGCAAATACTTCCTTCACACCATCGTGCAGATTGTTAACCGCCGTACTGTTATTTACAGTTGCTGATGAGAGTATCATCATTAACACAAATAAGGGAGCAGACAGGCAGTATTTAAACAGCATTATGCGCTGTGATTTGCTTTTCTGCAACATCATTATACGCTTTTTAAGCATGCTGTGGCTGTAAAAAGGATTGGTTAATTTATGGGCAGGGACATGAAAGGTTTGGCTGAGTAGCAGCAGGGCATAGTCGGCCTTGTCCGTACCCGAACTTATTACCTGCATGTCGGCAATATACTCATGTATATATTTAATGGCAAAGCGGTACAGATAAACTACCGGGTTAAACCAGTTGATGATCATCACCGTTTCTATTATCATCACATCAACCGAGTGCCATTGGGTGGCGTGCACCTGCTCATGCCTGGCAATGGCATGATGGTGGGCAACGTCTTTGCCTAAACTTATTTTTTTGAAAAAGGAGTAAGCTGCAGAAGGAGATGGTTTCTCTATTTGTTTTTTAAGGACTATTAGCTGCCACATTAACCGCAAGGTTAAAAACATGGTAACTGCTATATAAACTAAAGTTAAAAGGTGGCCTATTGTTACAGATTGTTCTGCCTGCTTAAAGTTGTATGTAATTAATTCAACTCCGCCGCCATATAGCGTGCTTTGCACCTGCCTGGTTATAAACAGGTCCTTAACCCAATCTGCCTGTATCAATGGTATCGCAAACGAAAGTAACGACGCCGCCACAAGGTAAATGCGGTTAAGCTGAAAAAAGGTTTCGCGACGCAGCAGCAGCGCGTAAAAGGCAAAAAACAAAAGCAGGTAAAAGTTTACCAGCAATAAATAATGCCACCAGCTCATAACTTATTTGCTTTTAAGTTTCTCTATCAGTTTAAGTATTTCATCAGCCTCTTTCAGGTCAATTTTCTCCTTTTTTACAAAGTAAGAGAACATGTGCTGTACAGAGTTATCAAAGTAACCATTCATCAACTTATCGGTTGCAAAATTTTGGTATTGATCTTTGCTTATTACCGGGTAATACTCATGGCTTTTACCATAGGCATTATGGCTTACAAAGCCTTTTGTTTCCAATATCCTGATAATGGTTGATACGGTATTATAAGCGGGTTTCGGCTCAGGCAGTAATTCAATTACATCCTTAACAAAACCTTTTTTTAACTGCCATAATATCTGCATCAATTGTTCCTCAGCACGTGTTAATTCTTTAATTTCCATGATTTTTTAATTGTAGTTATCTGTTTTAGTACGGGGTATTATTTATGTTAACGAATTTATTAGTTTAAATTAACAAATGCAAACTAATTTTCATCAGCTTGCATTTGCGTTACTTAACTCTATTAATTTGTGGAGAAGTTTATAGGAACAGTGAACTTAGTGCGCACCACCTTACCATCCACTTGTCCCGGCATCCATTTAGGCGATTTCGCCACTACCCTTATAGCTTCTGCTTTTAACGTTTCTGATGGGCCGCTAATAGTGTTAAAATTCGATAAACTGCCATCCAACTCAACTATAAAAGTAACAAAAACCTTCCCGCCGATCTTTTTCTCCCTGTCTGCCGTCGGGTAGTTTATATTTTTACCCAGGTAACCGGCAAAAGCCGCTGGTCCTCCCGGAAAACCCGGCATTACATCTACTATAGTATAAACGGTAGTATCATTGCCTGCCGAATTGTAAGGTGTTATAAGCTTTCCATTGTTTTTTGTAAACAGGTCGGCATTCATCGCGCTGGCCGAGAATGACATAGCTGCGACTATTGCTGTTATTTTAAGTGCGTTTTTTAATACGCTCATGTTTATATTATTGGTATTATCTAAGTTATCAGTTAGCTTTTAAATAAAAAGCTAATTCATTAGGTATTTTAAATCAACATGATAGTGATTTAGGCCGGGAGCTTAAGATTCTGTTATTGTAAAGTTAATAGGAACTACATATTCAGTCCGTACTTTTTTACCTCCCTGTATTCCCGGCTTCCATTTAGGTGACATTTTCATTACTCTTACCGCCTCTGTTTTTAACGTTTCTGAAGGGCCGCGAACAGCGGTAACATCGGTTAATTTACCATCCGGCTCAACAACAAACTTAACAAACACTTTACCTTGTATGTTATTTTCCCTGTCTATTGCCGGGTATTTTACGTTCGTTTCTAAAAATTTCCAAAAAGCTTTCTTTCCGGCACCAAATTCGGGCAAGTGTTGTACCGAAACATAAATGTTTCCATTTTTCGGTTTTTTTGCAACCGGAGCGTTTGGTTTTTGTTGTGCGCCCGCAGCGAAAGAAATTGCAACAACAAATAAGGCTGCAATTTTAAGGGTGTTTTTTAATGTTCTCATGTCTGTTTTTATTTGGCTTATATACTATAACGAATTTATTAGTTTATTATTTAACTTGCAACTAATTTTTTAGTTATTTTCAATCAATACGTTGTAAAGCAATATCAATGCAAAAATTAACATTAGTAAATTACGCTAACTTCTTAAAGTAAAGTTAACCGGTACGGCATATTTAACACGTACCCTTTTGCCTCCTTGTGCGCCTGCTATCCATTTAGGCGAAAGTTTAATTATCCTAACTGCTTCGGCTTTCAAAGTTGCTGATGGCCCGCGCAAAGCGTTTACATCGGTCAACCTGCCATCGGGCTCAACAACAAAAGAGACAATTACTTTACCCTGTATATTGTTATTTCTATCTACTGCAGGGTATTTTATGTTTTTAGATAAGTAGGTTCCAAGGGCTTTTGTTCCCCCCGGAAAAGTGGGCGATTTTTCAACCACAACAAATACTCTATCGGGGTCCTCAATTACCCGGGTGGGTGCATTTGGTTTTTGTTGTGCGCCGGCACTCAAAGCAAATGCGATAATAAACAATACCGCTGTTGCGATGGTGTTTTTTAATGTTCTCATGTCTGTTTTTATTTGGCTTATATACTATAACGAATTTATTAGTTTATTGTTCAATATACAACTACTTTTTTAGTTATTTTTTTAATCAAACATTTAGCGTATGTTTCGGCTTATAAACCAAATTTTGTTTAATGGAAATTACTTTTCACGGCGCTGCCCGTAACGTTACAGGCAGCAAGCATTTAATACGGCTAAAAAATGGCACCACGATATTGCTTGATTGCGGGATGTTCCAGGGTTTAGGCGATGATACCGACGGACTGAATGAGCATTTTGGCTTTAATCCGCATAAGGTTGATTACTTAATATTATCGCACGCGCATATTGATCATTGCGGTTTAATACCACGACTTGTTGCGGAAGGCTTCACCGGCACCATATTTTGCACACCGGCTACCATGGATCTTGCCCGTATATTACTGATGGATTCGGCTAAAATACAAATGCAGGATGCCGAATACAGCAACAAAAAGCGCCTGCGCAAGGGCTTGCCTCTACTTGAGCCGCTATATAGCGATGACCAGGCAATGGAAGCGTTGCGCCTTTTTAAGATTGTTGACTACCATGAGCACTATGCCATAACGCCTGAAATAAAATTCCACTTTAGCGATGCCGGGCATATTTTAGGCAGCGCGGCCGTGCATTTGGCAATTACCGAAGATGGAAAAGAAACCCGGGTAACTTTTAGCGGCGACGTAGGGCGCTACGGCGACCTGCTTTTAAAAAGCCCGCAAAGATTTCCGCAGGCTGACTATATCTTACTGGAGTCTACCTATGGCGATTCTTTGCATAAAGATATAGGCCCTATTGAAGATGCCTTGTTAGACATTATTAAGCAAACCTGCCTGGTTAAAAAGGGCAAAGTAATTATACCCGCGTTTAGCGTGGGCCGCACCCAGGAGCTTTTGTATGCTTTAAATGCGCTTGAACTGCGTGGCCTATTGCCGGACGTGCCTTATTATGTGGACAGTCCATTATCAGAAAAAGCCACACAGGTAATAAAAAGCCATCCGGAAGTTTATAATAGTGGCGTTAAAGAAGTGATGAAGGTTGATGCCGATCCCTTCGCATTTAAAGGTTTAAGCTTTGTTCCGTCGACAGAGGCATCAATAGCGCTGAACAATAACCCCGAGCCTTGCGTAGTGATATCAGCATCGGGCATGGCTGAGGCTGGCAGGGTAAAGCACCATATAAAATATGCTATCAACAATGCTAAAAATACCATATTAATAGTAGGCTATTGCGAGCCTAATTCATTGGGCGGACGTTTAATGAGGGGCGAAAAAGTGGTTCATATTTTTGGAGATGAATATGATGTAAAAGCCGAAGTGGCAGAGATACGATCAATGAGCGCGCATGGCGATTATGAAGATCTGCTTCACTTTTTAAAATGCCAGGATCCGGCCAAGGTGCGTAAGCTATTTTTAGTGCACGGCGAATATGATGTGCAGCAACACTTCGCTCAAACACTTAAAGAGAATGGATTTGCCAATATAGAAATCCCGGCTCAGCATCAAAAAGTGGTGCTGGAATAGTTTACCTTTACCCTACTAAACATTATCGTTAATTGAGGCAGCTCATATTTAATTTTATTGATTTTTTTTACGGTCCGTTTAAAAAATGGATCCCGCTACATACGTTCCGCTATGCAGCCTGCGGCGGCGGAAACACGGCGTTTGATATTATTCTGTTTTCCGTTTGTTATAATTTTATTTTTACGAAGCAGGATTTTCATCTCGGACAAATTACCTTAAGCCCTTATATTGCGTCGTTTTTCCTTTCGTTCCCCATCTCTTTCTGCACAGGTTTTTATTTAAACCGGTATATAGTCTTTAAAGAATCCGGGTTAAAAAGAAGTGTTCAATTGTACAGGTTTATAGCCGTAAACATACTATGCATAGTACTAAACGTTGTATTTATTAAAATTTTTGTAGAATACCTCCATCTTTACCCTACTGCGGCCAAGATCACCGCTACAGTAATTATCACAGTTATAAATTATATGATGCAAACGCATTTCTTTTTTAAGATAAAGGAAGATATCCTTCATCTTAAAAAAGAAAATTGATCCGGACCAACCCTTCTTCATGAAATTTGCTTAGTCATGGTGTGGGTTTACATAGTGTTGCAATTATGTATAATTTTGCTTGTAGTTTTAATTAACTGATATTTAGAATTTTACATCATTTCTACAGCTAAATTTCCTGACGAATAAGTCTGTTGCGAAGTGTTGCATGTAGAAAATATAACAAAATGATAATCAGCCTATTAATAAATAGTACTGTTGCAAGTGTTGCAATTGTTGCTATATATTTCTGCAACACTTGCGCTAATTTCAATGTCATTTAAGCCCCTGTCACTTGCAAATAAAATTGTAGTTTTACCTAAACCATAATTATGACTGCAATCACCAAACCCCGCCTGCTTTCGCTCGACGTTTTCCGGGGTGCAACGGTTGCTGCCATGATATTGGTTAATAACCCCGGCGACTGGGGGCATATTTACGCCCCGCTTGAACACTCTGCCTGGAATGGCTGTACCCCTACCGATTTGATATTTCCCTTCTTCCTATTTATAGTAGGTGTATCTATAGTTTATGCTATGGAAAGCAAGGCCGAAGTAAAGGCTAACCACTCAAAAATGTTATGGAGTGCCTTCAGGCGCATGCTAATCTTGATCATCATCAGCCTGATAACACAATCGCTTTTTCATCCCGGTTTTGCCCATTTGCGTTTTCCCGGGGTGCTGCAGCGCATTGGTGTTGTGTATTTTATAAGCACGCTTATCTATCTTAAAACAACACAAAAAACTCGCGATGTACTGTTCGCCACATCGCTTATTGGGTACTACATTTTAATGGTGTTTGTACCGGTACCCGATACCGGCAAAGCAAGCCTCGACCCGGAGACCAATATGGGCGCCTGGGTTGACCGCGTGGTATTCTCAACCAACCATTTATGGTCTGAGTCAAAAACCTGGGATCCTGAAGGTTTATTGGGCACTTTGCCGGCAATTGCAACCTGTTTGTTTGGCATAAGAGTTGGCAGCTGGCTAAAACGCAAGGACTGCGATGACGCTGTTAAAGTAAGCTGGTTATTTATATATGGCTTTACGGCAATAGTTGCCGGGCTGCTTTGGGGATTGCTCTTCCCCCTCAATAAAGCCTTGTGGACAAGCTCGTTTGTTTTGTACACCGGTGGCTGGGCAGCCGTAGCACTGGCCCTCTGTTACTGGTTAATTGATGTGCAGGGCCATAAAAAAGTCGCTATGTTCTTTGTACCCTTAGGTGTAAACGCCATAACGGCCTATGTGCTTTCTAACTATATTCCGCATTACATTACCAATAAAATACATGTAAGAGGCAAAAACCTCTATCAATGGGTTTTTGAACCATATTTTTTACCTTATGTAGCATCTGCCCTTAGCGGGCTGCTGCTGGTTTTTATAATTTGGGGGCTGATGCGTATATTGTATAAGCGGAATATAGTTATCAAGGTATAGCGGATTCACAAAAAACCTACTCAAAAAATAATTTTTACCTAACCCTTTCGTTTTTGCATCTTTAGCCCTAATTATTTTAAACTTTAATATGAATTTTAAGCATACCTTTTTTTTATCGGCAACTGTGTTGTTGGTTACCGCAGGCGGAGCGTTTGCCCAGGTAAAGAAAAAACCTGCAGCCTCTCCTAAAAGCAAGCCTGTGTCACAGGCTACGCAAATTGCGCCGCAGGTTACCACGCAAACTTTACCTGCAGACCCTTTTTTACTAAAAGGTACTTTAGCCAACGGCTTAACCTATTATATAAGAAACACGCAGGCGCTTCCCAAAAAAGCAGAATTGGTTTTGGTAAACAAAGCCGGATCGATATTAGAAACCGACGCGCAACGCGGCTATGCACACCTGATTAGCCATTTAGCGCTTAAAGGCACAGCAGATTTATCAGAAGACCAATTGGCTGGTTTCCTTAAACTTACAAAAAACACCTTAAAAGCCGACAGTAACGCCATAAGCAGTTACGATGAAAGCGTGTACCGCCTTACTGTACCAACAGATACCGCTGATGCACTAAATAAAGGTTTGAATTTATTTGCCGGCTGGGCAGGCAATCTAGCCTTTGATCCTGCCAAAGTAAACGCTGCCAAAACTGCTGTATCCGAAGAGTTGAAAAACGGTGCAAATGTAATGAAGGACAGGCTTGACAAGGCCGCCCTGCCATTTATGCTTAACAACTCGCGCTATGCGCTACGCAATCCCAAAGGAGAAGCGGCTGTAGTTGCTGCCGCGGATGCAGCTACTTTAAAAAGCTTTTATGCTGATTGGTACCGCCCGGATCTGCAGGCCATTATTGTTGTTGGTGATGTTGATGTAAAAAAGGTTGAAGCTTCAATAAAAAACATCTTTTCATCTTTAAAAAACCCTGCAAACCCTAAACCGGTTACCCCTTATACAATAACACCGGTAACCGGCACCCAGATAAAATTTATTAGTGATAAGGAGTTGCAGTATGTAGTTACCCAGGTTGTTATAACACATCCCCAAACTATAGCCAAAACCCCAACAACTTATATGCAAAATGTGCAGCTTAAT
This sequence comes from uncultured Mucilaginibacter sp., assembly GCF_946479965.1. The sequence continues at coordinate 24,327 of NZ_CAMLHX010000010.1, read as the reverse complement.
TTGTTTAATCAAATGCTGGCAGCACGTATTGATGAACTGAAACAACAGTCCAACTCACCTTTCCTATTTGCCCAGGCAGGTTACAATAGCTTTATTGGCAAACAGGATGCGTTTATAGCGATGGCTATATCTAATTCCAGGGGCATTGATACCGCCGTAAAAACGCTAGCCACAGAGATTGAGCGTATACGAAAATTTGGATTTGTATCAACTGAATTGGAACGCGCCAAACAGGATGGCCTTTCGCAGATAGGCTATGAGTATGAGCAACGTGACAATATATTGCCTGTAAGCATTGCTGCAGAATATCAACGTAATTTTTTAACAGGTGGCATTGCAACAGGCACCAGTTATAAGTATAACTATTATCTTAACAACATTGGCAAAATTGACCTTGCTGCAATGAATGCGTTGGCTGCAAAATTATTAACGCAAAACCGTGTTGTTTTAATACAAGCACCAGAGACTGAAAAGGCGCTGTTACCAACAGAACCGACCGTGCGGAACTGGTTTACCGCCGGCGATGCTGCGCTTAAAGGCTATGTAGACAATGCAAGTATCCCGCTTATGGAAAAACTGCCCATAGCTGGCAAAGTAACAAGTATTAAGACCGACAGCACTATACTTGTAACCAACGTAACGTTATCAAATGGTGTGAAAGTAATTTTAAAGCCGACGCAATTTCAGGCTGGGCAAATCATTATGAATGGTTTTGCATTTGGCGGTACATCCCTCGCGTCTGACGATGATTTTACTTCGGCTGACCTTGCCGCAAGAGTTATAAGCACAAGCGGAGTTGCCGGCTTTAGTCAAACCCAACTTGAAAGAATGCTTCGTAATAAAAGTGTAAACATTGCACCCTATACAAGCGATATTATTCATGGTTTTACCGGCTTTACATCGTCTGACGATTTTGAAACGGCCATACAGCTACTCCATCTTTATTTTACACAACCACGCAAAGACGCCGCGGCGTGGCAAAGCTTAATAGCACAAACCAAAGGGGCGTTGGTTTTACGCGCTGTGGAAGAAACCTCAATGTTGCAGGACACCGCAAACGCCATTTTAAACGGTTATAAAAAACGCGGCATGACAACTACTATACCTCAGTTGAACGCTGCCAGTTTAGATAAGGCTTATCAATTCTATAAAGACCGTTTCTCAAACGCGGCCAACTTTACTTTTACGTTCACCGGCTCTTTTACAGTTGACGCTATATTACCTTTCATTGAAACCTATTTAGGTTCGTTACCAACTAAGCCCGGCACCGAAACCTTCAAAAACCTTGGTATGCATCCGCCGGCAGGCAACGTCACCAGAACGTTGGTTAAAGGCAAGGGTAATAATGCTATAAGCCAACTAATATTTAGCGGGACTTACGATTATAACGCGGTTAACAACATTGATCTGGATGCGCTGGAAACAATATTATATTTAAAAATAGCGCAGCGGATAAAAGACACCACCGGAAATATTAATGTAGGTGTAAGGGTGAATTACACAAAACTCCCCGAAAGCAGATACCGCGTAAATATTGACATTGAATGCCCGGTTGCAGATCTTGACAGAATTACCGGTTTTGTTATGGACGAAATAAGCAAGTTCAAACAAAATGGCGCCGAGCAAAAAGAACTAAATACCTTTGTTTTGGACGACGCTCGCAATACCCAGGCGCAAATGAAACAGAACGCCTTTTGGAGCGGTGCGTTGAATGTTGCCGCTCAAAACGGCGAAGAGCCTGGTAAGGTACTACTACACGCACAGATGCTGCAACAACTAACTATACCGCGTACTAAAGAAGCGGCCAATAAATATCTTAATAATGCCAACCTTATTAAGCTGGCGCTAATGCCCGAGAAAAAATAATTATCTAGGTCGATATTTATGTAAAAGCCGCCCAATAACGGGTGGTTTTTGCTTTTTGTATAGTTGCGTTGCTATCTCACAACCCATTATTTATAATAACAAATACTTTACTTATTTTGTTAGCAAACAATGAGTACGCCTGGCCAAAAAGTTATTCAACAATGGTATCGCCAAAAAAACTGGAAGCAATTCCCATTTCAAAAAGAAATGGAAGCTGCTTACCTTGAAGGTTATTCGGGTCTGTTGAACGCGCCTACCGGCAGTGGCAAAACATTCGCATTGTTTCTCCCTTTTCTGGCTGACTTCATCAACAAAAACCCTGACTACAAAACCCGCAAAAACAACGGGCTACAAATGCTGTGGATAACCCCGCTACGGGCACTCACCAATGATATCCGCAAAGCCATGCAGGAGGTTTGCGATGACCTGGAACTGCCATGGAAAATTGCCACGCGAACCGGCGACACCTCCGCAGCCGAGAAAGCCGCGCTGAAAAAGAAACTTCCGGAAGTTCTGCTCACCACGCCGGAAAGCCTGCATTTAATGCTTGCCCAAAAGGAATACCCCGCCATATTTAAAAGTCTACAGGTTTTGGTGGTTGATGAGTGGCACGAGCTACTAGGCACCAAACGCGGCGTACAAGTGGAGTTGGGATTATCCCGACTTAAGGCTATTGGCGTAGCCGGCCAACTCAGAATCTGGGGCATTAGCGCTACAATCGGCAATCTTGAACAAGCGGGAGAAGTGCTATTAGGGAACAACTTTGCACCGGATAAAGTAAAATTGATTCGCGCCAATATTGATAAGAAGTTGGTTATAAAATCGGTTATCCCGCCAAATATTGAAAATTACTCGTGGGCGGGTCACATCGGTGTTAAACTGATAGCCCAAGTAATGGAGCTGGTAGCCAAAAGCAAAACCACGCTGATATTTACCAATACGCGGTCGCAGTCTGAGATCTGGTATCATGCCATTTTAGACAACTATCCTGAGTACGCCGGCATTATGGCCATGCACCACGGATCATTGGATAATGAGTTGCGTAATTGGGTTGAACAGGCACTCCACGCCGAGGCGCTTAAAGTAGTTGTTTGCACTTCCAGTCTTGATTTGGGGGTGGATTTTAGACCGGTGGACACAGTAATACAGGTGGGAAGCCCAAAAGGCGTTGCACGATTTATGCAGCGGGCCGGGCGTAGCGGGCACCATCCCGGCGCTATATCCAAAGCATACTTTGTACCAACGCATTCGTTGGAACTGTTGGAAGGTGCCGCTCTAAAGGAAGCCCTTAAGCGCGGCATATTTGAAAGCCGCGACCCGATGTTACTTACCATGGATGTGCTGATACAGTACATGGTAACACTAGCAGTATCCGACGGTTTCAGGGCGGATAAACTATTTGATGAAGTAAAAACCACCTATGCCTTTGCAGATTTGAGTCGCGGTGAGTTTAACCAGTTGCTTGATTTTATTGTTAACGGTGGCAAAACGCTGGCACAATACGATGAATTTTTGAAGGTAGAGGTTGAGAATGGTTTATATAAAGTAAATAGTCGCAGGGTGGCCATGCGCCATCGGCTGAGCATCGGCACCATTACCAGCGATATGAGCGTGCGGGTTAAGTGGTTGAGCGGCGGCAGCCTGGGTACTGTAGAAGAATCCTTCATATCTAAACTAAAGCCCGGCAATACCTTTTGGTTTGCAGGGCGCAGTTTGGAGTTTGTGCGATTGAAAGACATGTCGGCCTACGTCAAAAAATCAACCGCGAAAAAGGGTATGATACCGAGCTGGAACGGTGGCAGGATGCCCCTATCATCACAGTTATCAGCCGTATTAAGAGATAAGTTAGATGAGGTGGCAAACGGTATTGAGCAGGATGAGGAGGTAAAAGCCCTAAAGCCCTTGTTCGCTTTGCAGCAGGAGTTATCGCACTTACCGCGGAGCCACGAGTTTTTGATCGAGTCTTTTAAGTCGCGTGAGGGGCACCATTTGCTGTTCTACCCTTTTGAAGGTCGACTGGTGCACGAGGGAATGGCCTCGCTCCTGGCCTACCGCATATCGCGTACCAGACCCGCAAGCTTTTCTATCGCGATGAATGATTACGGCTTTGAGCTGCTTACTGATGAAGATGTGCCTATTGAAGAAGTACTGGAGGATGCCTCGTTCTTTTCTATTGATAACCTGTTAGACGATATAATGCACAGCCTTAACGCCAACGAAATGGCCCGTCGCCGCTTCAGGGACATTGCTCATATAGGCGGTCTGTTGTTTACAGGTTACCCCGGGCAGCAGGTAAAGAATAGACATTTGCAGGCATCTTCTTCCTTATTATTTGAAGTTTTCAGCGAGTACGAGCCCGATAATCTTTTGGTACGGCAGGCATACAACGAGGCTTTGGCATTTCAGTTAGAAGAGTTCAGATTACGGGCAGCGCTACAGCGCATTGCCAAACAAAGCATAGTACTTAAAACAATTGAGCGCCCTACCCCTTTCGCATTTCCGATAATGGTGGATAGTTTAGGCCGTGAGCGCTTAACCACCGAAAGTTTGGAGGACCGCATAGCCAAAATGGCGCGGCAATATGGTGCCGAGGGTTTCGGCTCTGTAGAAACCAAAAGATCAAGAAAACCGGGGATAACAAGAAAAAAGGGATTGTAAAAACTCCCTTGTTTGCTCAGCTTGGTGTGAGTGAAACAATCGGAGCAAAGCGGAGCAAGTAATTTTTAATTAACTGATATCCAGCATATTAATTTTCTGACCGGAGCAAAGCGAAGCAACTTATTCGTCAGGAAACCTAGCTGTAATTGCAGTCTAATCAACTCACTATCAATATACTTACGAAATGCACTAATTTTGTTCCGGCAGCGGAACAAAAAAGAGGGGGAGTTTATGCTGTTTAATAACCGTTTTGAGCCAAAGGCGGCGCATATTCCAACCGCTGTTTAAAGTAGTCATCCCAACTGCGCTGCTGTGCCTTATTCTGCATATGTTGTGTACCTGTCTCGTAATTTTGGTTAAGCTCCTTGAATTTGGCATCCACTGTGTCAAACAATTGCATGGCCTCGGCCTTATAATTGGCGGTAAAAGAAGTGCGGTTTATCTGGCGTAATAGTTCCTGCTGCTCCATATAGGCAATTATATAATGGCCCTGCTCATGGTTAAGCACTTCATCCAGCATTTCTTTAGAACGCATACTCCTGGTATCCAACCAACAGCGGTCGCGGTTAAGCAACAGTTGCACAGTAGCATACAAGCGGTAAGCACCGTCTTTATCGCGATACGCTCTGTATTTAAAATCAATAGTGCAATTGGTGTAGGCCACATGGCCCATCATGCGCGGTTTGGGTATCCCCTGAAAATCAGATGGTGTTAATTGATGGTACCCCTGAGCCATCGCCTCGTTACTCACTATAATCATTAAGGCGACGGCCAGGGCCATCCTCACTAAACCACCTCTCATTAAACTAAAAATCTTTAAACTCCCTTTTTTGACTGAAAGAGGTGGGGGAAGGTTTAATGGGATATATTTTTATCTATTCTGTATTCTTTGTAACTTTATATTATGACACTAATAGAATTGAAAAAATCATTGCATGAAAGGATCGAGGAGTTGGATGATTCCGATTATTTAGAGGTGTTGGATACCATGCTTAAATATAAAGACACCGTTTTTCAGATCCCAAAAGAACATCTTGAAGGTATTAGACAAGGAGAGCAAGATATAAAAAATGGTGATTTCCTAACTTTAGAAGAGCTTGAAAAGCGGTACGAAAAATGGTTAAAAGACTAATAGTCTCTCGCACCGCTTATCTTCATATCGATCGTATAATTGACTTCAATGATTCCAGAAATCAATCATCAAAGTATTCGCGAAAATTTGTAAAGTCACTTTTCAAGCAGTTAGAACGGCTTAAGATATTTCCTTACATGGGAATAGAAACAGGTAGGAAAGACACTCATTTGTTGATATGGGATGACTTTTACATTTATTATGAGGTGATGGAAAATGCGGTTGAAATTAAATCCATTTACCATCAAAAGGAAGACATAACACGTTAATTATAACGGCCAATATCCCTTCTAACCTTTTCTTTCATCCTAATAAACCGGGTGGGTAGAAATTTTCTCGAAAAGCTCCTCTACCATATCTTTCTCACAAAGGCTTGTACCATGTTTTGTAGTCGCAGAAGTGCCGCAGGCCACGCCATATTCAAGCGCGGTACTCAGCCCTTTGTCGTTAGCTAAAGCAAATAATATTCCGGCCAGCATACTGTCGCCTGCGCCGACTGTGCTTAACACCTGTACAGGAGGAGCGGCTACCTGTAGCGTAAACTCGTCGGTTATCATCATCGCGCCATCGCTGCCTAATGATAAAACAACAATACTGCACTGGCCCAAAGCAATCATCTGTTTAGCAGCCTCAATAGCTTCGGGTATTTCCAGTTTTTCTTTTCCGGCCAGCTCAGCCATTTCAGAAAGGCTTGGCTTAATTAAATATACGCCCGAAGATAAGGCGCTGCTTAATGCTCCGCCCGAAGTATCAACCACCAACTTTGCTTTCTTTTCATCGGCTATTGCTTTTAAATTCTTAAAAATAGTAATGGGGATTGTGGGGGGCACACTTCCTGAAATAACCAGGTAGTCAATCTGCGGTATACCCGAAATTTTATCTAACATTTCGTCAAGCTCCGCCGCGCTAATAAAGGGGCCCGGAAGCCCAAACCTAAACTGCCTGTTGGTGCTCAGCTCGTTTACTATAAAGTTTTCCCTTGTTGCACCCTGGGTTTTAACCGGCTCAATATCAACACCTTCTTCGGTAAGTAAACAGGAGAAAAACTCGCCGGTATTGCCACCTTCAAAGTAAACGGCTGTAGCGGGCAAGCCAAGCATTTTAAGCGCCCTGGCCACATTAACGCCGCCACCACCTGCATGGTAAACTGGCTCCGATGCCTTCATTTTATGGGTAGGTACCAGCTTTTCTACAGTAGTGCTTTTATCAACAGCCGGATTAAAAGTAACGGTTACAATGTGTTTCATATCAAGCGGCAGAATAGTTTTAGACCGCTGATAAAGCTCTCAAAAAATGCAAGGAGAAAGCGTGACGAAGGACACGCTACTAAATGATAAAGCTCATAACCAAAAACAGCGATGGGTTTAAAACCCATCGCTGTTTTTGGTTGCACGATTTCTAAATTTCTATTTCAATCCCTTCACAAACTCCTGCATCGCCGCTCCCGGGTTTTCCTGCTTCATAAAGTTCTCGCCAATCAAAAAGCCATTAAAGCCGGTTTGCTTTAGCTCGTTTATTACGGAGGTATTGCTGATGGCACTCTCAGATATCTTCATAAAATCTGAAGGGATATGATCCACCAGATCAAAAGAGGTTTGTACAGATACAGTAAAGTCAGCCAAATTTCGGTTGTTAACGCCAATTGCATCCAGTTTGGGATGAATACTGCGCTGTAGTTCTTCCATATTGTGAACTTCCAGCAACACATTCAAGCCCAAGCTTTTAGCTAATGACGCCAGGGTATCTATTTCTTCAGGAGTAAGTATAGCCGCTATCAGCAAAATAATATCGGCACCCCAGGCTTTGGCTTCCAACACCTGGTACTCATCTATCATAAAGTCCTTGCGTAGCACCGGTATCTGGTTTACGGCGCGGGCCTTTGCAAGGTCTTGTTGGGTACCCATAAAAAAGTCGGTATCAGTTAAAACCGATAGCGCAGATGCACCCGCGGCGGCGTAACCGGTGGTAACATCCTCAACACTTACCTTATCATTTATAATACCTTTTGAGGGTGACCTGCGCTTAAACTCGGCAATAATACCGGTGCGGGCGGGGTTCAGCAAAGATTCTTTAAACGAATAAGTTTCACGGTTAAACAGAACTGAACTCTCCAGTTGTTTAACTGAAACGTTTGCCTTTGCTGCCGCTATTTCTTCGCGTTTGCGGACTACAATTTTATCAAGTATGGTTAGCCCCCTTACCCCCTGAAGGGGGGATGTTTGAATGCTCATTAATTAATTTTTTCTGTAAATATACCTATCAATTTTATATACTCCCCCTTTTAGGGGGGCGGGGCGCTTATTTTGAAACCAACTCTTCTCCCACTGTTTCCGTGCGGAGCTCCAGCCAGTTTTGCATCATTTCTTTACCAAACTCGGTAAGGATAGATTCAGGATGAAACTGCACGCCCCTAACATCATAAAACTTATGCCTTAAAGCCATGGCAGAGTTATCGCGCTCATCAATAGCGGTAACGGTAAGCACATCCGGAAGATTTTTTTCATCAACCACCCATGAATGGTATCGCCCTACCTTAAACTGATAAGGTAAGCCTTGAAAAAGCCGCTCGCTTTTATCAGTTACTTTTATGGGCGTAGCAATGCCGTGCATAGGCTGTTTTAAATTATACAAGCTCCCGCCAAAAGCCTCGGCAATGGCCTGCTGACCTAAACACACACCAAAAATGCTTTTTGTAGGGGCGTATTTTTTAATAACATCTAATAACAAACCTGCCTCGGTAGGTATGCCCGGCCCCGGCGAAAGGATGATCTTATCAAAGGCATCTACATCCTCAAGTTTGAATTTATCATTGCGCCATACTTCGCATTGCAGGCCAATTTCGTTAACCAAATGCACCAGATTGTAGGTAAATGAGTCGTAGTTGTCAATAATTAGAATTTTGTTTTCCATTTTACACCTCCTGCCCGTCTTTTATTTTTTTAGGGGATTTATGTTTATACGTTTTATGTTGTAGTTAGTTCTGATAAGACATTTTTTATACGTGATAGTTGCAGATGCTACAACTCTTCGGCTAATTCAATGGCTTTTCTTAATGCTGCTATTTTGTTGTTCACCTCGTTAAGTTCGCTTTCGGCTACAGATCCTGCTACAATACCCGCACCTGCCTGGTAATGCAAGGTGTTATTTTTGCTCAGAAAAGAGCGGATCATAATGGCATGGTTAAAATCGCCGTTAAAACCTAAATAGCCAATGGCTCCGCTGTAAAAACTGCGTTTTATATTTTCGTTCTCGTCAATAATTTCCATCGCGCGGTATTTTGGCGCGCCGCTTAGTGTTCCTGCGGGGAAGGTATCTGCCACCACCTTAAACGTAGGCACATCAGGCAATAACTGACCGCTAACTTTTGATACCAAGTGAATTAAATGCGAATAATATTGCACCTCTTTAAAAGCCTTAACCGATACATGGTCGCAATGGCGGCTTAGATCATTCCTGGCCAGGTCAACCAGCATTACGTGCTCTGATGATTCTTTTGGATCGTTCTTCAAACTCATTGCTATTTCGGCATCCTTTTCATCATCGCCGCTGCGTTTAAAGGTACCCGCTATAGGGAATATGGTAGCGTGGCGGTCTTTTATGGTAATCTGTGCCTCGGGCGACGAACCAAAGATCCTGAAGTCGCCAAAATCAAAATAGAACAAATAAGGCGATGGGTTGATAGAACGTAAAGCACGATACACATTAAACTCGTCGCCGGTAAATTTTTTAGAGAAAGCCCGCGATGGTACTATCTGGAAAACGTCGCCGCGGTAAATATGCTGCTTCATTTTCTCCACTATGGCCATAAAACCTTCGTCGCTCAGGTTTGAGCTTTCTTCCGAGTTACTCTGGAAGCTATACTCAGGGAAGTTTTTATTTTTTATCAGATCTTCTATACGGCTGATGCCCGATCCGTCATCATCACCTTCGGTAGCGTTGTGGAATATATACAACTCATTTTTAAAGTGATCAATAGCAATAATGTACCTGTAAAGGTGGTATTGCATCACCGGTATTTTGCGGGCAGTTTCATCACTTTTTTTTAGGGTGATGGTTTCAAAATGCTCTACCGCTTCGTGGGTAAAATAGCCAAACAAGCCATTTGAAGTAATTTTCAGGGGGATCTCGGTAGTTTCAAAACTCGCTATAAAATCACTTATCTGGTCTATCAGCTCAAAGCTCCCTTCCTTTAATTCTTCCTTTGCGCCAAAGGGGTAAGTTTTGGTCAGCTTGCCATTATCTAACAACAAACCGGCAAACGGCTGACAGCAAACAAAGCTATGGCTGTTTTCGCGGCTATGATAGTCGGAACTTTCCAGTAGCAGCGAATTAGGGAACACGTCGCGCAGGCGCAGATATATGCTTACCGGCGTTGTGGTATCGGCAAGTAGTTTTTTATAAGTGGTAGTAATTTTAAACTTTTTCATTGATTATTAAATATGGCATAAAACAAAAAACCCGGCAGATTGGGGCTCGCCGGGTTTTTGTAATAGGTTTACAATTTGATTAGTCTTGCTGATCACAAACGACTCCGGCTGCCCAATTTAATGAGTGCCACCAGTAGTTTTTATTGTTGTTTTTGATCATTGTGGTCACAAATTTATAAAGAAAATTGAATTAGCAAAATTTTTATGTTCTTTTTTTAGCTGGCACCAAATAATCCACGGCCACTTTGAAGAATAGCCACGACAATTACAAGTAAAGCCAGCGAATACGAAATAGCGATAGCGCGAAATTTAGCATCGTGCAATATCGCCTTTTTTGAACGGGCATGGCCTATAGTTATAAGCGCTATTGCAAATAACATCATAACAGCGTGTTCCACTGTCCAGTAACGTGCGGTATCATCTTTCATGGTTGCTTTGGTAAACTGCACAAACGGACTAACAAAATATAATATCAATCCAATCAAAAACTGCGTGTGCACCGATATCATGGCAAACAGGTTTAACTTACGGTTACCATTGGTATAAGAGCTTTTGCTGAACCAACCTACAAAGGCCACCAATATAGCTACTACTACCAGCAGCATTACTAAATACCTAAACCCTGAATGGAGATGCAAAAGGAAACTATACATGAATGAAATTTTTTTTACGAATATACGAGAAAGGTTATATGTAGTACGTTTTAGGTTTTACGTTTTTTATTGTCTGAGCTATAAGCTCATCCCGCGAAACTAAATTTTCCTAAAAGAACCGAGGGATTACCTCCTACTGATAACGGCTCGCCTGCCAGCGCTTCATTCCCTAACAAAGCAAATAATATAGCTTCTTTAGCATCAGGGTTAATACCCAAACTGCCTGTATCATTAATTTCTGTGCGATAGAGTCTCTTTTTCAAATAATCCATCACAAACGGATTTTTTGCGCCGCCGCCGCTAACAAACATTTTAGCTCCTTTTGGCATATAGGCACGGGTAAAATCGGCAATTGCTTTGGCGGTAAAAGCGCTTAGGGTGCTTATCACATCCTCGGGCGCTATATGGCTGGTGCCTGAACGCTCCTGCGCCGCGCGGACGTATTCTTCGTTAAATAACTCCGGTCCGGTGGTTTTGGGCGGCTCTTCCTGGAAGAAAGGATGTTTAAGCAACGAGTTTAGCAAACCCTCGTTCACCGTACCTAAATTGGCAATGGCCGAATCTTCATCAAATGCCTTGTTAAAAAACTTACGACTAAAGGTGTCTATCAAAGTATTACCCGGCCCAATATCTGAGCAAAGGATCCGATCTGTGTCGCCATCGGCAGGCAGATAGGTGAGGTTAGAGATCCCGCCAATATTTAGCAATATGCGATCCTCCCCCGCGAGACTTCCTAGAATAACATCGCCATATAAAGCTAAAGGTGCACCTTCGCCACCTGCGGCCACATGTTTCTGCCTGAAATCAGATATAGTTAATATACCCGTTTTAACCGCCAGATGGTCGCCGTCGCCAATTTGCAGCGTCGCGTTGGGGTAACCCTCGTGCTTATGCAGGCGCTGCGGCGCATGGTAAATGGTTTGCCCGTGACTGGCAATAAAATCAACATCTTCGGTTCCTACATCCCAATGGCGCAATGCTTCCAAAACCAGGTCGGCGTGGTAGCTGCCTATATAAGCATTCAACAAACATACTTTCTCTAACTCCACCAGCTTTTTTGAGAATACCGAACGAACATCGTCCTTAAACTTATCATCGTAAGGTATGGTAGTAAAGTTGAGCAGCTCAAATTTGGTCTCCAGGCCATTGCCCGTAAAGCTGCACAGCGCGATGTCCAAACCGTCAAGCGAGGTGCCCGACATTAAACCAATCCCTAACCGCGAGGGCTTTTGGGCGATATCTACCAGTTGTTGTAAGTTTTTGTTGAGTAGCTGCATATATAGAAGTAAGGTGAGAAATAGAATCAAGATGCAAGAATCAAGAGCCAAGAAGTACGAGTTAAACCGTATCAATCTTGATTCTTGCATCTTGATTCTTGCCTCTACAGAAGCGTTGCTTAAAATTAGCGATTTGCCGCTGCAACCGCAAAAGTTAAATCAATAATTGTTGATATTTGTTGAACCACATAGCATCCAATTAACCTGCTGCACCATGGCCCGATTAAATTTATTAGAAGAAACCCGTTACGAGAAGCTGCCCGTCACCGTTTATGCCACGCCTGCCGAAGCATCCGTAGCGGTAGCCGGGCGAATAGCGGGGCTGATACGTGGCAAACAAACCAAAGGTGAAAACGCGGTGCTGGGCCTGGCAACCGGCGTAACACCCGTTGCGGTTTATGCAGAACTGGTGCGCCTGCATGAGGAGGAAGGCTTAAGTTTTAAAAACGTTATCACCTTTAACCTGGATGAATATTACCCCATGCAACCCGAAGCCGCGCAAAGCTATGTGCGCTTTATGAATGAGCAGTTGTTTGATTATATTGATATTGACCGTGATAATATCCATATACCGGATGGCACCCTTACACAAGACGAGATAGTTAACTTTTGTTTGAACTACGAAAAGCAGATAGAAGAATTGGGCGGGCTCGACCTGCAGATATTAGGCATCGGCCGTACAGGGCATATCGGGTTTAATGAGCCCGGCTCGGCGCCCAACTCAGGCACGCGGTTGGTAACTTTAGATGACATGACCCGCGCCGATGCTGCCCGCGATTTTGGCGGCAAGCAGAACGCGCCTACCAAGGCTATCACCATGGGTATAGGCACTATATTTAAGGCGCGTGAGATCATCCTGATGGCATGGAGCAGTAAGAAGGCGCCTATTGTTAAAAAGGCCGTAGAGGGCGAGGTCTCATCTGAAGTGCCGGCTACTTATTTGCAGCTTTCTGACAACGTGGAATTCATTTTAGATGAGCCTGCCGCTTCGGAGCTTACCCGCTTTAAAACCCCATGGCTGGTAAAGGACTGCGTGTGGGATAACGAACTGAAAAAGAAAGCCGTAATATGGCTGGCCGAATACGTAAGCAAACCCATTTTAAAGCTGGTTGCCGAAGATTACAATAACAACGGCATGGCGCAGTTGGCCGTAGAGCAGGGCCCGGTTTATGATATCAATATTGACATATTTAACCAGATACAACATACCATTACCGGTTGGCCCGGCGGTAAGCCGGGCGCTGATGACAGCCAGCGGCCGGAGCGGGCAGAACCTGCGCAGAAACGTTCGGTTATCTTCTCGCCACACCCTGACGATGATGTTATATCAATGGGTGGCACGTTTATGCGCCTGGTTGATCAGGGTAATGATGTGCATGTGGCCTACCAAACATCGGGCAATACGGCTGTGTGGGATGACGATGTGTTACGCTACGTTGAATTTGCTATTGATTTTGATGAGCGGATGGGAACCAACGCAGCCAGGCTTCAAAGCACTTATACCGATATGCGCACGTTCATCGCCCAAAAACAACCCAACCAACCCGATAGTCGCGAAATCCGCGACGTAAAGGGCTTTATCCGCAAAACCGAAGCGTTAGCGGGTGCCCGGTACGCCGGTTTGAAGGACGACCATATCCACTTTATGGCGCTGCCTTTTTACGAGACGGGCAAGGTGAAGAAGAATGCCGTTAGCGATGAAGATATCCGCCTTACAATGGAGCTGCTGCAGGAGATAAAACCGCACCAGGTGTTTGCTGCCGGCGACTTTGCCGACCCGCATGGCACCCACATAGTTTGTTTTAACATAGTGGTTGAGGCCCTGCGCCGTTTGCGCCAAGCCGAAACCTGGGTTGCCGATTGCTGGCTGTGGATGTACCGCGGCGCCTGGTTTGAGTTTGAAACCCACGAGATAGAAATGGCCGTGCCCTTATCGCCGGATGAGGTGTTGCGTAAGCGTTATGCCATATTTAAGCACCAAAGCCAGAAGGACCCGGCGGTGTTTCCGGGTGAGGACCGGCGGGAGTTTTGGCAGCGGGCAGAGGACCGTAACCGCGAAACCGCAGAGCAATACGACCGCCTGGGTTTTGCCGAATACGCCGCTATGGAGGCCTTTAAAAGGTACTATTTCTGAAGTGTTCCGTTTCACATGAATATGAAACAAAATGAAACGGATAAAACGCTATTCTAAATAAACAGTTGATAATAAACAAGTTAAAATTTTATGTGAAACACTGTGAAACTACTTATTCGTCAGGAAAATTAGCTGTAAAACCTTCTTAATTAACTTATTTTCAGTTTATTGTAAAAAACACAGTTTTACACTTGTTAGTGAAACGCTTTCGGGCAACCTTAGGGTCCCTTCCAGGGGACCCTGAGGCGACGGAAATGATGATTTACTTATCTGGTTTTGATACCTGCTCCAAAGGCTCAAAATCAATCGGCAACAAATCTCCTACCCGTTGCCCGCCCATTCTACCGCTCCATATCAGGTTACTTTCGTTATAACTACCGGGAGTTATCAGATTATCTTTAGTCCCGTTTTGAAAACTTAGGTGCGACTCATTACCGCCGTTATACCTAATAACCATACAAGGAAATTCCATAAAATGATGTATGCTGTTCACGAGGGTGGTAATGCATGTATCTTTTAATAATTTTTCCTTATTAGCTCTTATATTATTAAAGGCAAAATTAATGTTAGCATAGTCGTAAAAAAAATTGGTCTTTTTCAGGTCATTTGCCCATACTGAACGTATAAAATGCATTCTCGATCCATAATAGGCCTCATCACGCGCCTGGTGTATTTTTTTTATCTCGTCCGGCGTTAGGTCCAATGTATCCTCTGCAAAAACATAATTGCCTTTATATGATGTTTGATTTGGAGTTGATCTTCGCGCATACGAAAAAGCTGACAGAAAATAAGTGATCTTATAGCCCAGTTTTTTGTTGTGAATGATCAATGGCTGGTTTGCCTTAGCTGCTAATGTGCGTTTATGATAAGTAAAGTTGATAACCTCCGGGTTAATTATTATACAATCTCCGTTGCGTGAACCAATGAATTGGGTTAAAAACATTTTCATATACTTTTCCCGGCTCTTATCTCCAATAACCACTTCACGTAAAACCTGGGCGCGTGGACTTAATTTTACCGTTAGAGTTTTGCCGTTGTAATTACCTATTGTATCTGCCTGATAACCCAGGCTGCTTACAATTAATGGTGTTTTGGCTTCATCGGTATATAATATAAACTCACCCTTTGTATTTGAGGTGGTCCCTTTTGATAATCCTTTTAAATAAACACTTGCATTAGGAATAGGGTTGCCGGTTGTGGCATCAACTACAGTGCCTTTAACAACTTGTGAGTGTGCATAAGCTGTTAAAAGCAAAAAAGCAATAGCTGAAAATAAGGCCTTTATCATTATTAATTATTAATCGGATATCGGCTCCGAAGGCTCAAAATCAACCGGCAACAGCACATTTACCCGTTGCTCGCCCATTTTACCACACCATATCAAATTGTTTTCATTATAACTATCAGGCGTTAACGGCACTGCATTATCAGACCTTTTAAAGATTATTTCCCCGCCTTGAAAGGTTACTATTGAACGATCAATGTCGTTATATGTAATCATCCCGTAAGGTCGGCCTGCAAAATACCTTCCGTCGCTATGCAAAATGATGTTGTTTAACAGTTGTTTCTTATTCGCTTTTATATTACTAAGAATAAAATTAAATTTTAGATCGTTGTACTTAAAACCCACGTTACCAAAGCCATACGAAAAATTAGTTTTTTCCCGGTCTTTCGCCAAATTATGCCAATCCATCCCAGCCAACACTGAACGTATGAAATGCAGCCTAGATCCATAATAGGCCTTATCACGGGCTTTACGTATTTTTTTTATCTCGGCGATTGTCAGACCCAATGTATCCTCCTCAAAAACATAGTTGCCCTTATACGATGTTTCCATGAGGTCTGGTATTTCCCAGGGATAAGATGTTTGCACGGGCGCATACGAAAAAGCTGACAAAAAATACGTGATCCTGTAGCCCAGTTTTTTATTGTGAATTATCAATGGCTGGTTTACAGTAGCTGCTAATGTTTTTGTTTTTTGATGATAAGTAAAGTTGATGTCGTCGGGGTTAATTATTATGCAATCTTTGTTGCGCGAACCGATGAACTGGGTTAAAAATATTTTCATCTGCTTTTCGCGGGTCGTTATTATGGTTCCAACAGTCACTTCGCGCAAAACCTTGGCACGTGGGCTTAGTTTTACATTTAAGGTTTTGCCGTTGTAATTACATATTGTATCTGCCTGATAACCCAGGCTGCTTACAATCAATGCTTTTTTGGTTTCATTAGTATATAATACAAACTCGCCCTGCGTATTTGAAGTGGTGCCTTTTGATAATCCGTTTAAATAAATGCTTGCATTAGGAATAGGGTTGCCCGTTTCAGCATCAACCACCTTACCTTTAACAACCTGCGCGTTAACACCTTTGGATATAAGTAAGAACGCGGTAAAAAAACACCATATCAATATTTGCTTCTTCATTTATTTAACGATAAACGCCCTTAAATTAAGGTTTCGCGGCCAGCGTGTAGGTTGCTGTAAAATAGGTCGGCGTCATATCATACTCATGTCCCCGGGGAACAACCTGCTCTGTAGCAGCCCCAAAAAGGCTGCCGCCGCCCACTACTTTGACGCTGGGATCCATCCCGTTTACGGTTATCCCATAGTTAAACGCGCCTTTATCATTGATAAGATGACGGATATATTTTAACGGGAAAGCAAGCTCCAATGTATAAACTTTGTCTTTGGTTACGTTTTGGGCCATTATTATACCCGCGTCATTATAAACCGGCACAGTCCCCGCAGCAAATTCCTTTATACCGCCAATCTTTATCTGCTTAAGCTGTCCGCTGATTTTTTTGTTTATTATAGATACCAAATCCTCTTTTAATGGGGCCGGCGGCTTCAGGTCATAGTTAATTTGTACTGATGTCCAGGGTACTATGGGATATGTTACCGTTGCCGGGGTTAGGGTTGAATTCTTATCCACCGCACTAATGGTTAAAGTTATACCACCCAGTATTATTTTCTGTATAACCTCAGCCTCTGTTGCCTGGCAAACCAGGTACAAATTATCTGCATCGTTAGAAAGGGTATACGACATTTCGGTAGCACGATTGTACGCCTGAAAAGTATTGTTCCATTCGGTGGGCTTGCCATCTATTTTAATTCCGGTGGGCGCAAAAAAGCCGGTTTCCTGTTTGTTGGGTAATTTTTGCGCGCATACTATATTATGCATACCCATTAGCGCGGCTGATGCTAAAACATACTTTAGATTCATTGGTAATTGGTTTGGTCGGTACCAATCTACGAAAAGTTCGTAAAAAAACAAGGGTCAACTACATTTTTCTTCCTTGCGCTCGTCTGCGACGAGTGCCTAATATGAAATCGTGATTACATCGCGTTATTTAGCAAAAGCAACAGTTAATGCGGTTACCTGTCTTATGCTTCTCGCTGCCTTTTTATCATCGGGTACTATAATTCTGAAAGGTCCTTCGGTTGCGGGTAAAGCATTGCCGTCTACCTTATCAGCCAGGATGATCTGTTTATCTGTAAATTCCTTATCCAGTTCAACCAACGCGAAAACAACTTTGTAGCCATCAATAGCTTCTGCCAAAACATATTTGGTGAGGTTCAGTCCCCTGAGCGCTGCTCCCGATGTTACGCCTGCTTTTTGTAAAATATCTGCAAGTAAAACACCCGAATAGCTATGGTCTTTACCTGCTTTATCTTTATAAGTTACGGATATCTGTTTAAATTTCTGCAACTCTGCCTTATCAATATTTAAAGGCGTTGCCACCTCGCCGGTTACCTTAACCAATTGCGCATTTGCAGCAATAGCAACAATTAGAAGAAGCGAAAATAACAGGGAAGAGAAAAGTTTTTTCATCGTTATATTTTTAAAAGCATAAGGCTAAAGTAAGTAAAATTTAGACTGCAAAAAACCTACCCTTAATCATTTTAAAATTAGTGTTACACAGATTGGTCAAAATCAAACAATGCGCTGTTCTGACTCAGAAAAGCTGCGAAGCTACTTTGCAATTGATGGAATTTTTCGATGAGCTTTAGTCCTTCTTTTGTAACCGTAGCCTTACCTCCGCCTTTGCCCCCTCGTTGCGAGGTAACAACGGGGCTTTCAAAGTGAGAATTGATGTGATTAATAAGATCCCAGGCTTGCTTGTACGACATCTTCATTTGCAAGGCCGCCTGCCTGATGGAACCTGATGCATGGATACGCTCCAGTAGTTCAACCCGGCCATGGCCAAGAACCTTTTCTCCGCCAACTTCAAGCCATATGCGGCCATTTAGATCAAAATGGGATTCTGCCATGTAATTTTGATGAGCGTAAATTTAATTATAAAAGTCTTCTGAAATCCAGGTCTTTATTATATTTGAAAAACTTAACCAATTATCAATTTTCAAATCTACGCCCGGAAAATGAAACGCATTTTAACGTTTGTTATATTTTTATCTGTTACACTGGCCTCATGCACGCTGTTAGCCCAAAGCGGCCCGCCAACCAGTGGTAATGCCCAATTAGGTTCTCCAAATGCAGTGATAAGATTACCCGGTGAACCTGAAACAAGCACTGACCCCGACCATGTTTACACCTCTATTGAGGTGGCTCCATCATTTAAAGACGGGTTTAGTGGTTTGATTACATATTTCAATAAGAACATGAAATACCCTCAGCTGGCAAAACAAAATGGCGTAGAGGGAAAGGTATTTTTAGTATTTATAGTTGAGAAAGATGGCAGTCTAAGTTCGCCTAAAATTATAAAGGGCATTGGCTCGGGTTGCGATGAAGAAGCCATGCGACTGATATCGGCTTCACCAAAGTGGAGTCCGGGACAAATTGGCGGCAAGCCGGTAAGGGTCCAATATACTTTACCTATTGTATTTGATATTGCCAACGCGCAGCAAAAATAGGCATCATGTGGCCGTGTTTATGCGGCGTATTTTAATAATTATTTATTTCCTAACTCCTCTGCCAAACCAACCAAAAGCCCATCTGCACTGCGCAGGTAGCAAAGCTTATACACGTTTTCGTAATTAACTACTTCGCCAACCAATTGGGCGCCCTGCTTTGTCAGCCTTGCTACCAACTCATCAAGGTCTTGAACGGTAAACATAGCACGCAGGTAGCCCAGCGCGTTAACCGGTGCCGAGCGGTGATCTTCAATAACCGCAGGAGCAATAAAGCGTGAAATTTCCAGCTTGCTATGTCCATCGGGTGTAACCATCATAGCCACCTCAACATTCTGATTGCCCAGCCCGGTAACCTTACCGGCCCACTCCCCTTCTATGTTGCCCCGCCATTGTAATGCAAGACCTATCTCGGTAAAAAAAGAAATGGCGTTATCCAAGGATTCAACAACGATGCCCATATTGTCCATTCTTAATAATTTGTTTTCTGCCATGGTATTATCTTATTTTAATTACTGCTATAATATTAGTGCAAACCTCTCGCAAATTTAAGTCACTTAATTATTAAATTAGTCATCGCCGAATACGCCGCTATAAAATCTTTAAATAGTACGGGCTTTAATCCCTTTATACATATGAGACGAAACATCGTGATTAATACAGCATTAATTATAACAACTATAGTGCTGACAGTTTATATATTTTTTCATAATCAGAATCGTGTGGATATAGCACCATCAAAAAACGTTCATTTAACCAATAGTAATAAAATAACGATAGCTAACTACAAAGACATTGATTCGGTGAAAACTAAAGCAACTTATTATTTGGATGTGATTAGACAAACCCATCGCAATGGCTCCACATCTGCCGCAAAAGATAATATGGCACTCGGCGGTATAATTATTTGTCAATTAGCTTTATTGTTTTTAAACCTCCGCCCATCCAAGCTGTAAGCATGGACGTAAAATTATTTAAGCGCCTCGCTTAAATGAAAAAACAAAACATCGCCAATTTAAGCGGGACGCTTAAATTGTTAGCATCCATTGAGACACTTGGATGGGCGATGGGCGTTTTAAAAAAACATATCCGCAAAACATGGGTTAAGTAGACATGCGTTGGCATTTTTACTTTTTTATTAGTTTTTTATTGACGGGTTTAGCGGCTATAGGGCAGACGGTGGTGACGGGCCAGGTGGTTGATGCAGCAAGCGGAAAGCCGTTGTCGTCGGTATCGGTGAGCTTTGCAGGGAGTACCGTGGGTACTCGGGCGGATTCACTGGGGCGGTTTCGGTTATCCGGGGCGGGGAGCTTTACGCAGGTGGAGTTTTCGTACGTAGGGTATCTACCGACCCTTAAGACGATAGTGGCAGGGAAGGAAAATAAGTTACAGGTACTATTGGAGCAGGATGTAGCGGAGCTGGCAGGCGTGACAATTAATACGGGCAGGCGCGGGCCATACAGGAACAAGGGGAACCCCGCAGTAGAACTGATACAAAAGGTGATCGACCATAAAAAAGAGAACCGGGGCGGGGAATATTTGCAATATGAGCAGTATGATCGAATGGGCCTGTCATTATTTAATTTGCCGCAAAAGCTGGTAGAGAGTAAGTTTTTTAGTAAATACAAGTTTATGCTGGACACCGTGCAGGGGCAAACTTTTTTGCCCGTATTGCTGGAAGAGAAGTTATCTGACGTTTACAGGAAAAAACAGGTGCAAAAGGCTTACAAAGGGGTAAATATTTTGCAGTTTATTGATACGGCAGGCGTTAAGCTGTATGTAAACCAGTTTTATGGGCGCGAGATAGATATTTATGAGAATAATGTGTTTATCCTGGCTTACCAGTTTTTAAGCCCGATAGCAGATAACGCGCCAAATTTTTATAAGTTTTTTATTACCGATACAGTTGATAACCAGGTAGAGCTCTCTTTTACGCCACGTACTAAAGGCGATCTGTTGTTTGAGGGCAAACTGACCGTTAGCCTTGACGGGAAATACGCGGTAACGGCTTGCGAACTGCGGCTGAACCGGAAGATAAATGTGAATTTTGTGCGGAGCTTTGATGTGGTGTTAAACTTTACGCCGCAAGCTGATGGGCGTTACCTGCTGACACAAAGTAAGGTAGAGGCAGATTTTGGCTTGACGAAAAAGGGTTGGGGTGTTTTTGGCGACCGTACGGTGGTGTATCGCAATTTCCGGAATAATCCGGTGCAGGTATTGACACCTGCAAATGGGTTTGATACGCTGAGCAAGGGGCAGGCGCAGGTTTATGCCAAACTGTATAAGCTGGAGCAAATGCCATCGTACAAACGAACGATATGGGGGCTAACCACGCTGACATCGGGTTACGCCGACACCGGGCCCGTACAAATTGGGCCCTTGGCGCAGTCGCTCTCTTTTAACGCACAGGAAGGCCTGAAACCGGAAATTGGATTCAGGTCGACACCTAAACTGGACAGCACATTTTATTTTGAAGGCTTTCTGTCATACGGTACCAGGGACCACCAGGTGAAACGCAACGCAATTGGCTACTTGTCGTTAAATAAGGTAGCGCCTTATCGCTTTCCGAATGACTACTTTAAAGTGAGCTACCTGTATGATGTGGATGTGCCCGGGCATACGTTTTCGGTGACCAACAGGTCTACCACATTGTCTTCGTTTCAAGTAGGGAAAACGGATTACTGGCTCTACAGCCGCATTATCCAATTTGAGTATGTTAAAGACTTTGAAAACCATTTTTCTTATAGAATAGGTTACAAAAACTGGAAACAAGCGCCGGCAAAGGCATTGGTTTTTCAGCTGGCTGACGGCACTACCATCCCCAGCCTTACAACCAGCGAACTTGGCCTGCATTTACGCTATGCACCGCATGAAGAGATTGTACAAGGCGCCCGCAACCGGCACAGCATCCATAACCCCTATCCTATTTACGACCTGCAGATCAACCGCAGCCTGAGCGGTACTTACAAGTACACCGATATCGGCATAAATATTTATAAACGCTTCTATCTTTCACAGGCGGGTTTTACCGATGTTACGCTATTGGGTGGGTATGTATTGGGCCAGGTACCGTTCCCGTTGCTTAATATAAGCCCGGCCAACCAGTCGCTGGCTTATAAACGGGATGCCTATAATGCTATGAATTACCTTGAATTTGTGAGCGATCATTATGCGGGCCTTAACTTCACCCACACGTTTAACGGCTTCTTCTTAAACAAGATCCCGCTGATAAAGCGCCTTAAATGGCGCGAATTTGTATCGGCCAAAATTTTATATGGCGGCCTGCGCGCCGAAAACGACCCTGCGCAAAACAAGGATCTATACCGCTTCCCCAGCGCCGTTTACGCCCTGGGTGGCACGCCCTATGTAGAAGGCGGTGTGGGCATAGCTAATATCTTTAAATTCTTTCGGGTGGACGTAATCCGTCGCTTCAATTATTTGGATCACCCCAACGTCAGCACCTATGCTATAAAATTCAGCTTCTATCCGCAGTTTTAAGGTACATATAAAACAAAAAGGCGCTACATGAGCGCCCTTAATTATGAATATACTGACCGGGCCTTACGCCACGTAAGCAAACTTATATCCAATTCCTCTCACTGTTTGCAGGTATTGCGGGTAGTCAGGGTTAGTTTCTATCTTTTTACGCAGGCGTACAATGTGCATATCCAGCGTGCGGGTGTTTACATCGGCGTTGTAGCCCCAAACTTCCATCATTAGTTCTTCGCGGTTAATTACTTTGTTTTTGTTCTTTAAAAAGTAAAGCAATATGCGGTTTTCTAATATGGTCAGCTCAATTTTTTTGCCATCCTTTATCAGCAGGTGCGTATTAGGATGATGCTCCATATTAGCGAAGCTGTAAGTCTCTGATTTTTCGTTGTTCAGTTGGAACTTGATCTTGTTATCAATCAGCGCCACCATCACATCCATGTTAAATGGCTTGGTAATATAGTCGGACACGCCGAAGCCATAAGCATCTATCTTATCAATATCCTGCTGCTTAGCGGTGGTCATTATTATCAGCTTGTCAAACCCTTTGGCGCGCACGTTCGCACACACTTCCGATCCTTGTTTACCGGGCAGCATCCAGTCCAGCAAAACTATATCAGGATGCTGCGAAAGAATGATCTCTTCGGCATCGTCGCCATTGCTAGCTTCTAATACCTTATATCCTTCTGATTCCAGGCGCTCAGCCACTAAAAAACGCAGGTTTTCATCATCCTCAACCAGCGCAATCTTTATCTCTTTGTTTATCATCTCAATTTTCGTAAGGCAACGTTATTAAAAACTCCGACCCTTCGTTAACCTTGCTCCGAACTACAATGGTACCATTCATAAAATTTACCAGTTCTTTGCAAAAGGCCAAACCCAGGCCAACGCTTCCGTTTTTGTTATATTGGTTCTCTAATCTATAAAATTTTCTAAAGATATTGTTTAATTCACTTTTTGGGATACCTATCCCATTGTCAATAAACGAAAATATAATATTACGCTTTTCGGCGCTTACATTTATAAAAAGCGTTCTTTTTTCAGGATGCGAGTACTTGTAGGCGTTCTCCATCAGGTTTTGAAAAATACTTCCCAGTAAAACCGCGTCGGCTTCAAAATACACCACATTTTTTATTTTGTAATCCAGCTTAAAGTCGGGGTATTTAATGGTAAAGGTATCAATATAGCCTTTTACAAAATCGGCTATGTTTATCTTATCCTTTTTTATTTTGATGGATTTATTTTCCAGCTGAGTGAATGACAGCAGCTTATTCATCAGCTCGTTCAGCTTGTCCGCCTCCTCATCCAAAATTTTGCCGTAATGGCGGCGCTGCCGCTCAGTAAGTTCACTGTCGCCCCGCAGGTTTGAGCCCGCTATTTTTATTACGCTCACGGGTGTTTTAAACTCGTGGGTAAAGTTGTTTATAAAATCGTACTGGAGCTTAAACAGTTTAAGGTTAACGTTAAGGTTGCGGTAAATGAGCCAGCCAATCAACACAAAAAAGAAATAAACCAGTACTATAATGCCGCCGGCAGGTGCAAACCTGCGATTGGCCTCGGCCCGCAAATAGCTCTTTGACGATTTAAAATACAACTTGTAATCTGACAAGGCGCCCGATAGCGCCACCTCGTCTGTTGAAACCTGCGTACGGTCAATATCAGGCGGATCATAAACAAATTGCTTGATAGAGATATCCTGGTAAAGTTCAGGGTTGGTATTAATTATCTTGAGGTACTGCGGATCAAGGTAAAAGGTAAACATGTTCTGATTGTAGTAGGCAGGCGAATAACCGCTCCGCTGCAGATCATGATAGGCTTTAAGGT